>JBIQMS010000022.1:0-69800 GCA_044463125.1 Terrimonas ferruginea
CCAGGGGTGGGTCAACATGCAAGAATCCTGGGTCAACATGGCAAGAATCTACAAGCTTCTTTTCGAAAACAAAATTTCTTTACTATTTAGCAACGAGTTACTCCAGGAAATAGCTGAAACTATTCAAAAGCCTAAATTCAAAAGGCATTTTGGGATGAACGCCCTTGAAGAAATGCTGACAGCTTTTGAACCTTATATTGAAATTATTGAAGTAAATACTTTGGTGGAGGTATGCCGAGATCCCAAAGATAATTTTTTGTTGGCGCTGGCTAAGGACGGAAAGGCAGACTTTTTAATAACCGGTGATGCTGACTTGCTCGTTTTGAAGAAGTACGCATCAACCAAAATTATTACCTACACTGACTTTATCATGGGAGATTATATTCTTTAGTCACCCATTTTCTAATTGTAATAGGAGAATATTATTCATTTAAAGAAGTACGCAAAACCCAACCTCGCAAAAAACGGTGTGCCGGGTGTAAAGTGAATTTCGCTTACCGGTGCAGGTTCGGCCTGCAGGCGGCTTTCGGTATCAAACTGGGTTTCCTTCCATTTTGTATTCAGCACATTCTGAATCGCCAGGCCCAACTCCCATCTGGGCTGCGTATAATTGATAGCCGCATCCAATATGAAATAGGCGGAAGCGCGCACTGAATTGTCTTCATTCGCCGGCCGTGAAGCCATATAGCGGTACCGAAGGCTTCCATTCCATCCTTTGGTTTGGCGGTACGTGATGCCGCCGGTACTGGTAAAACTGGGAGCCAGTGGTAGATAGGCTTCTTCTTTGTCTGCACCCAATGCACGGGGATTGGCCAACGAAATATCCGCATCCAGAAACCATTTGGGCATCATCTCATAGCGAAGGGCGAGGTCCCATCCCATTCGCCGGGTACGGCCACCGGCTTCCACCACGCCTTCGTCGCCTACATAAATGAATTCCTGCTGCAACCATAAAAACCAGAATGCTGTTTGCAACAACAGTTTGGAAGATGGCTTAAAGATACCGCCAATATCGGTGCCGCGGGCCGGGGTCACCACCCGCCTGCCATCCTGCTGCACCGCCACACGGGTATCGTTGCTATGCAGTCCCTGGCCGGTATGCCAGTAAAGCTGCCATTTTTCGCTGGCCCGGTATTGCAGACTCAGCTTTGGACTTAGCAGAAATGATTGTGACTGACCCACGGTTCCGTTCAGCCGGTCGAGATAACGATTCCAGAACTGGTCGCCCCGAAGGCCGGCACTAATCGTCCAGTGTCGGTTGGGTTGGAATTTCTCCTTCAGATAAAATCCCGCGTTGGTCTCGGTAATATCTCCCAGCATAATGGGCTCCAGCAGCTCATCCCTGTTGCGGGTCCGGCTCAGTTCCGTACGGCGGGTACGATCGTGCCGCCATTGAGTACCCGCCTCAAGCGATGCAGATTTCCCCGCCAGCCGGTGCTGCCAGGCATAATCCAACTCAAACCCGGTAAGATCGCGGCTCTCCTTCTGCCTGATCTGGTCCCCATTCACGGGATCGTTCAGAAAAAAAGTGAAATTGGAATACAACTCAAAATCGTACCGCGAAAAATAAACGCGATTGCGCAGGGTTGCCGCCGGCGACAGATAGTGTAAAGTGGATATATTAAGGTTATAACGACTGGTGCTTCCTCCCTCCGTATCATCAATGGCTCCGTACCAGCCAATGCTGCCATCTTTAACGGCACGGTCCGGTATTTGCCCGCTGGCATTCCATTTACTGTGAAATGCGGAGGCATAAGCGGTGAGATAGGAACGTTCTCCTGTTTTGCCATGGTATTTCAGCAAAGCATTCAGCCGGTTAAATGCCTGCGGGCTGTCGAAATATCCATCCGTATATGAATATTCTCCGGCCACATAAAGGTTTTGCGCTTTTTGTCGCTGTGCTTCGGAAAGCAGGTTGATGCCCGTTACGGCACTCAGGGTGGTGAATTGTCCGCCTTCCAGCCTGGCAAAGCTCCGCTCGAGCTGGTTGCGGGTCTGAAATTCCACATAACCGGCCGTGGCGAAATTGCCCTGCCTTGCGAAATAAGGTCCTTTATCAAAATTCACTTTCTCGATCAGCTCGGGAATCAGAAAATGCAGATCGGCATAACCCTGTCCGTGCGCATGGCTTACCATATTTACCGGCATGCCGTCCACCGTAATGCGGATATCGGTGCCATGATCAATATCGAATCCGCGAAGGAAGATCTGCTCGGCCTTGCCGCCACCCGCATGCTGACCAATAAAAAGCCCCGGTACCATTCGCAAAATATCCTGTGAGTTAGTAATTGGACGCAGATGAATATCGAGATCGCTAATGCTGTGAAAAACACCTCTTGAACTGGCGGCATTCACGATCACTTCGCTTAAGGAAGTAAGGCCCGGCTCCAGAGCCCGAATCAGCAGACCTTCACCTACTGGCAGCGAAAGGGTATCGTTACGAAAGCCCACACTACTAATCACCAACTGCCTGACAGAAGCGGGCAGCGCAGTCAGCAGAACCTGCCCGTTCTCATCCGCGGTCACCACAAAACTGTAATCAGGGCTGTACACAGTTGTATGAGGGAGGGGCTGTTTGGTGGAGGCATTAATCACCTGCAATCTTGCGGACACAGATTGCGCGAGCATCCTGGAATCGCCGGACAAAATCAGCAACAGGCAGCATAGGTAGAACTTGGGCATGAGCAAATTTGCAGAGAAAAAAGCAAAAATTTGCCGGACCCGTCTTGCCGCTGGTGTAATTTTGGAAGGATAAAGGTTTATGAATAACCCATTTATCTGCGTTCATCTGCGAAAAAAATCTGCGCAAATCTGCGGGAAATACTTCTGCCCTTTAATCAGGTTCAGCGCTCAGCAGAGTTTTCCCGCAGATTTGCGCAGATTACAACGCAGATTTGCGCAGATTTTTTCTGAAAGCAATCCACATTTCCCAACACCCCAATATTGCCTATCTCAATCAAACCCAATGTCTGATCCTTTAGCACTCAAGCACAAATAGCACTGCTTAAGTGTGAAGAGTTACCTTAAATAATATCGCAGGAATCAATAGATCTCCCTTTACTACTTACTACTCCCTACTTACTACTTACTACTTACTACTTACTACTTACTACTCCCCACTTTCGGTTACTCCCCACCCCATCATCTATTCGCAAATTTGCCAAATGTCGTCAGAATACAATTTTGCGCTATCCACCCCTAATAGTTTTGCCTCAAAATCAAAAACTATGGTACAAGTAAATCTGAATGAACTCGAGCTGCAGGAATTTACCGGTGTGGAAAATCCGCTGCAGCAATGTCGCGCAACTTTTCCTCTGTTTGGCGCACAGGGAACCCAGCAACTGGCGACCGTTTATTTTGAACTGGAGCCGGGTCGCGAACTGGGAAGGCATATTGATTCCGCAGAGGAACTGCTGGTAGTACTTGAAGGTGAGCTGGAAGCGGAAGTGAATGGACAGCTAAGCAGCGCCCGGGCCGGCGATATCATCCTGGTGCCCGAAAGGGAACCCCACAACCTGCGCAATAAAGGCAATGGCCGTGCCAGGGTATTGGGCGTTTTTGGTGGTGCCAATCAAATAGTGGCTGAGTTTGAACAAAGCTGGCTCCCGCTGCACTCCAACCGCGTGAATACACGCGATTTGATGAACAACTAATTTCTATTAAAATGATTACCGGCCGCTCCGAAATAATATCGGAGCGCCGGTATTTATCAGGTATCCATTGTCATTTATCTCTGAAATAGCACCCGATAAGCGATTGCGCCCTTATGTGCAATGCTACTGGACAGCCCGCTTTCCATCCACCGGATACCAGGCCCCTTATACGGTTGTGCCCAATGGTTATATAGAGTGGATATTACACCTGGAGGATAGATCATGTCGTCTACAACAACACGGCCATATTTCCGACACGGGCAGATCCGTCGTTATTGGCCTGCAAAGGGAAACCTACCTGGTAAGTTTTGAAACTGCGGTACCTGTATTCGCCGTTCGCTTTCATCCGGAAGGCCTGGGCCAGCTTCTTCAAATTCCCGCCTCCAAGCTCCTTGATCAGTATGCAGATGGGGAAGCCGCAGGAGAATTGTCGAAACGACTGGCGCAGGTCCTGCAAATGGCAGATAATGATGAAGAACGCTTAAAGACGGTTAATCAGTACCTGCTGGAGCGCTATTGCCGCTTACAACAAGAACCCAATCTTCCGGCCCTGGCGATGCGGCAGATTCGTCTTTATGCCACCGATCTGCGTGCCTGTTTTCAAAATCTGAATCAGATTCCTCTTAGCCGACGACAGTTGCAAAGAAAGTTCAGGGAAGAGTTTGGTATTAGTATGCAGGACTACTGGCGTATTGCCCGCCTCAACCAGATACATCAATACATGCGTGGACAATCACTTAGCCTGACCGAACTAAGCTACGAATTCAATTTTTCCGATCAATCCCATTTTATCCGCGAATTCAGGTCGTGGATGGATATTTCGCCGAAGCAGTTTTTACGGGAAAGGGAAATGTACCTGGGAGTAGTGAGTAGTAAGTTGTAAGTAGGGAGTTGTAAGTAGGATTGAAGTAAAAGAATCTGCGTATTCTGCGTAGGAATCTGCGAAAATCTGCGGGAAAAAATTCAGCACTTTAAACCTGTTCAAAGTTCAGGCGAGATTTCCCGCAGATTTTCGCAGATTTTTTTTCGCAGATGAACGCAGATAAATGATTACATTGGAGAGTTTCGACTTTTTTAGCGTGTTACAATGTTGTAGCCAGGAATTGATTCAAAAAGCTAACCCAATAGCGCTTATTACTCTGATCCTGTCGTCGCGGTCTTTGCGAATTCTTTGCGTCCGTTGCGGTGAAGTCTTCACGCATTTGAAGATGTTGACAAGCCGAGAGGTTTTACCGCAACGAACGCAAAGAATTCGCAAAGACCGCAACGTAAAGCCAATATCCCTCAATATCTCTTAAACCTTAAACTCTAAACGCTAAACCATTCAACCTCTAAAATACACCAACACTGCTATCACAATCGCTACCAACAGCACTGAGAATATAAGATCCCACTTGCTATAACTGGCCCTTGCTTCCGCTTTTTGCTCAGCGCTCAGGGTACCAATGGTAAGGCCCTTAATTTGTTCCAGGGATGGTTTGGCGGTGCTCAGGCTCACTATACTGCAAACCAACACACACCCAACAAACATATAGATGGCCATATGCGCAAAATTGATAGCGGCAAACTGGGCGAAAAGATTGGTTTCGCCCGCCGGCAGCTTACCATTCTCCAAAAACACCAGCTCACAAATGATCCGGAGCGTCGCCATCACCAAACCAAACAATAAAGTGGCTATAGCGCCTTTCGCATTCACACGCTTCCACAAAATACCCAACAGGAATACGGCGGTAATCGGCGGAGCTATATAGGCCTGCACATTCTGCAGGTATTGATAAAGCACACCGCCTCCAATTTTTTGCATGATCGGAATCCAGAGCATGCCAAGCACCACGATTACGGCGGTGGCTATACGACCCGCACGTACCAGTTCTTTCTCGGGAGCTTCGGGTTTCATCTTCTTGAAAATATCTACAGTAAACAAGGTGGATGCGGAATTGAATACCGAAGCAAGCGAACTCATCAGGGCTGCCATCAATCCACCGGCCACCAACCCTTTCAACCCCGCGGGTAACAGGTACTGTACCAGGGTGGGAAATACCTGGTCGCTTTTCTCATACTGGATCATGCCCTTTTGCTTCAAAGCAAAAGCGATGATACCGGGCACCAGGAATATAAAAATGGGTGTAAGCTTCAGAAAGGCTCCGAAGATGGCACCCCTTCTTCCTATGGTAATATTGTGCGCCGACAGGGTTCGCTGCACGATATACTGATCCGTACACCAGTACCAGATGCCAACGATGGTGCCGCCAATTAGCATGCCTGTCCAGGGAAAATCCGGATCGGAAGCAGGCCGCCACATATTGAAATGCTCGCTGCCCGCTGTCGCTTTCAGTTCATCCCAACCACCCACGGCATTCAATCCCATGATGGTGATGACGGTTGCTCCCAACAACAAGATCACGGTTTGAAAAGCCTCGGTGTATACAACAGCGCGCATACCACCCAGGATTGTATAGAGACCGGTAACCAGCACTATGGCAATAGCGCCCTGGAAAAAATCGATACCCAGCAGTTCCGATACCACCACCCCACCGGCATAAATGGTAACCGAAACCTTGGTGAGCACGTATCCCGCTATACTGAACAATGACAGAAACCAGCGCGACTGACTGTCGAAACGTTTTTCCAAAAACTCCGGCATGGTGAAAGCGCCACTACGCATATAGAAAGGCAGAAAGAACCAGCCCAGCAGCAATACGATCCAGGCATGCAGCTCATAATGGGCCATGGGCATTCCCGACTCTGCGCCGGTGCCCGCCAGTCCCACCACGTGTTCAGATCCGATATTGGAAGCGAAGATGGAAGCGCCGATTACAAACCAGCCTACATTGCGGCCGGCGAGAAAATATTCTTCTGTAGTATTATTCTTCTTGCGGATGACCCACCATGCTATAAGCAGGAGCACGGCAAAATACGCGGCCAATACAATCCAGTCGGCAGTTTGTAATGTATTCATAGCACAAGCAGATAAAAATAAAGGCGCCTTACTCCTGGAAGTGAAGACGCCCCTGGTTCTATAGTTGGCCTAAAGTTAAAGATGATTGTTCAAAATATTCTCCAATAATTCCTGTTTACCACTGCGCACGGCCGGTTCTCCGTTTTTCGCCGCATAATTACGCAGGTCTTCGAGACTCATTTTTCCTTCTTCAAATGACCGGCCTTCGCCCTGGTCGAAGGATGCATAGCGGTCTTTGCGGATCTTGCTGTAATCGGAGCGGCTTATTACCGCATCGGCGGTTATCAGCGCCCGGGCAAATGCATCCATGCCGCCGATATGCGCATAAAAAAGGTCTTCCATATCGGTGCTGTTGCGGCGAACCTTGGCATCGAAATTAATGCCGCCGCCGGCAAATCCGCCTGCCTCAAGGATGATCAGCATGGCTTCTGTTAATTCGGGAACATTATTCGGAAACTGATCGGTATCCCAGCCATTCTGATAGTCGCCACGGTTAGCATCGATGCTGCCCAGTAGTCCGGCATCTGCAGCCACCTGCAACTCATGTTGGAAAGTATGCCCGGCAAGTGTTGCATGGTTCACTTCAATATTCAGGCTGAAATCATTCAGCAGATCGTGCTGCCGCAGAAAACCGATCACGGTTTCGCTATCGTAGTCGTACTGATGTTTGCTGGGTTCGCAAGGTTTGGGTTCAATAAAGAATTTTCCTTTGAAACCATTTCTGCGTGCATAATCCTTGGCTGTATGCAAAAAGCGCGCGAGGTGTTCCTTCTCCCGCTTCATATCGGTGTTGAGCAAACTCATATAGCCTTCCCTTCCACCCCAGAAAACATAGTTCTCACCGCCGAGGCTAATGGTGGCATCAAGTGCGGCTTTCACCTGCGCGCCCGCATGCGCCAGCACATGGAAATCGGGATTGGTGGCTGCGCCATTCATATACCGGCGATGGGAAAAAAGATTGGCGGTTCCCCAAAGCAATTTTACCCCGCTGGCCTTTTGTTTTTCTTTCAGGTACTCTGCGGAAGCCTGTAAACGGCTTTCGTTCTCGGCCACATCGTTACCATAATCCACCACATCCACATCATGAAAACAATAATAAGGCAAACCCATTTTGGTTATAAACTCAAAAGCCGCATCGGCTTTGTCGCGGGCGCGCTGCAAAGGATCCTTGCTTTCATCCCAGGGGAAAATATGCGTGGGCTCCCCAAACGGATCAGCGCCACTTCCGTTGAAGGAATGCCAATAAGCACAGGCAAATCGCAGCCAGTCGCGCATGCTGCGGCCGGCAACCTGTTTGTCGGCATCATACCAACGAAAAGCTAATGGATTATCGGATTGGGGTCCTTCATAATTTATTGTACCAATTCCCTTAAAATATTCTTTCTGTCCCAGTGTGATGGCCATTACTTATTGCAGTTTTGATGAATTATTAAATCAGGAAACATCGGAAACCAGTTCCCGCTGCTCTTCCATTTTGCGTAAGCTATCCAGCAAGGCCGTTTTCCATTGCTGGTAATTAGATTCGAGTTTGCCCGATACGGTGGGTTCCAATATACGAACAGGCTGCCGTTTACTGCCCATTTCATGCACATCTTTATAGATACCCGCTCCCACAGCCGCACCCAGCGCGGCGCCAAAGCTTCCGTCGCCTTCGTAAAACTCCACAGCGAGGTTGTTGATGGAAGCAAAACTCTGGGTAAACACATCGCTCAGGAAAAGATTGGCGCGGCCGGCACGCACCAGGTCTATATGCATTCCATTTTCCCGCATAATATCCAATCCATACCGGAATGCGAAGGCGATACCTTCCTGTGTGGCGCGGGCCATATGGGCAAACTGGTGTTTGTTGAGGTCAATACCCAAAAATCTTGCGCCCGGCATCCGGTTACCCAGCATCCTCTCGGCTCCATTACCAAAAGGTATGGCCAATAGTCCTTCCGATGCTTCCGGTACCGATGCGGCCATCTGGTTCATCTTGTCGTACGAAACATCGGTCCTGGTCAGCTCCCGAACCCATTTGTTCATAATCCCCACGCCATTGATGCAAAGCAGCACGCCAATACGCGCCGCGTCGGGATGGTGGTTTACGTGCACAAAACTGTTGACGCGCGACTGCGGATCCGATTCTGGCTGATCCGTCACGGCATATATCACACCCGAAGTTCCGGCAGTGGCCGCTACTTCGCCGGGTTGGAGCACATTCAGGGCTAATGCATTGTTGGGTTGATCGCCTGCCTTATAAGATACGGGGATGCCCGGCTTCAATGAAAGTTTTTCCGCTACCGCCTGGATTATGGTACCATGAATAGAAAAAACAGGAGCCAGCCGCGGAATCTTTTGCGCATCCAGTCCATAATAATCAAGGACCGGTCTTGCAATAGCGTCCTCCTGAAAATCCCACATGATTCCCTCAGAAAGCGCGGAGGAGGTAGTACTCGCTTCACCGGTAAGCCGCAATGCTATAAAATCGCCGGGCAGCATAAACTGGTGAATGCGGTTATACACAAAAGGTTCATGTTGCTGAACCCAATAAAGTTTTGATGCGGTAAAATTTCCAGGTGAATTGAGCAGGTGCGTTTGGCAATAGCGTTCACCCAAATCCTGGTAAGCCTTGTCGCCGATGCTGACCGCCCGGCTGTCGCACCATATAATACTATTGCGGATACTTTGCCCGGCGGGATTGGTAAGAACCAGTCCGTGCATCTGGTAAGCGATGCCGATAGCGGCGATATGGCGGGGATCGTACTGTCCCCCGGCATGGCATTTCAATATAGCCGTCTGCACATAGTCCCACCAGTTCTCGGGATTTTGCTCCGCCCAGCCCGGGGCGGGGGAATAGATGGGTGCCTCCGTTTCAGGCCAGCTTGCAGAAGCAAGCAGTTGCTGCGTATCCGCATCCACTACCGATACTTTAACGGAAGAAGTTCCCAAATCGATTCCTAATAACAACATGTTCCCGGTTTTCTTTCAAAATAAGAAAAAAAGGAAGGACGAAGAATCATCCCTCCGTGACGATTGCTATAAGAACTACCAAGTTGAATTTAAGTTGTACGTATTACGTAGTACGTTCTACGTTAACCGTTCTGCGTATGGGGCTTCGACCCATACGCAGAACGAATGTAGGGAAATTTTAAAAAGTTGCAACCGATTGCAAAAAATTTTTTGAAATTTGGCGTCAAAATGGGGTTGACCAGCACGGAATTGTGGAGCCAGCTCGCTGCTCACAGGAAAAAAAATTGATAAGCCGTGCATCCTGAATCGTTTTTTTTGCGACTTTTAAGCAACCGATTGCAGAAATGAAGCCGAAAAAAGAGGTAACCATCTATGATATAGCGCAGAAACTGGCGGTGAGTTCCGCCACGGTGAGCCGTGGGCTGAACGATCATCCCTCTATTAGTAAACCCACCCGCAAACGAATACAGGATGCGGCCCGGGAGCTGGGTTACCGCCACAATAGTTTTGCCAGCGGCCTCAGGCGGCAGCGATCCAATACCATCGGGGTACTGGTGCACCGGCTCAACAGTAATTTCGTCGCTTCCGTTATCGCCGGCATCGAAAAAGTAACATCCGAAATGGGGTATGATCTGCTGATCGCCCATTCTGCCGAATCCGGCACCAAGGAGGCCGCCAACGCCCTCAACCTTTTTCATAAAAGGGTGGATGGCCTCATCGCCTCCCTCGCTTTTGATACCGATAACCTCGACCATTTCCGCGTTTTTGAAGAAAAGGGCATCCCCCTCATCTTTTTCGACCGGGTGGAAGAAAGCTGCGATTATACCAAGGTGGTGATCGACAACTACAAATGCGGCTACCAGGCAACAAGCCACCTGATAGAGCAGGGTTGCCAGCGGATTGTATTAATTACCCCCAACCTGAAACGAAACGTGTATTCGCAGCGCTTCCGGGGCTACCGCGATGCTTTATTCGACAATAACATACCATTTGCTCAGGAAAGAGTGCTGGTGCACGACCTGGGAGAGCAAAACGGTTCGGAAGCAGCCTTGCAGATTCTTAAAATGGATCCCATGCCCGATGGCATTTTCGCGGCCAATGATTTTACCGCCGCCGCCTGCATGAAAACCCTGCAGGACCATGGCATCCGCATTCCCGAAGATATTGCCATTATCGGCTTCAACAACGATGCCATTGGCACCCTGATTACGCCGCGGCTTTCAACCGTTGATTATCCTGGCTTTGACCTGGGCGAAATTGCGGGCCGCCACCTGCTCAACCACTTGAATGGTGTGGAGCAAATACAAAAAACCCAAACGATCGTTGTGCGCTCAGAGCTGGTGATTCGCGAATCATCGCTCCGAAAGCCCGCTGAATAACGCTTTATCGATTGCCATTATGAAAAAAATGATCGCGCTTTGCTGGCTGCTCACCTTTGTATCCCTTTGCAGGGCTGAGGATGGTTATGATCTCTGGCTTCGCTACAAAACGATTGAGGATGCCAAAACCGCAGCCGCCTATCGCACGCAAATAAAAAGCTTTATTGTCGCCGGCAATACCGCTACGAGCGGAATCATTCGCGCAGAACTAATACGCGGTCTGCGGGGTATGCTCCAAGAAAATATTTCCGAAACCAGGGAGGGTGGTCGAGTAGCTGACGGCACTGTCGTAATCGGCACCAGCGGTAACTCCTCCATTATTCGGGATGCGGGGCTACAGGCAGAACTGGCCAAAGCCGGCGAGGAAGGTTTTGTAATCCGCACCCGCAAAAACGCCGGGGGCTCCTGCATCCTGATCGCGGCCAACACTGAAATTGGTGCGCTCTATGGCAGCTTTCATTTTTTGCGTCTCCTGCAAACGGGTGAACCCATTCACGCCCTTTCGCTGGTTTCGGCACCACGTATAAAATTGCGGATGCTTAACCATTGGGATAATTTGGATAGAACGGTGGAAAGAGGCTATGCGGGTTTCTCCATCTGGGACTGGCACAGACTTCCGGTGTACCTGGATCCGCGTTACACCGATTATGCCAGGGCCAACGCCTCAATCGGCATCAACGGCACCGTGCTGACCAATGTAAATGCCAATGCGACCATACTTACACCGGCCTATCTTGAAAAAGTAAAAGCACTCGCGGATTTGTTCAGGCCCTATGGCATTAAAGTATATCTCACCGCACGTTTCAGCGCACCCATTGAACTGGGTAAACTTAAAACGGCTGATCCCCTGGATGCGGGCGTGCAAGCCTGGTGGGCCGCCAAAGTGAAAGAGATTTATTCTTATGTGCCTGACTTTGGTGGCTTTTTGGTAAAAGCCAATAGCGAAGGCCAACCGGGCCCACAGGATTATAAGCGAACCCATGCTGATGGCGCCAATATGCTGGCCGACATTGTAGCACCTTACAAAGGCATCGTGATGTGGCGGGCTTTTGTGTATAGCGATAAAAATCCCGACGACCGGCATAAGCAGGCCTATGATGAATTTGTGCCACTCGATGGAAAGTTTCGGGATAACGTAATGGTACAGGTAAAAAATGGCGCCATCGACTTCATGCCCCGTGAACCCTTTCATCCGATGTTTGGCGCCATGCCGTCTACTTCGCTGATGATGGAGTTTCAGGTAACGCAGGAATACCTGGGACAGGCTACTAACCTGGTGTACCTGGCACCACTCTTCAAGGAATGCCTCGACAGCGATACCTATTCCAAAGGCAGGGGCAGCACCGTGGCCAAACGAATTGATGGCAGCACTTATGGCCATTCGCTTACCGGCATGGCCGGAGTTGCAAATATTGGCAACGACATCAACTGGACGGGTCACCCCATGGCGCAGGCCAATTGGTATGCCCTGGGCCGGCTGGCCTGGGATCATCAACTCAGCAGCGAAGCCATTGCGAATGAATGGTTGCGCATGACCTATTCACATCATCCTGTGTTCCTGCAGGGAGCGCAAAAAATTTTACTGGAGAGCCGCGAAGTGCTGGTGCGGTTTTCCAACCCCCTGGGTTTGCATCATATCATGGGTACCAGCCACCACTATGGGCCGGCTCCCTGGGTAAGCTATTTGAACCGTCCGGAATGGAATCCGGTCTATTACCATAAAGCCGATAGTCTGGGCATTGGCTTCAACAGAAGCAACACGGGCAGTAATGCCCTGGCGCAATACCATCCCGAAGCCAGAAAGCAATGGGAGAACCCGAAAACCTGCGATGAAAAATTCCTGCTATGGTTTCATCATGTACCCTGGGACTTTCGCATGCGTTCGGGCCGCACACTTTGGGAAGAACTTTGCCATGAATATTATGCCGGAGAAAAAGCGGTAAAAGAAATGCAGCAGGAATGGAAAGCATTGCAGCCCTATGTGGATGAGCAACGCTTCCGGCAGGTGTTGATGTTGTTCGAAGTACAACACGATGAAGCCATCTGGTGGCGCGAAGCCTGCCTGCTCTATTTTTCGCAATTCAGCCATAAACCCATACCTGTCCAATATCCACAGCCGACCAAAACATTAGATTATTACATGAAACTGCGTTTCCCCTTTGCCCCCGGCATCTGAGAAAGGCATAACCGTATTATATGTCGCAACCAACAACACAGACAGCCCTGGTTACCGGAGGAGGTTCCGGGCTTGGCTTCGCCATCGCACAAAAATTTGTAAAGCAGGGCTATCGTACCATCATCGCCGGACGAAACCAGGATAAGTTGAACCAGGCCAAAGCGGCACTGGGTGAACTTGCCACGGCCGTATCTATCGACCTAAGTGATTTGAAGGCCATACCGGGATTTGTACAAAAGCTGGTGGATGAATATGGTCGTATTGATATTCTGGTCAACAATGCCGGGATCAACCAGAAAAAGGATTTTGCGGAAGTAACGGATGAGGAGTTTGAGCTGATTCTTACAACCAACCTGAATGCTGTATTTGCCCTGAGCCGCGAAGTGGTGAAAGATATGTTGAAGCATCGCAGCGGTTCCATCATCAACATCAGCTCCATGGCCGCGCAATATGGCTTACCCAAAGTAATTGCTTACTCGGCCAGCAAGAGCGCGATTGATGGCCTTACGCGGGCTATGGCGGTGGAACTTTCGCCCATGGGTATTCGGGTGAATGCCATCGCGCCGGGTTTTATTTATTCCGACATGACGGCCAAAGCGCTGGATTCCGACCCCGATCGGAAGGCCCGGGTTTTTGCCCGCACGCCCATGGGTGTGATGGGACAACCGGAGGACATTGGCGAAGCTGCCGGTTTCCTGGCCAGTGATGCCGCGCGCTACATCACGGGAGTAATACTGCCCGTAGATGGTGGCAATAGTATTGGATTCTAATTGAACGCATATGATAAGGACCCTGCTCCTGCTGGGTGGCCTGCTGTATATAACAGTACTCTCGGCCCAGCCCATTATTGGCTTTCAACCTGCCGCCAACCATTTCAGGTTGGACGAAGCGCAGCTATGCGTGCACCCACAGGAAGAACAGTTGGTGCAACTGGCTGCCCGCTTTTTGCAACAGGATCTGCAGGCCGTAACGGATTTTAAAGCACCCATCACAACAGTGATTCCGAAAAAGGCCAATACCCTGATCCTGATGGGTACGCCGGAACAATCGCCCTGGCTCCGGGAACTGTTGGATAAAAAAATTATCGCCTGGCCTGCTGAAAAAAGAAAATGGGAGTCCTACCTTATACAAACCGTAGCGAAGCCCTTCCCCGGCATTGACCAGGCGATAGTTGTTGCCGGTAACGACAGAAGGGGATTGGCTTATGGCGTTTTCGAACTCTCGAAACAAATGGGAGTATCGCCCTGGTACTGGTGGGCCGATGTTCCCATTCAAACCCATAAAGCAATTTATATAAGAAGCAATGCCCGGATGGAGGACGCGCCTAAAGTAAAATACCGCGGCATTTTTATCAACGATGAGGCGCCGGCGCTATCAGGATGGACAAGGGAGAAATTCGGGGGATTCAATCACCGGTTCTATGCGAAAGTATTTGAATTAATCCTCCGGCTCAAGGGTAATTATATCTGGCCTGCCATGTGGGGCAATGCTTTTTATGACGATGATTCTCTCAACCGCCGCGTGGCCGAAGAGTATGGGATCGTAATCGGCACATCTCACCACGAACCTTTGATGCGGGCGCATGCGGAATGGCGTAAATATGGTGAAGGCCCCTGGGACTATAACCAAAACCAGGCGCGCCTCCGCGAATTCTGGAAAGGCGGCATGGAACGAGCCAGCAATGAAAAGATAGTAACCGTAGGTATGCGTGGGGATGGTGACGAGCCCATGTCGCGCGAAACAGCCACCAGCCTGCTCGAGAAAATTGTAGAGGATCAGCGCAATATCATTGAAGCCGTTACGGGCAAGGTCGCATCGGCCACTCCACAACTTTGGGCACTCTACAAAGAAGTGCAGGATTACTACGATAAGGGCATGCGCGTGCCCGATGATGTAACCCTGCTGATTGCCGATGACAACTGGGGAAATATCCGCCGGGTAGCCGACCCCAAAGCATCCACCCGCGCGGGTGGCTACGGCATCTATTACCATTTCGATTATGTGGGCGGTCCCCGCAACTATAAATGGATCAACACCAATCCCCTCCCAAGAATATGGGAACAGATGCACCTGGCCTGGGAATTTGATATGAAACAGATATGGATCGTAAACGTGGGTGATATCAAACCCATGGAATTCCCCATCAGCTTCTTTCTCGACTATGCATGGGATCCGGAAGCTATTGATGCGGACGACATCATGCCCTGGTCGGTGGACTGGGCCTCCCGGCAGTTTGGCGCAAAACATGCCGAAGAAGCAGCCAGCCTGCTCAGCCTCTATGCCAAATACAATAGCCGCCGTAAGCCGGAGTTGCTCGACGCACGCACTTACAGCTTTAATTATGGTGAATGGACAAGCGTAGTAAACGAGTATCAGCAATTGCTGAAACGCGCCAATACGTTAAAAGAAAAATTACCCGCCGATCAGCAGGATGTTTATTTCCAGCTCATCCTTCATCCGATTTGGGCTTCGGCTAACCTGTATGAAATGTATTATGAAGTGGCGCTTAATCAGCGTGCTTATGAGCGCGGTTCAGCCGCCGCGAATAAGCATGCGGAAAGAGTGAAACAATTATATGCGCAGGATTCATTGATCACGATTGCTTATCATCAATTGGGCAATGGCAAATGGAACCATATGATGAGTCAGACGCATATTGGATATACCTACTGGCAGCAGCCACCGGTACAGCGCATGCCAGCCGTGAAATACCTTTCGCCCGACTCCGTGCGGACGCAACCAGCAGTGGAAGATCAGCCGGAGCGTAAAGCCGCCATACCCGCTGAAGCAAAAGGAAATGTTTTTTACGAAAGTTCGCAGAGAGGTGTGTCGATAGAAGCCGGTCACTATACGCGGCTCGTGAATGCCAGTGGTATTGAATGGAAACTGTTGCCCGACCATGGCCGCACCGGCTCCGCCATCACCGCATTTCCGGTAACAGCGCCGGCCCAACAACCAGGGAAAGCTTTGGCACATGTTGCTTACGACATTTACACTTTTAGCGAAGGCGAGTTCAGCATCCATGCATATTTCTCCCCTACCCTCAACCTGCATAACCAGCCAGAGGGGCTGCAATATGCTATCTCGGTAGACGATGAGGAACCACAGATCCTGAGTATAAATAAAGAAGATAAAAATACAGGCACCGGAATCTGGAATAAATGGGTCGCTGAAAACATCATTATCAAGACCACCCGTCACCAGATAACCAAACCCGGCAAACATACCGTCCGTTTCTGGGTGGTAGACCCTGCCGTGGTGCTGCAGAAACTGGTGCTCGATTTTGGCAATAACCAACCCAGCTATCTGGGACCACCTGAAACCATTCATCAAACGAAAAAAACAACGAAATGAAACCCCTACTGCAATCCATGTGGCTACCCGCCCTCTCACTCTTGCTGGTGCTAGGTTGCTCCAGCGACGAGAAGACAGCAACTGAAGAGGCGCTTCCCTCACTCAAGGATGTTTACAAAGCCGACTTTCTCATAGGCACCGCTCTTAGCGAAAGGCAAATAAACGAACAGGATCCGGGGGCTAAAGTTTTGGTACCCCAACAGTTTAATGCCGCCACCCCTGAAAATATCATGAAGGCGGAAATTATTCACCCCGCCTGGGACCAGTACAATTTTACCGCTGCCGATAAGTTGATTGAATACGGCAATAAAAACAATATTCAGATCAATGGGCATACCCTGATCTGGCATAGCCAGTTGCCCGCTTATGCCCGGCAGATTCAAAGCGCTGACTCCTTCCGTCTTTTCTTCACCAATCATATCAACACCGTGGCGGGTCGCTACAAAGGCAAGGTCGCTTCCTGGGATGTGGTAAATGAAGCCCTGAATGAAGATGGAACCATGCGCCAATCTGTATTCCTGAAACACCTGGGCGAGGATTTTGTAACCGAAGCTTTCCGCCTGGCCGCCGAAGCATCGCCCGGCACGGAACTTTATTATAACGATTACAACAATGAGCAACCCGCCAAAAGGGCTGGTGCCATTCGCATTATTAAAAAAATTCAGGATGCCGGCGTACGTATTGACGGAGTGGGCATACAGGGCCACTGGCACCTGGGCAAAGTACCACTTCAACATATTGAAGAAAGCATACTGGAATATGCAGCATTGGGTATCAAAGTGTCTTTCACAGAACTGGATATTGAAGTGCTGCCACGCAATTTCACCGGTGCCGATGTAAACCAGGGCTTGCAGGGTGACCCAAGTCTGAACCCCTATACCGCCGGTCTTCCCGATTCGGTGCAGGCACAACTGGCCAACGATTATGCAGCGCTTTTTCAATTATTCCTCAAGCATCGCGACAAAATTGATCGCGTAACATTCTGGGGAGTGCATGATGGACAAAGCTGGCTCAACGGCTGGCCCGTGCGCGGACGTACCAATCATCCGCTTTTGTTTGACCGCCAATGCCAACCCAAACCAGCATTCCATCGCGTAATTGCAACCGGTAAAAACTTTAAACGATAACCTGAAGCACCTGATTGATCACCACGAATACTGAATATGAGTCAACATACCGCTACACAGAAGCTCTCGGTGCTGGAGAAAGTAGGTTACAGCCTGGGCGACCTGGCCGCCAACCTGATCTTTCAAACCCTGATGGCCTTTCTCGCTTTTTTTTATACGGATATTTATAAGATACCCGCCGACAAAGCCAGTCTCGTGATGTTGACGGGTGGGATCATTGGCGCGGTATTCAACCTGTTCATGGGTGCTATTGCCGACCGCACCAACACCAGATGGGGCAAGTTTCGTCCCTGGATTCTATGGACGGCCATTCCCTTTGGCGCAATCGCGCTGTTGGCCTTTACGACACCCGATTTCAGTGAGAATGGCAAATTGATATATGCATTCATCACTTACATTCTGCTGGTAGTGATCTATTCGGCCAATAACCTGCCCTACTCCGCACTGAGCGGGGTGATAACGGGCAGCATGAAAGAGCGCAACAGTCTTTCGTCCTATCGATTTGTATCGGTGATGCTGGCGCAGTTTATTATACAGGTGCTCTTATTGCCCCTGGCCATTTCGGTAGGCCAGGGCGACAAGGCCGCTGGTTTTGAAAAAGTGATGCTCGTATTCGCCATCGTAGGCGTGGTTTGTTTCTTCATCACTTTTCTCACCACGCGGGAACGCATCGCACCGCCACCCAGCCAGAAGACACCGCTGATACAGGACCTTCGCGACCTGGCTGGCAACCGACCCTGGATCATTATGCTGCTGCTCACCGTGCTGGTATTCATCACACTCGCTTTGAAGGGAGGCATGAATATTTATTATTTCAAGTATTTCCTAACCAGCGAAAGCCAGTCCGCTTTTCTATCTGGTATCGGATTCAACAACATGCTCAACTCCCTGAGCAATGTATTTGGCGAAGCGGCCTTTGAAGAATTCCGAAAACCGGGAAGCGCGCCCTATGCTACGGCCAGTGTGGTAAGTGCGGCCAGCACCATCGCCATGATCGTGGGTATCTTTTTTTCCAAACCATTGGCCGACCGTTTTGGAAAGCGGAATGTGTTCGGCATTTTTCTGGCGATATCGGCCATTTGTTTGCTGATGATTTATTTCCTGAGCGATACCGCTGTGTCGGCCGTCTTCCTGTTGCAGACATTGCATGGCCTGATTTATGGGGTTACCATTCCCCTGCTTTGGGCCATGATCGCCGATGTGGCCGACTTCAGCGAGTGGCGGCATAACCGTCGCGCCACCGCCATTATCTTCAGCGCCATGATATTTGGACTGAAGATGGGTTTAAGCCTCGGCGGCGCGCTGTCTACCTGGTTGCTAAGTCTTTTTGGGTACGAAGGCGATGCCGCCACACAACCCGCATCGGCCATCAATGGCATCCGACTGATGGTAAGTGTATTGCCTGGACTCATATTTATTGGCGGAGCGGCCCTCTTATTCTTCTATTCGATCAACAAAACACTGGAATCGCAGATAGAAGCTGATCTGAAATCAAGAAGAACGACCTGATTATTATTCAACAATTATTAAACGGAACTATGCCGGAAGATCCTATTGATCATATTGACTTTGACGAACTGAACCGCAAAGCGGTTTCAGCTCCATTGGTATCGCATATTTATACGGCCGATCCATCGGCCCATGTATTCAACGGAAAGATTTATATCTATCCTTCGCATGATGTGGAGGCAGGTATTCCTTTCGATGACCTCGGTAGTCATTTCGCGATGGAAGACTATCATGTTTTTTCGATGGAAGATCCGGAAGCGGAAGCTACGGACCATGGAGTGGCCCTGCATGTGCGCGATATACCCTGGGCCGAACGGCAACTTTGGGCACCAGACGCGGCTTATCGCAATGGGCGCTACTATCTTTATTTCCCCGCCAAAAAAGCAGATGGAATTTTTCAAATAGGCGTTGCTACCAGCGCCAACCCTACCGGTCCTTTTAAAGCAGAGCCCAACCCCATCAAGGGCAGCTATTCCATTGATCCCGCGGTTTTCATCGACGATGATGGGCAGGCTTACTTTTACTTCGGCGGATTATGGGGCGGTCAATTACAATCATATCGCAATAACCAGTATCATAAAGACCACAGCGAACCCCAATCGGGAGAACCGGCCCTGGGGCCACGTGTGGCAAAGCTCGCCGACAATATGCTGGAACTGGCAGAGGAAGTGCGAGAAATACAGATACTGGATGAGGATGGCCGACCCTTGCTGGCCGGAGATAATGCGCGTCGTTTTTTCGAAGCAAGCTGGGTGCATAAATACAATGGAAAGTATTATTTCTCCTACTCCACCGGCGATACGCATTATATCTGCTATGCCGTTGGCGACAACCCTTATGGGCCTTTTACCTATGCGGGCCGTATCCTGGAGCCCGTAGTAGGCTGGACATCGCACCATTCCATCTGCGAGTTCCGGGGAAAATGGTATCTCTTTTATCACGACAGCAGCCTGAGCCGTGGCGTCACGCATTTGCGAAGCATCAAGGTAACGGAAATCCACCACGATGAAAATGGAAGAATACAAACTATAGAACCCTATGGGAAACCATAGATAATACTTAAGAAATGAAAAAACGATATTTTCCGCTGCTATTCACTCTATTGATAAGTGCCGCAGCCAGAACACAGGTAGTCACCAATCCCATCCTCGCAGGCTTTTATCCCGACCCCAGCATTTGCAAGGCCGGCGATGATTACTATATCGTCAACTCGTCCTTCTCCTATTATCCGGGACTTCCCTTGTTTCACAGCAAAGACCTGTTGAACTGGGAACTGATTGGCTATGCCATGGACAGGCCAAGCCAACTCAATCTCGACAGTTCGGGTATATCGCGCGGCCTGTATGCGCCGTCTATTCACTATCACGACGGACTATTCTATATCGTTTGTACCGAGGTAACAAGGCTGGGCAATTTTGTGATCACGGCCAAAGATCCCCGTGGTCCCTGGTCGGATCCTGTTCGGTTACCGGAAGTAAATGGAATTGACCCGTCGCTTTATTTTGATGATAATGGCAAATCCTATATTGTTTTTAACAGCATTCCGCCGAATAATATTTCCCAGCATCCTGGCCACCGGACCATCCGCATGTTTGAGTTTGACCCAAAGACACTGAAAGTAAAGGGTGAAGAAAAACTTCTGGTGAATGGCGGTACGGATATGGCGAAAAAACCGGTTTGGATCGAAGCCCCGCATATCCTGAAAAAAGACGGATGGTATTATTTGATTTGCGCGGAAGGGGGCACGGGGTACAATCATTCCGAAGTGGTATTTCGTAGTCAATCGCCCGAAGGTCCCTGGATTTCGTATGAAAAGAATCCCATCCTTACGCAGCGGCACCTGGATCCTTCGAGACCCGATCCGGTAACCACAGCCGGCCATGCCGATATGGTGGAGGGCCCCGACGGAAAATGGTGGGCCGTATTCCTGGCCTGCCGCCCATACGAAGGCGACTACTACAATACCGGCCGCGAAACTTTTATCGCCCCCGTAGTATGGCGTAATGGCTGGCCCGAATTCGACCTGGGTGGAGATGTCGTGAAATACAACTACCCCATCAATGCTAAAAAGAACCCGAATACCGAACACTTCAATGGCAACTACCATTTCAGGGACGATTTTACAGCGCCTGAATTGAATAAGCGCTATCGCTTCTACAGAACAGTGCGCGAACAATGGTATCAATATGATGCCAAACAGGGAGAGCTCAGGCTGCAGTTGCGGCCGCAAAGCATTACCGGCCGTGGCAATTCCGCCTTTGTGGGTTTTCATCAGCCCCATTTGAAAGGCTATGCCGCCACCCAGCTTTCATTTCAGCCAAAGGCCGACAACGAAAAAGCCGGACTCCTGATCTTTCAAAATGAGAAAGCGCATTATTTCATTTGTCAATCGCTGGAGCAGGGAAAACCAGTCATTCAACTCTACAAAGCCGATACGCTGATACAAAGCCAGACCCTTGCTAATTATAAAGCTGAAGCCATCCGGTTTAAGATTGAAGCCCGTACCGACAGCTACGCATTTTTCTATGCCGTTGCGGATGGCGAATGGCAACTGCTATACGATAAAGTGGATGCCCGTGAGCTGAGCACCAAAAGTGCGGGTGGATTTACAGGTTGCCTCTATGCACTCTATGCCACATCCAATGGAAAACCGGCCAGCAATACGGCCCGTTTCAATTGGTTTGAAGTGAAAAATGACGACGAGGTATATAAGAAGAGATAAACGCTAAAAAATAATAGCATGAAAAATTGGATCATCGCCGCCCTGCTGGGTGCCGGCCTTATGGGTCATGCACAGGAATATCGTTCCTATCCCATGTGGAATCCTGATCTGCCGCTGGAGCAGCGGGTTAACGACGTTGTGGGCCGCCTCACACTGGAAGAGAAAGTGGCGCAGATGTTGAATTCAACACCCGCTATTCCCCGCCTCGGCATTCCGGCTTACGACTGGTGGAACGAAGTATTGCATGGGGTGGCACGCACACCCTTTAAGGTAACTTCCTATCCTCAGGCAATTGGCATGGCCGCTACCTGGGATAGCAGTTCCCTCAAAACAATGGCCGATTATTCCGCCAACGAAGGAAGGGCCATCTACAACGAGGCACTGAGGCTGGGTCGCACCAATGAGCGTTACCTGGGTCTTACCTATTGGACACCCAATATCAATATCTTTCGCGATCCACGTTGGGGACGAGGGCAGGAAACCTATGGCGAAGATCCCTTTCTTACCGCCATGCTCGGAGCCGCCTTTGTGCGCGGTTTGCAGGGCGATGATCCCAATTACCTGAAAGCGGCAGCCTGTGCCAAACATTTTGCCGTTCACAGCGGACCCGAACCAAGCCGCCACTCCGATAATTTCAACCCCAGTGTGTATGATCTTTGGGATACTTATCTGCCAGCCTTTCGCGAGTTGATCACCAAAGCCAATGTGGCCGGTGTGATGTGTGCTTACAATGCCGTGGACACCCAGCCCTGTTGTGCCAACGATCAATTGATGAACGATATCCTTCGCAAGCAATGGAATTTCACCGGTTATGTTACTTCCGATTGCTGGGCCATCGACGATTTTTTTAAATACCATAAAACCCATGCGAACCCCACGGTATCGGCCGTGGATGCGGTGATGCATGGTACCGATATTGAATGCGGACAAACCGTTTACAAAACACTGGTGGACGCGGTAAAGACCGGGCTGATTACCGAAGCGCAGCTCGATGTTTCGCTGCGTCGCCTGTTCACCATCCGCTTCCGGCTCGGGATGTTTGATCCAACCTCCCGTGTAAAGTTTGCGCAAACATCCATGGATGTGCTGGAATCGAAACCCCATCAGCAACATGCATTGAAGATGGCCCGACAATCGATAGTCTTGTTGAAAAATGCATCGAATACTCTTCCCCTGAAAAAGAAATTGAAAAGAATCGCGGTAATAGGTCCCAATGCCGATAATCCCATTGCCGTGCTCGGCAACTATAATGGTACACCTTCCGGGGTGGTAACATTGCTGGAGGGCATTCGCGAAAAGCTGGGGCCTTCGGTGGAAATCATTTATGAGAAGGCAATCAATTTTACCAACGACACCCTGCTGCTTTACAAAGACTATAGCCCATTCTATAAAATAGATGGAACCACAGGCGTGAAAGCGGAATATTTCAACAACGAAGAACTCGAAGGCCAACCTGTGGTTACCCGCATGGAAAAAGATATTGACCATCTCTGGGCCGAAGGTGAATTGCCGGCGGCGGGGATGAAACCCAGCCATTTCTCCGCCCGTTACAGCACCATTTTCACAGCACCCGCTGATGAACTCCTCACATTTGAAGTGAGTGCCGACGATGGTTACCGCATGTATGTTGACGATTCGCTTTACATCAATGCCTGGTTGCGCAACCGCTGGGGACCTCGCCAATTGAAGTTGCAGGTTCAAAAAGGAATACAATACCGGCTGCGGCTCGAATACCATCAGAGCGTGGGCAGCGCTTCCGTACGACTGAAACCAGGCGAATATGTGAAGACCAATTTTGCCGGCCTCGCGCAAAGACTGAGCAATGTGGATGCGATCATATTCGCAGGCGGCATTTCGCCACAACTGGAGGGTGAGGAAATGCCGGTGAACGCACCAGGCTTCAACGGTGGTGACCGCACCAGCATTCAATTGCCCGCTGTGCAAACAAATTTGCTGAAAGCCCTGCACCAAACAGGTAAGCCCGTAATTTTTGTGATGATGACCGGCAGCGCCATCGCCATTCCCTGGGAGGCGGAAAACCTTCCGGCTATTGTGAATAGTTGGTATGGCGGACAAAGCGCGGGCACGGCCATCGCCGATGTATTGTTTGGCGACTATAACCCGGCGGGCCGCCTGCCCGTCACATTTTACAAAAGCGATGCCGACCTGCCGGATTTTATGAGCTACGATATGCGCAACCGCACCTATCGCTATTTCAAAGGACAGGCGCTCTATCCATTTGGTTATGGGCTTAGCTATGCACGCTTTCACTATTCCGATATCAAAGTACCCAATTCATTGAAAGCCGATCAACCCCTGCAGGTATCGGTTTGGGTGGAAAACAAAAGCGACCGCGATGGGGATGAAGTGGTGCAGCTCTATATCAGTTATCCCGATTACAAAGGACGTGCCCCACTTCGTGCGCTGAAGGGATTCAAGAGGATTCATTTGAAAGCAGGCGAGCGTAAGCAAATTCAGTTTACCCTGATGCCCGATGATCTTGCTTTGGTGGATGAAGCCACAGGCCGATCCTTTGTACCCAAAGAAACCATTCGCATCAGCCTGGGAGGCGGCCAGCCCGATCAGGCTATTGCCGGCAGCAGCAATATCATTTCCGCATCCACAAAAATCAATTAAGATATCTGCACCAACAAAGCATATATAGCATGAAGAGATTCTCACTCTATACCTTCATTGCACTTTGTGCAATGAAGGTGGACGCACAACTCAAACTTCCCGCCATTGTTCGCGACAGCATGATCCTTCAAAGAGATCAACCGGCTCAGATTTGGGGATGGGCAGGCGCAGGCCAAAAGGTAACGGTGCAGTTTAATCAAAAAAAATACAGCACAAAGGCCGATCAGTCGGGAACCTGGAAACTGGAATTGCCCGCTACCAAAGCAGGCGGACCCTATACCATCCAGATACGCGCGGGCAGGGAAAGCATCTCGCTACGCGAAGTATTGTTTGGAGACGTGTGGTTTTGCAGTGGCCAAAGCAATATGGTGCATCAACTGAATATTCATGATGTAACCTATGCAAAGGATATAGCCGATGCGAACTATCCGGCTATTCGCCAGTTTTGGGTGCCCACTCTTGCCAGTATCGAAGGCCTGCAAAAAGATATCCCAGCCGGCCACTGGCAGCCCGCCGTAGGCGAGCAGGTGCGTCCTTTTTCTGCGGTTGCTTATTTCTTTGCCCTGAAAATTCACCAGCAATACAATGTGCCGATTGGAATTATCAACGCAAGCGTTGGTGGCACGCCCATCGATGCATGGATGAGTGAGCAGGGACTGACCGAATTTCCTGAACAATTGAAACGGATCGCCGACAATAAAGCGACGATGAAAAATCCACCTGCCAATCCTCCGCGAAGCCAGGGCAACCGACCCGCACCGCCTTTGGATCCGGGACTGGCCAATAGTCCTGCCTGGTATCAACCCGATTACCAACCCAAAGGATGGAAACGGATACATATTCCGGGTTATTGGGAAGACCAGGGCATACGTGACCTGAATGGAACGGTATGGTACCGAAAATGGATTGATATACCAGCATCGGCAACAGGTAAACCCGCTCGTGTTCATATGGGACGGATTGTAGATGCGGATGAGCTTTATATTAATGGCATCAAGAGAGGTAATACCACTTATATGTATCCGCAGCGCCGCTATCATATCCCCGCTGATGCACTGAAACCTGGACCCAACCTCTTCGTGATACGTGTGACCAACAACTTTGGGAAGGGTGGCTTTGTGCCTGATAAACCCTATTGCCTGGTTGCCGGAAACGACACCCTCTCGCTCAGTGGCGATTGGGAATACAAAGTAGGAACGGTATTCCCAGCTTTTCGACCGGGTAGAGGTGGAGGCGGAGCCGGAGCTATTAACCCGCAACAGCAACCTACCGGACTCTATAATGCCATGGTAGCGCCTTTTACAAACTATACTTTGCGTGGCATATGCTGGTACCAGGGCGAAAGTGATACAGGCCGCCCGGAAATGTACCGGAACCTGATGCCGGCCCTTATCCGCGACTGGCGTCAGCAATTTGGTCAGAACAAGCTCACTTTTCTCTATGTGCAATTGCCGGGCTTTATGGATTATAGCTACCATCCCATGGAAAGTAACTGGGCCATGCTGCGTGAGGCGCAACTGCAGGCTTTATCGGAACCCAACACCGGCATGGTAGTAGCCATTGACCTCGGGGAATGGAATGATATTCATCCCGACAATAAAAAAGACGTGGGTGAAAGGCTGGCGCTGATTGCCCTGAACAAAGAATACGGTGAAGAAATAGTGTATTCAGGCCCACAGTTTGAAAAAGCCGAGCTGAATAATGGAAAGATCATTATTCGTTTCACCCATACCGGCAGCGGATTAACCACAAGCGATGGAGAGCCGCCAGCGGAATTTGCCATCGCGGGCGAAGACAAAAAATTCGTTTGGGCAAAAACAAGGATTGAAGGCGACAAAATAATTGTGTGGAGCGATGAAGTGGATCAACCCCGCTATGTACGCTATGCCTGGAGCGATAACCCGGTAAACCCGAATCTCTACAACCGCGAGGGCCTGCCGGCATCGCCTTTCAGAACGGATAAATAATCATTATGAAATTGTTGCTTCCCGTTTTCCTGCTGCTATTGCCGTTCACAACTACGGCACAATTTAATCCCGCCTGGCGGGGAAAGAAAGCGGCCGTGGTGATCACCTACGACGATGCCATTGACCAGCACCTCGACAATGCCGTTCCGCTGCTGGATTCACTGGGGTTGAAAGCCAGTTTTTATATCACGGCCTTCTCCCCTTCTGTGCAGCGCCGTATGGAGGACTGGAAGCGGCTTGCAGTATCTGGTCATGAACTGGGCAATCATACACTATTTCATCCCTGTATCGGCAACCAGCCAGGTCGTGAATTTGTGAGTGCCGACTATGATCTTTCCCGCTATACGGTGCGCCGGATGCAGGATGAAGCCCGCATGACGAATCTTTTTTTGCAGGCCCTGGATGGAAAAAAGCAAAGAACCTTCGCCTTTACCTGTGGTGATATGAAAGTGCAGGATTCTTCTTTTATTCAATCCATGCGCGATGATTTTGTGGCAGCGAGGGCTGTCCGCAACCAGATGCACCCGATCAGCGAAGTGGATTTGTATAATGTGGATTGCTATATGGTGCAAAACCATACCGGTGAGCAGATGATTGAATGGGTGAAGCAGGCCATGGCCAGCCAGAGCCTGCTGGTCATTCTCTTTCATGGTGTCGGCGGGGGAAACGGTCTTGATGTGAGCATTGAAGCGCATCGCCAGCTCCTGCAATACCTGAAGGCAAACGAAAAGGATCTGATGATTGCGCCTCTGCGCGAAACCGCCATTCATATACGCGAATGGCAAAACCGTGACCAGGCTTTTCGCCGGCAACAGCAAGCCACCCGCGAAGATCATGCGCAGATGATGCAACAACTGGGCATCAAAAACCTGCGTCCGGGTCCTTCCGGCAATCCATCTGCGCCCAATGCGGCTAATGTGGATGAATCCAAAGCTTCTCCCTATTCCTCCGTGCCCGATCCGCTGGTACTTGCCAATGGGAAAAAACTAACCAGTGCCGGTACCTGGTGGAAAAAGCGCAGACCTGAAATTGAAGAATTGTTCAATCGGGAAATATATGGAAGGGTTCCCGCCCATACACCACCCGTAACCTGGGAAATCCTCCGCAGCTATGATACCATGATTGGGCAGCAAAAAGCGATTACAAAAGATTTGATTGGAAAAGTAGATAACTCCACCTGGCCTGAAATAAAGGTGGAGATACAAATGTCGTTAACAATACCAGCTACAAAAACCAGACAGGTGCCGGTGATGCTGCAATACGGATTTATATTCCCTGCAGGATTCCGCCCTCCTCCGTCGCCCGTGAACAGTTCAGCTCCTAAATCCTGGCAGGAGCAGGTGCTGGAGCAGGGCTGGGGCTTTGCCATACTGGTTCCCAGCAGCTACCAGGCCGATAATGGAGCGGGCCTGCGCGAAGGCATCATAGGCCTGTGCAACAAAGGCGGCTTTCGTAAACCAGACGATTGGGGCACCCTGCGGGCCTGGGCATGGGGTGCCAGCCGCGCGATAGACTATTTTGAATCCGATAAGGATGTGGATGCTTCACAAATCGGGATAGAAGGCCTTTCCCGCTATGGCAAGGCCGCTATCGTAACCATGGCCTTTGAACCACGGATAGCGATTGGATTTATTGGTTCATCCGGAGCCGGTGGCACCAAAATACTTCGCCGCCTCTATGGGGAGCAGGTAGAAAACCTGGCATCTTCGGCGGAATACCATTGGTTTGCCGGTAACTTTATCAAATATGCCGGACCGCTTACACCCAATGACCTTCCTGTGGATGCGCATCAACTGGTAGCGCTTTGTGCACCCCGGCCGGTCTTCATTAGTTCAGGATCACCCAATGTGGAAGGCCGCTGGGTTGATGCGAAGGGAATGTTCCTGGGAGGGCTGCATGCCGGGCCCGTTTATGAGCTACTGGGGAAAAAAGGACTGAATGCCGGTGAATACCCGGTTGAGGAAACTTTTCTGGACAAGGGTGAAATCGCTTTTCGCCAGCACAGTGGCGGCCATACCACCGGACCCAACTGGCCCTATTTTATTGAATGGGCCAAACGGTATATTCGGTAGAATAACAGGTTTTTAATTTCTTTGTAAACATGAAGCCGAAGAAAGAGGTAACGATATACGATATTGCGCAGAAGCTTTCGCTCTCCTCCGCTACGGTAAGCCGTGGCTTGCGGAATCATCCTTCTATCAATAAAAATACCCGCAAGAAAATACAGGATGCGGCGAAAGAACTGGGTTACCGGCATAATAATTTTGCCAGTAACCTGCGCAAACAAAAGACGAATACCATTGGAGTCATCCTCCATGAATTGAACAGTAACTTCATTACTTCGGTACTGGCAGGGATTGAAAAAGTGACCACTGAAGCCGGTTACGACCTCATTATCGCGCACTCCTCAGAAAGCGCGATCAAAGAGCAGACCAACGCGCTCAACCTTTTTCACAAACGCGTGGATGGGCTTATCGCTTCCCTCGCATTCGATACCGAAGGGCTGGAACATTTTAAGCCCTTTGAAGAAAAAGGAATTCCCGTGATATTTTTCGACCGGGTGGAGGAACTCAGCGATTCCACCAAAGTGATTATCGACAACTACAAATGTGGCTACCAGGCTACCCAACACCTGATAGAACAAGGCTGCCGCCGTATTGTGCTGGTAACGGCGAACCTGAAACGAAATGTATATGCGCAACGCCATAAAGGATACGTAGATGCATTGTACGACAATGGCCTTCCTTACAATAAAGAGCATGTGCTGATAAAGGATTTAAGTGAACAGTGCGGGGTGGAAGCGGCATTGCAGATTCTAAACATGAAACCATTGCCCGATGGAGCTTTTATCACCAACGATTTTTCGGCAGCCGTTTGCATGCAAACCTTGAAAGAATATGGCGTGCGGATTCCGGAAGATATTGCTGTGGTGGGTTTCAACAACGATGCGGTGGGTAAGATCATTGAACCCCAACTCAGCACCATTGACTATCCCGGCATAGAAATGGGCGAAATCGCAGCTCGAAATCTGATCAATCACCTGAAAGGCGTATCCGATATCAAGCAAACCAATACCATCGTAGTCAGATCAAGCCTTATCGTTCGGCAATCGTCACTGCGGAAAAAAGGTACTGTCCCGAACCGGATCACTGTTTAATTTTTTACCCATTCACCTTTAATACACCCAACGTGAAGCTGAAACAAACCTGGCGCTGGTTTGGCCCCGCAGACCCCGTAACGCTTGCCGACATCAAACAAACCGGTGCCAGCGGTATAGTAACCGCGCTGCATCATATTCCACACGGAGAAACATGGCCGCTGGAAGAAATTGAAAAGAGAAAAAAGGAAATTGAAGCCGCGGGCCTTAGCTGGGATGTGGTGGAAAGTGTTACCATTCACGAATCGATCAAAACAGGTACGGGCGATTTTCAAATCTATATCGATCAGTATAAAGAATCGCTCCGTAACCTCGCCGCCGCGGGCATTCGTATTGTTACCTACAACTTTATGCCGGTTAACGACTGGACCCGCACCGAACTCAATTATCTCATGCCAGATGGCTCGCTGGCGCTGTATTTCAACTGGACCGATCTTGCTGTTTTCGACATCTATATCCTGAAGAGAAAAAACGCCCTGAAGTCCTATCCTTTGGATATGGCCAAAAAGGCGGAGAGCCGCTATCGCTCCCTGTCTGCGGATCAGCTACGGCAACTGGCCGATACGGTGATGTTTGGCATTCCGGGCGAAGAAAAGCAAACGGTGACGAAAATGCAGGAGAAGCTCGACCTCTATAAAAATATCGGCCGGAAAGAATTGCGGGAAAACCTGCGTTATTTCTTGCAGCAGATCTGTCCACTCGCCGATGAACTGGGCATCCGTATGGCCATCCATCCAGATGATCCTCCTTTCGATATCCTGGGGCTACCACGTATCGTGAGTACGGCGGATGATTTACGTTTTATTCTGGAAGCAGTACCCAATTCCAGCAATGGACTCTGTTTCTGTACCGGATCGCTCGGCGCCAATCCCGCCAATGACCTTCCTGCCATGATACGCGAAGCTGGCGAACGCATCCACTTCGTTCATCTGCGCAATACCAGGCGCGATGAAGAAGGAAATTTCTTTGAAGCCGATCATCTCGATGGAGATACGGATATGTATGCAGTAATGAAAGAGTTGTTACAAATTCAACAGCGGAGTAAAGAATCCATTCCCTTTCGCCCCGACCACGGTCACCAAATGTTGGACGATAAACAGAAAAAAACCAACCCCGGTTACTCCTGTATTGGCCGCTTGAGAGGCCTGGCGGAGTTGAGAGGACTGGAAGAAGGGGTGAGGAGAAGCATGGGATAATACGGGGGAAGGTTTAAGGTTTAGAGTTTAAGGTTTAAAATCTAATTACCTTAAACCTTAAACTCTAAACCTTAAACTTCTCAACATTCCAGTTCCATCAACACTTCCGTCCCATTTCCAGGTTCGCTTTGCAGATGCACGCGTGCGCCTATTGAAAGGGCGCGGTTATAGATGGTTTGAAGGCCCAGGCCCAGGGGCGTATTGGTCGGGTCGAATCCTTTGCCATTATCTTTTACCGACAGGCGTAGCAATTCCGGAAACGACTCCAGTTTTACTTTGGCCGAACTGGCATCGGAATGCAGCCGCACATTATCGAGGGCTGCCTGGCAAATGCGGAATAGGTCTATCTGCACCTCCTTGCCCATTCGCTCCGAATCTAAATTGGTAAAGAAATGGCAGGGTATGCCATGCAGTACCGTGAACTCCCGGCAATGCCATTCCAGGGTGGCATTAAGACCCAGGTCGTCGATCATATGCGGACTCATGGAATAGGAAATGCGCCTGACGGTATGAATTAACCGGTCGGCGATCGCGTAAGCCTGGTTGATGCGATCCAACCCATTGGGGCTTAAACCGGGCTCTTCCTTGCGCACATAATCCACATTCAACCTAAGCGCCAGCATCAACTGAGCCAGTTCTTCATGCAATTCCGTCGCCACAAATTTCCGGTCCTTTTCCATGCTGTCTTTCAAATAGCTGGCCAGGCCACGAAACTGCAGGTGCTCCTGCTCCACTTCCAGTTCAATTCCTTTGCGCGCGGTAATATCCTTGGCAATGGCAAACACCACCTCACGCTCGGGTACATACACGGCTGTCCATTCGAGCCATATGATGGATCCCGACTTATTGATATACCTGTTCTGAAAATTGAGCATGGTTTCCCCTTTCAGGAGTTTATCCCGCATGCTACGGGTCTTTTCCAGATCATCAGGATGCAAAAAGGAAAAAATGGGGCGCCCATAGATTTCTTCCTCCGAATATCCCAGCTTTTGGATTACGGCAGGATTCACCTGTTTGAAATAGCCATCTTTCCGGGCTATACATACCAGGTCAGGCGTCTTTTTAAAAAAATCGAATAGATCGTAAGCAGTAGCCGCCACGGGTATAGGTACAATTAATTAACCGTAAAGTTGCAGTCAGGTTTTAATTAAGATTCGAATATACGCCTGAAACACTGTCCAGGCAAGGCTTTCAGCTATTATGTTATCGAAACATATTTATTACGGTTTTCCGTAAGTTTTCCGAATCCCTGTGTCGGAATTCCGGATTTTGTAATGATCCGACTGGTATTTTTATTCTTTCCTCACTCCCAAAAAAAAGCGGGACATTCGTCCCGCTCTGCTTGCTTGTCCCGCGTCCATGAAAATAAGAAAATCCGGACCAGGAGATGAATCAAAGGATGTGCTTGTTGGTCAAATACTTTGCTACAAAATAGAAACGTTTGTATTCTAATGCAATAGCGGGAAACATTTAAATAATTTGAGCGGAAACCTGAGGGGAATGTGTATTACGTATTACGTAGTACGTATTACGTGTTTAGTTTTGAGTTAATAGGCTTACGTGATTGCTGATGCTTGTGATTAGTTTGATTGCATCGCAGCATCTGCTTCGCCTTGGCGGGATCGTTGCGTACTTTGCGACTTCTTTGCGCCTGCCTGCCGCAGGCAGGCTCGTTGCGTTAAATATTCAGCACACACGAGATGGCTGCCCGTGCAGCAGTCTTCACCGCAAAGGATGCAACGAAGTCACAAAATGCGCAAAGAATTCGCAACTACCGTGGCTATACGAGCAGTACAAAAGTGCAGATGGAATTTCCCGCAGATTTTCGCAGATTTTTAGCGCAGATTTACGCAGATAAGTAATGCAAGACCCAAATAACTCAACAAGCCCGGCAGTCACCCAAATAACCGAATTATCCCAAATCCCCAAATAATCGAATTTCCGAATTATCCTCTCCACGCTTTTCGCAAAAACCCAATCCAGTTCTCACTCATGATACCATTGATGTCGTTTTCGGCATAGCCCCTTTGCCTTAAAAGATCGGGCAGTTTTTGCAGGTCAGCAATCGTTTCCAGGTCAGCGGGGGATTGCTCCTTCCCGAAAGCGCCATCGAGGTCGCTGCCTATGCCCACATGCTTTGCATTCCCTGTCAACTGGCAGATATGGTCGATATGGTCCACAATAGTGTTAAGCACGCATTGCATACTTTCCGGTGTGGATATGCCTCTTTGCCATCCCGGCACCATCATCCAGGCATCGAGTGCTACGCCTATTACCGCCTTTCGTTCAATAAGTGCTTTTATCATTTCGTCGCTGAATTGCCGGTTATGATCCACCAGGGCGCGGCAATTATTATGGCTGGCCCAAACAGGCCCATTGAAATGCTCCAGCGCCTGCCAGAAAGCATCGTCGCAAAGATGGGTGGCATCGAGTATTATGTTCAGCGATTCCATCTTAGCCAGCAATGCCAGCCCGGCTTTATTCATTTTTCCCTGCGCGTCGGTTCCATTAGCATATCGTCCTGGACCATAATGCGCCGGACCCAGGGCGCGCAATCCGTAAGCATGGGCGATATCAAGGTAATCAGGATGAATAATGGAATCCGCTCCTTCGAGGCTGAGGATAAAACCTACAGGTAGGGAGGAACGATTAGCTTCACTCTTCCAGCGTAGCAAATGAGCGTCCAGTTCCGCCGCGTTGCGTATCATACACATTTCCCCGGCCGCTTCCATGGCCTTGTACCAGGCGAGTTGGCCCTGTGTTTGCGCCCATGCCTGCTCAGGCGAGTGCCAACCCGGCAGCGGGTTGTCGGGAGCGACATACCGTGCAATCTGGGTGGCTACCACCAGGCCAATATTTCCTTCGCGCAGTGCGGGCAGGCTTACCGTGCCCCTGCCCCGGTCGGGTTTGTCTGTCAGGCCAACCTCCCGGTCCCTGATTTCCTGCACAGGCCTCCGCAGGTCGCGGTTCCACTCGAGCGCATTCATGCTCAGGTCGAGATGGGCATCGATAATAAAGGGTAAATTCTTCAATGAAAACGATTATTGTCGTTCTGGAAAATGTATGAGATGGAAAGTTAATGCCATCCCGGTTTAAACGCCAAATATTCCTGCAAATTCCTTTATGAAAGGTATAGTATAAGTTGCGTCCGGATCCAGGTCAGGATCCAGAATGGTAAGCGTCAAGCCCACACAGAGCGGATGCATGACCAATGGTACTATAAGTCTGCGCCATTCCTCATAGCTTAGTCCATCCGGTGTGGGGCTATCCACACAGGGCATGATATTGTCGTTTAAAACATCTACATCGAAATGAATCCAGAAACCATCGGCTTGCGCCCTTTCCATCTGTCGCAGGAAGCCGTTGGCGATCGCTTCCATCCCTTCTTCCCTCATGGCATGCAGGGGTTTATATACGGCCTTCGATTTTCGTACAAAGTCCTCGTAGTCGTCGTCATACTCCCGGTTGCCGACGCACCAGATCAATTCCTCCTTTACATAATGGTTTCTGTTTTCCACCCTGCAAAGCGAAGCGGGTCCATGCCCTGCCAGCATGGAAGCGGCCATGCCGCCCGCACCACCTGTGGAAGAAAATGCTACGGGCATGAAATCGGTATGGCCATCGAGGTAAAACAATCCATAGTTGCCTTTGCGGGCCAGACCCAATCCCACACCCAGCGCAATGCTGCAATCACCACCCAGCAAAAGCATAAAACGATCCTTGTGGAGCTTTGCCTCCACCTTATCGGCCAGTTTACGACTATATTCCATTAACTCCGGCGTATTCAACACGCCCGTTTCCCTATCTTTAATACCAGTATAGGATGGAGCTTCCAGGGTTTCTTCACTTGCCAAACGCAGCAAATCATGCAAACCATGCTGGCGTAGCCAGTCAGGCAGGTATCGAACCCCGGGCTCGCGATCAGGCGCGGGACGCTTTAAACCGAGATTGGATGGACAGTTGAGGAGAAAGATAGTTTGATAATTTGATGATTTGATAATTTGGGAATTTGGGTATTCGGTTATTTGTTTTGAGTTTAGGGTTTAGGGTTTGGGGTTTGAAGTTTAAGGTAGTAGTTTCTACTTGTCACAATATTTGAAAATCTGCGGGAAAAGCTGGCTGCGGCCCCAACAGGTTCAAAGTAAAGAAAGTTTCCTGCAGTATTCACAGATAAACTCAAAATTTAAACATTAAACTTTAAACTATAAACTCTAAACAAATAACCAAATCCACAAATCAACCAATAACCGAATTTTCTCTCATGCGTTCCCATCTCCTCCTCGCCCTCCTGATTCTAATTAAGTTCATCCTGCAATACCTGGTCATTCACCCTTCCTATGAATTGCATCGCGATGAATTTCTGCACCTCGACCAGGCCCATCACCTTGCCTGGGGCTATGCATCGGTGCCGCCTGCCACTTCCTGGATATCCTGGATTATCCATCAACTCGGCAATGGGGAGTTTTGGGTAAAATTCTTTCCGGCATTTTTTGGTGCGCTCACCCTGCTGGTAGTTTGGACGACTGTGGAAGCCCTGGGGGGCGGACTGTTCGCGCGAGCCCTGGCCGGTATTGCAGTACTGTTCTCCGCTTTGGCAAGGATCAATATGCTCTACCAACCGAATTCACTGGATGTACTTTGCTGGACCCTGCTGCTGTTCCTGCTGATTCGATATGTTCAAACACAAAAGGCATCATTCCTGTATGCATGCGCCCTGGTTTTTGCGCTGGGCTTTCTCAATAAGTACAATATCATTTTTCTGGCAGTAGCGCTGGTACCAGCCTTACTGATTTCATCCCGGCGCAAAATTTTTACAAGGTCCGCCCTTTATGCAGCAGCCTTGATGGCCATCCTACTGATCGGTCCCAATATTTATTGGCAATGGAGCAATGACTGGCCTGTGTACCAGCATATGGAAGAGCTGAGTAAAACACAACTGGTGCACGTGGACCGGATGAATTTTGTGAAAGAGCAATTCCTGTTTTACCTCGGTTCGCTTTTTGTGTGGATGGCAGGACTGGTTGCACTACTCATTTACAAGCCCTGGAAACCCTATCGTTTTCTATTCGCGACTTTCTTTTTCTGTATGGCCTTGTTTATTTATTTGAAGGCAAAACCCTATTATGCCATCGGACTGTATCCCATTTACCTGGCATTTGGCGCTGCCTGGCTGGAGAAACTTTTAGCGGACGGATGGAAAAGGAAACTACGATATGTGGCTGTAGCTATTCCGATATTATTGTTCATACCCATGCTGTTGATTGCATTCCCTATCAAAGATCCCCATGCGCTGGTCGCCGCGGGAGAAAATCAACCTTCTTTCGGCCAGCACCGCTGGGAAGATGGAAAAGAATACCCTATTTCACAGGACTTTGCCGATATGCTGGGATGGAAGGAACTGGCGACCAAAGTGGGCGCGGTATTGAGACAATCCCCCAGCCCGGATTCTGTTTTGATCTTTTGTGATAACTATGGACTCGCTGGAGCCGTCAACTACTATGGAAATTTTCCAAACCAGGCACATTCCTTTAGCGCAGATTATCTCAACTGGGTAGATACCACACGCGAATACCGGGACCTACTATGGGTCATAGAAGCCGACAATAACAGCCTCGCCGAAATCAGTCCGTTCTTCGAAAATACGATTGTCGCTGACAGCATCACCACCCCATTCGCCCGTGAAAAAGGAACCAGGATTGTCTGGCTGCAAAAATCAAGTGGCAGCCTGAGGGAGTTTTTGGCGGCAGAAGTGAGGAAAAGATGAAGAGCAAATTCGGGAATTTGGGGATTTGGGAATTTGGGGATTTGGGGTGTAACTCCTACTTACTACTTACTACTTACTACTTACTACTTACTACTTTCTGCGAAAATCTGTGGGAAATCTTTCCTGAACTCTGAAGCTGCTTAGAGTGCTGAAGTATTTCCCGCAGATTTCCGCAGATTACAACGCAGATTATCGCAGATTATTAAAACCCTTAACCAATTAAACCTTAAACTCTCAACCCTAAACATGAACGTAATACGTACGACGTAAAACGTAAAACGTCCTCAAAACTTCACTGCAATACTCGCCGACACTCTCCTCGGCATTTGCGGCTCCAGGGTTGTCCATCCTTTCCAATACCTTTCGTTGGAAAGATTATCCACTTTCAGTGCCAGGCGATAGCCTTTGCTGTTGTAGAATACGGTAGCGTTGAGAATGGTATAGGCCGGTACCACAAATTTTCCGGTGGGTGCGCTGTTGGTAATCAGGTTTTCGCTGGCATAGTTGCCGCCAAAGCCTACACCGAGTCCTTTGAGTTTTTCAATTGGCAACTGGTAACTGATCCAGGCATTGGCCAGGTGCCTGGGACCTGCATTGGTAGGACGCAGTCCGTCGGTGGCAGGAGCGGCATTGGTATTTTCGCTGAAATTATAACTATAACCAGCCACTACATTCAATCCACGAATCGGATTGGCTTTGATGTCTGCTTCAAAACCACGGCTTACCACATCCCCCTCCTGAATGCTAAAACCAGTACGGTTAGGGTCAGGAATCACCACATTGGTTACCGCAATATCGTAATAGCTCAGGCTGCCACTTACGCGTCCTTCTAATGCATCCAGCTTCACGCCGGCTTCCCACTGGTTGGCCTGCTGCGGATCAAACACGCTGATGCTGCCATCCGGCTGCGATACGGGCGCCACATTGCGGAAACCATTCATATAGTTGGCAAATACTGAAACACGATCCGGTACAAGGGCATATACAAGACCCAGCTTGGGTGAAAAGGCCGTCTGCTTAAAGTCGCCCGACTTGCCTCCGGAGATACTGCTGCGTGTGCCACGATTATCAAAGCGGTCAACACGAAGGCTTGTCATCAACAACAACTGTTCTGTTATATTAGTTACATTCGAAATATAAGCGCTATAGGTACGAACTTCTGAATTGTTCTTGGTAGGCGCGTTATTGGCACCCAGCCTCGCATCCACCGCAGGTCGGGTAAGCTGCGCATAGCGTGGGTCGGCTTCCACACTGTTCACATAGTCGAAAAGTATATATGCTGTGTTATTGTTCATGGTCTTCTGGCTGGTGGCGTCGAGGCCGATCACCGTACGGTTGCGCAGTTTACCTATCCGAAAGTCGCCAATAAAGTTTTGCTGAAAATTGGTGGTGGTGCTTACGGAATTCAGGGAACTGATCAGGCGGCTGAGCAAAGTATCATTATCCGGTTGCAGGAACATGATATAGGAATAAAGCCCATCCGACTTTCTTACGCTTTGCGAAAAATTGGTCTGCGATGTCCAGGCGCTGCTGAGCTTATAATTCATTTGTCCGAAGACATTCAAGGTTGGATTCTTAACAGTGATATCATTGCTGGTGAATGATTTCTTGTAATCAATCCCTAATTCATCCGGTGTGCGATAAATCAGTTGACGGCTGCGGTTCAGGAATACCATCACCGGGTTAGTAGCTTCTGAATTGAAGAATTCTGCGTTGAGATGAAAATCCAGTTTATCGCTGGCTTTGTAAACCAGGGATGGCGCTACAAAAAAGGATTTTCGGAATCCCGCATCCTGAAAACTGTTTTCGTAATGATAAGCGCCGTTTACCCGAAACAGCACCGACTTCTCCTTATTCAAGGCAGTATTGTAATCGAGTGTGAGGCGGTTGAGCCCATAGGTTCCATTGGTATAGCTGATTTCGCCACGGGTAGTTTCCATGGGTTTTTTGGTAACGATATTCACCAATCCACCGAAGGAAATAAGGCTGCTGCCAAATAAGGTGCCGGAAGGTCCTTTAATGACTTCCACGCTTTCAATATTGGCCGGATCCAATCCGCCATTGGTTTGGCCGGCAATACCATTGATCATGGAGGGTTGCACGGCAAAGCCACGTAGACTGAAATAAGCCGCACCATCGCCACCACGGCCGGTGGCTGTCCAGAGCTTGTCAATGCCCGGGGCATTCTTCAGCACATCGTTGAAGTTCGTAATCACCTGTTCTTCGATAAGCTTCTTACCGATCACACTATAGGTTTGCGGATTCTCAAGATTATTGAGCGGCATGCGGGCCACATAAGCGCTTTCCTTTATCGCAAATTTGTTGAGGCCACTGCGCACTATCACCTCTTCCAGTTGCTTCTCCGTAATTTGTAACTGAAACCGGATTACTTTTGTTTCATTCTCAATCAGGGTCACTTTCTCTACAAGCGTTTCATAACCCGCCAGGGAAATTTCCAACTCATAGCTGCCTGCCGTAAAACCACGAAGGATAAAATGGCCGTCTTCATCCGCCAAGGTAGATTTATTGCTTCCCTTTATTTTGATGGACACGTAAGCACCGGGCTTGCCATCGGAAGTGGTTACTTCACCACGTATCACGCCATTGCCTTCATTCTCGTTGGCAAATCCCCAAAAACTGGTCAGTATCATCGACAGTATCAAAACTATTCTGCTGCGCATTTCTCTCATATTATAATTGTTGTAAATAGATCAGGATTGAATTGCGCTGCAAAGCTACCCCGGCGAAAAAGCTGGGGCTTGCGGATTCGGGAAAATGCATTTACGGAAAAGGGAAATGACAAAAGGGTGACCCTGCCAACCGTTCAAGATCCTGGTTCGTTCTATAGAACAGAACCCAATCGGTTGGCAGGGTCACCCCTTCGTCATAAAATAAGAGCGGGAATGGCTATACTTTACAGATAGATAAATACCTTCTTGATACGTAATATATGTTGCTGGCTGCTGAATCCCTTATAGCTTATATAGACGAAGCTGGGATAGCCGTCCGCATCGTAAGTATACTCAAATTTGTAGGGTACACTTTGTGGAATGGCTCCTGCATAATTTTTCTGCTCGCCGATCCGGTTGTTTTTTGATGAATTGGAAAGGAACAGATCGGGCCAGCCCAACTGGTGAAAGGGATTGACGTAGTCATCATACGCATACACACCCGATTCGGCGGCACCGGTGGAAGAAATCGCCTGGTCCGATATTTTATTGCCATTTTCAAAGTGCATGATATAGTTCATGGCATGGCCGTTATGAAAAACATAATCGGCTGAAAGCTGTTCCTTATTGTTGTTAACAGCATAGGTATAAACGCCGCCCGTAAATTGATCGTAACTCTGGTTGGCGATGGAGCTGATCCGGTTGCCTGTGTATTCGAATGCCGAATAACCGGTGGCTTGTCCGCCTGCATCGCTACGCAGGATAGAGTCCAGGGTATTGTCGAGGTATTTGAATTTGTACACATCATTCAAATGCAGGCCGCTCACCTGCGTGGATCTTTGATAGCTTCTTATTTCCCGCAGCCGGCCGGCCTGATCGTAGTTGTATTCGATTCGGGTATCGGGAATTAATCCGCCTGCATTCTCAATAAAGGTTTGTTGTTCCTTTAGGAGTTTGGGAATACGATCTCCCTTCAATTCTACCAGCATATTGGCCTGCACTTCGGAGCCTGCCAGGTCCTTTTGCACCTGCACATCCCATTGATTCATGCTGAAACGATAGGAATGATAGTTGGCGGGAATACGAACCTGATTCATCCCCTCATGCAGGGGTATCTCACGCAACCATTCCCTGCCGGTGATGCTGGTAGCCTTTACGGTCAGGTTTCCCGGCAGGCTATCGTACCACACTTCTCCCACTCTGATGGAGAGTGTAGCCCGAACCTGCATCACTTCTTCGAAACCAAAATCCATCGCTTCATAGCCAAAATCAGCGGGATCCGCATTTTCAGCAACCGGAAGCACGGTAACCGCCTGTTGTTTGATTCCTTTTTCCGTGAGGCTGAATGCGAGGTTGAGGGCCTGCGGTACATCCACAGCACGGGTGGTTCCCGTTTTGGGTGTTGAAAATTTAGCCGTATCTGCTGCATTCACTACTATAAATTTCGAAAGCTGGTAATCTCCCTTGGGCAGTTCCAACTTATCTGTTACCCATTTACCCGATTCCAAACTGAGCTTCACTTTCCTGTTTTCAATAGAATTGGAAGCGGTGTTGGCTTCGATACTTAACAGCGCAAACCAGGTAGCAGCCCCCTGAGGCATACCCTGGACGGTAAACTGGATAAATGAACGCGGGTCACCCGGATCAGGAAGGCCGTTTATAGGATCCGTATCGTTTTTCTGGCAGGAAAATAATAGAACTGAAGACAAAAAGAAGATCACACTGACATGTTTCCACATTCTCATTCTTATGATTTTTTGCAAAATTCATCAGGATCTCTATTTTGAAAAGGCCGAATTGCCTGGATTGGCGTTTATGCTTCGTGGATTGTGGAAAGCGATGGGTGGAATTCGGTTATTTGAGGATTCGGTTATTTGGGGATTCGTTGCGCCCGTTGCGGATTCTTTGCGCTCGTTGCGGTAAAAAATGCTGCTCCTCCAGCCATTCCATATCTCGTAAGCGTCTTGGAACGATTTATGTGCAAGATGGTTTTACCGCAACGAGCGCAAAGAATCCGCAACGGGCGCAAAGAAAGTTTCTGAAAAGAAAAAAATCTGCGAAAATCTGCGCTGAATATCCGCGGAAATCTGCGGGAAACACTTCTACACCTAAAACCTGTTCAAAGTTCAGGAGAGATTTCCCGCAGATTTTCGCAGATTTTTTCGCAGATAAGCGCAGATATTTATTGAAAATGTAAACCTCTTTTGCGCAAAAGATAGAAAAGTGCAAAGTCCCCTAGCCCTTAAACCCTAAACCTTAAACCCTAAACCTTAAACCCTTCATCAAATTCCCAAATCCACAAATACACAAATTCTCTCTCTTCTCATTGTTCCACAAAGGTCGTTACGCTTCCTGCCGGAAGGATATGGCTGAAATTATTTCCACTTACCGTAATGGCCGCCCCCTGCTCCACATTTTTGGTGCTGGTGGTGGTATAGGGCACCATATTTCCCAGCGTTGTGCCCGTGAGGGTAAACTTTTGGTTGACGGGAAGGGTACCTGTATTGATAGCTACCAGCACTTGCTTGCCTCCCTGCTTGTAGGCCGACACACGAACTTCTGCACGGCTGTTGGCGCCGGCAGCAACACGCACCGAACCGGGCCGGATAAATCGCGCGAACTGCGAAATCACAAATCCGCGTTTGGTGACCTGGCCATCCTGCCCAATGGGTCCATAAAATCGTTTACCATACCACCAGAGATAGGCGTTGAAGTTGGCGATGGTAAAACAGTTATGGATTTCAACGGCCGTTCCCAGGTTGGCAGCATAAGTCACCAGCGTATCCAGGTGCTCGGTCATCCATACCTCTTTGTTTTTGGATTGTGCAAGGGCATTCTGCACTACACCTCCTCCATATATATGGCAACCCACCAGGTCGAGATTGGCGGCTGCCGCATCATCCGACAAAAGGGTATTAAGATAGTTTTGGTTGTTGTTAAATGATTCCGGTGCCATCAGCTTGGTTGCGCTTACATGCTGACCATGATTTTTCAGAAATGATAACATTTCCGCCGCCGTCCAGTCGCAGCTTTCATAGCTTACCTGTATATCCGGTTCATTTTGCACCGATACCGCATACACCGGCGCGCCATTGGCCGACATGTATTGGGCAAATGCATCCAGGTAGCGTGCGTAGGCTTCCGCGCTATCCGGTTTCAGCGAACCTCCAATAAGGCTGTTGTTGGTTTTCATACGCGACGGAGGGCTCCACGGTGAGGCGATTACGCGCGCCCCACGGTTGATAGCTTCTTTAGCATGATTCAATTCCGTTGTTCGCCAACTATCATTCTCTTCAGCAATACGGATCCTCAATAGTGATAAGCCTACCTGCCCATTACCCGTATTAAAGAGCCGGTCAAATTCCTGGCTGGTTAGCGCTGATGTATTGGGGGGATTGAATACCGTGGCACAGCCTAAACCCTGTATTACCTGCTTCTCGTCGGAAGGATTAATGCTGATCTCCGCATTCACGGCACTGGGTTCCGGTGGTGGATTGCCTCCGCCTGATCCGTCATCGCCGCCTTTACTGCATGCGAGCAGGAATGCGCAAAAACTGATGCCTACAATAGCTTTCACAAAGCAGGTTTTCAAATTCAGGATAATCATATTGTATATTTTCATAGAAAAAAATTATTGCCTGATTCTATTCAACTCCGCCAGCGCCAGCTCCGCATCTTCCACAGGCCTGCGGCAAACTTTATTGCTGCAGACATATATCATGGTTTTTCCAGCCACATACTTCCCCTCGAGCAAGGGAAGATCTTCTGCCCGATCACTTCCGAGGAATAAACTGCCCGGCAAATACTTTTTTTGTAAGAAATAATTTTTGGATAAAGCTTCTGCACCGATGATGGCCACTTCCTTTCTGCCAAAAACCTCACGGCTATACAGCGCGCACCAATGCGCATAGTAAGCAGGCGCCTGCATCATTTTAGCCTGCATCGCATTCAGCATGCTCTCACTTCTTTGCAGGTAGGCTTGCTGGTCGAATAGCAATCCCATATCAGCCAGCAACCCGGCCATTAAGGCGTTGGGAGACGGAATGATATTGTCTTCCACAACATATTGACTGATCAGGTTCGCCGCATCCTTCTCTTTATCGAAATAGAACAAGGCATTGGCGCTATCTGAAAAGTTCTTCAGAACATAGTCGGTAATAGTGCGTGCTTTATCCAGCCAGCTCTTATCAAAGCTCAACTGGTAAAGTCTTGAATATGCCTTACCGAGCCAGGCATAATCATCGAGAAAACCCCGGGTCGATCGGCCGTCTCCTTGTCTCAGCCGGAATACCTGCCCATTGGCTTCCATCCGGTCCTCTTCCAAAAATTTGGCGAGTCGGTTGGCTCGCTGCCAATATTCCTTCTGTCCCGTGGCCGCATATGCATCGAGTAGGGCAATCAACATCATCGCATTCCAGGAGGTAATAATCTTATTGTCCACACTGGGCTTCTCTCTATTTGCCTGCAGGGAAAGCAAAGTTGACTGGATAGTTTTCAGCATACTGTTGACCTTCCCGGCATCCATGCCCTTTGCCTGCGCAAAATTTTCCGGCCGCATAAGCGCATAGAGGATGTTTCGTCCATCCTGCCAGTTACCCTGCTCGGTAAATTGATAATATTCCTTCAGCAATTCCAGTTCATCTTTGGAGAGAACGGAGCGCAGTTCCGCCATGCTCCAGGAATGGTAGTACCCTTCCCCTTCGCTGGTTTCTGCATTCAGCGAACTATAATATCCGCCACGCTCAGCAGCCAGCTCTTTTTCCACGAAGGCTATACTATTCTCCATTACAGACTTGTAAAATTCATCGCCGGTTAGCTGATAAGCATGTGCATAGAGACTTATCAGCAGCGCATTGTCATAAAGCATTTTTTCAAAATGCGGCACTTTCCAGATGCTGTCGGCGCTATAGCGTGCAAACCCACCCGACAATTTATCATACAATCCACCCAGTGCCATACGGTCAAGTGTTTGAAGCGAAACACGGAGCGCCTGTTCATTGCCAGAATAGTAATGCTGTTGTAGCATATACTCCCAAACCGCCGGGGTAGGAAATTTTTCCCTGCCTTTCAGGCCGCCGTGCGTACTGTCGATAGCTTTCAACATGGTTTCAAACAGGTTTGCCTGCACAATCCCGTTTGATCCCTTGTTATGAGAATCCTTAGAAAGAAGAAACTGGTTATTATCGATCATTCCAAAGCGGATCGACTGCGCCTGCAGTTCCACTTTTTTGTATTGATTCCGGTAGGCATTGCTGATTTGACCCAACAGGTTTTTCCAACTTTCATTGGAGTAATAAGTGCCGGCAAAGAAGGGACTTCCATCGGGCATGGCAAATGCCTGCAGGGGCCAGCCGGCTTCGCCATTGTTGAGCAGGCGACAGGCGCGCATATACAAATCATCAATATCGGGCCGTTCTTCGCGATCTACCTTAATGCAGACAAAGGATTCATTCATCAGCCTTGCAACGGCCGTGTCCATAAAGCTTTCCCGTTCCATCACATGACACCAGTGGCAGGATGCATAACCGATGCTGATGAGCAGGGGCTTATTCTCCTGCTTTGCTTTTTCCAGCGCTTCCTCGCCCCATTCATACCAGTCCACCGGATTATCCGCATGCTCCTGCAGGTAGGGGCTTGCCGCGTCTTTCAGGCGGTTGAGGGAATGGGTACCCGTGCCGCTGCCACAACCACCGAGAAATAAACAGGTAAACAGTCCTGACATTATTGTCGCCAGCAGCAACCCCAATTTTCCACGGATTGGCAGGGTCATCGGGTAACTGAGGTTTTAAACAGGCGTAGACTATCGTTGTTGGAACTGACCAGAATAGCCTGGCCATTGGTCATGGGAACAGCTTTCAGGTCCTTTACATTATAGGGGACAAAAAAGCCGCTTTGCAGGGGTTTCATTGCCTTGAAAGAAAAACCGCCTTTACCCTTGAGGAACACACCGGGTGATGCATCTGCGGCGGTAGTCTCCACTTCCACATCAAACTTATTACCGGCCAGCAAAAGATCCGTGATGCCATCGCCATCGAAATCCTGTACCAAAATTCCATTCACGGTGGATAGCTGTGCATCCATGGGTAAAGTATGTATCACAAATTTCCCATTTTTATTTTCCAGGACCACGGTTGAAAACAGGTGTGCTTTCCGGTGAAGGGTCTTCTCCAGCGTTTCCTTTCCCAGTATTCCCTGCAGATCGCTTTCTGCAAATGAAAGATAGGTGGGAAATTTCTGCGCGATCATGGGGCATTGCTGCGAAGTACATTCCCTACCCCTGATAGGCACCATCTTATCGTTGAGATGCTTCGCAAGGAAAATGTCATTGCTGCCATTGCCATCAATATCCCCCGCATACACTTCAAAAGGCTTTTTGCTGCTGGCCTGAAATTTATAGTTCTCTCCGAGGTTGCCTGCCACAAGATCCAGATCGCCATCACCATCAATATCGTGGGCGACAACACGGTTCCACCAGCCTTCGGTTTTGCCCAGTCCAAATTTTTCTGTTATATCCCTCGCCTTTCCGGAAGAAAATGAAAATACCTGCAGGGGCATCCATTCCCCGGTCAGGAGCAACTCCCCCTTTTTGTCGCCATCCAGGTCGGCCCATAATGCCGACTTCACCATGCCGATTTTTTCCAGCTCCGGTGCCAGCTCGCGGGTTTGGTTCACAAATTTTCCGCCTTCGTTTACCAATAAATAACTTAATGGCGGATAAGGATAAGCATGCGCCACCACTTCACCACCTCTGAATATATCGAGGTCCCCGTCGCCATCAAAATCGAAAGGCAGTACTACCGAGCCGCTACTCATTATCACAGGTAGGCTGGATTTTGAGAATCCGGCTTTGCCATCATTAATATATAGCCGGTCCTGGTATTGCGATGAGCCTTCGGGGTATTCGCTGCCGCCACTCACTACGTACAAATCCAAATCGCCATCGCCATCGGCATCAAAAAACTGGCAACCCATATCTTCATAATTACGATCGGCTTCCAGTACTTCACTTTCTATTCTTTCAAATTTCTCAGTGGCCTGCAGATAAAATGCGCCGGCCTGGCCCTTAGCTCCTCCTACAAAATAGTCCTGCAAACCATCGCCATTGATATCGCCGGTAGCAATGAAAGGTCCGCTGCGACTAAACTCATGGGGCAACAAAACCTGGTCGGCGTATTCATTGTACTTATTTTCCCGATGCAGAAATGCCTGCGCCAACAGGCTGTTCGTTTGCTCCTGCAGCATAGGCTGATAGCCTGGTTGAAAATCACGGCCTGGCGCGGCTTCTGCATATTTCACTGTCAATACCTGATCTGCTTTTACCTGGCTTATTAACTGGTATCTTCCATCGGGCCATTGCAGCAGGAGACTGTCAATTAAGGTCGCATCTCCCAAACCAAAATGCACGATGGGCTCATTGCTGGATAAATATCCCCTCACCATTTTCTGCTGAAAAAACTGGCTCGGGTTTCCATCCTGGTAAAGGGTGATCCTGGCGCCAATGCCATCGGGGTTGCCAGCAGGACCCTCTAAGCGCAGTCGCAGATAATGCTTTTCTTTTTTGCTGATATTTTCATAAAGGTCTGCCGGGCCATCCAGGTTATTAATCACCAGGTCCAGATCGCCATCATTATCCAGATCGGCTACGGCCGCACCATTGGAGAATGTGCTATCCTTAAAGCCCCAGGCCTCCGATACATTTTCAAATTTCAAATCGCCCGTATTCCTAAACAGGTAATTGCGTGTGCGGATGGGGTCGTATATCTCAATGTACTCCTTGAATCCTTTCTCAAACATTTCCTCCGCCGAACTGTACTTATGCATATTGGCACGCACATACATGTCCTGTTTCAGCCCAATATCACCGTCGAAGAGGTCGCGGCGATAACCATTGGCCACAAATATGTCGCGCCGTCCATCGTTATCAAAATCACTCGCGAGGGTCGACCAGCTCCATTCCGTTTTCGTTACCCCGGCCAGTTGCGACACTTCACTAAAAAATCCATTGCCCTGGTTCAGGTGTAGCGCATTGTGCATATACTGTCGTTGAAAGCCACTATCCACAATGGCCCAGAAACCTTCCACATCCATGCGGGGCATTGATACCTTGGAGCGCTTATAATTTTCCGGAAGCATTTCCATCACGAGAATATCTTCCAGTCCGTCATTATTCAGGTCTGCGATATCGGCGCCCATGGAGAACAAGGAAAGGTGATTCGTCATCTTCTTCACCTCATCCCTGAATGTGCCATCACCCTGGTTGATATAGAAATAGTCATTATCCGCATAGTCGTTGCCGACAAATATATCCTGCCAGCCATCATTGTTCAGATCAGCAGCCAGCACCGATAGGGCATAGCCGAAATTGTGACGGATGCCCGCCTGTCGGCCAATCTCCGTGAATCGCTTTCCGTCGTTACGAAAAAGTTTATCCCGACAATCATCAGGAGGATTCCTTTTCCCGGAAACCATGCGCGAGAGACCCAGATAAAAACTATCGGGACGGTTGGTCAGGTACATATCCAGGTCATTGTCATTATCCATATCAAAGAAAACGGCATGAATGGAATAACCGGGATCATCCAGGCCATAAGCGGCCGCTTCTTCTTTGAAGCGGAGATTGCCCTGGTTTACAAAGAGCAGGTTTCTTCGTTCCGCTTCCGGATCGCGAAAACCACCACGGGTAACATAAATGTCGTTTAAGCCATCTCCATTGATGTCTACCACGGTTACACCATTGTTCCATCCCTTCCCGCCATGCACCCCAGCCGGCTCTGTTATATCTTCAAACTTCAGGCTTCCCTTATTCAGATAAAGGCGATTGCCGGCTTCATTTCCTGCAAAGAAAATATCTACCAGGCCGTCGTTGTTGAAATCGGCCGTACCTACTCCGGCGCCATTGTACACATAAGCGAATGTGTCGAAATAATTTCGGGTATAATTTTCATCAACCCTGTTTTCGAAAGCGATACCACTCACTGCGGGATCAAGCTTCTGAAATACCGGATTGGTCAGGGCTTCCTTCTCTTGCTGACCACAGCCTGTTGTTGCTATTGTGAGGATAAAGGCAGTGCCAATGAAAATGGATGCCCATTCAATTCTTTTAAACATGCGCAGCAATTTTGATTTACTAATCCTTTTCCCCAATAAGATAGCGATATTTTTCCCATACCGCTGCCGCAACCTGGCGACCGAGCTTCAGACCTTCGGTGTTTTCGCTTTGTATATGATAACCACCCAACACACGGCTTATACCAGCCATGTTGGCTGTTTCCGTAAAACTGGGAAAACGCAAAACCACTTCTTTCCCGGCTCTTTCCGGCTCGGTCATGGCACCGGGAATTAGTTTTACTTCATGTCCAAACTCATCACTGCCGGTAAACAATCGCAGTATTTCCGCGCAGGCGCCACTAATGCTGCTATGCCCGGAGATATAGCTGGGAAAAGGTGGACAAAGAAAAGTATCCGGTGAATAGGGACGCCAGTATTGCCCGGCAAAACTTGCCATTCCTTTATCGGGACCAGCCCAGCCTTTGATGGTCTTATCCTTAAAATAATAGTGCACGAGGGTATAAGGCCGCGCAAAATCATAGCGCATCTTGGTATCCCAGCAGGCGATAAAGCCATCCATGGCCGCGGCTTCCACCGCGAAGTACATTTTCACATCTTCATCCAGTGTGTGCTGGTCGCGCACACTTACATCCTGCGCAAAAATGAACCAGTGCCCGGCCTGTTGTACCGATCGGGGTCCATCGCGCATAAATTCCACCAACGCCTTTTGCTCGTCCGTGAGCGATGCCTGCAGCTCCACTACCTCGCGCACTTCCGCCTCCAATTGCGGCGAACCGATGGCGGGTGGTGGCTGACAACGAAACTGATCCGATGAATCGAGCAGCAGTGGCTTCACCTTTCCCCAGTGGGGGGTTAGGCAGGGTGGCGCAAATCGCCCTCCTTTGCCATCCGAAAAATATTTGGGCTGCCAGCGACGAATGTCGTTTAAAACATCCGGATCATTCGCGGGCTTATAACCCGTATAATCTGAATAGGGCCCCTTGGATCCGGGATGATTTCCGTCCTGGTTGGAGCCATCGTTTCGGCGCGCATTCATCACGGCTTCGGCCGCCCGATTGCCAATACCAACGGGACTTTGCGGGTCAAGGCTGAAATCATCAGGGTTCAGGCCATATTCCATCATCTTGTTCCGAAAGAGCATGGAATCGGAATAGAAGAATTGAGCCATGGTACGATAAGCCGCATAACTGATCGCAATTTCTTTATTGGAAAGGTTCCGTTCTTTTTCCGGCACACGGTCCACATCTTTCAAATACAGTGGCCTTGCTTTATCATCATAACGGGACCAGGCATCAAAAATGGCTGTCCAGATAAGCGCCAGCATGCGGGAGCTAACGGTAGGCCTTGGCTTAAACAGTTCCGTATCGTTGGCGGTGGCTGTCAGCATGAGTTTTCCCCACTGATATGCCCGGTTCTCTGCGCCAAGCGGCTCTTTCGCGGGGGGCTCCTGGTTTTTACAGGCCAGTGCCAGCGTGAGGGTGCATAGTAGTAAATATTTTTTCATGGGGAAACCGTCTTTCTATTTAGCCAAAACCGAGGGCCAGTTTCCTGACCCCCGGTTTGGAATTGGGAATATATCAACTGCTTGCTCTACACAACATTATTCATAACCCGGATTCTGCGGGAAGGGAGGCCCTTCCGTTACCAGGTCAATCTGCTGTTGCGGAATGGGTCGCAACATATTAAAGGGTTGCACCCCAGCCGCACCCTGCGGATTATAAGCCTGAACCCTTTCCACCAGTTTCTGGGTCCGGGCCAGGTCCCACCATCGGGTATATTCTGCAAACATTTCCCGGCTGCGTTCATCGAGCAGGAAGTCGATGGTCATGTCGCCGGCGCTAACTTGTTGCGCTGCCACGGCTGCCGCATATTCGCCCGGTGTTTGGCCTTGCTTGCGTGCCGCTCTTGTCCGCAGTACATTGATCATATCCGCCGCATCCTGCAAACTGGCACCGCCTTTGATGGCGGCTTCCGCAGCAATCAGGTACACTTCGGCAAAGCGATAAAGAATAAAGGGACGATCAGAATAATCGTTCATATCGCCACGGGTAGAATCATCATATTTTCTTAGGTTGGGATACAAACTCGCTGTATAAGGCACCGTTGCGCCCGCCAGGTGCTCGGGTTCAAAGATCACGCCTTTGAAGTTCGCACGTTCCTGAGCCGTTACCAGCCGGTCGGCCATCCAAATAGCGGTATCCACACCATTGATCAACTGCCCGCGGGGCGTAGTAGCGCCGGGACTACCCACTAATGACATAGGTGTTGTGTTCGACAACCATACTGTCTGGAAAGTGCCATCGTAGCGGGAATCCGTTGCCCGGTTGGCGAAGGCCACATCGAGCACATAACGGGTATTGGGACGAATACGTTGGAAAGGACGTCCGTTATTGATATCCCTCACGCAAAGGTTGGCACCACCACCGGCGGGATAGTTGGCATTTACCGTAGGATAGTTGGGACGGAAGAAGAAATTCGATTTATTCTCCAGCGGACCCGAAGCAAAGGAACCGGGAGCAGAGTTTTGGCCATATTTCTGATCCGTTGTATGATCGATTACCATCAGCACTTCAGGGCCGTACTCATTGCCTTCCACAAACACATCCGGGAAATGCGGCAACAGGTCGAGACCATATTGCGCCTTATTGTCGATGATGGATTTGGCAATGGTATAAGCCTGCTGAAAATCGTTGCCCTGCGCGGCGGATGACCAGCCTCTCCAGAGATGGGTTTTGGCCAGCAGGTAAAGTGCGGTAGAACGTGTGGCAGGTTTGCCCGTTGAAGGGGCCGGCGTGTTCGGCAAATCAGCCGCCGCTTCAGTGAGGTCGGTGATGATCTGCGCATACACATCGGCAATAGGGGCGCGTGAATCGGCCGCCGTTTCATCGGTGTTGAATTCAACATGAAGCGGCACATCACCAAAGGTAGTTACCAGGTAAAAGTAACAGAATGCCCGCAGGAACTTGGCCTGGGCCAATACCTGGGTCTTGGTAGCCGCCGGCATATTCGCATCGGCACCATACAACAATACACCATTGGCGGTATTGATATTGATGTACAAACTATTCCAAAAACCAGCATAGTCGTTGGTGGTAGTGCGTATCTGCGGATTGTTGTAATTGAACCAGTGTTGAACATCAGCCGCAGCTCCGCGCAAAAATTCATCTGAACCTACGTTGAACAACTGGGTAAATATCTGCGTACCCCAATGGCCACGAAGCGATGAATAAATACCGGCAATACCACCCTGTATACCTTCCGGCGTTCTGAAATAAGAGGGGTCAATTCCCGCCCTGGGCTGCTCATCCAGAATTTTCTTGCACCCTGACACCGATACGGCGAGTACGGCCAGGAGCATTGCGGTTTTTACAAATTTATTTTTCATGAACGAATTTTTTAAAATTAGAATTTCAGGTTTACACCGAAAATAAACTGACGCGTGGGCGGCACACCCATATTCACAGTGATGGCCCTGTTGTTTTGCACCGATGAACCACCGGCAGATGAGTTCACCGCGTTACCCACACCATTACCTTCGGGATCAATACCCAGGCCATCCCTTACCAGTGGTGACCAAAGGATGAAAGGATTTTGCGCGGAGAAGTACAGGCGCAGCGATTGAATCTTCGCTTTGCTCAGGAAACCCGCAGGTACATTATAACCCAGGTCGATAGTGCGGATCTTGATGAAGGAACCATCACGATAGGTCAATGTAGAAGTGTACAACTGACCATCGCGGCTCGCATCGGGTTGCGGGAAAGCGTTAGTAGGATTATCCGGTGTCCAGTAATCTATCTTATGCTGATTCACCCGGCTGTTCATGAAGAAGGGATAACCATTAGCGCCTCCATCTGCGGAAAGATAAGTGGCTACCACGGATTGACCGAAGCGACCAAACATCACAATGTTCAAATCGAAATTCTTATACGCAAAGCGGTTGGTTAAACCTGCCACCAGGTCGGGCTGGAAATTGCCGATGATCTGACGGTCAGCAGCACCGATGGTACCATCCTTATTCACGTCTTCGAGCTTGATATCACCGGGCTCCGCGCCAAATGTAGCAGCTTCAGCCGCTTCACTCAATTGCCAGATGCCGGTTTTGCGTACATCATAGATAACGGTGATCGGATGTCCTACAAACCAACCATTACCCAGGTCCTGTTGCAAACCCTGCTGCAGGGCCACAATCTCTTCGCGGTTAAAGAAGGCATTGAAATCGGTGCTCCAGCTAAATCCATCTGCGGTGGCGCTGCGAATATTCTCGCTACTCAGGCTAAACTCCATACCGTATGATTTGGTCTTGCCAATATTGGTAAGAATGGAGTTGGCGCCCTGGCTGCGCGGCAGGCTCTTGCTCAACAGGATATCATTTGTGCGGGTGCTGTAATAATCAATGCTACCCGAGAGGCGATTATTCAATATGCTGAAATCAATACCTACGTTCAAACCACTGGTCTTTTCCCAGGTAAGATTAGGGTTGGGAATGGTATTGATGGTGAATCCATTTACATAGTTCACCAGCGGTGTGGAACCCGGACCAAAATTGTAGAATCCGGCTGTTAAACTACCCAAGGTGGTATAAGGTCCGATACCGGCGTTGGAACTGATACCCCAACCACCACGCAGTTTCAGGCTATTGATGAAATTCACATTCTCCATGAAGCGCTCACGGTGGATATTCCAACCCACCGATACGGCAGGATAAGTTACCCACTGATTGCCTTTGGCGAGAACCGAAGCACCATCCGTACGTACGGTAGCCGTCAACAGGTATTTATCATCCAGTGAATAAAGTGCACGGGCCATATAACCTATGATACCCGATTCACTATAGTTACCTGCCTGTGGATTCAATGTATTCAGCAACTGGAAGTTGTAATCCTGAATATAATCGGCGGGCACACCCTGACCAGTAAAGCCCTGTGAGCGGAACTGGTTTTTCTGAATCTCCTGCAAGGCCAGCGCCTGTATGCGGTGGCGGCCTCCAAATGTTTTATTGTACTCGAGCGAGTTGTTGATAGTGTACTGCCATCCTTCCGCATTCGACTGACTTACATTACTGAAGGAAGTGTTGGTATTGGGGTTGAATACCGTATTGGGACCCGTATAGTTGCTGTTCAGTGTTTGCGACCAGCCAAATCCGAAGGTACTACGGAACTTCAGGTCTTTAGTGATACCCAGTTCTCCATAAAAATTATGCTGGAACTGATAGCGACGAACCTGCGCCTTAATCCGGTCGTTGTTGCCGATGGAAGTAAGCGGGTTGATGATGTTGTTATCAACACCCTGCTGCACGGAGGGATTAAAGTTCAGCGTGCCGTCATCATTATAAGCCTTAAAGAGCGGGCTCAGGCGCAAACCTGTTCCATAAGCATTCGTACCGAGACGATTTTGATAAGACAACGCGTTGAAGCTGGTAAATCCAACCTTGATCCGCTCCGACAGTTTGTGATCAATATTCACATTGAAAGAGAAACGATCAAATTTCTGATCGGGTACAATACCAGTTTCCCGGAAATAACCCACTCCGAAATAATATTGTGTGCGGTCTGTACCACCTCTTACACCCAGATCATGGCCTGTGCGGATGCCGGTAGTCAGCAGCAGATCCTGCCAGTCGGTGCTAACGCCCTCGGCCAGGTTGGCGATTTCGTCGGGTGTCAGCGCATAAGGACTGGTAATATTAGGGTTAGTCTGATAACCCGGTTGTCCCTGGCGGGCAGCTTCCTTAAACTGCGCATATTCCTGGCCATTGAAGACTCTCCATTTATCAAGTGCCTTTACCATACCGGCATAGCCGTCGTACGAAGTAACAGCTTTGCCAGCTACACCACGTTTGGTGGTAATGATGATAACACCGTTGGAACCACGGGAACCGTAGATGGCCGTGGCCGAAGCGTCTTTCAGGATGTCGACCGTATTAATATTCTCGGGGCTGATATCATTGATACTACCACCGTACACCATTCCATCTACCACGATCAATGGATTGTTGTTGCCGGAAATGGAACGGTTACCCCGGATCCGGATTTCACCACCCGCACCAATTTGCGAGCTGTTGCTCACAATATCCACGCCGGGTGCGCGACCCTGCAACTGGTTAAATATATTGGGGGCCTTAATCTCGTTGAGGGTTTCACCTTTCACAGAAATGGTAGAACCCGTAACGTCTTTCTTACGTTGCGTACCATAACCGATCACCACCACTTCGCTCAAATTAATGTCTGATGATTCCAATTGAATAGAAAAATTGCTGCGATTGTTCACCCGCAGCTCCTGAGAAGTGTAATCTACCGCGGAGATCACCAGGGTGGCATTGCCGGCAGCGGCAATAGAGAAGTTTCCGTTTTCGTCGGTAGTGGTACCCGTACTGGTTCCTTTCACCAGAACGGATGCTCCCACAAGGGGCTGGCCCGACTCGTTGGTCACGCGTCCCCGGACCGTTCCGTCCTGGGCCTGTGCCGGCAGGGACAGGAGGAGCTGGCAGAGCAGCACCGCCCAAAACACCAGCAGTTGTGGTTTAAGCAGGTTGGCAGTTTTTTTCATAATTCTCATTTTGGCAATTAATTGGTTGATAACACAGTTTTATAAAGGAAGTAAAGATTGATGCATTCGATTGTTGCTGCATACAACATCTTAACCATATCGGTCCATACAAATCAGCCAGAAAAAAATCAATGAAATACTGCGTGGAAAGGAAGAAGCAGGAGGATAAGCCCTGCCAGCAGGGAGAAGGCAGAACAGTGCAGCCACATTGCCGTATATGCTTTTTCTTTTCATATAGCAGTGGCAGTTCTTAAAACTATAGCAATCGTTGGGCGATGAATTGCTTCAATCGCAAAACGAATATAGACTTTTTTTGAATTCCTGCAACCGATTGCATTATTTTTTTTCAAAAAATAGAAAATCGCCGTGGCCGGCGATTCGTGGGGTGGTTGCGGAGCCGGGTGCCGGCTAACGCCGGGCCTGGTTTGGACTGGCTGATGGAGGTAGCTTTCCGCTGGGGCCTGACGGCCGCAATATTGGTGGCTGGACTTTCGCTATGATAACAGACCAAACTGCATGTCCATACTTGGAGAAAAATAAGCTATACCAATAATATTGTCATTCCAACATTTAATAATAATTTACCTGCGGGCGGCCATGGGCCGGGCTGTTGCTGGATGGAAACATGTTGAAAAATGATCAGCTACTGAATGGCCGACCCGCTACCAGACTGCCTGGCTGCTAAACACAGATACCAATTTGCTCAGAAAACAGGAATGAAAATGGCTCAAGGAGTTAATCATGCGTGCAACCGATTGCAGATTAATGTTGCAACATGGTGCATTTCTATCGGATTGTTGTTCAATATTATCGCTGCCGGCTCCCTTCATGCGCAGGATGCCGGAGGCCTTCGCCTCTGGTATCGCCAGCCTGCCGGAGCCATTTGGGAAAATGCCCTGCCCATCGGCAATGGCCGCCTGGGCGCCATGGTTTATGGTAATGTACAGAAAGAAATCATTCCCTTAAATGAACATACCATCTGGAGTGGCAGCCCCTACCACAATGATAATCCGCTGGCGGCTGATTCAATAGGGCAAGTTCGGGAACTGCTAAATGCGGGACGGTTCGAAGAAGCCCAGGCATTGGCCAATCGGGTCATCATCAGCAAAAATTCGCATGGACAATTTTTTCAACCTGCCGGTGAACTGCAACTTGATCTTCACCCTTCCAATGATTTCACGGACTACTATCGCGAACTGGATCTGGAAAAAGCGATAACTACCACCCGGTATCACTACAAGGGCATACCATATACCCGTGAATGTTTCGCATCGCTCGCTGATGGCATTATAGTGATGCGCCTCTATTCCAGCAAAGCGGGGAGCATCCAGGTCCGGTTGGGTTATAGCAACCCTGGGCCCATAGAGAATAAACAAACCTCGCAAAGCCTCTTGCGCTTTCGGGGAAAGGGTATGGATCATGAATCCATCCCAGGCAAAATCCGCTATACCGGCCTGGTGAGAATGGAGTCGGCAAAAGGAATACATTCCGGCAACGATAGTAGCCTGATGGTAAAGGGGGCAGACACGGTTACCATATATGTAGCCATTGCCAGCAATTTTGCACGGTACAATGAACTCCTGGCCGATCCCGATGCCCGCGCTTCACAAGTCCTGCAGCAGGCTGGTTCTTATACTTATCAGCAATTAAGAGAGCGGCATATCCAGGCATATCAATACTATTTCAACCGAGTGACACTGGATCTGGGTATGAGTGCCCAGGATCATTTGCCTACGGATGAAAGATTGAAGCAATTCGCCACTGCGCATGACCCTGCATTTGCTGCACTCTATTTTCAATTTGGTCGCTACCTGCTTATTTCCGCTTCTCAGCCGGGTTCACAAACCGCCAACCTGCAGGGGATCTGGAACAATAAACTCTATCCACCATGGGATAGCAAGTACACAATCAACATCAACGCGCAAATGAACTACTGGCCCGCAGAGCGCACCAATCTTTCAGAATTGCATGAGCCCCTTTTTCGCATGGTAAAAGAACTGGCCATCACCGGCCAGCGCACGGCCCGCAGGATGTATAAATCGCGTGGTTGGGTCGCGCACCATAACACAGATATCTGGCGTATGACCGGCGCCGTGGATGGCGCTTATTGGGGAGCCTGGACACAGGGCGGTGCCTGGCTCAGCCAGCACCTTTGGGAACATTATTTGTATGGTGGCGATAAAAAATTCCTGGAAGAAATCTATCCCATCCTCCGCTCCGCCTCGCTATTCTATATCGACTTCCTGGTAAGGGATCCGGCTACAAACTGGCTGGTTGTTTCGCCCGACATGTCGCCGGAGAATGCACCCGCTGCCCACCCATCGGCTTCTATTGAAAGCGGGACTACCATGACCAATCAGATTCTGTTTGATCTTTTCAACAGCACGATTCGCGCCGCAACCCTACTGCAATTGGATAAGAACCTCATCGATACATTAATTAGAACCCGGAATCAACTTCCGCCCATGCAGGTGGGCCGCCATGGACAATTGCAGGAATGGTTGAAGGATTTGGACGACCCCAACGATCAACACCGGCATATATCGCATCTCTATGGCCTTTTCCCTTCCAACCAGATTTCACCCTATCGCAGTCCTGCCCTTGCCGCTGCCGCCCGGCAGTCGCTGATCTATCGAACGGATATTTCCACCGGCTGGAGCATGGGCTGGAAGGTAAATTGCTGGGCGAGGTTGCTCGATGGCAATCATGCGCTGAAACTTATAAAGGATCAATTGACTCCGGCGGGCACCAATGCCGGCGGCGGTGGCACTTACAACAACCTTTTCGATGCGCATCCTCCTTTTCAGATCGATGGCAATTTTGGTTGCACGGCGGGCATCGCCGAAATGCTGCTGCAAAGCCATGATGGCGTCCTTCACTTGTTGCCTGCATTACCCGATGAATGGAAAACGGAAGGCTCCGTATCAGGACTGCTGGCCCGGGGCGGATTTGAACTGAAAGAATTGAGCTGGAAAAATGGACGGATTTCCAAAATAGTCATTCAAGCGAAGTTGGGTGGTAATCTGCGCCTGCGCGTACCGCAACCCATGCAAACAAAGAATAAGGAATTGTTGTTAACAGCAACCGGCGAAAACCCCAATCCTTTCTATTCTGTGGACAGTATAAAGGCGCCATTAATCAATCAGGATAGCAAAGCCTTGTCGCTTCCCTTTGCCCCCACCTGGGTTTACGATATTCCCACAAAGGCCGGCGAACGCATTGAGTTGTTACCTGCCGATAGCCTGCCTGCCCGCAACCCCATTATTTACGCCGATTTCCCCGACGCATCCATGATAAGGGTTGGCAGCAACTATTATATGAGTACCACCAGCATGCACATGAGTCCGGGTGTTCCCTTGCTGAAATCAACCGACCTGGTGAACTGGCAACTGGTGGGTTATGCCTACGATACCCTGGCCGACAACGAAGCCCTGAACCTGGAAAATGGAAAAAATGCTTATGGCAGAGGTTCCTGGGCCAGCAGTCTGCGTTATCACAATGGGATCTATTACGTGAGCACTTTCTCCGCCACTACCGGCATGACCCATATTTTCACCTCAAAAGATTTCGAGAATGGCCCCTGGAAGCGGATCCAGTTTCGCCCCTCTTATCATGATCACAGTCTTTTCTTTGATGAAGATGGAAAGACCTGGATGGTTTACGGCGCAGGTGAAATAAAGATCATGGAGATGAAAGATGATCTTTCGGGCATAAAACCCGGAACGGAAAGAGTGCTGATAAAAAATGCCAGCGCACCCGCCGGAAATAATATCGGATTGCAGGCCGAAGGTTCGCAGCTATTTCGGATCAACGGCTGGTACTATCTTTTTCATATCACCTGGCCCCGCGGCGGTATGCGCACCGTTGTTATTCATCGGGCGCGCTCACTGGAGGGGCCCTGGGAAGGGCGTGTTCCTTTGCAAGACAAGGGGGTGGCGCAAGGTGGATTAGTGAGTGATACTGATGGCCGCTACTGGGCTTACCTGTTTCGCGACTATGGCGCCGTAGGCCGAATACCTTACCTGGTGCCCGTAACATGGGAAGATGAATGGCCGGTATTGGGTGTGGAAGGTAAAGTGCCCGAGCTGTTGGATCTCCCACCTGCAAAAGCAGGAATACCGACTTTCGTGGGTTCCGATGCCTTTGACCGGAAGCGCGGTGAAAAGCCGCTCCCGCTTTTTTGGCAGTGGAATCATAATCCTGACAATCGGTACTGGTCCCTTTCGGATCGCAAGGGCTACCTGCGCTTGCGCACCGGCAGGGTGGACAGTTCTATTCTGCAAAGCCGGAATATGCTCACGCAAAGAACCTTTGGTCCGCAATGCAGCGGCAGCATAGCGCTCGAAACCAAAGGGCTCAAAGAGGGCGATTGGGCAGGGCTTTGCCTTTTGCAGAAAAATTATGCTGTACTGGCCGTGCGAAAAGATAAGGACTTGAAAAGGATCGTGCTGGTGCAGGCCGAAACGGGTGAAGCGGAAGAGATGGCCGCTATTCCGCTCACACAGGAACGAATTTATTTCCGGATCGATTGCGATTTTACAGAAAGAAAAGATCGGGCCCGGTTTTATTACAGTCTCGATGAAAAGACCTGGATTGAAATTTGTAAGGAAATGAAGATGTCGTACACATTACCCCACTTCATGGGCTATCGGTATGGATTATTTTGTGTTAGTAGCAAGGAAGCTGGAGGCTATGCGGATTTTGATTATTTCCGGATCCGTTAATGCCGTGTTGTTGAAGATGACAATGCGTTTTCTCCATGTTGTTTCTATAGGTAACGATCACGGCTCGCGAAAATCACTCGGAATAAGCACTTTTACCGCAACCTGCCCCGCCCTGGCGGGGCAGGCGCAAAGAAGTCGCTACGAACGCAAAGGATATCTTGCGACAGTATCTGCGTTCATCTGCGAGAATCTGCGCATTCATCTGCGGGATCTGCGGGAAAAGACTGCTGCACCGCCAACATCTTCAAAGCGCCAAAGGTTCCCGCAGATTTGCGCAGATTTTTCCGCAGATCATCGCAGATTTTTTCAGTGCATACTTCAAACTTTCTCCCCTACTACCTACTACCTACTCCCAACTTACCACTCACGCTTCACGATTCACGTCTCACGAGTTCATATCATCTGCGAGAATCTGCGCATTCATCTGCGGGATCTGCGGGAAAAGACTGCTGCACCGCCAACATCTTCAAAGCACCAAAGGTTCCCGCAGATTTGCGCAGATTTTTCCGCAGATTTGCGCAGATTTATCGATACTCACGATTCACCACTCACGATTCACGGTTCACGCTTCACGATACGCAAACATTCACACGCCCTCCCGCCGCGGCGGGAGGGGATTACCCGGTTTTTTTTGCTTCAAACTTTCTCCCCTACTACCTACTCCCAACTTACAACTCACGATTCACGCCTCACGTCTCACGATTCACGCCTCACGATTCACGTCTCACGCCTCACGCGCCTCTCAACCAACCTTAAACCTTAAACTTTAAACCTTAAACCAAACCTATTACTTAAGACCTATCAAAATTCAATCACAAATCCAATCGTCGGCAACACTACCGGGTCATCATTTTTTAGAATCAGGGGAATAGCATTGCTGCCATCGGCACGAACGGGTTGCCCATCCGTAGTAATGAACGCATTGGTTTGGAGATCGCGCTCAAAGGTATAATCAGGCGCCGCCACCGAGCGGGCCAGCCAGAAATTGCTGATGTCGAGATAAACATCAATGGTTACCCGCTTCAGGTTCCATTTTTTGTCGATACGGATATCGCCCTGCGAAAAAGCATCGAGGCGCTGGCTGTTGAAACGCGTGTAATCCAGGATACCCTGCCCCTGCGTTAGAAAGTTAAGGCGGCTGGCGTCCAGATCAAATGGCGTGAAGGGTGCGCCGCCCTGGTAGCGGTACTTGATGCCCAGCTCCCAGTTTCTCCCCAGCTTATAACCCGCCGTTACACTCACCAGGTGGCGATTATCCCAGGCACTGGGGGCCAGCCTTCCATCGGCATTGCTGAAACGGCTATAGAAAAAAGTGTAACTAAAGAATCCAGAAAATCGGTTGGTCAGTTTTTGCTGCGCGAAGAACTCGATCCCATAGCTCTCTCCCCTGCCGGTGGACGCAACGGGCTCATTACCCACCGATCCGAAATTGGCACCGAGATTATTGATGCTGATGCCATCGCGAAGGGTTACGGGCACATCATTGTATTTTTTGTAAAATGCTTCCAGCGTAAATCGTGTACTCGCCTTCGGCAAATATTCCACACCGGCCACATAGTGCCAGTTTGTGATATAATTATTGTTCTTATTGACCAATGCCCCGTTATTATCCCTGAAGCCGAGAATGGTATAGGGAGCTATCCGTGCGTATCGTCCTGTTGTCGCATTCAGGCTCCATTGCGAATTGAGTGCATAGCGCAAACTCAGCCTGGGCGAAAATGCACGCGCGGGGTTCATGCCATCGTCGGTAAAACTGTTCACATCCGAACGAAGGCCCAGACTGATGCCCAGCCGGTCGTTGAATACGGTTTTGCCACTTTGCACAAACAAGCCAAATCGCCAGAAATCAATATCGGAACGAAACAGATAACGCTGCTCCGGTTGCGAACCCACCGCCGCCCGCACGCGAATATTATTGTCGGTATTGTATTGCAGGTATTGCGCCACGCCACCATAGCTGATCTTCCAGCCATTCTTATTTCTATTTACTTCCCAGCGCAGCTTATTCTCGGTTTCACGCGCATTGGAGCGCAAACGCAGATTGTCTTCTGATGATGCATCATTAAAATCGTATTTCTCATTTTCATTATCCAGCGCATTGCGGCTCAGGGCGAGTTGATAATAACCATCTTTTATCGAACGGCGATAGCTCACTCCAAATGTATAGCTCCACTGGTTGATCACCGGCACCTGGTTCAGGGTATAGAGTTTTTCCTGGTCGGGTTCGCGAATATCACCGAGTGCGAACTCATCAAGGGCGGCGACGCCCAGGAAGCTAAGGGTCGATTTTTCGTCGGGCCGATAGGTGACCTTGTATTGAAAGTCCCAGTAATTGGGACGAATGGGCAGGTCTAATGCCGAGAACAACAACTGCAGGTAGCTTCTGCGCGCGCTGGCCAGGTAGGTGATATTGTTCTTCTTGCTCAGGGGGCCTTCGAAGGTGGCGGCCAGCTCGGTACCACTCAGCCGGATATTGCCCTGGGTGCGGTTCGGGTTACCCGTCTTCTGCCGAAATTCAAATACGCTGGAGAGGGCATTGTCGTATTTAGCATCAAAGGCGCTGCTGTTCAGCTTCACTTCTTCTATAAAGGACACATTGAGGATCCCCGTGGGTCCGCCCCCCGAACCCTGGGTGGCAAAATGGTTGATCACCGGCACTTCAATACCATCGAGGTAAAACACGTTTTCGCCCGGCCCACCGCCACGGATCAGGATATCGTTGCGGAATCCGCCGATGCTGCCACTGGAGCCCGCCACGCCGGGTAGGGAATTCACCACCCGGCTGATATCAAAATTGCCCCCGGGATTGGTCTTGATTTCTTCGGTCGTTAGTTTTTGTACGCTGAGCGGTGTTTCCAGTGTGGCCGCCCGCGCATTGCGGCGACTGGCCCGCACGGTAACATCGCCCAGGCTGGTTACCGCCACGCGCAATTCAAAGTTCAGCTCATTATCATTGCCACTGCTGATGGGAATATTGAAACGAAATTCGGCTTCATAACCCACCGAGCTCACCTGCACGGTATAGGCCCCGGGCTCCAGCCCCGCCAGGCGATAGCGGCCCATGGAATCGCTGAGGGCCGAGCGCTGCGCTTCGGTGACCGTGATAGTAGCGCCCACCACCGGCCGCCGGGTATTAGCATCCAGCACCGAGCCGGTGATGCCACCCCTGTTCTGGGCCATGAGTGATGGACTGGTCAGCAATAAGATCAAAAAGCTTATTGCGGAAAGAAAATCATTGCGGATTGTCTGAACGAATGAAGTATTCATTGCCAGCGATAACAAATCCGGAGGGAGTCGGTTCATTTTCGATCGGGAGGATCAATCGAATAGGCCTACTCAAGAGAATGAACACTTAATAACTCTGAATTAAAACGTCGGTAGGTATTCCAAGACCCCGATGCACCTGACGTATCATGTCAAGGGTCAGTTTGCGCTTTCTGCTCAAGATTTCACTGGCCCTGCTCTTTAATCCTATCAACTTTGCCAGGTCATTTTGATTATAGCCCAATTGTTCCATTCTGAATTTAATGGCTTCAATAGGGTCAGCATGCCCAATAGGATGATGCTGCTTTTCGTATAAATCAATTAATATACCCAATAACTCCAACTCATCACCTTCGGGGGTCCCCGATTTGGCATCAAATATCAGTTCCAACCTCTTCATGGCTGCCTGATAATCCTTTTTAGTTTTTATGGGTTTGATAGTCATTTTTCTTCCAATTATATGTTGCTCGCATCAATTTTGTCATATTGGGAATGCGTTCCTATAAACCGAATCCACACCATACCGTATGCATAATTTAATTTGACAATCAGTCGATACTTATTCCCTTTGATGTTAAAGACTACGCGATTATCCGCGAGAATGGATGCGCTGGGGTACTCACGTTTTATATCCGCTGGCCCTTTCCAGTTTGCTTCTTCAGCTTCTCCAAACCATGCCTTGAGTTGTTGCTCACAATCCGGATGTTTGATCCAGAAATCTCTAAGTGTCTTCTTGGCTATCACTCTCACAGGTAATCATTGACAAAATTAATAAAAAGTTCCCAATTTGGGAAATTCGCTATTCAGGTAGTCCATTTGCATTATACAAATCCCTGAAAATAAATAACTTCTTAACCCCGTGGCCTAAACTTACAACCCCTTTTATGTAGTCCATAATGCTTGCAGGTTTTGAAATACACCTTGCAGGTTTTTCAAAACCTGCAAGGTGTGGTTTTAAAAACCTGTAGGGTGTTCTTTCTAAAACAGCCGCCACCCAACCGACACCGTCACCGATCCGAAATCTTCCCGGCGGTCGGTTCCGCGATCGAAAATATTGACAAAAGAAATTTTGCCCATGCAGTTTTGCTTATCCGAAAAATAATACCCGAAAGAAGGTTTTATTCCGAAATAGGTCTGGTTATGAATGATGCTTTCGCCGGCAACCAGAGACATAAAGATCCGCTCATTGGGATGATAGGAAGGGCCCGCAAAGAGGTTGGCTACCGCACCAAGTTCCCGCCGGGGTGATTCGTCGGGGTTTAAACGCAAAACCTTATCACCACCGGGATAGAAATCTGCAGTAAAATCCATTGTTAGCCGCCACTTTGATCCTTCAGGCCAGAATGCCTGAAAACCCAGACCCAGGCCCCAGGGATTATTCCCCAAAGTATGATCATAGAGGGTCCGGCTAACCTGGCCCTGCAGCCATCCGGAAATTTTTCTGTCCTGGCTATTTGCCTGCCCCAGCAGGAGGCAAAATAGCAGACCACATACCCATCTCATATAGCGTAGTATTGTTGACTACCTGTTCACACAGTGCCCGAAGCGAGCAGCGCCGCACCCAACTCGCTCTCCAGCGCCTGCACAAAAGCCTCATATTGGTTTTCGGCCGTCCGAAAAACCAGCTTCTTTTGCCGCCCGTTTTTCATCAGCAGCAATACCGGCCGCTCCCATTCATTCTCCACTGGCATTGGCCTGATTTCACGGATATCCTGCAGCCGAATATGAGAGCCCCATTTATACACAAAAAGCCATTTATCAATTCTTTCAAGGTGTGGAAAAATCCATATCAGGGCCGGCACAATGATGATCCAGGCAACATATTCCCCATTCAGGGTGCGGTGAACCTGAAAAGCAATAAACAGCGCCAGCAGCAAAAAAGAATGCAGCCAATAGGATTGATCCGAATCCTTTCTGATCTTTTGGATAGACAGCCATTTGCTGTCCAGCTTCAACACGCTGTCGACCGTTATGAAATTTTGGGTAGGCATGTGCACAGGAATCGTTTTATCAGGAACAATGGCATGTCGTCAAAAATAATAAAAATCCCGTTTATGCCGATAACATCCTTCTAACCCAATGAAACACAAAATTATCGACATACTATTTCTTTACGGTTTCCAACCTCCTGGCTAACTCAATATTTTCCATCAGCTCAGCAACTTTCTTACCTAAGCTTAACCAATACTCCTCTTCGTTTATTTTCTCCTTTTGAAAGGTTAAAGTACACTTATACTCTGCCTCTCTTCCTTGTCCAAATACTTTTATCTCAATATTATGCCAATAGGAATTCTTCCAATAGTTGATTTTGTTTTCAATTACCCAAGTATGGTTGGGTTGATTGGTGTTAAAGTCAGCCATATGATCTATTTAATGAGGAAAGTTTCAAACTTTTGTATGTCAGATAAAAAATAAGGGCTAAAAGAAATGGATCAATCAATCATTTATTAATATCACTTCAAAACAATAGCTAAATAATGAAATCACCTAGAGATATCATTATTCAGGCTCTATTTCCTCAAACTTTCGGGTCCGCTCGTGGAAAACATAAATGATCGGTTTGCAGTAAGGGCAATCATCATAAAAACCCGTTGAGTCGGGCGGGTTCACGATCAACATGCGACTATCCACCCGAAATTTATAGCCCCTTGAAGACTCAGCTGCATCATAAATTTTTCTCGTCTTCCGGTCAATGATTACAGCCAGCTTACAACCCGAACCGCAACCCCAATATACCAGCGAATAATGCCCGGCAAAATTGGCGGTATCAGCACTATAGCCCTGCTTCAATCGTGTACGGTACATGCTGGCATACTTGTTCGATGTCAAATCAAGATCGGCATATTTCTGGTGCTCGATTGTGTTGACCCGAAAATCACTAAATCTGAGATAGGGTTCAAACTTCAGGCTACCATACGAAATCCTGGATTGATCCACCGTTGTATCGCCATATACACGAAGATTTTCTGTTTCGTGAATTACACCAAAACCGGAACGGGATGGGCGCTCCTCCCCCTTACCCAAACCGTCTGAAGCCTGCATTTCGCTATTGCCGCCTGGCTCAGAACTGGAACGGGTCTGGCAGGATGTGCTCAGCAACAATAGGCATAATACGACGAATACTGCCTTCAATAAATTCAATAATATCCTCACTTTATCAAAAATAGAATCAAATACAACCACAACTGAACCAAAGATCAAGACCTGAAACTATCCTGCCTGATCTGGAATCTTCCATTCGGAGATAGTTCATTCTTTAAAGCTGTTCCCGGCAACATATAGGTCAAAGTCAATAGCCAGACCTAAGTTACTCATTCTTCTGATGCAGTCCGCGCTAAGATTAGCCCCGCCTATCATACCGTTTGCGTTATGTAAGTGCATAGCTACCTGGATATACCCATTCGCCTTTTCAACTAACTCCTTAATTCCCTCTTTGTCCTGCTCCAGGTAATCAAGCAGTTTAATAAGCTTATCTTCGAAATCGTCAGGCTCCGGATTCGGTACTATTTTAATATGGCTATACTTATTCCTGGCCGAACCAGCCTTATTAAGATCGCCTTTATTCCAGAATTCCATGAATGACAAATGAGTCATCGCCCTCAAATCGGCGGCGGTGTGGACATCGGAAGTAGCAGAAAAATATACGCGATGATTTCCCTCGGTCCCAAAGCCGACAATCTTCCCAGCCTGGCTGTCAATATAAACAGCGAAATTAAAAGATTCACTTTCCACTGGTAAGTAGGCTACCACTATCCCATCCTTCCTTTCACGGTCAATGCGACTTATACTTAACTCGCCGTTTATATAAACCGGCCTATGTACTTCAAGATACTGCTTAGTTACGGCAAGAGTCGGGCTCTTGAATTCCTCTTCCAGCAATTGAGTTATTACTTCGTTAGTCATAATCTTTTCAATACAAAAATCCTATGCGTTATCCATTCCACACATTAAGGAATTGGTCAAAATCAAACTTACATTATTCATTTCAGCCACAAAATCCTTCATAGATTTATTCAATAACTCAGCAATGTAACGGTTATACACAGGCCTAATGCCACTATGTATCTGCGATCGTTCTTTGCCCTCTATTCGTTATCAGGTTTTCAACCCATACTTTTCCAATATGGGTGGAAACTGATCATAGAACATCACGGCGCCAAACTTTTCTAACACTGCCTCGGTCAACTCCAGCGCTTCGGGAGATTGCATGGTAAGTCCTTTTTTTTGGAGCCTGTTCTCTATACGAACAAACTCTTCAAAAAAGCTTATGAAATCCTGATTAGGATACATGTCAATAAACCGTGCAGGTACATCGCCTGAGTTCCAAAAAGTATGTACAATACCGTGCGGCCTAAGATGATAATCGCCTGCATGAAGCTCCGTTACGGTGTCGCCTACCAAAACATGCACGGTACCTTCCAGCACATAGGCAATTTCGTCGAGTTCTTTGTGCAGATGGGGCGGTGGTCCCGCTTGCTTGGGTTGCAGGGCTATTTCCTGGCAACAGAACTGACCATTGGTGTGCTCGCTCCTTATTTTAGGGAAGCCGGCAGATACCCCATCGGCAGCTTTAGAGATGGTGCCAGCCGCCACATGCACGGGCTTCAACGGCTTATGCGATATGGCTGCCGTACTCTTTGTGCTGGTCGTTTTACAACTTCCCAAAAAGAAGCTGCTACCCACTGTAAATAGCAGCATCTGCTGTAAGGCTAACCTTCTTGTGTTATTTTCCATAATCGTTGTTTTAATGATTAGAAAATACTTTTTCGAGCCTTCACAAGAAATAGTAGTTACAAAGGGGAAGGGATAGCCGCGTGGGCCAAGGCCATGCATCGGCGAAGTTTGGAGATACACTCTGTTCAGTTTGCCCGGCACTACTATGGCCAGGCCCTGCTTTGTCCGGGCGGACAAAGCGCAACTAATTTACTGATTTTTCCAGATGAGGCAGCACAAAGCCGGCATTTTCCAGGCGCCGGGCCAGTGTGTATGTGGTTTTCGGCTAAACGCTTGATGGGCACATTACGCCCGGAAAAAGCATGCAATTTCCTGCCTGGACAGGAAAAGGAAAACTACAGCCTGCGTAATTGACTGCTATTGGTAGATAATTTTATTGAACATGCCCCTGGTGGTTCCGGTAAAGGCAAGATTCTGGTTTTCCCATTTCGCCGGATATTCGCCTATGCTGCCCACTATGGTGAGCACATTGTTTTTGTCAACAATGCTTTGTGCACTCGACGAGGTTTCACCCAGTTTGGTGGCGGTTCCATTATTCCAGTAAATGGCTTTGCCAGTTGAGGCTTCAAAGCCAAAACCCACCAAATGCAGGTTGCCTGATTTCAACAAACCATCATTGGCAAAATAGCTGCTCCCGCCGGCCAAAAAGGCAATGGTATTGAATTCGCCATTTTTCCAGTAACAGGCATTGGTGACACCCGCATTGGAATAGGCTCCGAAAACATATACATCGCTTCCATCCAGCAGTATCCATTCCGCGTTACCTGAAGATCCCGGAACACTGAGCGGTTGTGCCGTCCCGTTTACCCATAAAATGGCGGTGGGTGTACCGCCAATAATTTCATTGCCCGCCACATACACATTGTTTCCATTCACCACCACATCGTTGGCCCTCGACCAGTTGCTGCCATTATTCAATGTGACTTCCACACCGTTTTTCCATAGCCGGGCATTGAACCGCAAATTGGTTGCATTGTATTCCGAGCCGGCCACATATACATCCATACCGCTAACGGCGATGCCGACGGCTTCGGCATTCGTGCTGCCATCTGTCAGTTCCATTTGCGTTCCATTTTTCCAGTACACAGCTCTTTGGTTCAGTTCAGTAGGGTCCGATGGTGAAGGCGTATCTCTTTCGGCGCCGGCTACATATATATCGTTGTTGGATAAGGCTACATCATTCGCAGTCGATTCAAAATCGCCATTGGTAAGAAAGGTCGGGCTTCCGTTAACCCAAAGCGTTGCCACCAACTCACCCGAGCTATGCTCCTGGTAACCGGCAATATATTCCGACAAATTGGGTGTTGGGGTCCTGTCTTTTTTCGAACAACCGAAGGCAATAATACCAAGGATGGGGAGCCATATCATGAGGGTAGTTCTTGGCGGGATACGCGTTTTCATAGTTTAGGGTTTAGGGTTTAGCGTTTAAGGTTTAGGGTTTAATGATAATTAAGCAGCCTAAATGTTGCTATTTCCAACAAGAAAGGCTTGTAAAACCCCGACAAAAAAGTTCAGGACCGGGCATTCAATTGTACCTGAAGCAGATAGGGTCCCTGGTTGATCAATTCCTTCAGCAGAACAAACCGGTCCAAAATGAGCTGGGAGGGAGCCATGCCAAAATACCGCTGATGCTCCTTGTTGAAATGCGACAAATCGTAATAGTTAAACAACAGGGCGAGGCTTTCCAGGTTTTGCTTTTCCCGGGCAAGAGATAATTCGGTAAACACATTATTGAAGCGCATTACCTGCAAATAAACCGAGGGCGGAACGCCAATATGCCGGCGAAATTCCCGTTGCAAATAGCGCTCGTTTACATGCAGCTTGTCGCAAAGCTCTTTCACCGAAATACAGGCTTTGGTATCGTAAACAACCTGCAAAGCCTCGCGGTAAAGCCGGTAACCATGCACCGGCTTAAACTGCCGATAAAAATCAATCAGGCATTCCCGGCGCTCTTCATGGTCCTGTAAGCGGCTGAACCGATGGATAAAGGGCTCGATCATTTTTTGCGGAAAAGCCTGCTCCGAAGGCATGGGATTATTGGTGAATTGAACAGCCGGAATTCCCGTGAGCCGGGTGGCCGTGCCCGGCTGTAAAGCCGCACCAAAAATACCCGCCAGCCCATCCAGGGCCGTGAGTGTGTAGGAAACCGTCTGCTGCCCCACTATATAAAACTTCGGCAACAGAAAATGTAGATTCCTGACCATGTTGACCCACCATTCCTGTTTATGTTGACCCACCATTC
>JBIQMS010000023.1:0-69550 GCA_044463125.1 Terrimonas ferruginea
TATCCCGAACCCGTTACCTCCAATTTTTACCTGGCACGCGAAACCAGCCTGGAACCATCGCTTACCGCTGGTGTCGTCAGCGCCATCAAAACATCCGTATCCGGCTGGCCCGTGATACAGATGGACGCGGTGATTACACACGGTAGCAGTGGCAGCCCGGTTTGCAATAACCGGGGGCAGGTGATTGGTATCGCCACGTTTGGTAGTATCGACAGAAAAGCCAGCAGCCTGGCCAGCGGGTTTAATTTTTCGCTACCGGCGTATATGATCAGGGAGTTTCTCGATTCTGCCGGTATAGTTACCGCCATGAGCGATGCTACCCGTTCTTTCAACCGGGGACTCGGCTATTTCTATAATGGTTATTATAACAAAGCCGTCAGGCGATTTGAAGTGGTGGAACGACTGAATCCGCATTATCCCGAGTTGCGATACTATCTGCAGTCCTGCCATGCGCGCATAGATGCAGGAAAAGACAGGGAAGCCATCAGCCGCCAATCCATGTTTCGGATACTCGCACTGCTGCTGCTGGGCGGCGGTTTATTTATCTTCTACCGATGGAAAAGAGGGGAGTAGGAGCGCTTAAATACTAGTTTCTTCAAACTCAAATTTCTTCGACTGAAAATTGCGGTAAAGCTCCAGCCGCAATACATAAAGCCCATACAGAATCAGAAACTGCGCCAGCAGCGCGAAAATGGCCAGGAGAAATGAATAGAGAAAGGAAAAAGGAAGTTGGTGCCAGGAAATTTGAGTGGCTTCCGCCCAAAAGCTGATTTGCTTCCATTCGCTGAACACCCGCGCGAACAATAGGGCCACGGCCAGGATATTCACCAGGTAAAGCCGGTTAAAGACGGTCTTTAGTTTCCCCTCTACCGGTGCTGCGGGATAGTTGCGGTTTACCAGGTTTACACCCAGTGTTGCCAGCGACATGATCATTATCCATGCCAGCAATACAACAACGGCGGTAAATGACCCTTCATTGAAAAACCATACCATACTTGAAAGGGTATAAAACATACCGCATGCAATCTGCAAAAAGCATAAGAGGCGGAAGAGTTGCCATTTGAGGGGCATGGGGGAAGGGGAATTTGTTGATTCGTTTATTTGTTGATTCGTTGATTCGTGTAAGGTTTAGGGTTTATAGTTTAAGGTTTAATTGAAATAAACTAATTTTTAAACTTTAAACCTTAAACCCTAAACCCTAAACCTTATTGCTATTTTCAACTTGCTACTTTCGATTCTGCGTTGATCTGCGAAACAAATCTGCGTAAATCAGCGGGAAATCTCTACTGAACTCTGAAACAGTTTAAAGTGCGGAAGTATTTCCCGCAGATTTTCGCAGATTTTTTCTTAAACCAATCCTAAACTCCCAGACTCCCTATCAACTTTAAACTCTAAACTTTAAACCTTAAACTCTAAACTTTAAACTTCTCTCAACGCAATTGCCAATTCTTCCAACTGCTTCTCATCAATACTTGCTGGTGCGTCGAGCATTACATCGCGGCCGCTATTGTTTTTGGGGAAAGCTATAAAGTCGCGGATGCTTTCGCTGCCACCGAGTATGGCGCAAAGTCGGTCGAACCCGAAAGCTATGCCACCATGTGGAGGCGCCCCGTATTCAAAAGCGCCGAGGAGGAAGCCGAACTTATGCTGTTGTTCTTCCGCATCCATGCCAAGTGCCGCAAACATTTTTTCCTGTAGCTCACGCTGGTAGATACGGATGCTGCCGCCGCCAATCTCGTTTCCATTCAATACCATATCGTAGGCATTGGCCTTGATGGACGCGTAAGGATGCTCAAGATAACGGGCCGCATCGGCAATCTGCGGGTCGTTGCCAATCATGGCCGGGATATCCGAAGGCTTGGGCGAGGTGAATGGGTGATGTCGCGCTACCCAGCGGTTGCCCTCTTCATCGTATTCAAACAAGGGGAAATCAAGCACCCAGAGTAGTTTGAACTCGTTTTCTTTTCTTAGCCCCAATCGCTTACCCATTTCAAGACGCAGTTCGCTCATGGCTTTGCGCGTACGTTCTTCCGCGCCGGCCAGTAGCAGGACCAGGTCGCCGGGTTTTGCGCCTGCCGCATCAGCGATAGCTTTTAATCTTTCTTCCGGATAAAATTTATCTACACTGCTTTTGCAGCTTCCATCGGCATTTACCTTGATAAATACCAACCCCTTCATACCAATTTGCGGACGCTTAACCCATTCGGTGAGTTCGTCGGTTTGTTTGCGCGTGTATTCGCTGCAACCGGGCACGGCGATGGCCAGTACAGTTTCCCCATTGTCGAAAACAACAAATCCTGCCTCATTGATCAGCGCGGCATTATCGCTGCGGTCGCGGAAAACATGCCCGGGCTTTTTCAGATTGAGCAGGGGCATGCCGAAGCGGATATCGGGCTTGTCGTTGCCATAAGTCCACATGGCTTCTTCCCAGCTCATCCGGGCGATGGGTTCTGTATAATCGATATTTCGTACGGCCTTGAAAATATGCCGCACCATTCCTTCAAACATATGCAGGATATCTTCCTGCTCTACAAAAGCCATTTCGCAGTCGATCTGCGTAAACTCGGGTTGCCGGTCGGCACGAAGGTCTTCATCGCGAAAGCATTTTACCACCTGGTAGTAGCGGTCGTAGCCGCTCACCATCAGCAATTGCTTGAATGTTTGCGGGCTTTGGGGCAGGGCATAAAACTGGCCCGGGTTCATGCGGGAGGGCACCACAAAATCGCGGGCACCTTCCGGGGTCGATTTAATCAGGAAGGGTGTTTCAATATCCATAAAGCCCTGCTCATGCAGGTAATTGCGGGCGGCGCGATTCACGGCATAGCGCAGTTCCAGGTTTTTCTTTACCGCATTGCGGCGAAGGTCCAGGAACCGGTATTTCATCCGCAGATCGTCGCCCCCATCTGTATCATCCTGAATAGTGAAGGGCGGCACGGCTGACTTATTCAGGATCTTAAATTCCGAAATGGTGATTTCAATTTCACCGGTGGCCAGTTGCGGGTTCTTATTGGACCGCTCGGTAACCGTACCCTGGGCCTGTAATACAAATTCACGACCTAAGGGATTGGTTTCCAGTGCGGAATTCAATTCTTCACGAAAATAAAGCTGGGTAATGCCATAGCGGTCGCGCAGGTCCACAAAGGTAATGGCACCAAACTTGCGCACGGTTTGTACCCATCCGGCCAGGGTCACTTGCTTATTAACATCAGAAAGGCGTAATTCACCACAGGTATGCGTCCGAAACATAGTTTTTTGATATAAGGCGCAAAGATACGTGAATCGTGAATCGTGAGGCGTGAATGGTGAGGCGTGAATGGTGAGGCGTGAATCGTGATATCCGCCCGCGTGGCGGGCGGGTTGTTGGTAGCGTGAATCGTGAATCGTGAGGCGTGAATGGTGAGGCGTGAATCGCGAATCGTGATATCCGCCCGCATAGCGGGCGGGTTGTCGGTAGCGTGAATCGTGAATCGTGAGGCGTGAGTCGTGAGATCCGCCCGCGTGGCGGGCGGGTTGTTGGTAGCGTGAATCGTGAGGCGTGAATCGTGAATCGTGAGGAATCTCTCTACCGAAACGAGCGTAACGAAATGCGTAGAAAACAACTATCACTAATGGGATCAATAGCGCTCTCCTGTATTGATTTCGTGGTGCTCCATGCGGTAAGCCCTTAAACTTTAAACCCTAAACCTTAAACATAAAAACTTAAAACTTACAACTTAAAACTCAAAACTTCACTAAGCCACCTGCTTGATTCATAAGCTATTCGCCAACAGCATCGTAGAATTACTAAGCGAGAATGCTATGTGGGGCTTGCATATTCTCCGATCCTTGTTTACATTTATACCCGAACCGTACGCTATGCAATCATTTCTGCGAAAACTGAACAGGTTTTTTGTGCAGAGCACAAACTCCGCTGCGCCACCCAAGCCAGGGGAAGTGCAGGTGGATAATGCCACCTATGAACGATATGCCTATCTTGTCGGAAGCGTTTTTTCCTATTTCAATGATCTGCCCACGAATTCCCAACAACGCTTTATACATCGTGTCGCCAATTTTCGCGCGCAAAAAGAGTTTCACTTTATTGGTCTTGAAAAAAAGGAAGAATATGAAGTGCTGGTGAGTGCTTCGGCAGTACAGGTTACTTTTGGCCTGACGAATTATTTGCTTTCCTATTTCAAAGATATTTATGTGCTGGCCGATGCTTATCATATGGAGAGCGACGATGAACTCTATATCGGGCACGTAGCGCCGGATGGCATCTATCTTTCCTGGAAACATTTTTTGTATGGCTATTCCAACCGCAACGACAATATCAATGTGGCGGTACATGAAATGGCGCATGCATTATTACACAACAATTTCTTCGCGCAATACAATACCGATATGCATTTCCGGTTGAACTATGAAAAGTTCAGCAGCAAAACCGGACGCATATTCGCGGATGTAATTACCAAGCGCCAAAGCTACCTGCGCAGCTATGCTTTTACCAATGTGCATGAGTTTTGGGCGGTGAGCGTTGAGGCGTTTTTTGAAAACCCCGTTGGCTTGCGCGACAATATGCCCGATCTCTATGATGCGCTTTGCCGGGTACTGAACCAGGATCCATCCACCCCAAATAAACTATTCAAATCCGAACCATGATTACCCTATTCCTCATTTACCAATGCCGTAAACTGATTCGTAAGTATCGTCGTCAACGACTGGCCGTGGCCTGATCAGTTTTGCGAAAGTATTCTTCGAAATCTTTGCACATCCGCCTCTGGGCTGATGCTTTTACCATCCAGCAAATGTTCGGTGAGTTCACGCGCGAAGAAGGGTGCCAGCGAGCATCCCTTGGTACCCATGCCATTGAATATGCCAATAGCCGGTAGCTGGGGATGTAAGCCCACAAAAGGCCTTCGTTCCAGTGTAGCTGGACGCAATCCCGCCCGCTGATCTTCGATTGTCCATTCGCAACGCAGCCAGTTTTTCAGAGCCAACTCCGTCATCTCCCGAAATTCATGGGTTGGATGTACGTGTTCAAATTCCCACTCGTAACTGGCTCCCAGCCAAAACATTTCTTTTTCTGGCAAAGGCACCAGCAACATCGATTTTTTATAGATGCGATGATCGGGCAAATCGGGTATGCGAAGGATCAATGCCTGCCCTTTATTTTTCGAAAATGGCAGCAACCGAAACCAGGGATTTTCCATGCCCGCCGGGCCTTCGCAGAATATTATTTTTGAAGCAACGATGTCGTTGTAAACAATATGATCTGCAGATACCTGCAGACCCTGCATTTCAAAAGCCTCTTCACGCAACATATTCCTGCTCTGCAGGTACTGCCGCCAGGCCGGAATCAGCCAGTCGAGATGCGCGGTATGTACGGGTCTTATTTCGCCATAACCAAATTCGATCTGCATCCATTTTTCCCATTCCTTAACATCTGCACCCAGTGCCACATAGGGATCGGCTGCCGCAATTTTTTCTTCGTAAGAAGTTCGCATGAAGGGATTGGGGAAAATGTCCACAATATCTTTTCGGGAAAATGCCTCTCCCTGCAGTCGTGATCCAATGGCGGAATAGGCTTCCGGTACAAAGCCGAGTATTTCATTGGCGCGCCACACCGTACTCAGACGCCGACCGGTAACGGGATTCATGATGCCCGCGGCCACGCGGCTGGGGCTATGGCTTTGCGGTTCATCTATTACCAAAACCGATGCGCCCTTTTCCAGCAGGAAAAAAGACAGGAAGGTTCCCGATATACCCTGACCTATAATGAGGTAGTCCACATCCATGCTGCAAAATAGCGAGTTATCCAACACGGGGTTTAGCCTTTTCAAGTTTGGCACAAATTGGAATTTGTAGGCAGACATTTACTAAATTTGTTGGCATGATCGATCCTAAAAAGATAAAACCCTTCGTTGGAGAGTTGCCCAGTCAATTTGCTGACAGGCTTGGCCAGATTTATGCCAAATCTGTTTCTTCTTTACACAAAAAAGATAATGGACAATTTTTTACCCCACTTGAAATTGCACGTTTCATGGCAAGGCTTGTAAAGCAGGGCGGAGACAAGCTTAAGATTCTGGACCCGGGTTGTGGTACCGCAATTCTTTCAAGTTCTCTCATTGAAGAACTCACAATACGATACGAAGGCATAAAGGAGATCGAGTTGGTGGCTTATGAGACAGATAGCGACATTTTGCCTTATACGGAAAACGTATTAGAGTTTTTGCAGGAATGGTTGAAAAAAAGAGAAATCAAGTTCAAATTATTAGTTGAAAAGAAAGATTTTATTGTTGATAATAAAGATTGCTTTGAAGAGTCTGCCACACTATTTTTTGAACCCAGGAGTGCAGTCTTTGACATAATCATTTCGAATCCACCATATTTTAAGATTTCAAAGGATGATAGGAGGGCTGTGGTTGCAAAATCGATAGTTTGGGGGCAACCCAATATTTATTCAATATTTATGATGGTCGCTGCTAAACTTTTGAAGAGAGATGGCGAATTAGTTTTTATCACTCCCAGAAGTTTTGCGTCGGGCAATTATTTTCGGGCATTCAGAGAAGCTTTCTTTCAAGAAATTGATATCGAGCAAATTCATTTATTTGGATCGAGAACAGATACATTTGACAGAGATGAAGTTCTCCAAGAGACTCTTATATTGAAAGGTAAGAAGCATCTGCTAAGTGGTCATTTCCCATCGATTGTTGTAACTCATTCTAAAGGCATAAGTGATATCGAAAGCTATACTGAGAAAACCTATTTGACATCTGAATTAATTGATTTTAATTCCAAAGAAAAAATTATTCACCTGCCAACCAATGAAACGGAAGATAAGGTCATAAAGTTATTTAAGTCCTGGTCCGGGAGCTTAAATCAATATGGCTTTCAGATTTCGACCGGCCCTGTTGTTTCATTCCGCGCTTCTCAATATCTACATGAGGAATATTCTAATAAAGAAATTGTCATGGTACCTTTGTACCAGCTTGTCAATACTGCCAAGATGAAGTTTAATTGGCCAATTTCAAAAAAGAACAAACCACAATATATTGAGTTTTGTGAGGAAACTAAATCTATCCTGCTACCTAACAAGAATTATATATTTCTTCGCCGTTTCAGTGCGAAGGATGATAAAAGTCGACTCGTTGCAACGCCATACTTTATCGACATTACACAAGCGGAATTTATCGGTGTTGAAAATCATTTGAATTATATATATCGACCCAAAGGTCATCTTGACAGAAACGAGATATTGGGATTATCTGCATTATTAAACAGTAGCCTATTCGACACATATTTTAGGACTTTTAATGGAAATATTAATGTTAGTGCAACAGAGTTAAGAGAAATGCCATTGCCGCCACTAAATGATATAAGGCAAATTGGAAATCAGATAATAATGGAGAATACATTCTCTCAAGAGCTTGTGGATAGCATTATTATACAATACTTTGATTTAGACCATATATTCGCATATGAGCAAATTAGATGATGCAAAGAAAATTCTGAAAGAGTTGGGAATGCCAGATGCGCAGCAAAACGAAATATCGGCATATACATTGTTAGCGCTTTGCGGAATTGGACCAAAAGATAAGTGGAGTCAAGCTGGAAGAGCCAGCCAGTCAGTTTCCAAGGGGATAATGACATTTTGTAGGGATGTCTACAAGAAGGAGTATGCCCCCAATACACGCGAGACATTTCGAAGGCAGGTTTTGCACCAGTTTGTTCAGGCAAGAATCGCTGATTACAACCCTGATAACCCCAGTTTACCTGTAAATAGCCCAAAAGCACACTATGCGATTACAAGTGAAGCGCTTGAAGTTATCAAATCCTTTGGCACAAAGGTGTGGAAGGACGAGGTTGATAGATTCAAATCTCTTGTTGGTGAACTCTCAAAGAAATATTTGAAGGAGCGAAAACAGGTATTGATACCTGTAAAACTAAGTAATGGTAAGTCGCTTAAACTTTCTGCTGGCAAGCATAATGAGGTGCAGGCAGCGATAGTTCAAGATTTTGCGGCGCGCTTCGCAAAAGGAAGTGAAGTACTGTACTTGGGGGATACGGCAAACAAAGACCTATATGTAGATAAAGATGCTCTCAGATCAATAGGAATTCCTTTAACAGAGCATAGCAAGCTGCCGGATGTAGTTCTTTATGATAGGAAGAAGAATTGGCTCTATCTTATTGAAGCGGTTACTTCCCACGGACCTGTATCTCCAAAAAGAATTGTTGAATTGGAAGAGTTGCTTAAAAGATGTAAGGCTGGAAAAGTATATGTATCCGCCTTTCCCGATTTTGCTGAGTTTAAAAAGCATTCTACCAATATCGCATGGGAAACAGAAGTTTGGGTTGTTGATTTTCCCGAACATATGATTCACTTTAATGGAGATCGGTTTATGGGGCCCAGGTAGGCTATACCCAAATGCTCGAATACTAAGGGGCCCATTTGAATAGTTTACTCAAATAGAAATTAGTCGATTTCGAATTGCCAAAATTTGTGTAGTTCTAATTTTTGATAAAAAATTTAATGATACTCCTGAAGCAAATATAGTTTCTTCAGGTCCTGCTATAAGGGTTAAGGCTTCATTTCGGACTTATCCTCACTCGCAACCCTTCGCTATGGGCCCGAAACTCCGGTGCGTACATGCATTCGATGCTGGTAATACCATTGTTGAAATCGCCGGCATGGCTGGCGAAAAGGCTGTATTCAAATACATAAGTACCCCTGCGTATGTTTTGGAAAAAGAAATGCGTGGCCGCGTCGCGGGTGCTTTCGTAATAACCCAGCCCGCCCTGCCATTTGTAGCTACTCAGCACATTCACCGGTTCCATACCTGCAGCGCGCAGGTCCTTCATATGCAGGTATTCCATATCCCGGTCTGCTTTGAGGATGATGCGTACCACCACTTTATCGCCTACTTCGAGGTAGGCACCCTCCTGGAGCTCTTCCAACACCGGGCCTGCATCGGTATTTCTTTGCACAAACAGTTTTTTCTCCAATTGAAGTGGGGTGGCCGATGCACTGATTTTGTCCATTTCCTCAAAATACTGCCAGTAAACGGCTCCCCAACTGCTGGTTGCTGAAGCAGCGGTTGCCTGCTTCACATCCAGTTGGATATTGCCCATATCGGGTTTAATATCTTCCGCTTCAATACTTTGTTTGAAATAGCCCGTACCCGCTTCAGTGGCTATTGTTGTATTCGACAATTCAGTATTTCCCAACTTAATGGTTACTTCCGGATTCACTTCCTGCACCAGGTTCTCCTGCAGCAGCAGGGCATAGCAGGCTTCCGCGGTGGCTTTGGTACTTTCCCAGCGATGGGTCTGCTTATTTTTCAACAGCCAGGTGCGAAACTCATCGGCGGTTTTCCGATCATTATTGATTTCCAAAAATGCCTCTACCATCAGCGCCTGCCTTTCTAGGGGCGCTTCATACCACCACCAGCTTCGCGTGGCGCTCTTGTGATAGCGACCCAGTTCTTCGTTATATACCGTGGTTTCTTTGAGTGATTTCAGGATGTTTTTTGCGACAGCCGAGTTGCCAGTTCTATGCAGGCTCAACGCGATCATGGCCTGCTGGTACTTGCCCGCCTTCACCCAGCTCTGCGACAAACGTCCCCGGAAATAGGCGACTGCTTTCTGCGCATTGGCCGTAATCTTTTGCTGCGGGAAAAAGCTCCGCAGGTAGAAGTATTGCACCTGCGTGGGATTAAGTGTATATTTTTTCAGATCGGTTTTTTGCTTCAGCAGTTGCTGATAGTCCTGCTGCATTTGCAGGTCGAGCCAATTGAGACCGAGGTTCAATACATTATTCCAATCATTTTCCTGTGCGGCCGGCAACGCCTTTAGTTGTTGCAGGTGCCCGATGCCGGAAAGGATATACTGTGTGATGTAACGATTATCGGGTCCGCCCTTGAACCAGGGGAAGGCGCCGCTGGCATTTTGCATATCACTCAGTTTGGCAAGCGTACCCCGCAGTTCGCCGCCCAATGTCTGCAGATCAAAGAGGCGGGCGATATTTTCTTTTTGTGCCGTTTCGGATTGGGCTTCCAGTACCCAGGGCGTTTCTTCCAGCAAAATATTCTTCAGCTCTTCATTTTTTTGCAGGTTACTAATTAATGCGGTGGTATCTGTTTCTTTCCATTTTTCAAATACAGCTTTTATCCGCGGCGATTGGTTGGCGATATGCGCGGCCAGCGCGTTGGCATAGTAACGGTTCCAGTTTTGCTCGGAACATTCATAAGGGAACTCCATCAGGTAAGGCAGGGCCTGCACCACATACCAGATCGGATTGCTGCTATATTCTACCGTAAGCCTTTGCGATTGCAGGGTGGGAGAGGAGGCGGATGCTTTCAGCTTATCGAAGCTGAAGTTTTTGCTGCCACTTCCCTTCATTTGAAGGGGCAGCGATTCGGTTACCAGCACCCGGTTGCTCAATACCGGCAGGTTGGCTTCTTCGCCATCGCTGTGCTTGTCGGCAACGGCAACCATGCGCCAGGTGATAGGCCGGGTAAACTGGAAGGGCACCTGTAGCTGAAAATTCACCTGCGCACTTTGTCCGGCTGCTGCGGTAAAATACTGGCGGGGTACCACTATGCGGAAGCGGCTGTCGAGCGCCTGGCCCGTGGCGGCATCCAGTAATTCGAGGCGTGCTTCACCCGTCATTTCCTTTTCAGTGAGGTTCACCAGTTTGGCGCTGAACTCCATTTGATCGCCTTCGCGCAGGAAGCGGGGCGGATTGGGTTGCAGCATCAGTTCTTTCTGCGTCACCATCTCGCGGCTGCTATAGCCGAGCGCGAGTTCTTTTGTATGCGCCAACGCCTGGAATTTCCAGCGTGTCAGCGCCTCGGGCATGGCAAAGGAAAACTCCACCGCCCCAGTGCTATCGGTGCGCAGATCGGGAAAGAAGAAGGCGGTTTCGTTGAAGTTTTTTCGGGGTGCGGAACTTTGATTTTTATTGTCAGGTCCAATGCCAACTTCTTTTAGCTCTACGATTGCTGCAACAACTTCAAACTTATCAATTTTTGTAGGGTCATTCAGATTAAAAACTGGCAAGGTGTCAGATGAGATTCTTGGGGCTGGCATATCGTCCTGATCGGGAAGGCGTGCTTGACGCAGAGTTGAATACCCTATACTTCTGTAATTATCCACTAAATGATCATAAAGTATATTCAATACAATCCTATCGTAATGCTTTCCAGGAGTTTCAGGAGCGTTGGGAGGTGTCCATATTTTCGAAATCGAATGGCCTTTGAAATTATCCGTCTTCCATGAATTGGCATTAAAGTAATTCGGATAGATCGATGGCTTTCTCCAGGCATGTGGATAAAACTGATCCAGCGATGCATCGTACATACTGGCCAGCACTTCGGCCGCTACCTTATCCTTTTTGGCGCCGCTGATGCGAATGGTCCAGGTTTCGGCGCTTCCGGGCAGGGTCTTATCGCGCCAGCTCAGGTATTCCACGTCCAGGTCCTTGTTGCTCCAGGGAACAACAATGGTTTCATTATGCTGGTAAAAACGATTATCCTTTACGAAGGCCCAGCTCAATCCATATCCACCCCGGTCGGCTTCGGTGGCTTTTTCAGAAAATAGCCTCATGCCTCCCGGCCAGTTCACCGTGCTGCGCCTTACTTCTTTACCAACGGAGGGGCGATCGCTGAACTGCAACAGGAAGATATCCTTAGCCGAACTGCCCAGGCTTACCTGGCTTTCCTCACCCGGCTCCACGGGACGGCTGCCTTCCGCCCATAAATATTGCGGACGATTCAGCTCATTTTTTTCCGGTGCATAAAGCTCCAGGTATTGGCGCGTCTTCACTTCTTTTCCAAAGGCATCCATTGTACTGAATTCGAGCAGATAGAATCCGGCCGTCCAGTTTTTGTTATTCCAGGTCCAACTACCATCGGCCCGGCTGCTATCCGTTTGCCGTAAAATTTCTTTTTCCTTTTCCCAGCTTTGGTAATTTGTTTCATTGTCGTATTCGTCATGTGGGAAATAGCGAATATATTCCTGTTTCGATAGCAGAAATTGATCAGGCCGCTCCCAATACCGGTCGCGTATCAGGCGGTTTTCTGATTTCAAACGATAAACCTGCACGTCCACCCGGGCAGGCACAAACTCATCGGCCATATTCCGGGTCTGCACACTGATCTTATGCAAACTGTCAACCGGTAATTTTTCTGCCAGCTTAATGTCCAGTTTAAGCGCCGTGTAAGCCGCCGTTATGCGGGTTTCGCCACTGCGGGTTTCACCATTAATGTCGGTTACGTCGGCTGTTACCCGGTAATCGAAATAAGGGTTCAGCTCCGGATCAATTTTTTTGTCGGGGATGGCCAGAAATTGAATCAGGAATTTGCCATCGGCATCCGTTTTTATTTCGCCGTGCGCGATTTCTCTTTCTTCGGATGAAGGCCACCAACTCCGTCCCCACCAGGGATAGGGGAAGCGGGCTTCGCGTACCACACGATAGCGTACAGTCGCGCCATCGATATTGTTGCCGGCATAAGCTTTGGCCAGGCCGGTAACAGTAATGCTGTCGCCCACCCTAAACGATTCACGGATCGGTTCATAGTCCACTTCAAATTTCGGCCGCTTGTATTCCTCCACGCGGATAGAAGTGGAGCCCTGTTCAGCTTTGGTAAACAGGGTAAACATACCGGTGAGTCCGCTGGAAGGTAAGGTGAAGCGGGCATTAAAGCTGCCATACTCGTTGCTTTTTACGGCAATACTGTCCACCGTTTGGCCATTAGCATCACGTAGGTAGAGCTTGGTTTTTCGTTCGGAAACAATTTCAGGAAGATTGTTTTCTTTATGCTGCTTCAGCATAATCCCTTTTACAAATAAGGTTTGCCCGGGCCGGTAAAGGCTGCGATCGGTAAATAGAAATAGGGATACCGGATTCGACTCCGCCTTGCCCTCTCTGGGATACCAGATATAAGTGGAGTTCTGTAGAAACAATTCATCGCCGCCATGCCTGATCTGGAATCTTGTATTGCGCGAATAATAATTATCCTCATCGTTCCTGCCGGCCTTCTCATTGAAATAGCCCTGCTCATCAGTTTGAAAGGCGCGTCCTTTTGCCCAGGTATAGCGGCTCAGTTTATTATCATAGCTCTGCGTCCAGGTTTGCACCTGCGCGCCTCGAAGGGGATTGCCCGTTTCACGGTGCAATACATAATAATGGTTGTCGCGATGGATATAGCTGATCTGCGATACATGGAACTGGCCATATCCGCGCACGGGTCTGGTTTCTTTATCTGTTTCTATTGAACCGGCCATCAGCAGATATCTTCCGTTTTCCAGACCATCGATCTTTATTTCAACCCGATGCTGCTGGTAATCGCCGGTTGCGGGCAGGTTTTGTTGCCAGTTGCGAATGGTTGCTGTTTTTTCCAGTGCCGACCAGGTAGCTTCATCATCTCCAGTCTCCATAACCTTTTCCAGATCCTCCGACCAGCGAAGGATACGCAGTTGAATACCGGGGACATTCTTATAGCTTACTAAAGCGCGGAAGGGTTGCGAAGGCAGGTTTACCAGTTCCAGTTGAATATTCAGGTCATTGCCCAGAATTTCGCGCTTCAGTTGCCGGGCATTGAACCATGCTTCGCTGGTATCTTTTGCGGCGGTATTCAGGGGGTTGGCCAGGATTTTTTCGCAGATATCCAAAGCTTTCACTTTTTCATAGCGATGAGTAGTATCCGTGAGGGGATTATATTGTTCCCCACGCTCCCGATGGTATTGCGCTACCAGGTACCAGGCCTGAACCGCTTCAGGCTGCTGATTGTATTGATGCGCGATATGGTTGATGGAGAGATAATATAGTTCATCTTTATCGGCGTGCGTGGATTGATTTTTCACGAATTGCAGCCTGTCCAGGTCTACATCAATCAGCGCATCGTTGTTTTTATCTTCAAGATGAAAGCGAATAAGGCGCTGATAAAGTAATAAGGCCTGGAAGCTAAGTGAAGCGCTGTCATTGCTTTCAAATTTCCTGTAGGCAAAATCTGAAGCGGGATCAAAAACGGCTGCCATATCCAGTTCAAAAGCCTCGGTAGGTTCCTGCAGGGTCGATTCGCCACTCTTGAAATATTCGATGGCCTGATGTGCCAGCAGGTCGAAAAGGGTAGGACGTAGTGAACGGCTATTGCCTTTGAGGATGATGGCATCAAATGCCGATACCGGTGTTTTTTGCAACAAGTACTCTTCGCGCAGCGATTCCTTGTATAGTTCTGTAATGCGCTTATGCAGGGCGATGGCCGGCCAGGTGGCAATATCCTCCGCTTTGTAATCAACGATGGTAGTTTGTTGGTACAGACGCCAGCGGTTGATTTGAAAATAGTTCACGTATCTCCCCGCCAGCAGGCTTTGCAAAACGGCTTTGGCGGGCAATTGGAATTTGGTCAACTCATGTTCCCATTCCCGTATCACCAATTGTGGATTATCCTCCCGGGTTTCTTGCTGGAGGTCGGCCATATAGATCAGGCATTTGATGCGTTGGGCATCCAGCCGCTGCTTTTGCGCCAAAGCATATATTTTCTTTACCTCGGCCAGGGCCGACTGGGGCTGTTCTTTTTTAACAAATTCTTCAACCCTGTTCCATTCTTTTTCAAAGGGAGAACCGGGTTGCTGGGCTGAATTATCCATAGTAATAAAGAGGCTGCTGATAAGGAAAATGAGTGCCAGACAGGGTTTCGACATAGATCAAAGGTTTATGCTGGTACAAGGTAAAGAAAGTTTTACGTAGTACGTTATACGTTCTACGTACTACGTAATACGTATTACGTAAGTGAAATTTTGGGTTTAAATTAATCTGCGCCCATCTGCGGAAAAATCTGCGGGAAATAACTCCTGCACTTTGGAGATACTTAGATTGCTGAATCCTTTCCCGCAGATTTGCGCGGATTTTTGGCGCAGATTTTCGCAGATAGTATTATGATATGATTCCTTTCAATAGTTCGCAAATGTCGACAAGAGCCCAGCAACCCTTAAACCTTAAACCCTAAACCCTAAACCAAAAACGTAATACGTATTACGTAAGTGAAATTTGGGTTCAAAATAATCTGCGCACATCTGCGGAAAAATCTGCGAAAATCTGCGGGAAATAACTCCTGCACTTTGGAGATACTTCGAGTGCTGAATCCTTTCCCGCAGATTTTCGCGGATATTTGGCGCAGATTTTCGCAGATGGTACTATGATATGATTGTTTGCAATAGTTCGCATAATGTCGACAAGCGCCCACCAAACCTTAAACCTTAAACTCTAAACCAAAGACGTACTACGTAAAACGTACTACGTATAACGTATTACGTAAAACGTTCCCTCAGACTGCTTCATACCTGAAACGTTTAACCGGCCACGAACTATCATTTTCCCTTAACAATTTTCTTTTTCCCTTTAACTTTTCCTTCTTCAAATTCTGGCACGATGGCATGTGCTTTGGAATAGAAAAGACAGATTCACTATTGAATCGAACTTTAAAACGGATGGTTATGAAAACAATTTTTACACTGATCAGTTCTCTGTTGTTGAGCATGACATTGCTCGCCAACAATGGCCGCAACCGGAGTGAGGTAATGATTCGTTCAATGGACAATGCGGACATCCGCGTGGTGATGGATGGCCGACGTTTTGAACCCAACGACAATGCCCTTATTATTCACAACGTAAAAGCCGGCAAGCACGATATTAAAGTGTATCGCCAGGCACGCCGCGGCATCTTTCATGATTTTATCAATCGCTATGAGCTGGTATATAGTGGCCGGATACAGGTGAAGAACCGTACGCAGCTTTTTATCAGCATTGAGCGCAATGGTTTCGTGAATATCGCCGAAAACCGCATCCCGGGCAATGGCCGCTTTGATGACCGTCGCCACCGAGATTTCGACTTCGATAATGGCGGCCGCTATGGCGATTACGACACGCGCTATGGTTATGAAAGAGGCATGCAGGATCGCGAGTTTGAACGCGTACTGCAAAGCATCGACAAGGAGTGGTTTGAAGGCAATAAGATTAAATCGGCAGTACATGTTGTACGCAACAATATGGTCAGCACCGACCAGGTTAAGGAGTTGATGCGATTGTTCACCTTCGAAAACAACCGCCTGGAGCTGGCGAAGCAGGCTTATGAAAATGTGGTGGATAAGTGGAACTATCGGGAAGTGTACACGCTGTTGAGCTTCGAAGCCAGCAAAAGGGAATTGGAGAGAGAAATAGTAGGTAGAAGGTAGGAATTTGGGAATTTGAGGAATTTGGGGAATTTGAGGATTTGGGAATTTGTGAATTTGGTAGTTGGTATTGTAAAAAGTCTTCGGGGTATCCCGGAGACTTTTTGTTGATATGCTCTGTAGTTTTTGCAGGGTTCGAAGCGGATGAAATTCAGGGAAGTTTTACAGCAACGAACTTGCCTGTGGCAGGCAGGCGCAACGTAGTCGCAACGAACGCAACGAATTCGGAGCGCGTGCCTCGCCATGCTGGGTTCCTTGAGGTATAAACTTAGGCCTTTCATCATATCCAGCAACAAAAAGGTCTCCGAGCCAAACCCGAAGACCTTTCGCTATAATAGAATCCAAATTATCAAACCTACCCGCCAAATTCCCAAATCCTCAAATTCTCAAATTCCCAAATTCTCACTTCCCACTCAGCACTTCCTTCATCTTCTTCCCAATATCCGCAGGGCTGCTCACCACATGTATGCCACAGGCGGCCATTATTTTCATTTTTGCTTCGGCGGTATCATCCGCTCCACCCACAATGGCTCCGGCATGGCCCATGCGGCGGCCGGGAGGTGCGGTTTGTCCGGCGATAAAACCTACCACGGGTTTTTTATTGCCATTGGCCTTGATCCAGTTGGCCGCTTCGGCTTCCATGCCACCACCGATTTCGCCGATCATCACGATGGCATCGGTTTCGGGATCGTTCATAAATAGTTCCACAGCTTCCTTGGTAGTAGTGCCGATGATGGGATCGCCACCAATACCTACAGCGGTTGAAATACCAAGACCGGCCTTGGCCACCTGATCGGCGGCCTCATAGGTAAGAGTTCCTGATTTGGAAACGATACCGATGCGGCCCTGCTTAAATACAAAGCCCGGCATAATGCCCACTTTGGCTTCGCCGGCGGTGATTACGCCAGGGCAGTTAGGCCCGATAAGACGGGTATTCTTGCCCTGCAAAAAATTCTTCACACGCACCATATCCTGAACGGGAATACCTTCTGTAATACAAACCACCAGCCGGATGCCCGCGTCGGCGGCTTCCATAATCGCATCTGCGGCAAAAGCGGGTGGTACAAAAATGATGCTCACATCGGCACCGGTCACTTTCACACAATCCGCTACGGTATTGAAAACAGGGCGATCCAGGTGCGTGCTACCACCTTTGCCGGGGGTAACCCCGCCAACCACCTGGGTACCATACTCAATCATTTGAGAAGCATGGAAACTGCCTTCCGTACCCGTAAAACCCTGAACCAGCACTTTGGATTGCTTATTGACCAGTATACTCATGAACGATGTTTTTTGATTAAAAAGTGGGGCAAAAATAGGGCAAAAGGGTGAAATGTAATACGTTTTACGTACTACGTAATACGTAGTACGTTTTGGGTAATTATTCTGAATGACTTGCCTTGTTGTATGTGGATGAGTATTGGCTAAAATTTTCAAATATGACCGTCTGCTGGAAACTTTAGACAGCTTCAGAGTTTAGGAGCATTTTCCCGCTGATTAACGCAGATATTTTGCGCAGATGAACGCAGATAAAAGACATTTATAAAATTGTCCAGTTTGTTTAGAACCTGACAAAGTTGATAGTTAACAAATTTTACAGCCCAAATTATTTTGTTGTCAATTGAACATTAAACCCAACGTAATACGTAATACGTACTACGTATTACGTTCCTCCATCCTCTTCTCCTTCGCATCTCTCAAAAATTCGGAGGCAAAGATGAAGTCGTTTAATCTTTGATTCTTGCTGAAAATGATCTCTTTATTACTGCCTTCCCATTCCTTATTACCCTGGTACATGTAGAGGATATAATCGCCAATCTCCATGAGGCTGTTCATGTCATGGGTGTTGACAACTGTGGTGATATTGTATTCGCGGGTAATTTCCTGGATGAGTTTGTCGATGACCAGGGAAGTTTGGGGGTCGAGGCCTGAATTGGGCTCGTCGCAGAAAAGGTATTTGGGATTGAGTACGATGGCGCGGGCCAGGGCCACCCTTTTTTTCATACCACCGCTCAACTCACTGGGAAATTTCTTGTTGGCATCCACCAGTTTCACACGGGCCAGCACTTCATTCACCCGCTTTAACTTTTCCGCCAGCGTATCACGCGTAAACATATCCAGCGGAAACATCACGTTTTGTTCTACGGTTAAACTGTCGAATAGTGCGGAACCCTGGAAGAGCATACCGATCTCTTTTCGGATCTCGGTTTTCTCCTTATTGCCCATATGCGTGAAATCCTGCCCATTGTAAAGCACTTCACCGGCATCGGGCGCGAACAGGCCTACCATACATTTCATGAGTACGGTCTTTCCACTGCCGCTCGAGCCAATGATGAGATTGCATTGTCCGGCCTTCATGGTGGCGCTCACGTCATTGATCACCACCTTGTCGCCAAAGACTTTTTTTATGTTTCTTACTTCAATCATGTATCAATCCTATTCTGGGCAATGGCTCTTTTAAAGCAACAATGCCGATAACAGATAATCCGCAAAGAGCAGCATTATACAGCTTACCACCACAGCCTTGGTGCTTGACCGGCCAATCTCCAGAGCGCCACCCTGCACATAGTAACCAAAGAACGCCGGTATGCTACAAATAATGAAAGCGAAGGTGTAAGATTTAGCCAGGGCAAAAGTGACATTGTAAGGCACAAAAGCTTCATGCAAACCTTTATCAAACATATCGGTACTCAAAATGCCTGCCATTTCACCGGCCAGCCTTCCACCCCAGATGCCCAGCGCCATCGCGATGATGACCAGCAGGGGAATCATCAATAATCCGGCCGCGATCTTCGGTAATATCAGGTAAGTCTTGGTATTGATGCCCATGATCTCCAGCGCGTCAATCTGCTCACTTACCCGCATATTACCCAGTTCACTCGCGATCTTGCTGCCCACAACACCGGCCAGCACGATACAGGTGAGGGTAGGGGCAAACTCCAGAATCACGGTATCGCGCACAATCTGGGCGATGGTGGATTTGGGAATCAGTGGCGTGAGCAACTGATAAGCCGTTTGTAGGGTAGATACTGCTCCAATGAAAACGGAAATGATGGCCACAATGCCCAGGGAACCGATTCCGATTTCTGAACACTGGTGCATAAACTCCTTCCAGTACATCTTCCCGTTTTCCGGACGGGAAAACATGCCCTTGAGCATGAGCAGGAATCGGCCTATGTCGCGGATGAAGTTCAACGGAGTTTAAGGTTTAGGGTTTAAAGTTTAAGTTAAATGTCTTTGCTCACTTTTTTAAATCTTTTCCACCAGGTGCTGCGTTTTACGATTTCCTCGGTCGGGGCGTTCTTGCATTTGATCTGCGCATCCAGAACGGCTATCAGCGCCATATTGTAGATGCTGCGAACGGAACTTCCCAATTGCAGCACATGTACAGGTTTTTTCAAACCTAAAAGTATGGGGCCTACGGCATCCGCATCGCCCAGTTCTTTCAGGATATTGTAAGCGATATTGCCGGCCGCCAGGTTGGGGAAAACCAGGGTATTCACGTCTTTATCCACCAGTTCGGAGAAAGGATAATTTTCTTTCAACAGTTCCTTGTTGAAGGCGACATTGGCCTGTATTTCGCCATCTACTATAAGTGATGGCATTTTTTGCTTCACGATCTGCCGGGCCTCGGCTACCAGTCTTGCTTCCGGCGAATTGCTGCTGCCGAAATTGGAATAGCTCAGCATGGCAATGCGGGGAATGATATTGAAGTGCCGTACTTCCCGGGCCACCTGCAGGGTGATCTCAGCCAGTTCGTCCGCGGTGGGGTTGAAGTTAACCGTTGTATCGGCCAGGAACAGCGGACCTTTTTTGGTCAGCATGATATACATGCCCGCAATTTTTTTCACCCCTTCTTCGGTACCGATGGTTTGCAGTGCCGGACGTATGGTATCGGGATAGTTCTTGGTAAGCCCGGAGATCATCGCATCGGCATCGCCACATTCCACCATCATGCAACCAAAATAGTTGCGGTCGCGCATGATCTTTTTCGCTTCATAAGCATTGAAACCGCGGCGGGCGCGCTTTTTGAAAAATATCTCAGCGTAGGCAAGTCTTTTTTCTTCCGTGGCTTCGCTTCGGGGGTCAAAGATGGGCAGCCCTTCGATATCTATTCCATTCGTTGCGGCTATTTGGCGAATCTTCGCTTCATCTCCCAGCAGAATGGGATAGCCAATGCCTTCATCGAATACAATCTGCGCGGCTTTGAGAATTTTGATGTTGTCGGCTTCGGCAAACACAATCCGCTTGGGATCGCGACGGGCTTTATTGCCTATTACGCGCATCACCTGGTTGTCGAGACCCAGGCGGTTATTCAGATCGCTTTCATAAGCTTCCCAATCGGCGATCGGATGCTGTGCCACACCGCTCTCCATCGCCGCTTTGGCTACTGCCGGCGATACCGTGGCCAGCAGGCGGGGATCCAGGGGTTTGGGTATAATATAATTGGGGCCGAATGAGAGGTTCTTTTCGTTATAAGCCATGGTCACGATATCGGGCACTGGCCATTTGGCCATCTCGGCAAGGGCTTTTACTGCGGCCATCTTCATGGCTTCATTGATCTGGGTGGCTCGCACATCGAGGGCGCCACGGAAGATGAAGGGGAATCCCAGTACATTGTTCACCTGGTTGGGATAATCACTTCGGCCGGTTGCCATGATGATGTCTTTACGGGCCGCTGTAGCATCTTCCCAGGTAATTTCCGGATCAGGATTGGCCATCGCGAAAACGATGGGATTTTTTGCCATCGATTTCACCATTTCAGGGGTTACCACATTTCCGGCGCTCAGGCCGATAAACACATCGGCGTCCTTCATGGCCTGCCCAAGGGAGATATCCGATTTTGCGTTGGCGAACTTTGCCTTCAGCTCATCCAGGTCCTTGCGTTCCTTGTGCAGGGCCCCGGTTCTGTCGAACATGGTAAAGTTTTCGAAGCGTGCGCCAAGGGCCACATACAACTGCACACAGGCCATGGCCGCGGCACCGGCTCCATTTACCACAAACTTTACGCGGTCAATTTTTTTCTTTTGCAACTCAAGCGCATTCAGTAGGGCGGCGGCACTAATAATGGCCGTACCGTGCTGATCATCGTGCATCACGGGAATATTGAGCTGCTTTTTCAGCTCCTGTTCAATGTAAAAGCATTCGGGCGCTTTGATGTCTTCCAGGTTGATTCCCCCAAAAGTGGGCTCCAAAGCCTTTACGATCTGCACAAATTTTTCGGGATCTTTTTCATTGATCTCAATATCAAAAACGTCGATATCGGCAAATATTTTAAAGAGCACACCCTTGCCTTCCATCACGGGCTTACCGGCTTCGGGGCCTATATCGCCCAGGCCCAGCACCGCTGTACCATTGCTGATAACGGCCACCAGGTTGCCCTTGGCCGTGTATTTATAAACGTTTTCGCGATTGGCGGCTATCTCTTTGCAGGGCTCTGCTACGCCGGGTGAGTAGGCAAGCGAAAGGTCGCGTTGGGTCTTGGCTTCTTTGGTGGGTATTACTTCAATTTTTCCGGGTCTTCCTTTAGCGTGGTATTCAAGTGCCTGTTGCTTTCGCAGTTCGCTTTTCATATGTATTTTTTATAAAAATCAGCCCCGGTTGGTCCGGCAAATATGGCCGATTAACGGGCGCAAGGTACAAAATAAATATTCCCGGCTTTTTTCGACCGTTTATCCAGTAAATTTTGTGTTTCAGTCAGTTTTGTTCATCTTGTTGACGCTATTTTATGCGATATGACGAACGAATTAATCATTCAAACAGAGGGGCTGAATTATAGTTTCGCCACCGGTGTGTCCACCCTTCAGGACATCAACCTGCGGGTACCCCGCGGAAGCATTTTTGGTTTTCTCGGGCCCAACGGGGCCGGCAAAACTACCACCCTGCGACTCTTGCTGGGACTGCTTCGCAACCAAAAAGGAAGGCTGGAGATTTTTGGAAAGCCCATGCAGGGCCACCGACGGGAAATCTTCCGCAGGTCAGGGTCCATCATTGAACAACCTTCCATTTATGGGCACCTTACTGCTCGCGAAAACCTGGAGATCTATCGCCGCATACACCAGGTACCTCGGAACCGTATTGAGGAAGTGCTGAAGTTGGTGGGACTTGAGCAAACAGGCCGGAAGAAATCGCGCCAGTTTTCGCTGGGTATGAAGCAGCGCCTCGCCATCGCCATTGCTCTCTTGCATGAGCCGGAATTATTGATACTGGATGAACCCACCAATGGGTTGGATCCGAACGGGATTATTGAAACCCGGGAGTTAATCAAAAAGCTGAACAGGGAAAGGGGCACGAGTATCCTGGTTTCGAGCCATATTCTGAATGAAGTGGAAAGGATGGCCACGCATGTGGGCATCATTCACAAAGGGAAGCTGTTGTTTCAGGGAACATTGCCCGAACTGCAGCAGATGAAGAGCAGCCAGGCCGGGCTGGAACTGGAAACCGATGATAACGAAAAAGCCATGTCCTTGCTGGGAGCCCAGCATCCGGTGAAACATGGCGCGAGTCGGATACTGTTGCCATATCGCGATCGCGAGCAGGCGGCCGCCATCAACCGGCAATTGGTGGAAGCCGGATTGAAAGTGTATGCCATTCATCCACAGCAAAGCGACCTGGAACAATTATTTATCGACATTACAAGCAACCCCGCATGAGTTTCTGGATAGCCTTTCAAACGGAACTGATCAAGACCAAACGCAGCGCCGCCCAATGGCTGGCCATACTGGGTGCCGGTGTAATACCCCTGGTATATTTCATTTACTTTCTTGTGAAACCCGCACAAGCCGCTGAGCGCCTGGGACAGGAGCCCTGGATAATGCATTTCCTCGAAGGCTGGCAGGCTTTTGCAGGTTTCTTGTTACCTATGTTCGTTATACTCATTTGCAGCCTGGTGCCGCAGATTGAGTATAAGAATAATTCCTGGAAACAGGTATTCGCTTCGCCCCTCACGATAGAGCAGGTATTTTTTTCGAAATATGCGACCATACATCTGATGATCCTGTTGCTGTTCCTGTGTTTTAATCTGTTTATGATACTGGCGGCTTATGTGGCCAACTGGATTCATCCGGAGTTGCCGTTTACAACAAGTTCGCTTCCTTTGGGTAATATTTTATACATGAGCCTGCGTACCTATATCGCATTGCTGGCGATCATCAGTTTCCAGTACTGGTTCAGCCTTCGCTTCCGCAATTTTATAGTACCCATTGGCCTGGGATTGGGATTGCTGGTCATGTCGCTGGTGGCCATGCGCTGGGAGCATGCCGATAAGCTTCCTTATGCTTTTCCGTTTCTCTCGTTCAGCGAAGCCATGAAATCGGCAGGTAATTTTTCAGGCTTGCAAAACCATGAATGGAATTCCTGCGTTTATTTTATTGGAATTACCCTTCTGGCGCTGATGGATTTGCGATGGCGGAAGGAAAGGGGGTAAGAAAATTAAGAATTTGCCCATCTGTAAATTTGGTAATTTAGGGGACATGAGAAACTACAGGATAATAATACTACTGGCGGTATTGCTATTCAACGCCTGCCGCAAAAGCGATTCCGATTCCGGGCAGCCACCGGCATCGCAAGCTGATTTATTCAAGGATACAGCTATCGCCTATACCCGCGATATCTATCTCTGGTACGACCAGATTCCCAACAGCTTCAATGCCCGGGGCTATTCCGACCTGAATGCGATGATGGAGGCTATACGTGTCTATAGCAAAGAACCGGGTTTTACTGATCCGGTTGATAGGTGGAGTTTTGCCGTTCGCCAGAGCGACTGGGATAATACCAGCGCCGGTATTGGTCAGGATTTTGGCCTCAATATTTTCTTTCGTGCCGAAGGCGACCTGCGCGTGCGAATGGTGGAACCCGCTTCACCTGCCGGGCAGGCGGGCATACGCCGCGGCTGGCGCATAACGAAGATCAATGGCAATACCAATATGACCACGGGCAACGCCAACTTTATTGTGAATGCCGTGTATGCTTCCAGTTCCGTCAATATAAGTTTCCAGAAGCCGGATGGCAACACCGTTGATATTCCTCTGAATGCCGCGAGTTACCAGGATGTGCCTGTTTACCTCGACACTGTATATACTGCTGGCAGCCGCAAGGCGGGCTATATGGTTTACCATTCCTTCCTGGGCGATTCCGCCGCCACCAGCAATGCCTTTGCGGCGGCATTCAACAACTTCATGGCCGAAAATGTGGATGATGTGATCATTGACCTGCGCTACAATGGCGGCGGCTTTGTTTCTTATCAGCGTGAGCTGGCCAATTACCTGGCACCGCTTAGCGCCAACAGCCAGTTAATGATGAAACAGGAATTCAACAACAAATACAGTCAGTACAATAGCAGCACTAATTTTTCCAAGAAGGGTTCACTCAATCTTAACCGGGTATTTGTTATTGTTAGCGACAATACCGCATCAGCGAGCGAACTTCTGATCAATAACCTGAAACCCTATATGGATGTGATAGTGGTGGGCCCCAACCGCACCTATGGTAAGCCCGTAGGGTACTTCAATATCCCGGTAGGCGACTGGTATATTTTCCCGGTATCAACCCGTACTACCAACAAGAATGGGGAAGGAAATTATTTCAATGGCTTCGCGCTAAACAATACCGTGGCCGATGGCCTCGATAAGGATTTTGGGGATGTGTCGGAATCCTGCCTGGCCAGCGTGCTGAAGTATATTGGTACGGGTGCATTCCGTATGCCCGTTCAGGAACCAGCACAGCCTCTCTCCCCTGATGTTGAGAACGCCAACCGAAACATGAGCCAGCGCGATTTCAAGGGCATGATCGCAACACCGGTCAGCGGTATACGCTAATATGCTTATTAATGAGGAAGGAGCTTATGCTTCCTGAAGCTGCAGGCTGGCCCCCAGCCAGGCCATCATACCCATGCCCGTTTCAATGGCCGATTCGTCGATATCGAATCGGGGTGTATGCACGCCTGCGGTAATTCCTCTCTCGCGGTTCATAACGCCGAGGCGGAAAAAGCAGCCGGGTATTTTTTGTGTATAATAGCCAAAATCTTCGGCGCCCATTCTTTTTTCGGTTTCGCCAACATTGCTCTCACCTACAAAAGCGATGGCATTCTTCACGGCAACCTGGTGGAGGCCTTCATGATTGAAAACAGAAGGATAGCCAACATCGATATGCAAATCCAATTCGCCTCCCATGCCTTTCACAAGACCTTCGGCTGTCTGACGAATCAGCTCATGCGCATGGAAGCGCCATTTCTCGTTCATCGCCCGGAATGTGCCCTTCAATTTCACTTCATCGGGAATAATATTGGTAGTAGTACCTCCATTGAATGCGGTGATGGATAGCACACTGGGATTAAAGGGATCGTTGTGTCGGCTGATCAATTGTTGCAGCGCGATGATCAGGTGCGAAGCGATGAGGATGGGGTCGATGCAAAAATGCGGGGAAGCCGCATGGCCGCCTTTGCCGCGAATGGTCAGGTAGAGCTCGTCTGCGCTGGCCATCGCCTGTCCGGCACGGAAACTGAGTTTGCCCACCGCCAGTCCCGGGTGCACATGTAAACCCACAATAGCGCTGGGGGCCGGATTCTCCAATACTCCTTCTTTAATCAATAAGCTGGCGCCACCGGGATTTTTTTCTTCGCCGGGTTGAAAGATCAACTTCACCGTGCCTTCCCATTCCGCACATGTTTCTTGCAGAATGCGGGCAGCGCCAAGGAGGCAGCTCGTGTGCACATCGTGACCACAGGCATGCATGATGCCGGGGTTTTGCGATTTATAAGGCACTTTGTTTTCTTCCTGAATGGGCAGCGCATCCATATCGGCTCTTAGCGCGATGGTCCTGCTTTCGGGATTTCGCCCCCTGATAAGACCAATCACTCCGGTCTCGGCTTTTATTTCAAAGGGAATACCCAAAGCCGACAATTTCTCCTGCACCAGTTTCGATGTTTCAAATTCCTGGTAACTCAATTCAGGATGGGCATGCAGGTGCTGGCGTATGGCAATATATTCCGGCGCATAAGCGCGCGCGAGGGCTTTGATCTTTTCGAGCATGCTGTAAAATTAAGCAACGTAATACGTATTACGTATTACGTATTACGTACTACGTTGATTTGTGAATTTGAGGATTTGTGGATTTGTTCTCTGTCCACAAGAAGACCAACAAATTCCCAAATCCCCAAATTCCCAAATCGGCCTCACGTACTACGTACTACGTAAAACGTATCACAGCATCTCTTCCCCCGAGCCCGGCTTTAATTCAATTACATCACTAATCACATACACGCCATTGGGGAAATAGCGGTTTAGGCGGGCCTGGTATTCTTCCGCTTCTTCGCGGTCTTTGAAATTGCCGGCTTTCAGTTTGTAGAAGGGTGTCTGATGCCAGAGATAGGCTTTCAATTCGGGGAAATGTGTATATACCGTGGTTTTTGCGGCCAGGGCATCCTGTCGATTGCTGGTGCTGATGATCATGATGCGGAAGCCTTTGGCCGTGCGGCGGGCATTACGGCTGGTTTCTTCATTGATCTGCGCCTGTTTGTTCATCAACAGGTCAATGCGCGGATCCTTATGCACCACTACCGATTTGCGGGTAGTATCGGTTGAATCGGCGATGGGCTCGGTTTGCGCATGTACTAATTGACTAATCGCGATAAGACAGAAAATAAATAATAATCTCATATCCAGAATATTCCTTGCCGTTGTGGCGGTTATGAAAAAAGATGAAAAACAGCCGCAATTCGTTGCGTGTACTTCTTTTTTCAAAAACAATACCAAAGATCAATACCCACTGCCGCTGCCGGCAATGGTTTCAATGGGGTGCCAGGTAGTCTTTATTTCCTGGCAATCCATGATGCGGTAGGGTGATTCGGCCCCCTGACCCTTCCAGTCTGCGACTGTGTAAAAATGTTGCCGCTTCAGGTTTCCGGCCGATTTCTCCGTCAGCATTTTCCGCTGTGCCTTGTCTGCACCGGCATATAGTAGGGCGTTAATATCCATATGGTCCGCCATCCAGGGCAACAATTCGGACTCTTTTCCGGTGAGTATATTCACCACTCCGCCCGGAAGGTCCGACGAATGCAGCACTTCCGCAAAGCTGATGGCAGCCAGCGGAAGCTTTTCGGATGCGAGTAATATGCAGGTGTTGCCGCCGGCAATAACAGGTGCCATCATCGATACCAGCCCCAGCAAAGCGCTCTCCTGCGGGGTTACCATGCTCACAACTCCCATCGGTTCCGGTACCGAAAAGTTGAAATGAGGACTACCCACCGGGTTCACGCTGCTAAACAACTGCTGGTACTTATCACACCATCCCGCAAAATAAATGAGCAGGTCAATGCTTTCATTGATCTCCGCTTCGGCCCCTGTAGCACTATAATCCATCTGTTGCAGTTCTTCCATAAACTGCGCCCTTCGCCCCTCCAGCATTTCGGCCATACGATAGAGTATCTGGCTCCGGTTAAAGGCGCTTCGGCCTGACCATCCGGCCTGTGCGGCGCGGGCAGCAGATACGGCATCGCGCAAGTCCTTACGCGAGCACATGCATATATTGGCCAGTTTTTTTCCGGCCTTGTTCACTGCGGCATAATACCTGCCCGATTCGGTGCGGGGGAATTGCCCAGCAATATAAATCTTATAGGTCTTTAGAACGGGCAAACGGTTTGTTGTTGTATTCGGCATCGCTTGATCTTGTAGTTGTAGATTAGGGTTCCAGGTCAACATAGGGCAACAGTCCATGCAATCCGCCTTCGCGGCCATAGCCACTTTCCTTATAGCCGCCAAAAGGTGAGGCTGGATCGAATTTGTTGAAAGTATTGGCCCATACCACCCCGGCCCTGAGCCGGCGTGTCATATTGAATATCCGCGAGCCCTTGTCGGTCCATACGCCGGCACTAAGCCCATAGGGCGAATTATTGGCTTTTTCTATCACTTCATCATCAGTACGGAAACTCAGGATGGCCAGCACAGGCCCAAATATTTCTTCCTGTGCAATACGGTTGCTTTGCGCGACATTGGTGAACAGGGTGGGGCGACAGAAATAGCCCTTGCGCGGCAGGCTGCAACTGCTCTGGTGCATTTCGGCGCCTTCTTTCTTTCCTAATTGAATATAACGTTGAATAGTGTCGAGCTGACTACGGCTGTTGATGGCGCCGATATCGGTATTCTTGTCCATCGGGTCGCCCACGATCAGGGTCTCTATGCGATCCTTTAGTTTGCGGATCACCTGTTTGGCTACCGATTCCTGCACATAGAGGCGCGATCCGGCGCAACACACATGTCCCTGGTTGAAAAAAATGCCATTGATAACGCCCTCCACTGCCTGATCAATCGGCGCGTCTTCAAAAATGATATTGGCGGCCTTACCGCCCAGTTCCAGCGTAGCTCTTTTGTTGGTACCGGCAATAGACTTTTGTATCAGCTTCCCTACTTCAGTAGATCCTGTAAAAGCGATTTTATTGATACCGGGATGGGCCACCAGATCAGCTCCGGTTGCGCCGGCGCCGGTGATGATGTTAACGACACCGGGGGGTAAATCCGCTTCCTGTATCAGTTCGGCCAGCTTCAGTGCTGTAAGGGGAGTGGTTTCCGCAGGCTTCAGCACCACCGTATTGCCGGTGGCGAGTGCGGGCGCAATTTTCCAGGCGGCCATCAGCAGGGGGAAATTCCAGGGAATGATCTGCGCGGCTACACCGAGGGGGTTACATTGCCGCCGGGGGAAAGCATAGTCCAGCTTATCGGCCCAGCCCGCATAATAAAAGAAATGATTGGCCGCGGTGGGAATATCGAAATCGCGGCTCTCGCGGATGGGTTTGCCTCCATCCAGGGTTTCGATGATGGCGAATTCCCGCGCTTTCTCCTGAAGCATGCGGGCAATCCGGAAGATGTACTTGGCCCTTTCACGGGCGGGCATCCTGCCCCAGGTTCCGTCATAAGCTTTTCTGGCCGCCCTCACCGCTTTATCTATATCCGCTTTTCCCGCTTCGGCTACCGATGATAGCTTTTCTTCGGTGGCGGGATTGATGCTGTCGAAGTATTTACCCGTTTCAGGCTTTTGCCATTTCCCCCCAATGAAAAGTTCATAACGGGGATCAATGCGGGCAGCCGACCGGCTTTCCGGTGCGGGCGCATAATTCCATACCGTTTCAAATTTTAGTCGGGGGGCTGCCTGGCCCGTGTTTTTCTTTCGCGAGGATACCGCCATATTCTGAAAATTGAATGAGTCAATATTGTTGTAAACAGCAATCGGTTAATCAACACTGAAATAAGGTGCCGACTGATAGTCGCCAGTTGATTCCTTCACCAGTTGCATCAGCACATCATTGGCCAGGCTGCTGGCCCCAAAGCGAAACCATTCATTGCTGAGCCAGTCATCGCCCAGCACTTCTTTCAGCATCACCAGGTAGTGAAGCGCCAGCTTCGATTTAGAAATGCCGCCCGCGGGTTTCATGCCCACCATTTTGCCGGTGGCATAGTAGTAATCGCGGATAGCTTCCAGCATTACAAGGGTAACGGGTAGGGTAGCGGCGGGCTGAATTTTGCCGGTGGAGGTCTTGATGAAATCGGCACCCGCATGCATGGCAATATCGCTGGCACGGCGCACTTTATCGAAATTGCCAAGTTCCCCGGTTTCCAGGATTACTTTTAGCCGTGCATCTCCGCAGGCTTCTTTTATCGTAGCGATTTCATCAAACACATATCCGTACTCTCCTTCATGAAATTTTCCCCGGCTGATCACCATATCAATTTCATCGGCACCCTCGTTTACGGCAAAGCGTGTATCGCGCAGCTTTACATCGCGGGGAGCCTGGCCGCTGGGAAAGGCGGTGGCCACAGATGCTACTTTTATGCCGGACCCCTGCAAAGCTTTCACGGCCGTTTTCACCATGGAGGGATACACGCAAACTGCCGCCACCGTGGGCAAACCGGGCAGCGCATCGTGCAAGTGCATGGCTTTATAGCAAAGCTGCCGCACCTTACCCACAGTATCCTTGCCTTCCAGGGTAGTGAGGTCAATCATACTCAGGACCATCTTAAGTCCATCCACTTTCGATTCCTTTTTGATGCTGCGTTTGGTAAACCGCGAAGCACGTTCTTCCACCCCGGTTTGGTCAACGGGCGGACTCTGCGCCATTCCCGGATGAAAAACCGGTTTATTCCCTTTTGCGGCGATCGCCATACTGTTTGGTTTAGGTAATCAAAGTTAAGGGCTTGGGCCTAACCGGGGCTAATTGCATAAGGATTTGACAATCGGGGTCTGGGCTAATCAGCATTTCATGCCGCTGCTCCAAAGAGCCGTATGCAATTGCTTCGATTGACTTATATTCGGCTCCCTTATCCGGCACAAGCTTTCGGCGCAAATATCTTCTAATACCAAAAATCACATAAGAATGAGAAAGCCAAAACTCCTGCGACAGCTGCTGGCGGGGCTAGCCCTATTGGGTGTGCTACCCCTCGCGGCTCAGGTAACATTTCCCGAGAATGGCGTGGCCGATCCCCGGCATGGCCATTATGCATTTACCCATGCCACCGTATTTAAAGATGCCCGCAACTCCATCAACGATGCCACCCTTATCATAAGGGATGGCCGCATTGTAGCCCTGGGTGCGGGATTGAAAGTACCTGCGGGTGCGGTGGAAATTGATTGTAAAGGAAAATTCATTTATCCTTCCTTTATTGACCTGTACACAGATTATGGAATGCCCTCCGCACAACAACAGGGTGGGGGAGGATTCTCCTTTGGTCAGCAGCCACAATTGAACTCCAACGACAAGGGCCCGACAGGTTGGAACCAGGCGCTGAAGTCGGATGTGGATGCTTTCCGCAATTTCGCCGTAGATGATGAAAAAGCGAAGACCCTTCGCGAAGCGGGTTTTGGTACCGTACTCTCTCACGTGAAAGATGGTATCGCCCGCGGCACCGGTACGGTGGTAACACTTGCGGAACAAAATGAAAATTTTGTGGTGATCAAAGACAGGGCATCGGCTCATTATTCCTTCAGCCGCGGCACCAGCCGCCAGTCCTATCCCAGCAGCATGATGGGTTCTATCGCGCTGCTGCGCCAGACTTTTATGGATGCGCAGTGGTATAAGAACAAGCCGGTAAAAGAAGGCTTGAACCTTACCCTGCAGTCCTGGAACGACAATCTCTCACTACCCCAGGTATTTGAAGCCAATGATAAATGGAATGCCCTCCGGGCTGATCGTATCGGCGATGAGTTTGGGGTACAGTTTATCATCAAGGGCGGACAGGATGAATACCAGCGTATCAAGGAAATGAAATCCACCAATGCAGTGTTCATTCTTCCTTTGAACTATCCCCAGGCCATGGATGTGGAAGATCCCGCCGACGCGCGATTTGTATCGCTCAGCGACATGAAGCATTGGGAACTGGCGCCTACCAACCTGGCAGCATTTGAAAAGGAAGGTATCAGCTTCTGTTTAACTACCTCCGACTTGCGTAGCCCCAGCCAGTTCTGGCCTAACCTTCGCAAAGCCATGGAATATGGACTGAGCGAAGAAAAAGCTCTGGAAGCATTGACCACTGTGCCCGCCAAAGTATTGGGTGTGGCCGATCAGGTGGGTAGCCTTGAACCCGGTAAGCTGGCCAATTTCCTTATTACAAATGGCCCTGTTTTTCATGAGAAAAGCAATATTCTTTACAACTGGGTGCAGGGCATAAAATATGAAGGGAAGGAAGATATATCCACTTTCGCCGGCCTTTATGAACTGGTGGTGAATACGGCCGCCGGTAAAGAGAAATACCAACTCGATGTTAAAACTGCCAGTTCGGCTACCCTGGTGGGAGAAGATACTTTGCAAGTACGATTCAGCCATGATGGTAAGCAGATCAAGCTGAGCTATGCAGCCGCGGCACGCCGCCAGCGTGGACCAGCCCAACGTGCAGGTTCCGCATTGCCGGCCACCGCAACACGCCTGGTAGGTATGCAGAACGGTAAGGAGCTGAATGGCACGGGTGTGGACTCTACCGGGCAGATGCTAACCTGGACGGCCAGCCTGGTGAAGCCCGCTGAATTGAAACTGGAAGCCAGTAAAGACAAAAAGGACCTGGAATTGGGCAAACTTACTTTCCCGCTCGAGCCATTTGGCTGGGAAGAAGGTCAGCAACCGAAACAGGAAACCATCCTGATTCGCAATGCTACCGTTTGGACCAATGAAAAAGAAGGGGTACTCCAGAATGCAGATGTGCTGATTCGTGATGGCAAGATTGCCAGTGTGGGTAAGAACCTTTCGGCCAATGGTGCTCGTGTGATCGATGGTACCGGCAAGCACGTTACGGCCGGCATTATTGATGAACATTCGCATATAGCAGCGGCCTCCATCAACGAAGGTGGACAAAGCGTAACATCTGAAGTGCGGATTGCCGACAACCTGAACCCTGATGATATTAATATCTATCGCCAGTTGAGCGGTGGTGTTACATCTTCTCATATCCTGCATGGTTCCGCTAACGTAATTGGCGGACAAACGCAGTTGATCAAACTGCGCTGGGGCGCTAACGACGAAGGCCTGAAGTTTAAGAACTGGACAGGTCAGATCAAGTTTGCGCTGGGCGAGAATGTGAAGCGATCTTCTTCCTCGTCGGGCAATATCCGCTATCCCGATACCCGCATGGGTGTGGAGCAGGTATTGGTGGATGCATTCACCCGCGCGCATGATTATGAGAAAGCCTGGAAAGAATACAATGCCGCGAAAGACAAGAAGGGATTAACACCTCCTCGTCGCGACCTGGAACTGGAAGCACTGGTAGAGATCTTGAATGAGAAGCGCTATATCACCTGCCATTCTTATGTGCAAAGTGAGATCATTGGTGCCATGGAAGTAGCCAAGCGTATGGGTTATAAGTACAACACTTTCACGCATATTCTGGAAGGTTATAAAGTGGCCGACAAAATGAAGCTGCATGGCGCCAATGCCTCCACCTTCTCCGATTGGTGGGCTTATAAGATGGAAGTGCAGGATGCCATTCCATACAATGCGGCTATCATGCACAAAGTGGGATTGAATGTGGCCATCAATAGTGATGATGCGGAAATGGCCCGTCGCTTGAATCAGGAAGCGGCCAAAGTGGTGAAATATGGTGGCGTTTCGGAAGAAGATGCTTTGAAGATGGTAACACTGAACCCCGCGAAGATGCTGCATGTGGATGACCGTGTGGGCAGCCTCAAAGCCGGTAAAGACGCTGATGTGGTAGTATGGAGCGATCATCCCCTGAGCATCTATGCAAAATCATTGTACACCATTGTAGATGGAACCGTTTATTTCGATCGCGAAAAAGACGCGCAGATGCAATTGCTGGTTGATGCCGAAAGGAATCGACTGATCCGCAAGATGAATGGTGAAAAACGCAATGGGGGCGCCGTAGTACCGGCTACGCCCAGCTACCAGATTATGCATACCTGCAGCGACCATGGACATAGCCATGGCCTGCTGGTGATTGATGCCGACAGCATTTCAGAAAACGAATAAAGCAATCAACATGAAAAAAATATTCTTATCCATATTGTTGTGCGGAACACTGGGGCTAACCAGCCGGGCACAGGACAATGTGTTGCCCGCCCGCGATAACGGCGGTGTTACCTATATCACCAATGCCACCATACACGTGGGCAATGGCAAAGTGATAGAAAAAGGAACCATCCAGATACGCAACGGAAAAATTGAGAAAGTGGGAACCGATATTTCGGTGCCCAACAATGAAGGCACTGTGGTAGATGCCAAAGGCAAGCATGTATATCCCGGCCTCATTCTGCCTACCAGCAACCTGGGTCTGGTGGAAGTATCGGCAGTGCGGGCAACTTCAGATGTACGCGAAATCGGCGACCTGAACCCCAACGTACGCTCTATTGTCGCCTACAATACCGACTCCAAAGTAATCAACACTTTGCGCAGCAATGGTATTCTGCTGGCGAATGTGATACCCCAGGGCAGCCTGCTCGCGGGAAGCTCATCGGTAGTACAACTGGATGCCTGGACCTGGGACGATGCCGCTTACCAGACCGATGCCGGCATGCACCTGTATATGCCCAACCTGTTGAACCGCTTCCGTGGTGGTGGTTTTGGTGGTGGCCGTGGCGGTCGTGGTGGAAGCGATAATGATCCCGTGAAAGCCGGCATCGAGCGCATCGAAAACCTGAAAGGATTTTTCCGGGAAGCACAAGCCTACCTGGGCGAAGTCAAGCACGAAGAAACCAACCTGAAGTTTGAAGCAGTGCGCGCCCTCTTCGAGAAAAAACAAAAAATGTATGTGCACGCCAACACCGTGAAGCAGATGCTGCTGGCCCTCGATTTTGTAAAGGAGTTTGGATTCGACATGACTATTGTGGGTGGAAGCGATAGCTGGCAGATCGCCAACTTGCTCAAAGAGAATAATGTGTCTGTTATTCTGCAGCAGCCTCATAGCCTTCCCACTTTGCCGGATGATGATGTGGACCAGCCTTACAAAACGGCAGCCCTGCTACAGAAGGCGGGCGTCTTATTCGCCATTTCAGATGATGATAGCCAGACAAGAGGACGTAACCTGGCCTTCAATGCCGGTACAGCCGCCGCTTATGGCCTCAGCAAGGAAGATGCCCTGGCTGCCATCACCCTCAATGCGGCCAAAGTATTGGGTGTGGCCGATAAGACAGGTAGCATTGAAGTGGGCAAGGATGCCAATATCGTGATCAGCGATGGCGATATCCTCGACATGAAGAGCAGCCAGATCACCGATGCCTGGATTCAGGGCCGCAAAATAGACCTGAACGATAAGCACAAACAACTTAATGATCGCTATAACCAAAAGTATAAGCTGAAAGGCTTCTAGTTTCTTCGGATATAAAGAAAAAGCCCGCCATTCGGCGGGCTTTTTCTTTATATCCGAAGAAAGTTATTGTCGGGAGCTTTTACCTTTTGAGGTTCGCCTTTTTCAAATCATCATTAATCTGCGTTCATCTGCGGAAAAAATCTGCGTTCATCTGCGAAACAAATCTGCGAAAATCTGCGGGAAATACTTCAGCACTTTAAACAGTCATAGAGTTCAGGAGAGTTTTCCCGCAGATTTGCGCAGATTCCAACGCAGATTTTCGCAGAATTTGTCTCAAGCCAATTTAAAATCCCCATCCTTCTTTAAACCTTAAACCCTAAACTTTAAACCCTAAACGATCTTTCCCCACGTAAATCGTATAACGTACTACGTATTACTTCTTCATCATCTTCTCCGTGGCAACCACTCCTGTTTCATTCGTCAGTTGTACCAGGTACAGACCGCGGCTCAGGTTAGCGGCTTCCGACACGCTGATGCTGTTGAAACCGTTAGAAGCAGTGATGGTTTTGGCAAACTGCTGCTGACCGGAAAGGTTGATCACACGCAGGGTCATTTTTTCTGTACGCTCAGCCTTGAAGCTGATGGTAAAATAGTTGGTGAAAGGGTTAGGGCTGGCCTGTACTTTCAGGTTGTTTTGCATGCTGAAACGAACACTGCGGGTTTCAGAGATCTTAACGGCACCGGTAGGCTCCACCGCACGGATGCGATAGTAAGCGATAGCGGCATTCGTATTCACCGTGTTGTCGTTATAGCTGAATTTGTTCTCAGCGTTTACGGCTACAAAGCTGTAGATGCTGGTGAAGTTGATGCCATCATAGCTTCTTTCCACTTCAAACATAGTTCCATTATCCTGCTCAGCGCCCCACTGCAATGAAGGCAGTTGGTTGCTCAGGCTCACGGTAAAGAAATTCCAACGGATCGGCAGGATCACTTCAGAGCGGAAAGCCGTACCGCAGGCAGGATAAGCGCCGCTGGTCTGGGGCTGGGCAAACTGCTGAAATACCACACTCCTGCGAACCTGGCCATATTGATTATCGAAAATAGTATTGTTGTTGCTGCGTGTAGCGTCAAATACAATGATCTGGTCACCGTTATTGCCATTCGTACCGATATTACCGCTGTTGTGACGAGTTTCGCCAGTGAAGTAGTAATAACCGCTTCCTTGGATGTTGCCATTGTTTTCAAAATCATGCGACATGATTACAGAACCCTCTTCTCCATCAATGGTACCACCGTTAACGATGCGGCTATTGCTGCCCTGGTTGGTAGCCCATACCAGGCCATTGTTCTCCAGGTTGGTATTGTTGATGAAGATACCTTCGTCGGCTGAAGTCATACAGTTGTTCTCATAAGAACCTCCGCTCATTATCAGTTGACCATCGGTAGCTACTTTACCATAGTTCTTGATAGTGGTGTTGTTGAACTCCAGGTTACCACCTACTTCGATAATATTATTGTTGTTGAATTTGGAACCATTGCCGATATAGATATTACCAGTGGCTTTGATGATACCATAGTTGGTAAGGTCAACATTGTTGAAATTGATGGCATTCTTGAACTCGATAGTTGCGCCGAAATTGTTTTCCAACTTCGCGTTGTTGCCCATATACACACTACCGTTGATAACGGTGCGGCCAAAATTCTTCAGTTTAAAGCGGCTTGACTGACCATTCAGACCGGGCAGGGTAGCTTTACCATTTACAATGAGTTCGCCGAGGAAATAACCAAAATTGTTGGGAGCAAACTCAGCGCCTTCGGCGATATAGATTTTTGCGCCTTGTTCCCAGTTGCTGATCTGGCCGGTGAAAACACCCGAAACGATGCTAAGGCTGTCACCTGCACGCAGGGTATAGCTGGCGTTGCTGCCATTATCTACATATACACGCTGAGCAGAAAGGGAAAGGCTGAAAAGAATAGAAAGGATAGAAAGGGTAGAAATACGGATCATCTTGTTTTCTTTAGGGTTGAATTAATCGGGTTTTTTCGGATCGGATTTTTCCAGATTTTGTAGTAATCCTGCGTTTCGTCCTTGCGCTCTTACTTCGTAATCTGACACAAAGATATTGGCTAATTACGGTTTTTCAATAGTAAAACTACTAATGAAAGTAGTCCGGAAAATACTAATATTAGGCTAACCCTATGGAAAACAGCGATATACAACAAAAAAGCCCGCTAAGCTATTACACTTAACGGGCTTGTTTTTGATTTATGTCAAACTAATTCAGGCAGATCAGGCGTCTTTGCCGTGGCATTGCTTGTATTTTTTCCCACTTCCGCAGGGGCAGGGATCATTACGACCCACTTTCGGCCCCACTTTGATGGGTTCCTGTTTTACCGCAGCGGCGGGATCGTAAACATCCCTTTCGTTGGCGGCGTAATCTTCCCCGGCCGCTTCCACTTCGGCTTTATTGCTGCGCATTTTGCTGTAATCGGTCTTCTGGGGCTTGCCGGCGGCTAATGGCGCGCTTTCAGCCTGCACAGGGATGCTGGCGTGGCAAAGGAAAGAAACGATATTGCGGTTCAGCTCGGCATCCATGTTCTTGAATTGCTGGAATGCCTCTACCTTATATATTACCAGCGGGTCCTTCTGCTCCAGGTAAGCTGTTTGCACGCTTTGCTTCAGGTCGTCCATGGCGCGCAGGTGCTCTTTCCAGGAATCGTCGATCGTAACCAGGGTAATGGTCTTTTCCAGCGCATTGGTCAGCTCGGCCCCCTCCGTTTGAATGGCTTTATCGAGGTTCACCAGCACATTCAATCCCTTGCGCTGGTTGGTAAAGGGAACCACCACGTTTTCAATATTCGCGCTCTGGTTATGGCGGATATTACGGAAAACGGGCAGGGCATTTTTCTTCAGCTCTTCTTTTTTGCGATCATAATTACCGATCGCTTCCTGGTAAAGCTTTTCCGTTACCTTATTGATATCGCCTTTCAGGAATTCCTGCTCTTCAATCTGCGTATCAAGGCCAAAATGCATGATCACGGCGGTGCGGAATTCCTCATAATTCTCTTGTTCGCGGAAACCGGCTACCAGCCCTTCTGCTACCAGCGCAAATGCATTGTCGATATCCAGCGCCAGCCTTTCGCCAAAAAGCGCATGCTGACGTTTACCATAAATCACATTCCGCTGCTTGTTCATTACATCATCATATTCCAGCAAGCGCTTACGGATACCGAAATTGTTTTCCTCCACTTTTTTCTGGGCGCGCTGAATGCTGTTGCTGATCATGCTATGCTGAATCACATCTCCTTCCTTATAACCCAGCTTATCCATCAGCGAAGCGATGCGCTCGCTGCCAAACATGCGCATCAGGTCATCTTCCAGCGACACATAAAACTGCGAGGAACCGGGGTCGCCCTGACGACCGGCCCGACCACGCAACTGTCTGTCGACCCGGCGGCTTTCGTGGCGCTCGGTACCGATAATGGCCAGGCCTCCCGCTTCTTTTACGCCGGGTCCGAGTTTGATATCGGTACCCCTACCGGCCATATTGGTGGCGATGGTTACCGCACCGGCCATACCCGCTTCGGCTACCACCTGCGCTTCGCGGGCGTGCTGTTTCGCGTTCAGTACGTTGTGCGGAATCTTTTTTTGCGTCAGCATGCGGCTCAGCAGTTCGCTGATCTCTACTGAAGTGGTACCCACCAGTATCGGCCGGCCCGCATTGCGCAGCTTTTCCACTTCATCAATTACCGATTTGTATTTTTCCCGCTTGGTCTTATATACCAGGTCCTGGCGATCATCACGAATCATCTTCAGGTTGGTGGGAATGGTCACCACATCCAATTTGTAAATGCTCCAGAATTCTGCCGCTTCCGTTTCGGCTGTACCCGTCATACCGGCCAGCTTATGGTACATCCGGAAATAATTCTGCAAAGTGATTGTCGCGTAGGTTTGTGTGGCCGCTTCAATCTTCACGTCTTCCTTGGCTTCCAGGGCCTGGTGCAATCCATCCGAATAACGACGGCCTTCCATGATACGACCGGTTTGCTCATCTACAATCTTGATGGCATTGTCGATTACCACATACTCCACATCCTTTTCAAAAAGGGTATAGGCTTTCAGCAATTGCTGCACCGTATGTATGCGATCGGCTTTTTGGGAATAATCGGCAAGGATCGCCTCTTTTTGCTGCAATTTTTCGTCGGCAGTTTGGTTGCCTTTCTCCACATCAGCCAGCAATACGCCAATATCTGGCAGCACAAAGAAATCCGGATCTTCCCCCGCACGGGTAATGGCATTAAGCCCCTTGTCGGTCAGGTCAACCGAATTTTGCTTTTCATCAATATGAAAATAGAGGTCTTCATCCACAATCTTCATATTGCGCTGCTGCTCGGAGAGATAATAGTTTTCTGCCTTCTGCAGTTTCACCCGAATTCCGGGCTCGCTCAGGTACTTAATGAGCGGGCCATATTTGGGTAATCCACGGAAAGCGCGGTAGAGGTAAAGGCCGCCACTCTTGGGGTCATCGTCTCCTTTTTCAATCAGCTTCTTGGCTTCAATCAAACACTGGCGCACCACTTTCTCCTGTTCCTGTACCAGCCCGCGTATCCTCGGTTTGAGTACATGAAACTGCTGGTCTTCACCACGGGCCACGGGACCTGAGATGATCAATGGCGTACGCGCATCATCAATCAATACGGAATCCACCTCATCCACCATGGCATAGTGATGATTGCGCTGCACCATTTCTTCCGGAGCATGCACCATATTGTCGCGCAGGTAGTCGAAGCCGAATTCATTATTCGTACCATAAGTGATATCCGCCTGGTAAGCCTTGCGACGGTCTTCGCTATTAGGTTGGTGTTTATCGATACAATCCACTTTCAGACCCAGCCATTCAAAGATGGGGCCGTTCCATTCCTGGTCGCGACGGGCCAGGTAATCGTTTACCGTTACAATATGTACACCGGCTCCGGGAAGGGCATTGAGGTAAGCGGGCAGGGTCGATACCAGTGTTTTACCTTCACCAGTAGCCATCTCGGCAATCTTACCCCTGTGCAACACAATACCACCAATCAACTGCACATCATAATGCACCATATTCCAGGTAACGGTGCCACCACCTGCCGTCCAGGTATTGCTGTAAACAGCATCCTCGCCTTCAATCCGGATATAATCCTTCTTCACGCTGTAATCACGGTCCAGATCAGTGGCTTTTGCGCGGATTTCCGTGTTTTCTTTAAAGCGTCTTGCGGTTTCCTTAATTACCGCGAAGGCTTCGGGTAAAATGGACTCCAGGACTTCCTCAATCTTTTTATTGCGGTCCTTTTTCAGCTTATCGATTTCCTGGTAAATCGCGTCCTTACCCGAGAGATCGCTGAAGGCCAGTTCTTCGGCCGCTTTGTTTTTCTCATTGATCTCTTCGTCTATCGACTTCAGGTGGTCCTGAATCCGCTGACGAAACTCGGCCGTCTTGCCGCGCAACTCGTCGTTCGACAAAGAAGCATAGGCCGCGAAATATTCATTGATCTTCTGCACCTGCGGCATGATCTTCTTAACATCCTTATCGGATTTGTTGCCGCCGAATAATTTTGAAATAATACCAAGCATGTATTGTTGAATTGTTGAACTGTTGATTTGTTGAATCGTTGAATCGTCCTTCCACGAAATGCCCTCACTTCCTACTTACTACTTTTTCTATAAATACATTATCTGCGTTCATCTGCGAAACCAATCTGCGCAAATCTGCGGGAAATAATTCGGCACTTTAATGAGCTTCAGAGATTAGGTAAGACTTCCCGCATATTTGCGCAGATTCTAATTTTTAGCAACTCCCCACTTTCTACTCCCCAATTTCTACTCCCCAATTTCTACTCCCCACTTACTACATACTAATTCCCTGAGCCGGCAAAGATAAGGCAACCATCCTTCTGTTAAATGCCTGTTTACAATGTGCCATATGGCTGGATAAGCGGGCTATTTTCCGCATATTTGTAATTCTTAACTGACGAACACTGCCAGTAGCTATGGTTTTAGATTACAAAAAGCATAAATGGCTGGGGGTCCTGATTATCCTGTTGATGTTGGGTTTTGCCTGCAAAGATAAACCGGATCCGAAGGCCTTTGATTTTGCCTCCATGCCCTTTTACTGCGATTATCGGGTCACGGGCGATGAAGAGAGCAATACGGTTACGGTATTGATGCAGTTCAGGGCGGGCAGCCCCGACGGCCCGGGGATGTTGCTCGATACACCCGCTTCGGTATCCCTCGACGGATACCCGCTGGAACCCGATAGTACGCGTATGCATGGCGTTTATTATGAACAGCGTTGGTTGGCCCATGAGTTTCATGGAGGCCATCAAATCAAATACGTGACGCCCGAAGGCGACAGCCTGGTTGAAAAATTTAATTTTCCCGTTTTTGGTCTCGCGCATCCTATGCCTGAGAAATGGCCGGTGGCTGATACTGAGATAGAAATTACCGGGCTCACCGCCGATGATTCGCTCCACATACTTTTGCTCGACACGGCCTATTTGAGCAGGGGTATCGATAAGTATATTCGATTGGAAGACAGTAAGATAAAACTCAGTGCGGCAGAGCTTGGACGGCTCCGTAAGGGCCCGATCATCTTTCATATTTACCGCGATCGCGAGCGGGAGCTGAAGCAGACCAATGAAGCCGGGGGCAGGCTGGCCACTTCTTTTATGCTGAGCCGTCGCTTTATCCTGGAATAGAGATCAATAAGAGCGGTTTTCAGCCGGTTATCCACAGGCTTTCATAATTTGATTTTTTCAATGGAAAATCGCCCTGTACCACCTACCTTTGCCGCCGAAATTCAAAACTTTATTCATCCGCTATGGCAGGTCAGTTAAAAGAGGTTCGGAACCGCATCAAATCGGTACAGAGTACGCAACAGATTACCAAAGCCATGAAAATGGTGAGCGCGGCCAAATTGCGCCGTGCGCAGGATGCGATCGTGCAGATGCGCCCCTACGCCCGCAAACTCCAGGAAATGCTGAGCAATATCGTCAGCAATACCGAAGGAGAAATGGGTATGAAACTGGCCGAGGAACGCCCGGTGGAAAAAGTATTGCTGATAGTGATGACCAGCGACCGCGGACTGGCCGGCGCCTTCAACTCCAACCTGATCAAACTGGCCAAATCGACGATCGCCGAAAAATATTCCGCCCAGCACAAAAAGGGCAACGTGACCATCTGGAGCGTGGGTAAGAAGGGCTATGAGCATTTTGTAAAGAATGGCTATAAAGCGCAGGCCACGTATAAAGATATCTTCCTCGACCTCCGCTTCGAAAAAGTGCAGCAAATGGCCCTGGCCGCCATGCAGGGTTTTGAGCAGAAGGAATTTGATGTGGTGGAAATCATATACAGCCAGTTCCGCAACGCAGCCACCCAACGCTACGAACTGGAACGTTTTCTTCCTATCCCTAAAGTGGAGAAAAAAGAGGGTGACAAGAAAGCCGATTTTATTTTCGATCCCAATAAGGCCGAGCTCATCAGCGAGCTGATGCCCAAGATTCTGAATACCCAACTCTTCAAAGCTGCCCTCGATACGCATGCTTCCGAGCATGGCGCCCGCATGACCGCCATGGACAAGGCCAGCGAAAATGCCAATGAAATGTTGCGCAACCTGAAGATATCCTACAACCGCGCAAGGCAGGCAGCTATTACTACAGAGCTTACTGAGATTGTGAGTGGCGCAGCAGCGTTGAAAGGATAGTTTTACGTTATACGTAATACGTTTTACGTAGTACGTTTTTTGGGTTTAAAGTTTAGGGTTTAGAGTTTAAGGTTTATTGTTTTTGAGAAGCAATTAATATTTGTACCAAGTCCCACGCCCCTAAACTTTAAACTTCAAACTTTCAACTTTCAACTCCGCAACGGGCAACAAAATGTGAATAACCTCATTTGCCGCCTACTCCCTTATATGCTATTTTGCCTATCCAAGACGAACGAAAAACACGCATTTACACTAACCGAATTTGGAGATGGAAATCACTAATCTGATACCGCATATTGAAGCTTTGATATTTGCCAGCGACAAGCCCCTTACTTCGTTGGAAGTTACTGACTTGGTTAACAACGCTTTCGGTTTTATGGAGGATAAGATCAGCCTCGATCAGGTGGAAGCAGCCATGGAGGGGATACAGGAAAAATATGCTTCGGAATTTTATCCTTTTGAGCTCCGGCAGAGTGGCGGTGGCTGGCAATTCCTCACCAAGAAAGAATTTCACAAAACGATCGCCCAACTGAATGGGGATAAGTTTTTGAAGCGCCTTTCCGCTGCGGCGCTGGAAACCCTCGCGATCATCGCCTATAAGCAACCCGTTACCAAAGGAGAGATAGAAGCCATCCGTGGCGTAAGTTCCGACTATGCCGTACAGAAATTGCTGGAAAAAGAACTGATCGTGATCAGTGGCCGGAACGAAAAATTGCCAGGTCATCCTCTGGTTTATGCTACCAGCAAAAGCTTTATGGATTATTTCGGTATTAATTCAGCGGAAGATCTGCCTCGTATCAAGGAAGTGCTGGCGGAGCAATTGGTGGAGCCAACCGTTATTAAAGATGTGGTTCCGGAGGAAGATGCATCTGAAACGGAAACAGGGGAGGCGGAGCCTACAGAGCCGGAACAACCCACTGATGAGCAGACAGAGGCATTGGCGGAAGATTCTGCTAGCGAAGAATCGGCCGGAGATGCTGCTGACGACAACGGTCTGGAGAATGATACCGAATCGGAAGATATCGTGTTTTCCGTATCCGAATCAGGCGAGCTGGTAGAAAAGCCCGAGGATAAGGAATAAGGGTTGAACCAGACTTTGATCCGCACCGATCTCTACAAACAAAAAAATTCTGTTACAATTCATGCTTTCTCATGCCCAGCTAATAGCTGCTGCCCGGCAGTATGGCACGCCCCTTTATGTGTACGATGCGGATAAGATTCGTGAACAGTATGCAAAACTTACCCATGCTTTCCGCGGCAGCAATGTCCATTTCTACTACGCCTGCAAGGCCCTCACCAATATTCATGTCCTTCGATATATCATGGGCCTGGGGTCCAATGTGGATTGCAGTTCCATCAACGAAGTGAAGCTGGCCCTCCATGCGGGATTTCCTGCCGACCGGGTTCTTTATACCTCCAATGGCATCGCCTTTGAAGAGATTGCCGAAGCGGCTTCCCTGGGTGTAAGTATCAATATCGACAGCCTCTCGAACCTGGAAAAGTTTGGGAAGAACTACGGGCACGATTACCCGGTAGGCATCCGGCTTCGTCCGAATATCCTTGCGGGTGGCAACCTGAAGATTTCTACGGGTCACGACCGCAGTAAGTTTGGCATACCGGTGGAAGACCTGCCGCTTATCCTGGACCTTGTTGCGAAATACAACCTGCATATCAGCAATCTGCATATACATACCGGCAGCGAAATCAAGGATGCCGAAGTATTTGTGCGGGGGATAGAAGTATTGTTCGACCTGATTCCTCACTTTCCGGAGTTGAAATCGGTTGACCTGGGCGGCGGATTCAAAGTACCCTATAAGGAAGGCGATGATGAAACCGACATGGAAGAGCTGGGTAAAAAAGTGCAGGAAGCATTTGCGGCACACCCGCAGGCCCGCAACCTCGAGATATGGTTTGAGCCCGGAAAATTTATGGTCAGTGATTGTGGATACCTGGTTACCAAAGTGAATGTGATGAAGGAAACGGCCTCCACGCATTTTGTGGGTGTAGATAGCGGATTCAATCACCTGATACGTCCGATGTTTTATGATGCCTATCATAAAATTGAAAATATCAGCAACCCCGAAGGCCGCGAGCATGTGTACGCGGTGGTGGGGAATATCTGCGAAACCGACACTTTCGCCTGGGATCGCAAGCTGCCCGAAGTAAGGGAAGGCGATCTACTAGTATTTTATAATGCCGGCGCGTATGGATTTGAAATGTCTTCGCGTTTCAATTCCCGCTTCCGTCCTGCCGAAGTTTTATTCGAAGCCGGCCAACATCGCCTCATACGCCGCCGCGACAATTTTGAGGATTTATTGCGGAACCAAATGGAAATATGAGTGCTGCTCGAATTTATGAGGGAAAAATGTTGTTGGCAAAAAGTAGGGTTAGCCGGGCCCTGCCATTGATTTTTTTGGCATTGCTGGCGGTTTCGGTAGCTGCTTTCTATTCATCGAAGCATAAGAAGGATAGCCGGGCGACTCCTCATCTGATTAATTCCACAGGAATTAGCGATACAAAATCTGTCAAAATAGATATCGACCCTGAGAGAATAAGGACTGCACCTGTTTCTAACAAAAATGAAAAGCTTCCTGTCCACAGCATCCTTTTCTTTGGGCTATCGGTTTTGTTAATTGTGCTATGGTTTATATTCTTACCAGTAGTCCGGGTTTATTCAAATGGAATTCAATTTTCTTATTGGTTTCGCCCAACCCATTTTATTCTTTACACGGATTTGGCAGAGGTGGATTTTTTCTATACAAATAGCTCTTCTGTTTATTATTCTGAATCCACACGATTTAAGTTAATGAATGGATCGAGTATGCGTTTCCTGATTCGCTATTATAGGAATTATGCGGAGTTAAGGTCGGTGATTTTTGAGCAGCTGCGATTACATTATCCTTCGGCATTAGTGAAGCCTGTGGATTTGGTGAAGAAAAAACAATTCATGCCCGTAGAGCCTGTTTCTATTCTGGGTAAACCGCTTCTTTCGTTTAGGGGAATTTTGGTATTGGGGGTTACTGTTGGTTTTGGTGGTCCTTACCTTGTGCAGGGTGAGCCTGTGGGTTTCCTGATATTCTTATTGTTTGGTTGGTTATTGATAGGGGCTTCTATGAATTCTTTTAGGGTGGTAGATGACATACTCGTTGTACGGAGTATAGGTTTTTTTTGGTACCGGAGAAGAATTCCTCTAAGTGAGATTGTTTGTTATGCAAGAGTCTATCCATCAAAAGCACCCGAGGCGGTGGAAATTTTCTGCAAAAACTTTAGGCAATACCATTTTCCAGCCGGGAATTTTCATGACAAAGATTGGGAGAAGCTTGCGTCTGTATTTCGAGAAGCTGGTATAGATAGTCGGTAATGGTCAGGTAGTCTCAATACGGATACCATGCGCTCTTCAGCGGGAAAACTAGCTAAATCTGCAAGGACGTGAGTGCTGCGGAATTTTTACCGCAACGGGCGCAAAGAATTCGCAAAGATCGCGACGAACTGTTCAGAGCATATAGCGGATTCTTTTGTGCAGGTATCGAATGTTAGGTAATTCCGGAGATAGCCTTACTTTCATCCTTTCGTTGCGCTCTTTGCGAATTCTTTGCGCTCGTTGCGGTAAAGCCTCCTGCGCTTTCAGCCATCTCGTAAACTTTGTAGCAGTTTAAAGTGCTGAAGTATTTCCCGCAGATTTTCGCAGATGCAATTACTTAACGCCTCACGTCTCACGCCTCACGCCTCACGCCTCACGCCTCGCGTCTCACGCCTCACGTCTCACGCCTCACGTCTCACGCCTCACGCCTCACAACTTCCTCACCTTCACATGCATGGTCGTTTTCCCCGTTACTGGTGTGCTGCTGCCCATCAGCTCGCTGCTGCCTGTTGATTCAATGGTAGAGGTTTTTTCGCGGATTATTCCAGTGTCACGATCCACAATCATTTCTCCCTGTGTAACGGTCTTCAGGTTGATCACGAAAGAAGTACCTCTCATTTCATTCTCCACCCGGCGGGTGCCGGTGCCGGAAAACTCAACCCGATAAATGCTATCATTAATTTCGCGTAAAATGTACACCGTACTATACTTGTCGTTGGCGGCATTGCTGCTGATAGTCCAGCTTTCACCTACGGCCATTTCACCACCCGGCCAGGCCATAAACACCGTGGGTTCCCCTTTCTTTGGGGGAGTCGCCATAGCACCCAATTCGCCCATCATACTGCTGATCAGTCGGTATTGATCATCTCCCTGAGAAGGCGCGGCCGAGGGGGATAAAACCAACAGGGTTTTACCCAGGCTGTCCACGATCATGTCGTACGACTTCGCCAGCATATCCCGCAGGGGCCGGGCAAATTCCCGCTCCAGGTCCTTAGGCTTGTCGGAATCGAATGACTGCTTGCTGCCCATGCCATCAAACAAAAAATGAATCCGCTGCAGGCTGTGACGCAGCGAAATATTCTCATCTGTGGTATTGGTGACCGCATACTGGGATACGGAGGAGCCGTCGAGATTAAAGTCGAACGACATGCCATTCACCTGCTGTGCCAGCAGATTCGTCACTTCCGTTTGCACTTCATATACTGCGCCTTGTTCCATACGGATGCGGCTATTGATTTTTTGTGCATTCAATAAGTTGGCACAAACAAGTGCAATCAGTACGGACAAAAATTTTGCGGATTGTATCGGCTTCATGGCGGTTTCCCCGTTTCTTATTTTACTAATTTTTAATATTGCCTGTTTTATGCATCCACCATACGGCATCAAACAATAACAGGACGCAGGCACTGCAAAATTGGTGGCCTGTGCCGCCCCGGGATTTGGAAATTTAGGGACAGTATTTCACAAACTAAGCCTAAATTTAAGAAACTAAAATCTTCTGCTATGCCCATTCGCATGACCGATGATCCACGCGATCCCAATCAAAGAGATTATAATGATGACCAGGGAGGTGGTGGCCGCCGCCCCGGCGGCATGCCCGGGGGCGGACTGGGTGCATTATTGCCATTATTGATGGGTTTGTTTAAGGGCAAGGGCATCATTTTTCTACTGGTATTGGTGGTAGGTGGTTATTTCTTACTGGGTAGGGGAGAAGGGGGCTGCAATATTGCCCAGGTGGCACAATCCCTGTTTTCGCAAAGCGGCTATAATTTCAATCCGGAAGAGTTCAACAAAGCTTCGGTGTACGAGAGCCTGGATCCGGATGATAATAAGAATCCATTGCCGGAAGCAGTATCCTTGCTGCGTTATGCCCCTCAGCGCAGCGACCAGGGCCAGCAGGGAAGCTGTGTGGCCTGGAGCTGTGCCTATGCGGCGCAAACCATTCTCACGGCGGCCGCAACTGGCGACAATCCCAACCAGATTGTGTTCAGCCCTTCGTATTTGTACAACCAGATCCGCCTCGAAGGTTGCCAGGGCTCCTATTTACAAAGGGCCATGGAGGCCATGCGTGCTAATGGTGGTGTGCCCCTTCGCGAATACCCTTACGATGAATCTAATTGCGAACGAATGCCCAATTCCACCGATCTCAGCAAGGGCCGGCAGAATACCATTCACGGGTTCAGCCGCCTCACTGCCGGCGATAATATCAATCGGATCAGCATACGTGCCATCAAAGAACACCTGGCCAAAGACGCACCGGTGGCCATTGGCATGATGGTAGGCCAGAGTTTTATGCAGGATATGATGGGCAAGGAATTATGGCAACCCGCGGGTATGGACGCCGCCCAGGTAGGGATGGGTGGTCATGCCATGTGCGTGATTGGCTACGACGACCGTAAGTTTGGTGGCGCCTTTCAAATAATGAATAGCTGGGGCCCACAATGGGGTAAGGATGGAGTGGCCTGGGTGCGCTATGGCGATTTCCAGCAATACGTCCGCGAAGCGTACGGGATTGATCCCCTTCCCAAATCCTCGGAAGTGGCCGAACAATTGCTGTCGGCATCCGTAGGGCTTGTTCGTAACGACAACAAGCAATATATTCAGCTTCGATCCGCCGCTGGTAATGAATTTGAGACCGTGCAGCCCATCACAGCCGGTACTCGTTTCAAAGTGGAGATTCGCAACGAAACACCTTGTTATATCTATATTTTCGGACAGGAAGTGGATGGCAACAGCTTTGTACTCTTTCCCTATACCCCCAAGCATTATCCCTATTGCGGCATCACCGGCTATCGCCTGTTTCCGAAAGATCAGAGCCTGGAGGCCGACAGCATCGGTAACCGCGACTATATCGCCGTAGTGCTGAGCCGTGAGGAATTGAATTATGACGAAGTCAACAACGCCATCAGCCGGGCACCAGGCGGCAGTTATGCGCAGAAGGTGAATAATGCACTCGGCGCTATCAGCATCCGTAGCGCGCGGTACAATGCCGATATGGACGGAAAGATGAATTTCCGTGTTGCCGATAACGACAATAAGGCTGTAGTGGCGATTGTGGGATTTGATAAGCGCTAAATCAGGATGGTATGAGTGTTTCGAGTTTTATCGGCCTGGTCAGGCATCCTTTGAAGTTTCGCCTTTTTCTGTTATCACAACTTCCCAGTGCCTATTTTTCGGGCGTAAGGGTCCGGGAAATGGATGCGGACCATTGTGTGGTATCGGTACCTTACAAATGGTTTACGCGCAATCCTTTTCGGTCCACCTATTTTGCCTGTTTGGCTATGGCGGCCGAGATGAGTACCGGTGCCCTGGCCATGGCGCATCTGTATAAGCTCAGTCCGGCCGTTTCCATGCTGGTCACTAAAATTGAAGGAGAGTATTTTCAAAAAGCGAAGGCACGAACTTATTTTGCCTGTGAAGCGGGTAAGGATTTTGCCCAAGCAATAGAAGAAGCCGTTAGCACCGGTGAAGCCCGCGAGATGCAGGCACGCAGCACAGGCCGCGATGGGAACGGGAATATAATTGCTATCTTTACGATTACCTGGTCGTTCAAGAAGAAAAGTTGATGCTGCAGGCGATATTATCTGTACGAAACCAACAAACATGAAGATTGCTTTCCATGGGGCCGCCCGCACGGTTACAGGTTCCAAACACCTGATCAGTTTAAAGAATGGGAAAAAGATACTGCTCGATTGTGGTATGTTTCAGGGCATGGGGAAGGAAACCGATCAGCTCAACAGGGATCTGGGTTTTGAAGCGAAAGAAGTGCATGCCGTTGTGCTTTCGCACGCGCATATCGACCATTCGGGATTATTGCCCTTGCTGGTAAAACAGGGATTCAGGGGTAGAATTTATTGCACACCCGCAACCGCCACCCTGGGCGAGATCATGTTAGAAGATTCGGCAGAGATACAGGAAGATGACGCCAAGTTCGCCAACAAAAGAAGGCTGGCGCATAATCTTCCGCCCATAAAACCGCTCTATACGCAGGATGATGCCAAAGAAGCCATGCAGCGGTTTACGCCCGTTGATTATGGAAAGAAGTTTGAAGTGGCCGAGGGGGTGGAAGTGTTCTTCACCGATGCGGGTCACCTGATCGGTAGCGCCTGTGTGCACCTCGAAATAACGGAAAACGGGAAGCCTGTCCGCATCACATTCAGCGGAGATATTGGTCGTTATCGCGACATCATTCTCAAATCGCCCGAAACTTTTCCGCAGGCTGACTTTATCATCATGGAATCCACTTATGGCAACAGTTTGCACGATCCGGCCGATAGTACGCCCGAGCTGTTGAAAAAATGGATTGACCATACGTTGGAGAAAAAGGGAAAACTCATTCTGCCTGCCTTTAGCGTAGGCCGCACCCAGGAAATATTGTATGCCCTGAACCAACTGGAACTGGAGAACAGCCTGCCGGAGATACCCGTTTATGTGGACAGTCCCTTGAGTATTGAAGCTACAGAGGTGATCAAGAGCTATCCGGCTTATTTCAACAAGCATATTCAAAAATTATTGCAAACAGATAGCGATCCCTTTCATTTCCCCGGATTGCAGTATGTGAAAACCGTAGAGCAGTCCAAATCGCTCAACTATATGAATGGCCCGATGGTGATTATTTCCGCTTCCGGAATGGCCGATGCAGGCAGGGTTAAGCACCATATCAGTAATACCATTGAGAACAGCCGCAATACCATTGTGTTCACCGGCTATTGCGAGCCCAATTCGCTGGGCGGCCGCTTGTTGGCCGGAGCATCGGAGCTGAGCATTTTTGGGGTGGAGCACCAGGTGCATGCCGAAATCGGTTCAATCCGCAGCATGAGCGCCCACGGCGATTATGAAGATATGAGCCAGTGGCTGGCCTGCCAGGATCCCCGCCAGGTGCGGCAGCTATTCCTGGTACATGGTGAGTATGATGTGCAGGAAGAGTTTAAAAGAAAATTATTGCGAAAGGGATTTACCGACATCCTCATTCCCGAGCAGCATTTTGAAATAGGGCTGAATCTGTGATGCCGCAGCAGCGAAGGCGAATTTGAGTATTTGGGGATTTGAGTATTTGGGGATTTGTGGGTTCGGTTATTTGAGAACCTGCCGGCAGGCAGGTTTGATTATTTGAAGGTGGGTTATTATTGCCGCATTGAATCTATACCCGAAATGGGACCCACCCATTTTACCGCGGTACGAAGGGATATGGCAATCAAGTGATATCAGACTTTTTGTTCTCCCGCAGCGACGGATGGTGCGAGGGTAGCAGTTTTGTATTCCCCTCCCGCCGCGGCGGGAGGGTGTATGGGGAGAAGGGAAAACAAGGCGTGAAATGTCCCCCTCCCGAAGGGAGGGAGTGTGGGTAGCACTCGCAATATAACATTTACCCCACCTCCCGAAGGGAGGTCGTGTGAAAGTTGCGACCGAAAGCTGATTGATTCTTTCCAAGATCGCACACGCCCTCCCACCGTGGTGGACCAAGTCTGCCATCTGGTTTGATTTCATTCAGAAAATATCATATCACACCGGTTCTGTAAACAGAAACCGGTCTTCATAATCGATAGCAAATTCCTGCAGAAAGGTTTTGTATTCTTCGAGAAAGCTTGTCTTCTTATGGTGTGACTCCTGATTCGCAATATATTCAATTACCCCTGGCACATCTTTGGGCGAATACGAGAAAGCGCCATAGCCTTCCTGCCAGTTAAATTTCGATCTGGTTTTTCCTGCAATATTTATCCACTTAGTACTTTCTGATTTCACCAACTGGGCAAGAGAGGCGATCGAATCCTTCGGGCGCAATCCTATCAGGATATGAATATGATCGGGCATGCTGTTAATCTGCAATAGTTTGTGGTTTCGTTCCTGAATGATTGCGGTGATGTATTTGTGTAGCTCCGATTTCCATTCCCGGGCTATTAATGCCGCTCGATGTTGTACAGCGAACACCAACTGAATGTGGATTTTTGTAAATGTTCCTGACATGTTTTTTACAACAATGTAAGAATGTTTTGTAAAACATTAACGATTGTTTTACGTTAAATTATAAATTTGTTCGATTCCTGGATAAATGTTGATGGCTGTTATCGCGGTAATTCCCCGCCTTTCCCGCCGCGGCGGAGGGGCGGGTTAGTGAGTTTCACACCCCATCCTCCCGAAGGGAGGATGTATGGGTAGCAGGCTCAATATCACATTTATCCCACCTCCCGAAGGGAGGTCGTGTGAATACCGCGCCCAAATCCTGTTCGAAAAATTTATTGATTCGGTTTCCAGCGATTTGTTGCTGCTGTAAATTTGATTGTTGCCGTCACTGGGATTGATTCATTACACGAACGCACACGCCCTCCCTTCGGGAGGGGGACAATTTTTCTGAAATTATTTCTACCCACACGCCCTCCCTTCGGGAGGGCAATTTTTCAGAAATTGTTTCTAGCCACACGCCTATCCGCCGCGGCGGGAGGGGGTGTGCAAACAACATTCTGCTCATTCGCCCCTCCGCGGCGGGAGGAATGGTTAGTGAATTTCACATCCTCCCCTCCCGAAGGGAGGTCGTGTGAATGCGGCCACCAAAACCTGTTCGAAAAAATTATTGATTCGGATTTCGTCGGTTTGTTGCCTTTGTAGATTTTGATTGTTGCTGACACCCGGGATTGATTCATTACACGATCGCACACATCCTCCCTTCGGGAGGTTCTGAACCTTATATTGTTATTTCTACCCACACGCCCTCCCTTCGGGAGGGTTATCCATTGCGTCATCTCCTCTACCCACACGCCGTTCCGCCGCGGCGGAAGGACAGGGTGATTGCAGCCGCAACATGAACTTTACCCTCCCGAAGGGAGGACGTGTGGGTAGCATGCATATTATCAATTAATCTGACCTCCTGAAGGGAGGTCGTGTGAATGCGGCCACCAAAACCTGTTCGAAAAAATTATTGATTCGGATTCCGTCGGTTTGTTGCCTTTGTAGATTTTGATTGTTGTCGCCACCCGGGATTGATTCATTACACGATCGCACACATCCTCCCTTCGGGAGGAGGACAAATTGTTTGAATTTATTTCTACCCACACGCCCTCCCTTCGGGAGGGTTATCCAATGCGTCATCTCCTCTACCCACACGCCCTTCCGCCGCGGCGGGTGGTATGTGGATAGCAAGGAAAACAATGCGTGAAATGTCCCCTTCCGCCCAGTCGTGGGGTGGTGAGGGTATATGTTATCAATCCAGGCCTCTCCAGAAGGGGGGCGTGTGAGAGCTGATATGAAGGCAGGTAATTGACCTCCCGAAGGGAGGTCGTGTGGGTAGCAATAGCATAATTCTTTTCCGCACCTCCCGCCGCGGCGGAAGGTTGTGTGGATGCCGCGACCGAAACCTGTTTAGCAAATTATATGAATTCGGTTACCTCCCTGCCGAAAACTCTTCTATTCACATTGGTTCTGTAAACAGAAACCGGTCTTCAAAATCGATGTCAAATTCCTCCAGAAAGGTTTTGTATTCTTCGAGAAAGCTCGTCTTCTTATGATGCGACTCCTGATTGGCTATATAGTCAATCACCGCCGGCACATCTTTGGGTGAATATGAGAAAGCGCCATAGCCTTCCTGCCAGTTAAATTTTGATTTTGTTTTCCCGGTATTATTTATCCATTTGGTGCTTTCGGATTTGACCAATTGGGTTAGGGATGCGATGGAATCCTTCGGGCGCAACCCCAAAAGAATATGGATATGATCCGGCATGCTGTTTATCTGCAATAGTTTGTGACTTCTTTCCTGAATGATCGTCGTTATGAATTTATGGAGTTCCGAACTCCACTCTTTGGCAATTAATGCAGCTCGAAATTTTACAGCAAATACGAGCTGGATATGAATTTTGGTATATGTTCCAGACATGTTGTTTACAACAATATAAGGATGTTTTGCAAAACATTATTGATTGTCTTATTTTAAATTAGTGTGATTGCTGGATAAATGTTGGTTGCGGTTTTCGCGGTAATACCTCGCCCTCCCGCCGCGGCGGAAGGGGTGGTTAGTGAATTTCACGCCCTCCCTTCGGGAGGGATTTACGCTACGACAATATGAATATTATCCATTCCCCCACGGTGTGATGTCATGTGAAAAGCAAGGGAAGAAGAGGTGGAATGGCCGTCCACCTTGACGGAAGGGCAATGTGATTGCAGCGGCAGCATGAAATTTACCCCTCCCGAAGGGAGGGCGTATGGGTAGAAATTGAGGCATATTTTGAGTATACCTCCCGAAGGGAGGTTGTGTGGATGCCGCGACCGAAACCTGTTCGAAAAATTTATTGATTCGGACTCCATCGGTTTATTGCTTCCGCAAATTTTGGTCGTTGCCAGCACCCGGGATTGATTCAACACAAGATCGCACACATCCTCCCTTCGGGAGGTTCTGAACCTTATATTGTTATTGCTACCCACACGCCCTCCCTTCGGGAGGGCAAGCCAATTGAAATACCTTGATTGCTTTATCCCTTCCGCCGCGGCGGAAGGTCGTGTGAATGCCGCCACTGAAACCTGTTCTAAAAATTTATTGATTCGGTTTTTCAGCGTCTTGTTGTCTACGATAATTCATCATGTACGCAAGAGACTATTCCATCCTTAGCTGATATACCTCATATTGATCCGACAATCCATATATGGGAACGAATTGGATGGAAAGCCCATACATCTCCTTGAAAAATGGCATTAACGCTTCAGGCGGACGGCCTACAAATAAAAGGTTCTGGGCTTTGGGCCATTGCGATACATTTTCGAGACCAAAACGTTTTAAAACCGGCCCCGCTTCATCATGCAGAAAAAATTCTGAATCAAGGTAATTGGGAAGGGGATAGCGGGATGGAGAAACGAATGCCTGCATTTTCTGTAAATACCTGTTTTCAGACGCAATAAATAATGTGTCGGGATGACTGCCCAGGATCGAATGAAAGGACCGAAATTCTATCATCGCCTTTCTGTTTTGTTCTCCGTCCTTCCAGATTCTTACCACTGCCCACACAGAAAGCAAGAGAAAAGCTCCCAGGAATACTCCCAGCTTTCTATCTTTTGACTCCTTATCTTGCAGCGGTAGATCAAGTAAACCCACTCCACTCAGACAGGTAAAGCCTGTCAACAACAAATAGGAGGGAATCTTTGCCGTCAACAACAAGAAGAAATAGCCTGCCAGGAAGAATAGCAATGCCAGCAAATGGGGGAAGGCATCAGTTTTCAGACATATTTTGCGTGGCCCCCTCCCGAAGGGAGGGCGTGTGGGTAGCATGTATATTATCAATTAATCTGACCTCCTGAAGGGAGGTCGTGTAAATACTGCCATCGAAACCAGTATGGTAGAATTTATTGATTCGGACTCCATAGGTTTATTGCTTCCGCAAATTTTGGTCGTTGCCAGAACCCGGGATTGATTCAACACAAAATCGCACACATCCTCCCTTCAGGAGGTATTGAACCTTGTGTTATCATTTCTACCCACACGCCCTCCCTTCGGGAGGGCAAGCCCATTGATATTCCTTGATTGCCATACCCCATCGGCCGAGGCGGAAGGTTATAAATTGCTTTACTCAATATCGAAGATGCTAAATGGGTGGATAAAATTGTAGGGCGAGTTAAACGGTACGAGCGCAACATTCTTGAAGAAAGATATTCTGAATCAATCCGTGGTACTGCTTTTGGGAACTAAAAATTTGCACGTATAGTTAACTCATATTTATTTCAATAATTGAGCTTCAATCTCCGCTTACTCAAGCATTATAGTTGAATCTTTCAACAATGGAAGCTTCGTGCTAAAATTTTGGTTCAACACAACACGGAAAATGTTGACTGGGCTAATGCTGTCATAATAGCCGGAATAGTTTTGATCGCTAGAGTAAATAGCCGTAAGATTCATGAACTGCTTATCTCTATTCCTTTTGTCAAAGTCCATCATATAGTCTCTATACCCGTGGTCACCCAAGATAATTACAATTTTCTTTCGCTCGGGCTTGGAAACCGCTTTATGGACAATTTCTTCAATAAGGCGATTTGAAAACTTGACATGAGATATAAAAAGGCTGTCATTTATTCTTGAATCATTTGTATATGGAATATTAACTATTCGACCCTTTTCGTCAAAAATGTAGGGAGGGTGAGGAAGCATAAAATGTGCGTAAACAAACTTTGGGTTTTTATTAGAAATATCCAATGATTCAAGTAGATTTTCGTAATTGGTAAGCGTTATATTGGCTCGTCTTTGCGTTTCTTCGTATTTTTTTTCAGGTTTAGATTGGAGGAAAGTGAATCTGATAACAAAGTTCCACCATATCTCTTTTTTAACTCTGTCCCAAAGATTTTCTGAACGAATTGAAAGCCCCTTATCCACGTCGAAGAGAGGTTGATAAGGTGATTTGGCATGAGGAATACTCATTAAACCAAAGTTCTGAATTTCATAGCCTATTTCATTTAGTAGTCTTGGAATTAAACTTTCCTCCATTGCATTTTGACCTTGGAGTCTGGCCATGGGATTCCTCGGATACCTCTCGAGTTCACTTGGGAAATAATCTAAATTGAGAGCTGATGCCAGAGAAATAGGCGTTGAATTATAGTTGCTCAATGAAGAATTCGCTAATTTAAATCTTTTCTCGTTGAAGAAACTGTCTAATTGGGAATTATCAAAATCTAAATATTCTTTCAAAGCTTTCGAGCTAGGATATTCATCAAAAATAATGAAATAAATATCTGGTCGGCCTTTACTCGTATCTAAATCCGAAGCAGATATAGGAGAATAGCTTTTTGGACCTATTATCTTTTTTTCGATTGCATCAGTGAAATAATTATATATGCTAGTAGCAAGTTCTATTACTAGTAACAACAGAATAAGGAAGTTAAGATACCGAGTCCATTTTATTGGAGTAGTACTCTTTCTTCGTTGGAAGTATAAAAGGAAAAGCGATAATAATGTTAAGGATGGAAGAAGAAATGTGTAAGATGAAATGAATCGATTTGTGAAGATAGTCTTCAATGTGTCGTGGATGCTACCCCAGAACAGATAAATAGTTATCATGAAGGCGCTTACAATCGCAACATTTTTTTTTCGCTTTAAGAATAGCCAAAGGATGCCAATCAAGGCCAGCAGAATGAGGTAGTATTCTGCGATTATTGGCAAACATTCTGAAAATGGAATCACAGAAAAATACTCATTCAGTTTATGCCACACATAAAATACCGGAATGAGGAATACATAGAAAGGGAAGGCTGGAATTTTATCGAGGCGCTTCATCTATTTACGCTTTAACCAGTAAAGAGTGCGGAGCGAGCCGCCAACCGGCGCGCGTTGGTGAATCTCGTATTTTTCCAAGAAACAGCTTTCAAATAGTTCCTGTGAGTAGGCGGGCTTCAATCCTTCAATTCTTTGCAGCAGTAGTGCCGCCTTCTCGTCTTCCGCCGGCACAAATTCTATGATCAGGTCTGGCGACAGTTGCAAAAACTGTTCACGGATCATGGCCATGCTCAGTTTTTTTTGCAGGGCCAGGTGATGGATCAGCGCCAGGGCGAGCGAAAGGTCGGCATTTACTCTTTCCAGGAATGGAGCACGCTCCCTGTTCAGGGCGCCCATACCAGGCGATGGGTTGGCCAGGTCCTGCACCAGAGGATATATATTTCTGCCTTTGGCATTTGCATAAATTCGATCCACGCAAGCGGGGTCAATATCGGCAGCAACAACGGATACTCCCATTTCTGCCAGCATTCCGGAAAATAATCCCTCATTGGCGCCCAGGTCGATGGCGCTGCGTAGGCCTCTCATTTCGCGGAACCAGCCTGCCAGTATCTTTTGCTTCTCTTCCAGGTAAATGCCGCGATTGCCGGCTTCTTCATAATAGCCCGACCATACGCTGCCGCTTACAGGGCTTTTAAGGGACTGGATCAGTGTGCGCAGGCTTAGAAAAATCCTTTTCAACTTATCCGGGCCAAAGACATTCCTGCTATGGGATGATTGTGTTGTTGCTTTGCTCGACAACTTCGCCTGCATGTGCATGTGCAGGTAGGTATGGATAGAGAAGCGGCTGCGCCAGGGTAGCCAGGAGGCAGCCAGCCTCAACGGTACACCATCGGGCCAGGCTCGAAAGAGTTCAGGGGCGGGGCTCTTTCCGTAATGCATCAGCAGCAATGGCGCCAGGAAGGATTCGCAAAACTGCCGGTAAGCCACCCAGGGACCTGGCTGCAGGGGCTCAAAGGAAAGGCTGTCGATGAAGACGGGCTTTCCCTTTAAAAACTGAATATTATAAGGGCTCGCGTCTTTAAGCTGAAACTGATAGTTCAAACCGGCTTCAGCGAGTGTAAGCGAATGCAGGGCCGCATCGCGCAGCATATCAAATCCCCATTCGTAGGGATAGCTGATAAATGGAATTTCTTCGGGCTGCAGGAAAAAAGCTGCTTCAGGGTCTGGTCGTACAGGAGCCGTGGTTCTGGGTGCAGGGATCAACCAGCCTTTGGCCACAAAATCGGCGCAGGCTCCTGAATTCTCGAATGCGGCAAAGGAATCGGCAAATGAGCGGTTGACCTGACGGTAAAGAACGCCGTTGTCGCGAAAAACAAAGCCCGCCGGATCACGGTAGGATGCAGGATGATGAGTGGGATGATTTACATATCCCTCATTCATTCCGCGGAATTTGAGTTTACTTTTTCTTTCTTATTGGCCGATTTCCGGAAAAAAGAAAAAAAGGAGAGGATATACATTTTGATATTCCTGAAAAAGAATACGATACCCAGGGCCGCAGCGGCCAGTATCTGCGCCAGGTAACTGCCGCTTCCGGGATCCAGGTATAATAAATGCCAATCCATATTTAAAGATAACGCAAATCGGTTTTCGGTGTAAGCGCCAGCAGGGTCTGATACATCAGGCGTATGGTGTTTTCCACATCATCGCGATGCAGCATTTCCACGGTGGTATGCATATAGCGCAATGGAATCGATATCAATACAGAAGGGCACCCATCATTGCTATACGCAAAGCTGTCGGTATCTGTACCGGTACTGCGGCTGAGTGCTCGCCATTGCACGGGAATCTTTTCCTTATCGGCCACTTCCTCCACCAATCCCAGCAATTTGTTGTGTACCGCCGGGGCATAAGCCAGCGAAGGCCCCTTGCCGGTGGAAACGTCGCCTTCAATATTCTTATTGATCATGGGGGTAGTGGTGTCGTGCGTAACATCCGTTACTATAGCGATGTCGGGCTTGATGCGGCGCGCAATCATTTCCGCGCCACGAAGGCCGATCTCTTCCTGCACGGCATTCACTACATAGAGGCTAAAGGGTAGTTTCTTTTTGTTTTCGTGCAGCAGGCGCGCGACTTCAGCGATCATGAAACCGCCAATACGGTTGTCGAATGCACGGCCCACATAGTTACCATTGGCCAACTCATCAAATCCGTCCTGGTAAGTAACCACAGCGCCCACATGGATACCGAGCTCTTCCACTTCCTTTCGATTGCGGGCACCGGCATCGAGCCAGAGATTATCCGTTCGTGGTTGCGATTCTTTCTGATCGGAATTGCCTACACGGGTATGAATTGCCGGCCATCCAAATACAGCTTTTACCGGTCCCTTCTTTCCATGAATCAGCACACGCGATGCAGGTGCCGTCTGATGATCCACCCCGCCATTTCTTTTCAAATATATCAGGCCCTCGGGCGTAACATAATTCACAAACCAGCTTATTTCATCCGCATGGGCTTCAATCACCACTTTGAAGGGTTCATCGGGATTGATAATGCCCACCGCCGTACCGTAGGGGTCCACATAATGACTGTGGATATAGGGCTTCAGGTATTCCAGCCAAAGCTTCTGCCCCCAGGTTTCAAAGCCCACGGGAGATGCATTGTTGATATAGTTGCGGAGAAAGGAAAGCGACTTATCTGTGAGAATATCTTTTTTTCTGTCGGCGCTCTTCGTTTTTGTGCCGGTCTTTCGGGTCGATTTGGCCATTGGAAGGGAAGATTTTGTGATGCGAAGTTAGGGAAGTTTTACGTAGTACGTATTACGTGGTACGTATTACGTTGTTTAGAGTTTAAGGTTTAAAGTTTAAGGGATTAAATGTTGAGTCAAAAGATGCAATATATATATATTGATCTATTACCTGGCACTTCAAACTTTAAACTTTAAACCTTCAACTTTAAACCCAAACCTCGCAATAAAGCTTTTACCGAATCAACGTGACCTGTCCTTTCAGAAAATAGCTTTTCCCCAAATAGTCCGTTGCTTCCACATACCATACAAAAGTATTGGCAGGTTGTGGTTTTCCATTCACCGTGCCATCCCAGCCCGCTCCATTGATGCGGGTGCTGAATACGCGCTGGCCCCAGCGGTTGAATACTTCAAAGCGGCGGATATCCTGAATGCCTACGGCCAGGGGACGCAACACATCATTCAATCCATCTCCATTGGGAGTGAAAGCCGTTGGCACAAATACCGTGGGCGGGGTGGCGAATACTTTCACCCATTGCGTAGTGGTATCCGAGCAGCCGGCTTCGTTGTACACACGCACGCTGAAGCGCACGGCATCAATGCCCTCATCGAAGAGTGCCACGGGGCTGGCTGACAAAGGATCATCGAGATAAAAAGCCGGTTCCCATTCGTAGCGCAAGCCGCCCGATGCAAATAGCTGCAGGGGTTGCCCGGTGAGTACCGCGGTATCATTGCCGGCAAGGGGAATGATCTTGGGTAAAACGGTCACCAGCACCGTATCGAATACGGGCTTGGGGCATCCGGCACCCGGATTGGAAGCGCTCAGGGTATAAGTGGTGCTGGACGGCGGAAAAGTCATCGGTTGCAGCAGGGTCGATTGCGTGAGGGTGGGGGCAGGCGACCAGCTCCAGCTTGAGGCATTGGTAGATCCTGCCAGGCTGGCAAAAGTATTGTAACAGATCGTGGTGTCGTTTCCGGCATCTACAGTCGGGTAATCTTCCGTACGCACATTGATGCCCGCCGTAGCCGAGCAGCCACCGATAAAGGCCCGCACTTCGTAGCGGGTACTGAAGGGGGTTACCACCAATGGTTCGCGCAAGCCTGGCGTCAACACCTGCCCGAGGGGCGACCAGTGAAAGCTCAGCCCATCCGAATTGAGCTGGAGGCGGATGGTATCGCCCCGGCATATTGTTGTATCCGACATGGGTATCACCGTCACAAAATTGACCACCCTTACCTGTACCGAATCGGTATTCACGCATCCATCCGCATCAAGTTGCACAAAATATTTTGTGGTAGTAAGTGGTCTTACAGTGGGGTTCGGGCTATTGGGGTTCTGCATATTCCCCGAAGGGCTCCAGCTAAACTGTCCCATGCCAGATGCCTGTAGCGTAACGAGATCGTTGCGGCAGATCAGCGTATCACGAAAAGCGAGCTGAATGGGTGGTTTGGTAATGATGCCCACCGTTCGTCTTGCCGTATCGCGACAACCGTTATCAGCATATACCGTAAGCACTACCTGCTTATTGCCCAGGTTGGGAAAAGTATATTGCGGATTTTGAAGATTACTGGTATCAGCGCTCAGGCTGGCTTCGCCAAAATCCCAGGACCATCGCTGAATGTTGCCAGTTTGAGTACTGGAAAGATCGGTAAACTGGGTGGGTTTATCATAACAAATGCCTGCGTAATCGAATGCCGTACGCATGCCCGGAAAAACGAATACCGGCGCGGTGGTACTGTCGGAGCAGGGCTGGTTGCGGTTTACGACAAGCTTCACGGTATATCTTCCATCGGTGGCGAATGTATAGTTGAGCACTGGGTTATTGCTGTTGAAAATGGCGTTGCCCGCAGCATTGAAGACCGTCCAGTTCCAGCTCGAGATCAGCGGGCTGTTCGAAAGATTCTGGACGCTGAGGTTGCGCGTATCGCGGCAGAGCATATAATCATCTTCCAGTCGCGCGGAGGCGATGCTGCAATCGGTAATATTAATCTGTAGGTCCTTACGCTGCACGGCAATTACCTGGTCGTTGCGGATTTCTTCCGCGCAGACCGTTACAACGTATATTCCTGCCTCAGGGGCGATCCCTGAAATAAGTCCCGTATTTGGATCAATAGTTACCCTGGGACCCAGCGGTGCGGAGGCGCTGAACTGGGGGCCATTATAGAACAAAGGTTCATAGGGCGGGTTGCCCGGAGGATTAGAATTGCCCCCGCCGCTGGAACTGTTGTAGCCGGCGCAGAATGAATAGCGGATGCGATCGCCATTCAGGTCATTGGCGCGGAAACTGTAGGTGAAGTAGTTGTCGGCGCAAACAACTACCAGGTCGTTTCCTGTGAACACCGCACTTTGGTTGACGGGCCCATCTGGTACTGGCAGGTTTCCGGGAATATCGGCCGTATACGTGGCACCCACCTGGGATGAATTAATATTGTTGATGCCCCGGATCCGGTAGTTCACTTCACTGGCGATTATATAGCCATCGCTGCTCGAAGGCAGGGTGAGGATAAAATTGTAGTAAGCTACTTCGTAGCATACCGTGGGTGGGTCGGTAATACAGGGATCGTTAGGAACAAGCTGCAGGGTTTCCGTGCGGGTAATGGGAAAGCTGAGATCCTGCACACGGTTGCCGGTACCCTTATTGAATATGGAAACGATGGCGGGATCGGGGAATTGCCGGCCCGAATTGCAGCGCATGAAAAGTTTCAGCGTTACGGAATACCGGTGCTGGTTACCTGTTTGCCCCAGGTAAGCATAAAACATTTCACCGCCCGTGATATGATCAGCAGAGGCCGACAATAGGAGGGTGCAACACGTTATCGTCAGCAATAAACGTCTCATGTGCAGTAGTCCTGTCGAATCGCTGGTTATGGCAAAATAGCCCGTTATCAATTTAAGCCGATTTTGCCGGAATTCCTGAATCCTGATCCGATAATTTAATTATCGTTTCCCGGAATACCAGAGTTGCCTCAGGGCTATAAGATGGGATAAAATGACCATGGGTACCAGGAATGAAGGAAGCCAGATGAGGGGGAAATAAAGAACGGCTTTATTGGGTTGATTGAAAGCTATTTGCTGTAGCGGGCCGGGTGCCGTATTTTTAAGGTTCAATCGTTGCTATGAAATATCTGTTAGTGTTGCTGCTGTTTAGTTCCGTTGGCACTTATGGTCAGGAATGCAGCCTGATCCGGGAAACGGACCCCTATACCAAGTTGACCCGGATTTCCACGGGTTTTATCAGCCTGCCCGATGCGCGGCTCAATATAGAAGCCGATGGAAAGGAGGTGGATTTGTTTTTTATAGTTACTGACCGCTGCTTTGCCGATGGCTCCAATGTATATGTATATTTCGAAGGCATGAAGGCCCGGATGTTTTACCGCAATACCGGGAGCATGAACTGCGATGGATATGTGCACCTGAAATTCAGGCAAAGCGCCAATCTGCCTGCGCAGCTCAAGCGCTTTTCCACACATAAAGTGACACAGTTTATTTTCATCGACCGCGGGAAAAAAGAAAAAGTGATAACGCTGACTACAGAGCAGCAGGAAAATTTGCAGAAACTGGCGACTTGTTTGTTGGAAGAAGCAGCAAAGACGTAATACGTAATACGTACTACGTATTACGTAGTAATTGGTTCGGCCCTGTAGGGGCGGGTTATTGGTAATATCTGCGAAAATCTGCGGGAAAAGCCTCTTGTATTTTGAGCTGGTTGAAAGTGCGGAAGCATTTCCCGCAGATTTTCGCAGATGATTGCAAAAATTCCTCAACTTTAAACCCTCAATTTTAAACCTTAAACCCTAAACCTTAAACCCAAAAAACGTAATACGTACTACGTAAAACATAAAACTCATATGTTCTTCCGCAGCATTCTCCTCTCCCTTTCGCTCCTCATCCTTTCCCAGCCCGCTTTCAGTTGGGGCCTTACCGGGCATCGTATTGTGGGAGAAATAGCCCAAAATCATTTGACTAAAAAGACCCGCAGGGAACTCAAAAACTTGATAGGTCGCGAAACGCTGGCCTGGTGGAGCAACTGGCCCGATTTCATCAAGTCAGATTCTACCTGGCGCCATGCCGATTCCTGGCATTATGTGAATGTGACACCGGGCCTGGAAAAAGAAAAATTTGTGGAGGAACTGAAGGCCCTGCCCGTTAAGAGCCTCTATTCCCAGCTATATGCCACCATGAATGAATTGAAAGATAAAAGTCTTTCCCTGGAAAAAAGGCAGATAGCACTTCGGTTCCTGATTCACCTGGTAGGCGATATGCACCAGCCCCTGCACGTGGGCCATGCGGCAGACCTGGGTGGCAACCGGATCACAGTTTATTGGTTCGACAGGAAAACCAACCTGCATTCCCTTTGGGATACCTGGCTGCTTGATCAGCAGCAATACAGCTATACGGAGTACGCACGCCTGCTCGATATTGCCAGTGTGGAACAAGTGAAGGCCTGGAGCAGCGGCAGCATCGAAGACTGGCTTTATGAATCGCACCTGCTCGCTGAAGAGATATATGCCTCCGCCAAAATGGAAGATAAGCTGGGTTATCGGTATAATTTTCTTTACCTGAAAATGATGGAAGAGCAATTACTGAAAGGCGGTATCCGACTGGCAGTGCTGCTCAATCAGGTATTAGGAGACTGATTCCATGCTCATTCCCCCTTATCGCCTGAAACGGAATATGTAGGTCTTCCAGCCCTCATAGATATAAGCCTTGAAACGGTTGGTGCCGGTAAAGACCATCTCGTCGAACCGGATAGAAAAATAATCCTGGCTGGCGAAATCGATACCGGAAAGGTAGAGTGTCTTTACCCGACGGTTGTCGCATATGTAGTTCCCGACATCATCGGTATAGCATCCGCCGGGGATGGTTTCCCGGCTGATATCCCAACTTCCTTCATAGAGCTGACCGTTGGGCCTTTCGTAGGCCAGTCCCCCGTCTTCAGAGAAAAGAAATCGATCCCCCACCTGCACCTGCATGGGCCGGGGATCGCCAATTCCCCTTCGGTCAATATCTACCAGGGTCCACTCTCCATCGATACGATTTTCATATGACTTCAGGAAATCCTTACTGCAGGAGCTAAGCAGAATTGTTGTTGTCGCGAAAAGCAAAGTGTAGATAGATTTCATGTTGGTAGGTTTAAGGTTGTGCAATCCATTCTGTATTTCCGGATAAAATTAATTGCATCATTCGCTAGGCAGGACACAAGAAAAAGTTAATTACCAAACATGATTTCCCTGATGGCCATGATTACCATGATTGCTATTGTTTCCATGGTAGCATTGATTCTCGGTCACATTAAGGGTACTTTAACGAATAGGATAGTAATAGTGATCAAGGCAATCATGGTTGCCAGGGGTCATCAAGGCAATCATGGTTGCCAGGGGTCATCAATGCAATCATGGTTGCCAGGGGTCATCAATGCAATCAAGGTAATCATGGTAATCAAGGTAATCAAGGTAATCAGGGGTAGGGTTTAACTTTTTGTATTATGATCCTTCTTTTAATTTTAGAGAAACAAACTATTCCGGTATGCAACGCAAACACTACACAATGGTATTGACGCTGGTCATCGCTTTCACCCTGGTGGCCGGTGATCTGATGGCGCAGCGTGGCCGTTATTATCGCGGACCTTATCGTTCCTATTATCCTCGCTATGTACCGGCACGACCCTTCATCGCCAGCAGGCCTTTTCTCTCCATTCATTTCGGAGGCATGCGTTATCGTTATCAACATGGGTTTTTCTATCGACCAGTAGGTGGCATGGTTAGCCTTGTTTTTCCTCCTGTAGGAATCAGGATTAGGACCTTACCACCCGGTTACCGGCGTGTGTACGTGGGGCCTGATCCCTATTACTATTACAATGGGATTTATTACCGCTCCCGACCCGACAGGGAATTTGAAGTAGTGGCACCACCAATGGGTGCGGAAGTGCACAGGCTGCCACCTGGAGCAAAAGCCACGGTGATTAACGGGAAGAAGTATTATGAAATGAATGGAACTTATTATGAAGAGACTATTTCGGAGGAAAATGTGCTTTATTATCGGGTGGTCGGTACAGACGGGGTGTTGATTACAACAACGGAATCAGAATTTGATGGTCAGGGAGAAGGGTATAATGAAGAAGATAGTTTGAGCCAACACGATGGGGGGGATATACTTCGTTTGGGTGACCGCCTCGAGCAGTTGCCGACTGACGCAAAAGAAGTATTTATTGATGGCGTAAAATACTATTCCACCCCTTCCGGCTATTATTACCGGGAAGTGAAAGAGGGTAATCGTATATTCTACGAACTGGTGGGAAAATAAGTGAAATTACGAGAACGGGCTTCGGGGCTTTACGATGTTCTTAGCTGCATACATTAGAAACCCTTATCGGCTGTTAAGTAAATATTTTGAACCCTGTAGTGGAATCATGATCCTGAATTTAGGATTGGTTCTATAGGCCGGGATCAAAAGCTTTTGTTACTTCGTGCAGGAATAAAAACCAACGAAGCCCGTTTTTAAAATCCTTTGAGAACAAGCAATCCTTTATCCCTGAAAGCAAAGAATATCCGTACCCGGGTTAAAACCCGGATCCACCGATCCCTGTTAAAACCAAACCCATCCGTGCTATGAGAACTTACCCTGTTTATCCGGAATCTGTAGGCACTACTACAGGTACCTCCCTGACTACCCTGGTTGACCAGCTTTTGCTGGAATTGGAGCCGCTGGCTCAGGAAAGCAAGTCGATCCTTGTCAACGAAATTGAACCTGCTTTTTTTACGGCGGCTTCTGGTATGGCAATAGGGGAAGTGGTTCGTGAAATTTTGCAATCCATGCTTCAATGTGCCCGGCTGGGGAGAATCCATGTGTTTGCTGAGAAATTTGGCGATCATATTACCCTCGAGTTTGAGGAGCGCAACAACTTTAATGGCTATGCCCTCGCATTCCGGCTTTGCAGTGTGGAACCGTTGGCCCGTGAGGCGGGAGGGTATCTTTCTGTAAAAGGCGAAAAATCACTCCTGGCCCGCATTTCCTTCAGTTTCCCGGATGTCGCTACAAAGCGCAACTAATTATCTCCAAAAACCCGGCCTCAGCTTTTTGGTGGGGGCGGGTTTTTAGGTTTCAGATTTATTTTCTATTTTGGCAGTCGCATCTGTCTGATTCCCCATATCCTTTTCTGAATTCCGTTTTATCCGCGTCCTTATGATCTAAACGAACCTGTACGCGTTATGAAACGATTACTATTAGCGATGGCCATGCTGGTGAATGGAGTGTATGCCCAGGAATGGCAGGCAGAATTTATGGTAGGTGGGGTAAGCTATAATGGGGATCTCGCCGAAAAAGCCCTGAATCTTCGCCGTGTACGCCCAACGGTTAGCCTGAATATCAAGTACGAATTTTATTACCTGGTGCTCCGGGCAGGCTTCACCTATTCGCACCTCGTGGGGCACGATAAATACAATGAAGACCCCTATCTCCGCAACCGCAACCTGAGTTTTCGCAGCAATGTATGGGAATTTGATGCCATTGCAGAATACAACCTGGTGGAGCCGGATATCTTTCATGCCTACCCTTACCTGTTTGCCGGGGTGGGTCTGCTCTATTCCGACCCCTATGCGTTCGATAATGAGGGGAATAAAGTGAAACTGCGCCCCCTGCGCACTGAAGGTCAGGGATTACCACAGTATCCCAGCCGAAAGCCTTATTCCAAAATACAGGCCTGCATACCGGTGGGTGCCGGGTGGAAATGGAAGCTCAACGAAAAGTTTGACCTGGCTTATGAACTCGGCTTTCGTATTCTCTTTACTGATTATCTCGATGATGTAAGTACCACCTACGCCAACCCGGCCTATTTGAATAGCGGGATAGGTCCCAAATCAGTGGAAATGGCGAACCGCGCCAAACCGGTGCCGGGTTCCAATTATGTGCCAAAGACGGGCGATATGCGGGGTAATCCGGATGTGAAGGACAACTACTTCATGAGTAGTTTCAAGATTATCTGGCACCTGGAAGGTAGAAGGGATTAAGAGCCATTCTTCATTTCAAAAAGAAAACCGGAGCAGTTGCCTGCCCCGGTTCCTGATTTCACTCACTCTTCCACAAAAATGGTAATGATTTCCTGTTGTTCATGACCGCGATGCAACTCTGCATTGCTGCGTACGACATGGCTTGTTTCCTTGGCCGGCTCCTCGTCCGGTTCGCTTTCGGATGTATTGCTGGCCCGGCCCTTGTGTAAAAGCAGGTTATGCTCCGCTACGAATGCCTGCAGGAGGCGGTTGTATTGAGTACGTTCGCTTTTGGTAAGGGTGGTGATACTGCCATTTCCTTCAAAGAAATAATGGGTACCGATAAACTTCTTTACATGGCCCCTGGTTTCCGCGGGCAGTAAATGTTGCAGTTTCCAGAAGTTGCGGCTGCCAGATGTGCGGATGGCTTTGTACACGGGGCCAGGTCCGCAATTATAGGCGGCAATCGTAAGCGGCCAGTCGTCGAACAGGCGATACAGATCGCGCAGGTATTTGGCGGCGGCCACGGTACTTTTCAGCAAGTGCGTGCGTTCATCCACCACGCCATTCACGCGCAGTTTGAGAATGCGGGCAGTCTCCGGCATCAACTGCCAGGTACCGCGCGCGCCTACACGGGAAAGGGCGCGGGTATTCAATTCCGACTCCACAATGGCCAGGTAGCGGAGGCTGCGGGGCAAACCATAAACAGTAAATACACTGTCCATCACCCGGAAGAATTGGGGGCTGCGTTCCCGCATTTTCTCCAGCAATTCAGCGTTGCGGGTAATATAATTCACTACATAGGTATCACGCTGCTTGTTGGCGGGCAATGCTGGCAATTGCCAGTAATACCCGGCAGGGAAGCTGATGGGGGCGTTGAAAAAATCGGCGGCGAAATGCGTCGCATCTTGCGAAGCCAGCGGCCTTGATAAGCTGTCGGATGGCTTTAATGGCGTTGCCGACAACAAGCCCGCAGTCACCATCAGCAGCCCGAAGCTGTAGAATAATTGTTTAACCAGTTTTCTGTTCAACATCGTTTTCATATTTATTGAAACAATGCCGACCCAAGGGGAATGGATTACTGGTTCCACATAGGTAGAATGGATAGAAGTCTTATCAATAGAATACTGGAAAAACAGTGTTGGGCAGAATTCCGGAGGGTACGGTCAATAAGGCTTTTCATGTTCCGGATGCCACACTGATACGGATTATTACTGTGTGTTTTCAATTGCAAAAATACCCTGCAGATCCCGTTAATCATAGCTTTTGGAGGCTGGTAAATCTACGTATGATACATACCATCATGGTTTCCACCATGCTATCCTGAAAAATAATCCGCTGAAAATTAGTCAGCAATTTTTGGCAGGTTTTGCATGCTTTGGCAGGAATTGGAAGTGATGAGTTGAGGGAGAGGAAGTTGTAAGTGGTAAGTAGTAAGTAGTAAGTTGCAAGTAGGGAGTTGTAAGTAGGGGGCTGGAAGATAGGGATGTCATATTTTCAATTCTGGAATTTGATTGGGATGGCTGCAAAATAATCTGCGGAAATCTTATATGTTTGATTTAGTTCAAAAAACAGGAAAATAATCAACTTTGATAG
>JBIQMS010000024.1:0-69387 GCA_044463125.1 Terrimonas ferruginea
CCCATTGATTAATTGGGAGCGATTGGAAGAGATTTATGCGGTGGAATCGCAAGTGCCGGGATTTGATTTGAAAGCATTTGTTCACCGGCATTTTGAACTGCCCCATGTATATGCCTCCGATTTTCTCGCGAATAAGGAGGAGCGGGTGGAAGATCATATTGAAAGGCTCTGGCCCTATCTTACGCGGCAGCCCGGCGAAGATCATGGTTCATTGATCGGGCTTCCTTTCCCCTATATTGTTCCCGGTGGTCGCTTTGGCGAAATCTACTATTGGGATAGCTATTTTACACAGTGTGGTTTGGCTGCCACCGGTCATTGGGAGATGGTAGAAAATATGATCCGCAACTTCGCCAGCCTGATCGACCGTTTTGGATTTATACCGAATGGCAATCGCAGTTATTATTTAGGCCGGTCACAACCTCCTTTCTTTTCGCTAATGGTCGAATTGCTGGCGCGTGAGAAAGGCCAGCAGGAATGGCTGAATTATCTACCCATGCTTCGAAAGGAATATGACTGGTGGATGCGGGGAGAAAATGATTTGACAAATGAGTTGCCGCTTCAATGGCAACTCGCGCTGATGCCGGATGGTTCCCTGCTCAACCGTTATTGGGATGCGCTAGATCTGCCCCGACCGGAAGCCTATCGCGAAGACCGGGAACTGGCTATTGCTGCCAACGACAATAACGGTATGGTATACCGGCACCTGCGTGCTGCTGCAGCATCCGGCTGGGATTTCAGTAGCCGCTGGTTTGCGAAAGCGGATGAATTTTCAACCATTGAATGTTGCCATATACTGCCGGTGGATCTGAATTGCCTGCTTTTTCACCTGGAGTCTTCCCTGGCTTATGCCTGCCAGTTAGCAGGTTTGCATAAGGAAGCGGATTTTTACAAAGAGAAAGCCATCCAACGAAGCAGGGCTATTGAGCAGTATTGCTGGAACGAAGATCAGGGGTTTTATTTCGATTATCATATTCATAAAAAGCAACCTACTTATCGATTTACAGCAGCAGCGAGCTATTGCCTGTATTTTGGCCTGGCCAGCGAAGCCCAGGCCGCAAGAGTTGCGGAAAAACTGGCGCTGGATTTTTTGAAAGAAGGGGGTATGCTTACCACAGTGGTTCATTCAGGGCAACAATGGGATGCCCCCAATGGGTGGGCACCCCTGCAATGGATGACGATTCATGGCCTTGAAAAATATGGATTCCATCAACTGGCAGCCGAAACCGCGCATCGCTGGATACGCCTGAACAGGGAAGTGTTCCGACGCAGTGGGAAAATGATGGAAAAATACAATGTGGAGAATACCAGTCTTGATGCGGGAGGAGGAGAATATGCGGGTCAGGATGGTTTTGGATGGACCAATGGCGTTTTTATGGACCTGGTTCAACGATATGGTTGAAAATGTTGTCTGCTCTAATTCATTCTGGGCATGGTCTATTCCTCTATATCCGTCAGTAAGGCGAATCCGTAGGCCGGAAGCAGCCAGTCACTTTCTGCGGTCCATTCTCTTTCTGCCCAATGATCGTAAAACCTGCCTGATTTGGTTCCCTGTTGAATCAGAAGGTTTCTGTCGGGCAATTCCGGCGCTGCACGAAAATTGAAAAGTCCATAAAATGTTTTACCCTGTAGTCTTCTGCAATAGGCCGCCACATGCTGGCTTGTACCGGATAGCCATTGAATATTACTATAATCGGCGAGCATGGGTATAGAGCGGCGGATGGTAGCCAGCCTGGCCATTGAGTGGTAAATTTTTTGCTCTATGCTGTTGGCAACATCAACTCTTCTATTCTTTTCCCAATCGATCAGTGGCCGGTGCATCCATCGGTTATCATAGTTTCTGTTGGGATCATCCCGGTAGCTGTAATCGTTGATGTACCCCACTTCATCTCCATAATACAACATGGGTAAACCTCCCAGGAAAAAGCTGTGTGCCTGCATGAGCAGGATTTTTTGGATGGCGGTTTCAACAGCCTCCTCCATACCCGATTCGAGGGCCGATTCCAGGCCGCAGAGTGAGGCGAGGCTGCCGCTGATGCGCGCGTCGCCTGTGCGCGGATTGCTGGAGAATAATGCACCACGTGCCGGGGAGCCCGGATAAGTACCTGTATAATATCTTTTCAAAAAATCGCGGTGGGCAAAGGGTTCATAGCCCGCATGGCGTATGGCCTTGTCATCAAAGCCCAACCCAATATCATCGTGGCAGCGGGTATAGGTAATCCACGAAGTGCCAAAAGGTTTTTGCAACAACTCTTCCTGTGCAGCCAGCATCACGCGGGTATCGCCGGTGGCGAGCATATCCCATTGCAGGGCCATATGCGTGGCATTGTAAGCAAAATCGCATTCGCGGCCGGCGAACTTGCCCGTTCCAAAATACTGCATGATGTCCGATGGCGCTACGATGGCTTCGCCCAATAATGCCATGCCCGGTGTTGACACCTGCACGCAATGCCTGATAAGCCGGATCAACTGGTGCGCCTGGGGAAGGTTCTGGCAACTGGTGCCCAACTGTTTCCAGATGAATGCCGGCGCATCAATCCGGAGAATATCCACTCCAAGGTTGGCATAAAAAAGGATGGTATCCAGCATTTCCAATAACACACGCGGATTGGTATAATTCAGGTCCCACTGATATTGATGAAACACCGTCATCACCCATTTGCCACATTCGGGAATAAAGCTGAAATTGCCGGGCGCCGATTCCGGAAAAATCTCCGGCATGCTCTTTTCATACTGGTCTGGTAAACTGCGATCGCGATAGAAATAATAATAATCCTGGTAACCACTATCGCCCGCCCTTGCCCTTTGTGCCCAATCATGCTGGTCGGAGGTATGATTCAGCACAATGTCGAGCATGAGGTACATATTCCTTCCGGTCAGATTGCTTTGTAGTGATTTCAAATCATCAAGGCTGCCAAATCGCGAATCAATACGCCTGAAATCGGAAACGGCATAGCCACCATCGCTCGCATGGGCGGGACTTTCAAATAGCGGCATCAGGTGTAGCAGGTTCACGCCCAGGTTTTGCAGATAGTCGAGATGCTCTGGCAATTGCTTGAGCGTGCCGCAAAAGCGGTCCACATAGAGGCTCATGCCCAGCAGTTCATTACTCAGATGCCAATGTCCTTTTGAAAGTTTATCCTGGTCGCGCTGCCTGAAAGCGGCAGGTCGGTTTTGATGTGCGTGGATTAGGGTTAGTATCAATTCGTGAAAAATGGCTTCGGCACGGGGATGGTGTTCGTATAAGCCCATATACAGGTCAAATATCACCGACGCATTAGCCATGAAACGGGTGAAAAAGGCATTGTCGTTTCCGGCAATATCCATTCCAGCTTCCAGGATCTCACGGTTTATATGCTGATGTAAGCCGTGCGAGTACATGTTATTTAGCTTAAAATATCCTGATTAAGTTGACGAAAAGCTTCCATGGCGCCCATATGTTCGCAAGTACGTGCGCCGGCGCGGTTGGCATTTTGTGCCATACGCTTCCATTCTTCGAGACTGGGTTGTGCAGTTCCATGCTTTTGCAGTTGATAGAGCATGGTGCCCACAAAGGCATCGCCGGCTCCCGTGCTATCCACGGGTTTCACCGGAACAGGGGGGATATGATGGGTTTGCTTATCGAACCCCAGCAAAGCACCTTCCGCCCCCATGGTTATGCAAAGCACGGCGCTGCTACGGTCCATTATTTGAGCAGCGGCATCCTGCACCTGATGTACGCCCGCGATCATCATGGCTTCTTCTTCGCTCATCTTGCAAAAATGACAATGGTCAAGGAACTGCCAGGAGAGCCGGATAAATTCTTCCTTTCTATCACCAAAAAGCAACTGCCGGAAGTTGGGATCAAAACTGATAAACCGATCCTGTCGGCGACATTCATCCAGCAGATAAAAATAGGTGTCGCGCAAAGGACCGGGCAGGAAGGCGGTGGCCGATCCAAAGTGTACTATTCCGTAATGGTTCAGGTGGAGGCCAAGCAGGTCGGTTTGGCTTAGCAGGGCATCGGCTCCCCGATTGAAATAAAAATCCCTTTCTCCATCGGCCATTAAGGATACGAAAGCGAATGTGGTGAATTGAACCGGATCGCGGATGATCCATTTGCTGCCGACACCGAATGATTCAAGCAGCTCTACCAGGTGCTGGCCAAAGGGGTCCACCCCTACACGGGCGGCAAGCTCCACTCTTCCCCCCAGCGCGGCGATGGCAGCCGCCACATTGGTGGGGGCACCACCTGCTTTGCGAACGAAATGTTCTCCTTCCGAAAGCGGAACTCCCCGATCAGTGCAGATCATATCAATCAGGGCTTCGCCAATACATAATACGGGTAATGACATCGGATGCGTTGGTGTTTAGTGTTAATTTGCTACGCTTTGTTTTTTCTTTGAAGACGGAATCCATAAGGTAAAGACCCCTCCCGCGATCAGTAAGGCGCCGGCCAGCACAATGGCATTGGCCGGATTGCCGCCCAGCCAGGATTCATAATATAGGGGCATCGTAAATGTTTCCAACAACATCGGTATCACAATAAACATATTAAAGATGCCCATATACACGCCCGTGCGTTCGGCCGGGATGCTTCCTGCCAGCATAATATAGGGGTTACCCATCATGCTGGCCCAGGAAAGGCCGAGGCCAAACATGGGAATCAGTAATCCGTACTTATGGGAAATAGAGGGAATAAACAGGAGCCCGATGCCGGCCAGACTCAGGCAAATGGCATGCAGCCAGCGCGGGCTATGCCGTCGTGCCAGCCATGCCAATCCAAATGCGGCCAGAAATGCCACTCCGTTGTAAAAAGCACCCATGGGCCCTACCCACAATTCGGCTGAACGGAAGGATGCACTTTGTGCATCGGTATTTTGATATAAGGATTGCGCAATGCCCTTGGCAATGAATTGCCAGTAGATGAACATGGCATACCAACTGCAGAGCATCATGGGCGCCATCCTTTTCATAGTTCGTGGCATGTCGCGAAATGCATCGGCTATTTCCCTGAAGGTAGCGCCCATGCCGCGGGGCATAGCGCGTATTCTTTCCTTTTCTTCCTCTGAAAGTGGCAGCTCCTTTGTGCTTCGCAGGGTCCATAGGATGCTACCTATTGACACCACGGAACCAATCAGGAAGGCGATGACGGTGGTGCTGGGAATAGGCCCCACTCTGCTATCGGCCGAAAACGCGAAAAGATTGATGAGTAGAAAGGGCGTAAGATAGGAGAGGGTTTGGCCCAATCCCGTGAAAGCGCTCTGGGTAAGGAATCCCAGTCCATGCTGATTTTTGTCGAGCCGGTCGCTCACAAAAGCGCGGTAAGGTTCCTGGGTAATGTTGTTGGCAGCATCAAGTATCCATAGAACGCAGGCCGCCATCAGTACCGAGCGGCTAAAGGGCATCACCAGCAAAGCGAGGCTGCAAAATATGGCGCCTACCAGGAAATAAGGGCGGCGGCGACCCCATCGGCTAAGGGTGCGGTCGCTCATGGCGCCAACAATGGGTTGCACAATCAGGCCCGTCATGGGGCCTGCCAGCCAGAGTAAAGGAAGGTTTTTTTCTTCAGCGCCGAGATAGGAATAGATTGGGCTCATATTGGCCTGCTGCAAACCAAAACTGTATTGCAGGCCAAAGAAACCTACATTCATTTGAAGAATCTGCCAAAATCGGAGATGGGGCTTTTGCATGGCAAGCTGGCTTGTTCGTCATTCAGTGTACCGAATGTACTCGTTTGCCAGCGGAGAAAAGACAGGTTTTTCAGAAATTTAGCTGCAAACGTTTGCAGCTCAGGTTACCTTGTTTTGATGGGAAATGATGAAGGCAATCAGTTCTTCGAGTGGAGTGTCTATTCTTGACAGCGCGTCTTGAATATCTTCACGGCTCACCTGCGCAGCAAAGCCTGGGGTTTTTAGTCGTTTGAGAACACTTTTCACTTCGAGGCCATCATAGCCTGTAGGTCTTATAAGAGCGGCCGCATGAATAAAACCCGAAAGTTCATCAATGGCATAAATCATCTTATCCATTTTGCTTTCCGGCTCTACTCCAAAGTATTTGGGACCATGCGAAGCGATACAGCGGATCACTTCGGGATCAATATTTCGTTTTTCCAGCTCTTCAATAATGACGCGGCAGTGGTCGTCGGGAAATTTTTCCCAGTCCGCATCATGCAACAGGCCTGCCTGTTCCCATTTGCGGGCCGTCAGCTCATCGGCCCCTTCCATCTCCAGAGCCCAGGCTTTCATCACGGCCGCCACCTGCTTCATGTGCAGCCGCAGGCGTTCATTCGGCACCCACTCTACCAATAAATCGTGGGTCTCCTGATCACTGAGCAAATTGCCGAGATTCGCAGGGTTGCCGAATTGGGTTTGTTCGAGTTTATGTGGCATTTGACGAAATTAAGGGATAACTTATTTTTTTGGGAAAAACACGGCGAGATACTGTTTTTTTCACATTGGATTTGCTTACGTTGAACATAAATTTGTACTATATGAATACATTCATCAGTAGTAAATTGATAAATATGGCTTCACTTCGACGGGTGGTGACTCCTGCACAATTTTTAAGAATCATGCGTAGCGATCAACCGGCTATAAAAAAGACCAAATTTATACCACCGAAATTAGGGACCCGAAGTTTCGGCAGTTTCTTAATTGAGTATTATTATGTCCCAGGAGAAAATGAACAATCTGCCGAATCAAGAACGATTTGAGTTAGATGCTGAAGTCGTACGTTCCATGGTGGAACAGCAGAAGCAAAAATTCAAATTGGAAGAGCGACAGCTAATACTTGAGGAAAAGCGGTTGGAGCATGATATAAAGTTGGCTGAATTGTCATTACACCATAATGCTACCTTTCTGAATAATGCGCCAGCCAATCATCGAAAACTAATCCTCATTCAAGGACTCATGCTGTTGGCATTGGTATTGGTAATTTTGGCCTTTATTGGTTATTGTTTGTTTTTGGGAAAAGAAGAAGTGGTAAACAAACTTATCATTCTATTCACTCATTTAACTACACTTCTGATTGGCTTATATCTGGGAAAACGAGCAAAGACGAAGTCTTCAGAAATGACTGAAGTCGAAAGCATCCCAACGTAATACGTTTTACGTAATACGTTGGGTTTGAGTTTTAATTGAAAATATATCAGGGTTCGGTTCTCTTTAAAATAACAACCATCATAAACCAAAATACGTACTACGTATTACGTATTACGTAGTACGTCTCTCTCACCCTTCGCTTATTTCCTCATCCTCCATCCTTGCAAACACTTCGGGCTTCAGCTTCTGGAGCGGATTGCTGCGATTGGTATCATACGCTTCGCGTTGGCGGATAATGTCGATACACTGGAAAACAGAAGTGAGAAAGGAAGTAGGATCGGCCTTGTCTTTGCCAGCGATGTCGAAAGCGACACCATGGTCGGGCGAAGTGCGAACGGCGGGCAGCCCGGCTGTGAAGTTAACTCCTTCGCCGGAGGCCAGAGCCTTAAAGGGTATCAGGCCCTGGTCGTGATACATGGCCAGCACCGCATCGAACTTATCATGTTGATGACGGGCAAAAAATGCGTCAGCGCTATAGGGCCCTACGGCCAGGATATTATTATTCTTCGCGTCTTTGATGGCGGGGCGGATAATGGTCTCTTCTTCATTGCCCACCAACCCTTCATCACCCGCATGGGGGTTCAGACCCAATACAGCAATCCGGGGGCGATCAATGCCAAAATCGCGCTGCAGGCTTTTGTTTACAATTTGCAGCTTACTCAATATTTTTTCGCGGGTGATATGTTTGGTCACTTCACCCAGCGGTACATGCTCCGTGAGCAGGGCTACCCGGAAATTGCCGGCACAAAGCATCATGGCCACATCCTGTGCGCCAAAGCTGGCCTGTAAAAAGGGGGTATGACCCGTATAGGAGAATTCAGATGACTGAATATTCTTCTTATGAATGGGTGCCGTCACCAATCCATCGATCTGTTTTTGTTTGAGGGCCGCTACAGCGGTTTGCAGGGAGAGCACCGCGTATTTGCCACCGATCTCAGTCAACTGGCCGGGAGTAATGGCTACCTCTTCTTCCCAGCAGGTGAATACATTGACCTGCTTATGATTCAGGCGGCTGTAGTCGCGGGTGCTCTGGTAATTGAAATGCGTTTCCCCAATAGTTTTCCGATAGAAATTCACCGCCTTATTGGAGGCAAATATTACAGGGGTGCAAAGTTCCAGTATGCGGTTATCTGAAAAACATTTGATGATCAATTCCAAACCGATGCCGTTCAGGTCGCCACAGGTAATCCCGATCACAGGACGCTGTTCTGTTGTATTCATAAGCTGGGGTTTGGACAAAAATAGCCATTTCAACAGTATTTATCAGCGATTCAGCACCCGCCAGCTCAGCATCCTGCCTTTTTCGTCGCGAATGCGGAGTGTGTATACGCCCGGGGCAAGATTGCCTGTTTGCGAAAGGCTCATGCTGTTGACACCAGCATAGGCTATTTGTTTTTCTTCTCTTACTCTGCGGCCACTATTATCGAACAGCTCAATGGTTAATGCGCTGCTTTCCGTCAGCGAGACATCAAAGCGTAAATTATCGCGGAAGGGATTTACCACATGCAGAATTTCAAAGCTGGGCAGGCCGGGCTTCAACTGCAATACCTGTGAATGTTTTCTTTGCCTGTCGGCTGCATTGATCACCACCCGGTACCAGGCTTTTGCCCGCAATAGTTCCGGATCGGCGAAGCTGTAATAGTTGACCGTTGCGCCATTCTGAAGCCGGTTCACCGTACCAATCGCCTGGAAATTCATACCATCCACACTTTTTTCAATGATATAGTACACGCCTTCTTCTTCACCTCCACTGCTCCAGTTGAGCTGGGCGTACCCATTCAGCAACTTTGCGTGAAAACTCAGGAGTTCTGTACTTAATACCACACCACAATCCATCACACTCAAGCTGATGATACTAACACCATCCGTAACCTGGCAGGAGGCGCTGCTGAGGTTGTCGGAAGTGGTAGCCACAATTACACGGTAGCGGTCGCCGCTATCCGAAACATTGGTGGCAGTGTGCGGAATGGTATAGGAAGTAATGTATTCGTATTCACCATTGCCATTAATGATGGGGCTGGCATTGCCCGGACTCCCCACATCACTCCAGGTTACCCCATTATCTGTACTTCGTTGCCAGATATAATGTGTATAGTTACCAAAGAAGGAACGTACGGTATCATTAATGGTCAGTGAGTTGCCCTCACACACATTTGGGTTCAGCGAAGGGGAATAACTCATATTGGGCAGGCAGGTGGCAATGGAAATATCATCCATAGCCCAATCATTACCGCCTCCGCCCTGCGCATTGTTGCGGATGGCAAATGTGGCGCTCGTTTGGCTGGGTCCGGTACGGAAAAGGAATCCTTTTTTCACCCATCCACCTGTATCTATTCCCCCGGTATTGTACCGGTCAATTCCATCCAGCGAAAAAGTAAGGTTGGGCAATACACCCGGCTGCCTGGGCGAATAGGCCGCACCGGTAGAATCAATACCGCAGGTGGGACAAATATTTCTTAGCCAGGCAGAGAATTCATAATAGGTATTGGGACAAAGATTGGTGATAGTTTGCCGGTAAGTTTCAGAAGCCACATAATCGGCGTTTACCATCAGCATATAACCACTCGAGTCACTGGGTCCCGGGGGGATATTGCCTACTATATTGTTGGTGCCGGTATGGTCGCCATCAATATCCCAGTGACCGTTGAACATTCGGTAGTTACAGGAAAGTTCGGATGGCAATGGGGTAGGGCAGTTGGGTGTTCGTTCTGCCGTACGAATGGTACCACTGCGGGGACTGATGTTATTTACGATGGCATATTGCCCATCGCCTACACCCTGAAAACTGGAAGAGGCCACGAATGTATAGTTAGGAATCGGGAAGCTGAGGTCAGTGCTTCTATTCAGGGTATTGCCTCCACCAAAGCTACCGCCAAATTCTTCGGCATTATTCACGCCTGTAGCGTTACTGCAAAGGCTGGCGGGCTCGCTGATCAAAATTTTGTAAGGGGTACCCGTGAGTTCAATATCGGTACCGCCCGCAGCCACAGTGCGGTAGATAAATTTACCGGCACCCAGCCGGATGGTATCGCCTGGACTGCCGGTAACCTGCACACGGAATGCTGTTGCAAACAACATGCCTCCTCCGCCCCGGGGACGGTGGTTGCCCGCGCCATTGGCTATAGCACGGCCCGTGGCTCCGGTTAAGTCTGCTACAGAGTTGTTGGCAGGCGCTCCACCGGGGAAAGTGCCAAAGCCGAGGTTTATGCGCACATGGTATTCACCCGCCGGCGGACTACTCAGATAGGTAGCGGCATCATCATTTACATTGGGAGTGGCCGTAAATGAATAATAGGGTAAGCCTTCATTGGTGATCACCTGGATATAATCGGTGGGACCAGAAAGCATCTGAGTATGTGTTGGAACGCTATCGAGATAACGCATCTGGTAAATAGTACCAGCAGTATGGTTGATGGTCATGCGAATTTCCAGGATATCGCCCGGCTCCACTACGCCACCCGTGTTTTGTTTGGTGATGTTCACATAGCTGTTACCAAAGCGCTGGGCACCCGGCGTGGAATACACGCAAATATTGAATCCACCATTGGTAGTGGGGGCTGTGCCGCTGGACGAAAAGACACGAATATAATAAGTGGCGCCAACCGTAAGTCCGGTGGCATTTATAGTGTTACCCGTTACACACGAAATTGCAGTGAGTGATCCACAACTGCCACTGAGCAATTGCAAACGTCGGTTGGTGAAATTAGCTCCAAAGTCTGAAATTTGAATATTGGTATTCGCGGATACCGCATCGAAGCGGAACCAGACATCGTAGCCGGAAGCGCCACCACAAGGAGCCGCTGGCGTGCCTGAACTGGTAGCAAATTCTACTGTAGCAGGTATTTTATTACAGGTAATATTGGGATTGGGTACAATGACGGTAGCATTGGCGCAATCATCATTGGCAGGCTGTGCCCAGGCTGTTGCTGTAAACAACACAAGTGTGCCAAGGGTGGCGGTTAGGTGGTTGATGCTGCCGTACCAGCAGACACGTAGTTTCATAAAGGTTATCGTTGATTTTCGCAGGATATACGGCGTAAACAAAGAAACGGACTTCCCAATTCAGCCGCAATAGGAGAATTCCTATTTCTGGCAAGGGGATTTCCTAATGATTATAGCGTATTAACCCTTATGCAGATTTGAACATAAGATGATATTTTGTGGGTCAAATTCCAATATGATGAAAAAGCCGCTGATCCTCCTGGTAAGCATCGTATTGCTTGCTGGTGCCACCGAAGCCCAGCAGGTAGTTGCAGGCAGGATGAATGAATTATTTCTCCGAACCAATTTAGCTTCCGGATTGCAGGACCCCTGGGAAGTAACTTATGGTCCGGATGACTCCCTTTGGATAACTGAAGCATCCGCAGGACGCAGTTCCGGTAATCCGCCTACTGTTATTTCCGGATCTGTGGGCTATACCGTTCGAAAGATTCATCCCGTAAATGGCGGCCAACGCACCATTCTAAACCTTGCTACTTTTACAGATCCTTCATCAACTTATCCTGATAAGTGGCGTAAGAAGTTTACACCGGGATTGCGTATCAATCCTCCTTCTTCATCGCCAACTTATCCCAGTTACCAGGGAGGGTTAATGGGCCTGGCCATTCACCCTGAGTTTATGACCAACCCTGCCAGGCGTTTTGTGTACCTGGCTTATGGGCATCATTATATTACACCCACCACTACCTCGCCGCTGGTTACGCATTATAATGGCGAAACGGTGAATGGTAATTTATTTATTACCTGGCTGGTGCGGTTTACCTATGCCAATGGGCAGCTGGGGTCACCCGTTGCCATTTGCGATACTATTCGCGGAAGTAATGACCATAACTCGGGCCGGCTGATCATTGCGCCGGAAGATGGTAATTACTATCTCTATTATGCCGTAGGCGACATGGGCGCGGGCCAGTTTGCGAACATCGATCGCATCATCAAAGCACAATGGCTCAACAGCTATGAAGGGAAGATATTGCGTTTTAACCTGGAAGAAGATGGCGACGCCGCGCAGGATAGTACCAATTATAACCGATGGATTCCTAACGACAACCCCTACAATGCCACCCTCGGGGTGCAAAGCGCGGTATGGGCAGTGGGCATGCGTAACAACCAGGGATTCGCTTATGACACTATCAACGGCGTGGGACGTTTGTATGGCTCTTCGCATGGGCCATTTAGCGATGATGAAGTAAACCTGCTTCAGCGTACCGGAAATTATGGCCACCCACAGGTGATTGGCTATGCCGATGGCAACTACAACAATGCCAAAGCTGGCCCATCTAACAGTTCCCTTCCCCTGATAGTAAATGAGGTTAACAATTCCGATACCACCACTAACTATGTGGATCCGGTATATTCCAATTACGATGCTCCGGCCGGCAATACCAGCACGCTTTGGAGCATTCAATATATTTATACCAACCAGTATTACAGTGGTCCACCCAGTCCCGGGAACGCACAAAACCGGAATGCCCACTGGCTTTCCGAAGGTTATTCGGGCCTGGGCCTTTATACCAGGGCGATGATACCCGGGTGGAAAAATTCCTTCCTGTTAGGAAGCCTCAAGTGGGGGCGGGTAGTTCGCATGAAGCTGAATGGGGACGGTACCGACGTGGTGCCGACAGCAGGCGGCGATACCATAAGCTACTTCGGTAGTACGAATCGTTTTCGTGATGTGGCCGTATCGCCCGATGGCAAAACCATTTTTGTGGTAATGGACCGGAGCTCCACCACATCGGGTCCCAGCGCCAACGATCCCATTGTGCCAGCCTGTGCGGGTTGTGTACAACGCTATGAGTTTTTGGGCTATCAATCGGATGGTAACGGCAAAAGCAGAATTCCCACCGCAATTGACATAAGCAGCGGTACCCCCGGCGCCTTTACCGACGGAACCTCTGTTACCATAAATGCCGCCAACAACAATACCAATAACTGGGTTCCCATTACAGGACCGGATGGAAATATCATCGCGGAAATTCATGCCAATGGCCAGGACCTGGGAGCTATCAGTACCCGGTTCTATGTGCACAATGGGCCCATTCGAATTTCAACAGGCGGGCAGCGCTACCTGGATCGCAACATCACGATAACGCCGGCCACGCAACCCGCATCGCCGGTTCAAATACGACTTTACCTGAGTGCCGCTGAATTCAATGCCCTGGATGCCGATGCATCGAGCGGGGTGAGTAGCATTTCCGATCTCCGGATTCTGAAGAACGATGATCCGGCTTCCAATGCGGTACAGTCCCTCACTACGTTGATTGCCCCTGATTATGCGGAAGCACATGGCGGTGGTAAATACGTATTGCAGGCCAGCATTGACGGATTCAGTTCTTTTTATATCGGCAGCAGCAACCTTACCTTACCAGTACAATTGATTAGTTTCAGAGCCAGTTTGGAAACCGCACGTGTGCGACTCGATTGGGAAACCCTGCGTGAGGAAGGACTGGCCAGTTATGAAGTGGAACGTAGCGAGAATGGTCGCGACTTCACCGCCATTAAATGGATAGCACCCGTAGGAGATCCCAACAGCCGCCACAATTACGAATGGGGTGATAGCAGCTACCTGCTTGTCAATAGCCCGATAATTTATTATCGCCTGCGAATTACCGACCTGGATGGTAGCGTGAAATATTCACCCATTGTTAGCATTGCATTACCAGGATCAAAGGGTCGCGTTCGGATAGTGCCTAATCCTGTGATAGGTACCAGCTCTGTGAAATTGCTCGTGGAAGCGCCTGAGCAGGCCGAGGCAGTATGGTTACTTGCAGATAGCCAGGGTAGAATCTGGAATCGGGGCAAACTGCAATTGCAGGCTGGTCAGAATACTGTGCCTTTGGAAACAGGCGCCCTGCCGGCTGGTATGTATTACCTGCACCTGGCGACAGATCAGTTTGTGGAAAAGCTGAAACTGCAAAAACTATAATTCTTCTTTATCCAATAAAAAAAGGACGCCGCATGGCGTCCTTTTTTTATTGGATAAAGAAGATGAGGGGTAGGGGGGATGATTTTCATGTAGTCATTGGAGCTTTTTTGTAGAGACTTACTGTTCATTCATGCTGCTATTCCGTTGATTCCTGCATTTTGGCGAATCCTTCTTCGTAATTACTCCAATAGTTTTTAAGTGAATCTACTTATTATGGCTTGAAAGATTACGATATGATTGTATTTCTAAGGGTTATTACTAATATTCGCATTGTGAAAAACCAAGTTAAAATTAATCGTCCTGTGTAAATTACTCGCACTGTAGGCATAAGGGTCATTCAGTTCCGCTAATTCCTTTATGCACTTCTGCGGCAATTTTCCAGGCATCCTAATCCATATCAACCGAAAAGCCATCCATCCAAAACCTGTGACATGAAACATCTGTACCTTCTCCTGCTTGCAGTGGGACTGCTCAACGAGGCATCGCTGCAGGCCCAATGTACGAACCACACACTCGACTGGGATTATCGTGAATATTTTGCACGTACCACCGGCACAATCAGAACTTATGTAAGCCTGAGTCAGTCGCAAAATCAGTATTTCGCCTTTGGCGCTAATAAGCTGACGATCACCCACAATTACACTGCAAATACCGCAGTTAATGGGGATGTAACCACGCATACGGCTGACGCAGGATCCTTTGGCAATGGCGCCGATGTGCATTTTATTGGAAATGGCGAAGTCGGATTTACCTTTCAAACTGCAGTTACCAATCTTCAGTTTTCGCTTTACGATATTGACCGTTCGCAAAGAGTGCAATTTGAAGCATGGGACGGAGCTACCCAACGAAATATTACTCTTGCAACCGTTTCAGGGTCGGTGTTAACCATTTCCAACAACAATAGTCCTAATGCACGTGTGGATGCAAGCAGTACCACGGTATCGAATAGCAGTACGGACGGAACAGTCAATGTTAGTATCGCCGGGCCGATTACATCGGTTACAATAACAGTAAGTAATTCTCAAACCTGTAGCAGTTCCTGTGGTGGCGGGGGTAATGAGGACGGCTCTTACTTTATTTCTGATATTACAGCCTGCTCCAATGGCAGCTTTCCTAACAATTACCATTCCGTAAGTCAACCCTTTACCGGTATGCCCGGTTATATGCTTACGGTAGTAGATAATAAGTTTTATTATTTTGATCCGGTATCGGGTGTGGCCAAGTTTATTTTCCAGGACAACACGCACTCGAATATGAACTCCCTGGCATATGATGCGGTAAACCGCCTTATTTACTATACATACAGTCTTTCGGGCAGCCCTGGTGTAAACGCTAATGAAAAGGCTCTGCGTCGCTATGACCTTAATATGGATACATTTGGTGTTGTTCTCAACAATGTGAATGACCTGGGAATCCCCACATTTGGTCAGGGTGTGGAGTCTGGGGCGGCAGCGTTTTACGATGGAAATTTGTATTGGGGAATAGAAGGGCATTCCAACACGGCCGTTGAGTCGATTATATATCGCGTTGAGCTGAATGCATCGCAGTTTCCGATTGGTTTCAGTCAGGTGTATGCACAGGACGTTCGACTTCCACCCAGCACAAGCCGCCAGCACGACTGGGCCGACTTTACACTGAATGATGGTATCCTGTACGATTTTGATGGAGGCGTGGCCAATAGTCCCACGGCTCAGAACGCCAATTTCTTCCACCAAAACCTCCTGACAGGTGCGGTTACTGCCTATACACCACAGGTGGGTGTGGTGCCCAAGCAGGCGAGCATCAACTGGCAGGGCGATATGTTTAATATTGGAGCGCCTGCGGCAGGTGATCCCGGTCAGGCTACTCTATACAATGGCACCGATGGAGAAGGTTCGCCTGTGGTTATCACCCATTATGGCGTGCCCCTGGTGGGTAGTTGGGGCGATGCGGCTGAGGCATTCCGACCGCTTTGCGATTTTGGTGATGCGCCAGCCAGTTATGACCCGGATGCGTGGTCGCCAGCCGTGAACGAGCGTGATACGGCGCTACGTATCGGCAGCAATGTGGATATTGAATGGCTGACCCGCGGTCAGTCGGCCGCTGCCGATCTCGACAACTTCGATGATGGCATAGCCACCGTTACCATATTCAGCAACCTTTACAGCACTTACCAGGTGCAGGTTGATGTGTACAACAACACATCTGGTGATGCTACCCTGATGGGCTGGCTCGACTGGAATGGCAATGGCGTTTTCGATGCAGGAGAAGCATCTATCGCCCAAACCATAAGTCCACTGGCGGGAACCCAACAGGTTTATCTTTCCTGGACGGGTATCAGTTCCACACTGAATACGGGTGATATCACTTATCTGCGTATCCGTCTCACTTCAGCCGTTAATGGTATGGACGCAGACGATGCAACAGGCTGGTTTGGCGATGGTGAAACGGAGGATTATCCAGTAAGTGTACAGAATATCGTATTGCCCGTAAACCTGCTCAGCTTTGAGGCAAAGGCCATCAATAACCAATCGGTACAGCTCAACTGGAAGGCCATCAGTGATGAAGCTTTTGATGGTTATGCTATAGAACGCAGCCGCGATGGAAATAGTTGGAGCCAGATTGGATATGTATCCGCTACTGGCAGCCATTCTATCCAGTCTTATGTATATGTTGATCAAAACCCATACAAGGGAATTTCACACTACCGCCTGCGTTTGCGCGAGAAAAATGCAGCGGAGCGCATCAGCGATATCCGTCAGGTGAAAATTGCCGATGCAAGGGTTAAGTTTAGCATCACTCCCAACCCGGCTACCACCCAGGTGAGTATGTTGTTGACAGCTACCCGCCCCGGTACCCGTGCCAGCATCCGTGTTATCAATAGCAATGGCAGCACATTATATACGCAAACCGTAACGCTGCGAGAAGGTAGTTCTACGATCAGCCTGCCCCTGGCTACGGAATGGCCAGCCGGAACTTACCTTGTGGTTGTTGCGACCGATGAGGGAATTGAATCAGAAAAACTGCTGATTAATCGTTAATAGAATCGCGTTTTTGTCAATTTTAGAATAAATCCAATCCACCAGAAGAAATTCGACAATCTATGAAATCCATGAAAGCCACTTTCACAGGTGTATTCCTGCTGATTAGTACCCTGATGCTGCATGCTCAGCAACCCGTTCAGGAAAAGTACAGCAAGGTGCAGATTGCCGCACCAGTTACCGACCGAACAGCGTTTGGCGAATTGATGGGCCTGCTCGAAATCGACCACTTCGATTTTTCGGAAGAAGGCGATGTGATATCCGAAATCAGCGCTACAGCCCTGGGCCGGTTAAAGCAAACCCCTTATAAGTACAAAATTTTGGTAGATGATGTGGTGGCCAACCTGCATGCCCGCAACCGCGAATATGATGAGTTGCGTGCGCAGGGTCGTTTGCCATTTGAAGAAACGGGCAATGTTCTGGACAATATCATTGTTACACCTTCTGCATTTGAATTGAAAGATACTTATGGTGGCTACTATCGCTATAGTGAAATGGAGGATGCCATCGACGACCTGGTTGCTGCCTACCCTGCTATCGCCAGCAAGGAAGATATTGGTTCATCATATGAAGGCCGCACCATATGGGCAGTTAAGATCTCCGATAATGTGGAAACCGATGAAGCTGCTGAACCAGATGTTTTATTTCTTGGCATTCAGCATGCGCGCGAAGCCATTGGTGGTGCCAGCATGATCTTCTTTATGCAATATCTCTGCGAGCAGTATTCGCAGGACAGCCGGATTAAAGACCTGGTTGATAATCGCGAGATTTACATTGTGGTCTGCATGAATCCCGATGGATGGGAGCATAATTATACACTTAACATTAATGGCGGCGGCTTGTGGCGGAAGAATCGCCGGGGAAACGGCGTGGACCTGAACCGTAACTGGGATTGGAACTGGGGCAACTGCTCTGGCGCCACATCCTCCTGCGGCTCTGCTACTTCTACATCCGATACTTATTATGGTCCAAGTGCCTTCTCCGAGCCCGAGACCCAGGTGATTCGTGATTTCACCTATGCGCACAATTTTGTGGCCATGATTGATCAGCATGCTTATGGGCCTTATTATTCATTGCCATTTGGTCGCCCCACTTTACCTGGCAACGTCTTCACTGCCGATGACGTAAATTTCTACAAATATGTACCAGCGGCCATGGGCCGCTACAATGGTATGCGTGCCGGAAATAGCCCCGAGGCGGTGGGTTATGAAGTAGCCGGTGGGGTGAAAGACTGGATGCTGATGGGTGATTATGGCGTAGGCAGTAAAGGAAAAGTATATGGAATGACGGGTGAAGGCGGGCATGGCACAGCTGTCGGCTCGGGCGGTACCTTCTGGCCTGTTAAAGCCCAGATCATTCCGCTTTGCAAGGGTATGGTCCATCAAAATCTTCAATTACTCTATGCTGCAGGAACGCATATCGATTTGCAGGATGCATCGGATATCGCGGTGGGCAGCAAAACGGGCAGTTTCTCCTTTCGTGCCACCAGGGTTGGACTGGGAACCGAACCAGTAACTGTTTCCCTGATACCTATCAAGAATGTATTGTCGGGTGGAACACCAGCCGTATTAACGAGCGCAGAATTACCCAACTACTATTCTGTTCATACGGGTAGCGTGGGTTACACATTGCCCGCAGGCCTTACGGATGGACAGGTCATTCAATATGCCTGGCGAATCGAAGAAGGCGGGCTCACTTTCTATGATACAATCACCAAAATTTACCATGCCACTCCTTCAGCACTTACCGTACTACAGGATGATATGGAATCGGGAACCATAACCAACAATTGGTCGTTGACAACCAATGGTACGAACTGGGGTTATACCAGCAGTGGTACGGGCTTTAATAGTTCCGGCAGAGCAATGTCGGAATCGCCAAGTGGTAACTACGCTAATAATGCAAGCCGCATAGCCGGTTGGACGAATTCATTTAATCTGAGCGATGCATCGGCGGCCTATCTGACTTTTTGGGTGAGACACCGTGCAGAAAATTTCAGGGATAAATTACAGGTGCAATTTTCCAACAACAGTACCAACGGCACCAATGGTACCTGGGTCCCCCTGGTAGGCACTTCAACCGTTCAGCAACCCGGGAATCTGGAAGGCAGTACCCTCAATGGTGAACCCGCATTGACGGGTTGGCGCGAGGAATGGTCAAGGCAGGTTTTTGACCTGAGCGCGTTTACCGGTCCGGGAAATAACAATGTGCGATTCCGGTTTGTGTTCACGTCTAACGGAAATGTCAGCTCATACGTTTACCGCGTGGATGATGGCTTCTACATCGACGATGTAAAACTCGTGAAGACCAGCGCAGCACTGGTTACGCTTCCGGTGCAGTTCAAGAGCTTCAGAGGTCGCCTGCTGACGAATGAAACCGTGCGTCTCGATTGGGAAGCGGAAACCGATCAATTGCATGATTATTTTGAAGTAGAACGCTCCACCGACGGAACCAGCTTCCAAACGCTGGGCCGCGGACCCGCAGTAGCTCCTTATCATTTCATTGATCCCAATCCTGTGGTGGGTAATAATTATTACCGTATCAAGCAGGTGGATAAGGATGGTAAGATCACTTACAGTTCAACCGTTACCATCGCCTATAACCCCTCCTCTTTCCGGGTAGAGATTTATCCCAATCCGGTAACGGATCAGTTGCGCGTACGTATCGGCACAGCCGAAATTGCCCAGTACAGGCTTACGCTCACCGACCTGGCAGGCAGGGTAGTGTATGAAGAAAAAATTCAAACAGGCAATGGCCAGCAAGACTGGACTATTCCCACCGCCACACTTGCCTCGCAAGTGTACCTGGTTACCGTGCGCAATAGCAGGGATGAAGTGGTGGTGATGGAGAAAGTGAGCAAGCAGTGAGGTGCGTGAGGCGTGAGTGGAGAGAATCGTGAGGCGTGAGACGTGAGGCGTGAGTGGAGAGAATCGTGAGGCGTGAGACGTGAGGCGTGAGTTGTGTCTTAATATTTGGTTAGTAAACATAAATCTGCGGTAATTACTTTGCCATAGCATTGCAATTACCGCAGATTTTTCTTTTCCGGGTATTGGAGAACCATTCCCACAAATAGCATGCTCACCACTCACGCCTCACGATTCACGCCTCACGTTTCTCACGCCTCACGATTCTCGCGCTATTCACTAATTTCGCCCCATGTACACCCTCAAAAAATCATTGGGTCAGCACTTTTTGCGCGATGAAAATATTTGTCGCCTTATTGTGCAAGCTTTGCAGGAGCGGCCATTTACGCGGCTGCTCGAAGTGGGTCCCGGGGGTGGGGCGCTTACCAAACACCTGATTGAAATCCCCGGCATTGAGTTTCGCGCTGTGGAACTGGATCGGGAAAAAGTGCAGTATCTCCTGCAAACCTATCCCGTACTGGAAGGAAAAATAATCGAAGCCAGTATCCTCGACATTCCAGCGCCATTTACGGAGCCATTCACCCTAATTGGCAATTTTCCTTATAATATCTCCACACAAATTCTGTTTCGGGTGCTCGAATGGAAAGAGCAGGTGGAAACCATGCTGGGCATGTTTCAAAAGGAAGTGGCTCAGCGCGTAGCCGCAGGCCCGGGCAACAAAACCTATGGCGTTATTTCCGTATTGATCCAGGCCTATTTTGAAGTGGAATACCTTTTTGATGTACATGAAAATTGTTTTACGCCACCCCCCAAGGTAAAAAGCGGCGTTATACGAATGATTCCCCGAAAGGATATCCCGGAAATGCGCAGCGAAAAAGCATTTTTTAATTTGGTAAAAACGGCGTTTAACCAGCGACGCAAGACCTTGCGCAATGCCGTGAAGGGATTATTTGAGCCCGGCGAACTGGAAGATCCCTTATTCAACAAAAGAGCGGAGCAGTTGTCGGTTAGCGATTTCGCCTCCCTCACATTCAGGATGCGATAATGGAAAAGAAGAAAATAGTCATTACAGGAAAGGCGCACCCCATGTTGCAGGAAACATTGGAAAGAAAAGGATTTGAGGTAGCCTATTTACCCGCCATCAGCTATGAAGAACTGCAATCGCGCATACACGATCTGGAAGGATTGGTTGTGACCACCCGGTTGAAAATCGATAAACCCCTTTTGCAAAAAGCGGAAAGGCTGCGCTGGATTGGCCGACTGGGCAGTGGCATGGAACTGATTGACCTGCCTTATGCGGAGAGCCGCAATATTCTATGCGTGAGCAGCCCGGAAGGCAACTGCAATGCCGTGGCCGAACATTCGCTGGGTATGTTGCTCACGCTCATGAACCGGCTCCACTGGTCGCATGAAGAAATTAAAAGGGGGCTATGGTTGCGCGATGAGAACAGGGGTACGGAATTGTCGGGAAAAACAATTGGTATTATTGGTTTTGGCCATACCGGCTCCGCTTTCGCGAAGCGACTCCAATCTTTTGACGTAACCATCCTTGCGCACGACAAGTATAAGTTTGGCTTTGCCGCAGGCGCCATCAAGGAGGCCAGCCTGGAGCAGATAGCGCGCTATGCGGATGTGGTGAGTGTACACCTGCCCCTCACAACGGAAACACATTACCTCGCCGATGAGGCATTTTTCAGCAGCCTGCAACAGCGGCCCTGGTTCCTGAATGCTTCGCGCGGCAAGGTGGCCAAAACAGCGGCTATTGCCACGGCGTTGCGTAAAGGACAAATCGCCGGAGCGGGGCTGGATGTGCTTGAAAATGAAAAACTGGAGACCTATACCGATGCCGAAAAAGCAGAATTAGATTGGATGCTGAACCAGCCTAACGTGTTGATTACCCCCCATATTGCGGGTTATAGCCATGAGGCTTTTTATAAGATGTCGGAAGTGCTTCTGCAAAAATTAGGGCTACTTTAGGTTTTTTCAGACCAAATACTTTATTATCTTTGCCCATATTATCGCAACGCTTCAGTTTAACCGGCTGAGGCGTTGCTATTTTTTTCATTTATACCCAGGGAGGTGAATATGAATAGCATCCAGTATGTAACCAAAGAAACATTGGAGCAAATGAAGGCGGAGTTGCAGCATCTCAAGGGGGTGGAAAGACCTGCTGCCAGCCGCGCCATAGCCGAGGCCAGAGAAAAGGGTGACCTGAAAGAAAATGCTGAGTACGACGCGGCCAAAGAGGCGCAGGGCATGTTGGAAGCCAAAATTGCTGCCCTGGAAGGTGCGCTCTCCCAGGTACGTGTACTCGACGAAAGCAGTATCGATACCAGCAAAGTTTCTATACTTACCAAAGTGACGATGACCAACCTGAAAACCAAAAAGCAGGTGACCTACCAGATCGTCAGCGAACAGGAAGCCGACCTGAAAGCCGGCAAAATCTCCGTAACCTCACCCATAGGGCAGGGCGTACTCGGCAAAGCCATCGGCGAAACAGCCGAAGTAATAGCACCCGCAGGAAAGCTTCAGTTTAAGATTGATGATATAAGTGCGTGAAAAGGAGTTTTAAGTTGTAAGTTTTAAGTTGTAAGTGAGTGGAGTTGTTACTCGAATGGCCACATTTTAAAACCAGGCTACCATCAACTAAAAACTCAACACCTAAATCTTACAACTTATAACTTACAACCTAAAACTTAAAACTTCTCTCAATGTCCATCTTCTCCCGCATCATATCCGGCGAACTGCCCAGCTACAAGATTGCAGAAGACGATCGGTTCTATGCTTTTCTCGACATCTACCCTTTGGTGGAAGGTCATGTGTTGGTAGTGCCCAAACTGGAGATTGATCGATTTTTTGATCTGCCGGAGGATTATTTGGGCGAAATGCTTCGCTTTGCGCAACCCATCGCCCGCGCTATTGAAGCGACTATTGATTGTAACCGCTGTGGCATGGCGGTTATTGGCCTCGAAGTACCGCATGCCCACTTACACCTCGTTCCCATAAAATCAGCCAACGACCTCAACTTTACCCGACCTAAAATGAAAGTGGAAGAACACAGGATGAGGGAAATACAGGAGAGAATAGTTAGAGAGTTGAAAGTTTAGGGTTTAAGGTTTAATTTTTTGATTTGAGGATTCGGTTATTTGTTTTGCGGCTCACGCCTCACGCCTCACGCCTCACGCCTCACCTTAAACCTTAAACTCTCAACTTTAAACTAAACGTAATACGTATAACGTAAAACGTACTACGTCTACCTCACCTCACCCTTCCCGGATTCGCTTTCAAAAACGCATCCCATCCGTTTACTTTACTCTTCACCTGTCCGGCCATGGGACTGCCCAATTGGTAATGGTGACAAAGCGCAATTGCCAATGCATCGGTGGCGTCGAAATAGCGGGGCGCTTCGCGCAGATGAAATATTTCCCGAAGCATTTTCCATACCTGCTCCTTACCGGCATTGCCGTTGCCGGTAACGGATTGTTTCACTTTACGTGGTGAGTATTCGGTAACAGGAATACCCGCCTGCATGGCCGCGGCAATGGCTACACCCTGGGCCCGGCCCAGCTTGAGCATACTCTGTACGTTCTTGCCAAAAAATGGCGCTTCAATTGCGAACTCATCGGGTGAAAATTCAGTGATCAATTCACTGATGCGATGATGGATCAACTGCAATCGCTCATAATGATCCTTCTTCGATGAAAGTCGCAACACATCCATCTGCAACATCTGCATGGAATTATTACGCGTCTCAATCACGCAATAGCCCATGAGCAGCGTGCCCGGGTCCACACCTAAGATTTTTTTAGTACGCTTTTGCAAGTAGCAGTGTATTTTTACCGGATAATCTAATTGGAGCCCACCTGTTGTAACTGCTTCTGGTTGAATGAAAGCGCATAGGGCTTTTTTATGCCGTTCAAAAGTAGACATAAAAAGTTTATCCGGATTTTTATCCGTTATTTTCTGGGTCCCGTATTGTTTATATGGTTGTCCTGGTCTATTTATCAGCAATTGCGTCATCAACCCAATCTTGAGAGTAGTTGGGTAGCCATGCAGCAATCGATGCGCAGCAGCCTCTGGTGGATTCTTCCGCTGGTGTTATCAGGCATGGTGCTTAACTGGTCGCTCGAGTCATTGAAATGGATGCTGGTAGTGCGAAGGATTCAGCCCATTGGTTTTTTTACCGCCTGCAAGGCGGTATTATCGGGGCTTTCATTTTCGGTAACCACCCCCAACCGGATTGGTGAGTACCTGGGCCGGGTACTATATATGAATGAAGGGAACCGGCTAAAAGCCATATCCCTCACCATCACTGCCAGCATCAGCCAGCTCATCATCACGCTTTTTATGGGATTGATGGGTTTGGTGCTCTTGCGAGCCGACCTGGAAAAGGCCGAACTCGTCAGCGCCTTCTGGTACGATTGGATTCTCTATGGAACATTGGCGGTTACGTTTTTTTTAACAGTATTTTATTTCCGTATTGGCTGGCTCGTGCGTTGGATAGACAGGCTGCCGGGCAGCAGCCGTTTTGCCTGGCTTATTGAGGCGTTGGAGTCATTTCATGCAACGATACTGTTGAGGTTACTGTCTTTATCAGCCGCCCGCTTTGTAGTGTTTATCGTACAATTCTGGCTGCTTTGCAAGCTTTTTGATGTAGAAATAGACGCCTGGAATTGTTATTGGGCCGTGAGCCTCAGCTACCTGGTGATGGCCGCCATACCAACCATCGCGCTTTTTACCGATCTTAGCCTGCGCGGAAAAGTGAGTATTACCCTTTTGGGACTTTATAGCGGCAACCACCTGGGCATTGGCCTGGCGGCCGCTGGAATCTGGCTCATCAATTTGATAATACCAGCGCTGGCAGGTAGTTTGCTAATTTTGGGAGTCGGCCGATTTTTCAGAAGAAAAAATATTGAAGAACCGGAATAGATCAGCCCGGAGGCCGAAGATGGATTAAGAGAGATGGTTTAAAAAGTTAAAACACAGGGAGAATTGTTTTGGGTTAAACTTTCCACGCAAAACAATGCTCTATATAATTAAAACTCATGACGGGATTACTGAAAGGATTGGTGATAGCAGTATTGGCTTTGATGGCATTTACCCCAAAGCAAAAAGAGCCGGTGGCCAGCGAAGTTTGTACCATACGCAATACCGCATTCAAGGCAGGTGAAAAAATTTCCATGACGGTTTACTATGCCGTGGCGGGTGTATACGTAAATGCGGGTACTGCCACATTTACCAACACCCTCGAAACCATGAATGGCAAACCCGTTTACCATATCGTGGGGGAGGGCCGCACCAACTCTTCTTACGACTTCCTCTACAAAGTACGCGACCGCTACGAAACCTACATAGATACAACCACCATGCAGCCCCTGAAATTTATCCGGAATGTGGACGAAGGAGGCTATAAGATCTATCAGAACGTTACCTTCAACAAAACGGCCAATACCGCCATCACCAACGACGGTGTTTTCAAAGTGCCGGAATGTGTGCAGGATGTAGTGAGCGCGGTATTCTACGCCCGTAATGTTGACTTTTCCAAACTTCGCCCCAACGATAAGATCACTTTCTCCATGTTTCTCGACAACGAGGTGTACAGTATGTATATCCGCTATCTTGGCCGCGAAACCATTAAAACCAAATACGGAAAATTCCGCGCCATCAAGTTTAAGCCCATGCTGATCAAAGGCACCATCTTTAAGGGTGGAGAAGACATGGTGGTATGGGTTACCGACGACATGAACCGCATTCCCGTGCGTATTGAAAGCCCCATAGTAGTAGGAAAAGTGAAGATAGATATGATGAGCCACGAAGGGCTGAGATACCCGTTGACTTCGCTGGTGAGAAGAAGATGAGGGAGAGAATAATTTGTTTATTTGGGGATTCGGGTATTTGGTGATTGGTTTAAGGTTTAGAGTTTAAGGTTTAATGTTTGGGGACTTGAATTAGTATCTGAGGGTATCTGCTTAATATCTGCGCAAATCTGCGGGAAATTTCTCCTGAACCTTAGAGTAATTCGAAGCCCGGGAAGTACTTCCCGCTATTGAATAGAATCCCGTTAAACAAATCACCAGCAAATTTCAACATTAAACCTTCAACAAATCAACAAATCAACGAATAAACAAATCAACAAATTTGTCCTCCCATGCTTCTTTACTCCATAGAAACCGGTAAATTCAAACTTGATGGCGGCGCCATGTTCGGTGTTGTTCCTAAAAGCATCTGGCAAAAGCTGAACCCTCCTGATGAAAACAATATGTGCACCTGGAGCATGCGTTGCCTGTTGGTGCAGGAGGGCGACAGGCTGGTGCTGATTGATACGGGTATTGGCACCAAGCAGGACGCTAAGTTTTTTTCTCACTATTATTTGCATGGGGACGATAGTCTGGATAAATCCCTGGCAGCCGCCGGCTTTTCGCGTCCCGATATTACCGATGTATTTCTCACTCACCTCCATTTCGACCACTGCGGAGGCGCCATTGAACGGCAGGGCGATAAATTGCGGCCCGCATTTCCCCGCGCGCAATACTGGAGCAATGCCCTGCATTGGGACTGGGCGGTGAAACCCAACGACCGGGAGAAAGCCTCCTTTCTGAAAGAAAATATTCTGCCCATACAGGAATCGGGTCAACTGCAGTTTATTCAGCGCTCCGCAAATAAGGAACAATATCCGCTGGAGGAGCAACCCTTCATGCCCGGATTTTCCGTACACTTTGTAGATGGCCATACCAATGCCATGATGCTTCCACAGATTATGTACAAGGGAAGAACGATTGTGTACATGGCCGACCTGCTGCCTTCCGCGGCACATATACCCATTCCATATGTAATGGCTTATGATATGTTTCCGCTGACAACCCTCAACGAAAAGAAAAGTTTTTTACAGGAAGCGCTGGAAGGGGATTATGTCCTCTATTTTGAGCACGATGCCGCGCACGAGTGCTGCACGCTGCAGCAAACTGAAAGAGGCATTCGCCCGAAAGAATTTTTTTCCCTGAAGGATTTATGATAGGCGGATTGCCTCAATTCGCTGATGGCTTCTCCACTTCTTTCAACCGGCTGGTTACAGGCCTGCGGGCATACAACAGAGCCAGTATAGCCGCCACGAAAAAGGCTCCCAGTGCGATGATGCTGTTGCGGATATTCTCCGTTTGCTCTTCAATATAGGCAAAAGCGAATATGCCGATCACGATCGCTATTTTTTCCGTTACATCATAAAAGCTGAAGAAGGAAGTAGTATCCTGCGTAGCAGGCAACAGGCGACTATAGGTACTGCGGCTCATGCTTTGTATCCCACCCATTACCAGGCCCACCACGGAGGCCAGTATATAAAACTGGGTTTGCGTTTGCACATTATAGCCGGCTACACATACCAGTATCCAGATGAAAACCGCCAGGGATATCACCCACCAGCTTCCGATTTTTTTGCTGAGGCGGCTCATGCCTATGGCGCCAAATATCGCTACCAATTGAATGAGAATGATTGTAAGCAATAACTTGGGTTCATCTTCCTCGCTGGTAAAGAGTTCCTTTTTGGCGAAGCCCGCCGCTACCAGCATTACGGTTTGCACGCCCATGCTATAGAGAAAAAAGCTGAAAAGAAATCGCTTCAGCGATGGCATTTGCGACAACTGCGACCATACCAGTTTCAATTCATGAAAGCCATTGATCAGCACATGCTTCTTCGATTTTCGTTCGGCCTTGCTACTGAGCGGCATGGCGCGAAGGGTAATTTGCGCGAAGCCAAACCACCAGAGCCCCGTGAGCAGAAACGACATGCGTGCACCAATTCCCTTGTCTTCAGGGTTCAGTCCAAACCATTCCGGCTTCAGGATTACCACAAAGCAGATGGCTTGCAGCAACACACTGCCGATATAGCCCATTGAAAAACCTTTTGCGCTGATGCGGTCCTGATCCTCGGGCGCCGCTATGTCGGGGAGATAAGAATTATAAAATACCAGGCTGCTCCAAAAACCCATAGCCGCAATGGCGAAGGCGATGATGCCGTATTCGATATTGTCTTTGGTAAACCAAAACAAAGCAATACAGGCGGCCGAACCAACATAGCAAAACCAGCGCAACCACACTTTCTTGTTGCGGCGGTAATCGGCAATGGAACTCAGGATGGGCGAAGTGAGGGCTACCAGCAGGAATACCAGCGCCAGTGCATAATTCTGCAGAGCAGTATTCACAAATGTGCGGCCAAAGAACTTTACATACGACACTTCATCGGGATTGCTCGCCGCTGTAATGCCCACATAATAGGCCGGGAAAATGGTGGAAGTGATAACGAGGTTATAAGCCGAGTTAGCCCAGTCGTACATGGCCCAGGCATTCACTACTTTTTTGGGAGCCGTTGGCATGGGTTCGTTAGTTGTTGACTTTTTTTGCTGCCTGCAGCAAAAAAAGGTTATTGTAGCACAAAATAAAGATTCGAATTGAATATATGCTGCAACAATTTATTTACCGATGACCCCGGTGAGCAATAAAATGAGCAGGATGATGCCCATCACGATCCGGTAGATTCCCCAGATGCGAAAACCATAACGCGTAAGGAAATTGATAAAGAATTTAATGGCGAGCATGGCCACTACGAAAGCGGCCAGGTTTCCGAAGATAAAAGCCTGCAAGTTTTCCTGGCTGGAAAGGATCATTTCATAGCCCTTCTGCTGGCTGCCTTCCGCTCCCCAGTCTTTCAGAAAAATTGCATAAACCGTAACGGCCAGCATGGTGGGAACGGCGAGAAAAAAGGAAAACTCTGCGGCGGCTTTGCGGCTCAGCTTCTGTTGCATACCACCGATAATAGAAGCCGCAGACCGGCTTACCCCGGGCATCATGGCCAGGCATTGCCAGAATCCTATGCTGATGGCCTTGGGGATACTAATATTCTGTTCATCGGTAACCTTTGGCTGATTAAAAAGCCGGTCGATATACAACAACACTACGCCGCCCAATACCAGCACGATAGCGATAGGCAATGGACTCTCGAGAAGGGTTTCAATTTTTTCGTTGAACAAATAGCCCAATACCAGCGCAGGCAGTACAGCCAGCGCCAGCTTAAAATAGAAGCGGGGATTTTTGAAGTCGAAGAACTTTTTCCAATAGAGCACAACCACGGCGAGAATGGCGCCAAACTGAATGGATACCTGGAACATCTTCACATAGTCGTCTTCCTGTATGCCCAGAATAGTACTGGTAAAGATCATATGCGCCGTGGAAGAGATGGGAATGAATTCCGTGAGCCCTTCCACAATCGCTATCAATAAGGCTTCAAATAAATTCATGTTGGAAACGAACCCGGTTTATCGTCCGTTTTTCTTGAAGATCGCGTAGATCTCAATTACGAGGCCAGCCAAAATGAGCAGGGGAGCGATGGTAATGCGGCGACTGCTGTATACTTCATCGGCATTAAACACATTGGGATCCTCGCTGCGGCCACCAGCCATCAAAAGCATGCCCAGGGCGATAACCAGGATGCCGATCAGCATCCACATATAATTACTGCGGGTAAACAGCGATGGGGTCGACGATTTTTCTGCCATGCTTGCAAAAGATTTAAGAGCGGCAAGATAACCATTTTATGCCAAGCCACACAAGCAATCAACCACCTGAAATCCCAAATTTCCCAAATCCCCAAATCCCCAAATGCTCAAATCCCCAAATCCCCAAATCCTCCAATCCTCCAATCCTAATACAGGTCGTCCAATTTCATTTTCAGATATTTCAGCACACTTCGGTGTGTACTGATAAGCGTAATGCAAATCCCCAGCACAATCATGCCGCCGAAAAGCATGCCCAGCGATTTATTGTCATGAATGGCCTTGAGCCAGGGCACCATGCGTTCGGCGCCCAGTATTACCAGTATTACCGCGCCCACGGCAATGATGCCGCTGATGGCGCCATTTACGATGGCGCGCAGGTTCATGGGCTTGGCAATAAACCAGCGGGTAGCCCCCACCATCTGCATGGTTTTGATGAGAAATCGGTTACTGAACATCGCGAGACGAATGGTATTGTCGATCAGGATGATCACCACCAGCGAAAGAATGATGGCGATGGCCAGAAAAATCATGCTGAGCGTGCGGATATTCTCGTGAAGCTTGTCCACCAGGGCCTCGGGGTATTTCACATCACTCACATAAGTCTGCTGTTCCAGGTCATTCTTAATCGCCTCCAGCGAATCGCGGTTCATGTATTCTTTCTTTACTTTGAAGTTGATGCTGTTGGGAAGGGGATTTTCTTCCAGGATTTTGTCCCAGCTTTCATTACCATCGCCCAGGTACCGACGCTTGGCTTCCTCTTTGGTAATGAACTGCATTTCGCGGATATAGGGTTTGCCGGCCACATATTCCATCAGTGCAACGCTATCGTTAGGGTTCAAATCGCCCCGCAGCGATGCCATCACTTCCACATTTTCTTTGAAATAGTCGCCAATCTTGTTGGCATTGATCACCAGCACGCCAATAATACCGAGCAGAAATAATACCAGGGTAACACCGAGAATGGACATGAAATAAGAAGGTTTTGCCCTTTTGATGGAGGCTTTACCTGCCTGCGCCATAGTAAACCGTTTTGAAAATGAATAGAAGGGGCCGGCTTTGTGCCGTAGTGTCGCAAAAATAGCGCTTTACGCCCTACAATCAGTATTTTTGCTGCCCCTTTAAACGGGCCTTGCATGAGCATATTGCCAGTGCAGGCCAACAAAAATGTTAAAGCTTTCCCCGATCATGGCAGGAACAGAATACCAGTTTACGGAGATTGAAAAGAAATGGCAGGCTGAATGGAAGGCCAATGGCCGCTATCGTGTAAGCAACAAAAGCGACAAGCCCAAGTATTATGTGCTCGACATGTTTCCTTACCCCAGTGGTGCGGGCTTGCACGTGGGTCATCCGTTGGGTTATATCGCTTCAGATATCTATAGTCGATACAAAAGATTAAAAGGGTTCAATGTATTGCACCCAATGGGTTTCGATAGTTTCGGTTTGCCTGCCGAACAATATGCGTTGGATACCGGCCAGCATCCCGCTGTAACCACGGAAAATAATATCCGCACTTTCAAAAAACAGCTCGATAATATTGGTTTCTGCTACGATTGGGAAAGGGAAGTACGCACCAGTGATCCCGCTTATTACAAGTGGACCCAATGGATTTTTCTGCAATTGTTCGAAAGCTTCTTTAACCGGCAAACGCAAAAGGCGGAAAGAATAGAAATATTGCGGGAAGCATTTGCCCGCGAAGGCAATGCCGGCCACCCCATGCCCAATGCACAATATCATTTGAAAGATTTTAGCGCTGCGCAATGGAAGGGCATGAACGAAGCGGAACAGGATGATGTACTGATGCAATACCGCCTGGCCTATTGTGGCTATGGCGAAGTAAACTGGTGCGAAGCACTCGGTACCGTGCTGGCCAACGATGAAGTGGTGAATGGGGTAAGTGAGCGCGGCGGTTTTCCCGTGGAGAAAAAGCGTTTGCGTCAATGGTACCTGCGCATCACGGAATATGCTGACCGTTTGTTGGAAGGATTGGAAAAGGTGGACTTCAGCGATGCCATGAAGGAAATGCAAACCAACTGGATTGGCCGGAGCAGCGGAGCCGAGATTGATTTCCGGATCAGTTTTTCTGGTGCGGAGCCGGGTAACGATGCGCCCTCTTTGCGTGTGTACACCACAAGGCCCGATACCATTTTTGGAGTGGATTTCATGGTAGTGGCGCCTGAGCATGAGTTGGTGAAGAGCATGACCAGCAAGGAGCAGCAAAGCGCCGTGGAGGAATATATCGCTTATGTGAAGAGCCGGAGTGAAAGGGAACGTATGGCGGAAAAAAAGATTACCGGTGTTTTTACCGGATCCTACGCCGTTAATCCCTTCAACGACAGAAAAATTCCCGTATGGATATCTGAATACGTGCTGGCAGGATATGGTACAGGCGCCATTATGGCTGTGCCCTGTGGCGATGAGCGGGATCATAAGTTTGCCTGTCATTTCAATATACCTATTACCAATATTATCGGCAGCCATTATAACGGGGAGGAAGCCAACCCCACCAAAGATGCTGTTCTCGACAATAGCGATTTTCTGAATGGCGTAAAGATGCGCGATGCGATTGAAATAGTAATCGGTAAGTTGGAAGCGATGGGCATTGGCACCCGTAAGGTGAACTATAAAATGCGCGACGCGGCCTTCAGCCGGCAGCGCTACTGGGGTGAACCCTTTCCTATAAAGTGGGTGGAAGGTCGCGCCATTCCGCTTCCGGAGTCGGAGCTGCCGCTGCAACTGCCGCAGGTTGATAGCTATCAACCCGGCCCCAATGGCGAAGGACCTTTGGCCAATATCAGCGATTGGACCGAGCGCCAGCTTGAGACCAATACCATGCCCGGCTATGCAGGCAGCAGTTGGTATTTCCTGCGCTATATGGACCCGGGAAATGACAAGGAATTTTGCAGCCGCCAGGCTTCCGATTATTGGGGGCAGGTGGATCTTTATATCGGTGGCACGGAGCATGCCGTGGGGCATTTGCTGTACAGCCGTATGTGGACAAAAGCGCTTTACGACCTGAACCTGATTTCGCACGATGAACCTTTCAAACGATTGGTGAACCAGGGAATGATACAGGGAAGTTCAAGATTTGTGTATAGGGTGCATGGCAAAAATCTCTTCGTATCCGCAGGGTTGAAAGATCATTACCAGACCGATGCCATACATGTGGATGTAAACTTTGTAGATGGTGTTGAACTCGACATTGAGGCATTTCGCCAATGGCGTGAGGAATATGCGAATGCCGAATTTGTGCTGGAAGAAGGAAAATATATCTGCGGAACGGAGGTGGAGAAAATGTCCAAATCCAAGTACAATACCGTAAACCCCGACGATCTGGTGACCCGGTACGGCGCCGATACCTTCCGGATGTATGAAATGTTTCTGGGCCCGGTGGAAATGAGTAAGCCCTGGGATACCAAGGGGATTGAAGGTGTACACCGCTTCCTGAAAAAACTCTGGCGCCTGTTTTTCGACGAAAATAAGGGACGGGTTTGGACGGAGGAAGCGCCCACGGCAGCGGAATTGAAGTTGTTGCACAAGACAATCAAGAAAATTGAAGAGGACACGGAGCGCTTCAGTTTCAATACCGGCGTAAGCGGCTTTATGATAGCGGTAAATGAATTGGGCGACCTGAAATGCCATAAGCGCGCTATTCTGGAGCCTTTGTTAATATTGCTGACACCCTATGCGCCGCATATAAGCGAAGAGCTTTGGCACCAGTTGGGCAATGAGAGTAGTATATTGGATGCAGCCTATCCCGTATTTGACCCTGCACTGATTGCGGAATCGGAAAAGGAATACCCGGTTTCCATCAACGGAAAAACGCGCACCACGCTGGTACTTCCGCTCGATGCCACCCAACAACTGGTAGAGGAGCAAGTGTTGGCCAACGAGGTAGTGCAGAAATGGCTCGAAGGTCGCGCGCCAAAGAAAATCATTTATGTCAAGGGCCGCATGATCAATGTGGTGGTGTAAACATTTTTGAATGCGGTTTGTTGCTCGATAGTGGAACCCTTTGACAGCAACATAAATGCATTTCTATGGCATTTCCCAATCCTAAACTGATTGAAGCCCTGCGTACTGCCGCCACTCAACTCCGTGCCGGCGCACACTATGCATGGGGCCATCATGGCGCCTGCAATTGTGGTAACCTGCTTCAGGCGCTTACCCCGATGACAGAATCCGAGATTCTCAGCCATGCACACAGCGGCACAGGTGAATGGACCGAGTTAGCCGAAGCCTATTGCCCCGATACTCAGGTGCCGGTGAATTTATTAATCAGCAAATTGCAGGAAGCGGGACTCAATCCCGTGGATATCCATCATATCGAATACCTGAGCGATAAGGAAGTGCTCCGGAATCTGCCGGGAGGTTTTCGCTGGCTAAAGCGCAATCAGCGCGAAGATGTGATTCTGTATTTTGAAGCCTTTGCTGATCTGCTGGAAGTCAGGTGGAAAAAATCCGCAGCACAGGCAGAAACCATTCTTTCGCAGGTTGCGGCTCATAATTCCTTTGTTTCCCTGCCCGCAGGTGCCTAATTTAGGGGCATGAAAAATATGCTGCTGATCAGCGCCCTTTTCGCTTTTTTCCTAAATGATAGCGGAGCGCAGTCCATCAACGTGATGAGTTTTAATATCCGGTTGAATACGGCTTCGGATAGTTTGAATGCCTGGCCTTATCGCAAGGATATGGTGGCTTCGCAAATTTTGTTTCACGATGTGCATCTGCTGGGGGTGCAGGAAGCGCTGCACGATCAGATGATAGACCTGCAGGCGCGCCTGCCCCAATTCAAATACACCGGAGGAGGCCGCGATGATGGCAAGGAGAAAGGCGAATACAGCGCGCTATTTTATGATAGCACCCGCCTGCAACTGCTGAAAGCTGGTATGTTCTGGCTCAGCGAAACCCCTGATATACCGGGTAGCAAGAGCTGGGATGCCGCCATTACGCGGATGGTGACCTGGGCCCGCTTCCGCGATCGCAAGACCAAAAAAGTTTTCTACGCTTTCAATACACACTTCGATCATGTAGGCAAAGTGGCTCGACGCGAAAGTGCGCGCATCATTCAGCGTAAGGTACAGGAACTGGCGGGCAATACGCCCGCCGTTATTACCGGCGACTTCAACGCACGCCCTTCGGATGAACCCATCCAGGTGATTTTGGACCCCAATGAACCACTCCGTCTCAAAGACGCCAAAGCGCTCTCCGAAACCGGGCACTACGGTCCCACTGGTACTTTCAATGCCTTTCGCAACAAAGAGACCAATGATGAGCCCATTGACTATATTTTTCTGCGGGGCAACTGGAAGGTGAAGAAGCATGCCACCATTTCCCAAACCTGGGGTGGACACTTTGCCAGCGACCATTTCGCGGTGCTGGCGGTGTTGTCGTTGTAAGCATCAATTTCCTGACTTAGGCTTGAAAAGCCTTATGCTTGCGCTGCTCCCTTCTGTGCTTTCGAGGCGCGCTTCGTAGCGCTGGCCGGCATTTTCCGCTACCATATAACTGGTATTGGGAGGAATACTGCCCAGGTTTTCCGCCACCATGGTCAGTTCATTTTCCATCTGCAGATCGGCAACCGCAAACCGCACAATATAAGCCTGTCCTGTAAGCCGTATATGCGATTGCCAGAGTTTTCCATTCAGGAAAAGGGAGATGGAGTCTCCGTCGATTTCCGCGTTATCATAAAATCGCAGTTCAATACTATCGCCTGCCAGCGGAATATCCGTCACTTTTACGCGCTTTCTTTCTTTGTATTTTTCCTCAGGTGTAGCTATTGTTGGCGGCAACATCTTCTTTTCCTGCACCGGTCCTGGTATGAACACCATTTCGGTGGATGGCTTTTTCTCCGTTATGCTTTGCTGAAATATCTGCGCCGGAGGAGGGGTGGGTTTATGAAAAGCGATGGCCCCGATGCTATCGATAATGAATGGGTCATTGGCGCCCATGGTATAATTATCTATCACAAAATCCCATTCGTCGGGAAAGCGGGTACCCGTGGTCTTGTCGAGATGCAGGTCGGCATTGGGTTCCTGCCGTTCCCGTTCGCCGCTATTTCCCTCGAGCATCATGCGGCCATCGCCGGGACAGTTGAAGTCGGCGCGGTTCATCATGGGCAGGAGGCCTTTTCGCGTACCGCCCGCGGGCTGCTCCTCAATCAATTGATCATCCCACCAAATAGCCTCATTGGTACGGCTATCGAAATAGCCCCGGATGGAGTAGCGCCTGTACTGGTTCTTCCCCATCGAATAATAGGAGCTGCCACGAAGGCTGTCGCCATCCTGGATGATCTTCACCTCCAATTGCTGATTGCCCGACTTACCCTTCCATACACCTGTAATCATCTGGGCATTCAGTTTGTTGCCAACGGCAATGCCGCCGGCCAGGATAAGCAGCGTGAGAACAGGATAGCTGGACCGGCTCGTGAACTTTCTTTTGGTAATGAATGAAGGCATATGTAATGCGTTGATAATAGCCCGCCTGATGGCTGGGTCGGGAATATATCAACGCTTACAGCCACACATAATTATCTGACAGGAAGATTATTCAGTTATGAAAGGGAGCCAGGAACGGCGGATTCGTTTTATGTGTTGATTACCTTGTTGTTAGCGATAAATAAAATTTCCTGTTAAAACTTGTAGTCAGAAAAAAAATGAATATCTTCCCTTACCAATTCTCCGCTGAACAACCCAAACCCTGCACCAATCACACAAATTCTGCTTATGAGAAAGATTTACTTTCTGGCTTTATTATTTTGTTCACTCCTCAGTTCCTTTTCACTTTTCGCGCAAACCACCGTCACCATTCCCGCGGCTAATACCAATAGCGGGAGCCTTCGTTGGCCATTGGCGAGCTGGTATGGATATGAGAGATCCGCAATGATTTATACGCCCGCCGAATTTGGCGGCGTTGCCGGTCAGATTACCAGTGTTTCCTTCTATGTCAACAGCCTGAATAACCCGGGCGATATGGATGACATGCGGATTTATATGAAGACCAGGCCTGATTTTTTTGCGGCCGCTTCTACCTATGCCACCGAAACTACCGGTGCCACACTGGTTTATGGTCCTACCACGCTACCAGCTTCTGGATTAACCGCCGGACAGTGGTACACCATTACCCTGGCTACGCCATATTTTTATGATGGCAGTGGCAATCTGGAAGTGATTATTGAAACCAATGCAACGGGTTTTGGAAGTGGAGAGCCCAGCACGGGTAAGCAGGTAAGGTGCGCCACACAATCCGATAATACACGTTTTCAATCCTGGAATGCCGATAATGCCGCACCTACGGGTACGGGTACGCGTTCCACCCTTCGTCCCAATATTCAACTCAGCATTACAGAGCCTCCCTGCGTATCGGCAGGATTGAATGGTGGGAGTGCGGTTGCCAGCCAGGCTTCGTCATGCCCGGGTGCCAATTTCTCAGTGAGCGTAACAGGTGCCAGCATAGGTGCGGGCCTGAGTTATCAATGGCAGTCATCGCCCGATAATGCTACCTGGACGGATATTTCCGGTGCCACAGGCGCAACGCTCGTTACTACACAGAACGCGGCAACCTATTATCGCAGACAGCTCACCTGTTCGGGTGTTGATGCATTCTCTACCAGCGTGCAGGTGCTGGCTTCTCCTGCAATAACCAGCTTCCCCTTCACCGAAGGTTTTGAAGGTGGCGCATTACCCAGTTGCTGGAGCAACGAGTATGTTTCGGGCGGCACCAACTGGACTTATGTGAGCGCTAATGGTAACGGTTCTATTACACCGCGCACGGGTTCCTTTATGGCTGAGTTCAGAACAGGTTCTTATGGACCCACTACCAAGCTGGTGACACCTCAACTGGACCTGAGTGGTCTTGCTAACCCCCGTGTGGTATTCCATTACGCCAATGTGAACTGGTTTGGGGATATAGATGAGTTGCGTATTTATTATAAGAACAGTGCAGGTGGTGCATGGACACAGATCGGCACCGATTATGTGGCCGAACAAACCGCCTGGACGGAAGTGGCTCTTACACTGCCCAACCCCAGTGATGATTATTATATCGCATTTGAAGCAACATCCAACTGGGCGCGTGGTATGAACCTGGATGATATACGGGTGGAAGAAACACCACCCTGTTTACCTCCTACAGGTTTGATGGCGGCGGCTGTAAGCCCCACTGAACATATGATTAGCTGGACGGCTTCACCCTCTAACCCCTCTGTGGGTTACCAATGGGAAGTGAGAACTTCCGGTGCCGCCGGAAGTGGAGCTACCGGCCTTGCGGCAGGCGGTACTGTGGCAGGGTTGTCGGTAACAGCAACAGGGCTTACACCCAATACCACTTACTCGTATTATGTGCGCAGTGATTGTGGTTCGAGTGTATTCAGTAGCTGGACTCCAGTGGGCACATTCACTACTATCTGTGCTCCCACCAACGTACCTTATGTGCAGAACTTCGATAATGCCATTTCACCCAACTTCCCGCCCTGTATAGTAACGCAGGACCTGAATGGCGGAGGTAGCTGGGGTATGTGGTACCAGGGCGATATTGTAACCACCTCGCCACCCAATAGCATCCGCTATATCTGGAATGCCACCACGCCGGCTAATGACTGGTTCTTCTTGCAAGGGCTGAACCTGGTAACGGGCAAAACCTATACGCTCAACTTTAAGTATAAGGCATCGGATGGTCCGGACTTCCTGGAGAACCTGGAAGTGAAGATGGGTAATGCACCGAATGCAGCGGCTATGACGGGCACCGCCATCTTTAACCAAACCAATATTGCCACGAATGTGAACGATCCGTTCACCAATGCCAGTGTGCAGTTTACGGTTAGTTCCGACGGTGTGTACTATATTGGATTCCGTTGTTATTCCGATGCGGATCAGGCATTCCTGTATATTGATGATATCAGCGTGGAATCCTGTCCCACACCTACAGGTGTAAGCGTCATCAGCACCCTGCCAGGATCGGCTACGGTGTCCTTCACTTCTGCGGGTGACAATTTTGTGGTGGAATACGGACCGGTTGGATTTGTACCCGGTACAGGAGCCACAGCCGGCGGCGGTACGGTGGTTACCGGATCTGCTTCGCCCATTACTCTTACCGGACTCAGCCCCGATACTCAGTATGATATCTATGTAAGGCAAAACTGTACAGCGGCATCAGAGTTTAGCGCCAATGCGAAAGCGACCGTGCGTACGCTTTGTAATCCGACCAATGTGCCTTACCTGCAAGACTTCAACTCTGCAGGTCTGCCCACCTGTACTTCATTGCAGGATCTGAATGGTGCACCTACCTGGTCGATCTTTACGCCGCCTGCTGCATGGGGCTTTAATGGCAATACCCTGCGCTACATTTACGATCCGGCGAAAGGCGGTAATGACTGGTTCTATATCCAGGGACTGAACCTTACGGCAGGAACGCAGTACGAACTTTCCTATAAATATGGTTCTACGGATCCTCTCTATCCTGAACGGATGAAAGTGGCGATTGGTGTAGAAGCTGAAGCAGCCGCCATGACCACCACACTGGCCGACTACGGCAGCATTGTGGCGAACGAAGAGCCTCCGTTTGCTAATCTGGAACGTATCCTCTTCACCGTTGGTGCGGATGGGGCCTATTATATCGGCTTCCAGAATTATTCACTGCCCGATCAGTTTACCCTTTATCTCGATAGCATCGTGGTACGCGAAGTGCCTACTATCGACGTAGGGGTAACCGGATTGGCCAATGCGCCTACCTGTCCGGTTAATAACCTGCAGCTCAACGCGACATTGCACAACTTCAACCTGTTGCCGGTAGACTTCAGCGTTAATCCTGTTACGGTGACGGCTACCCTCACAGGTGCTCAAAATACCTCCGTGAATACCGTAGTAAACAGCGGCACGCTGGCACCCGGAGCAAACCTGGCTGTAAATCTGCCCGCAATTAACTTTACGCAAGGAGTTTATACCATTGTAACAAGCAGTAGCTCGCCAGACGATGGTGTTGCAGGCAACAATGCCAGCAACCTGTTCATGGTGGTGAATGGTACACCTGCTGCGGCCATCTTTACACCTGCTAATCCGCAGGTTTGCGAAGGTGGTGTAGTGCAGGTTAGCACACAGTTTACCACGCCGCCGCCCACGCCAACCACATTACCCGCAGTGAGCTCGGGTACGCTGAATACACCCATACCGGACAATGCACCGGCAGGGCTTACACATACGCTTTCTGTTTCAGGTATTCCGGGTACAGCCGTGGTTACCGGTATCAGTGTAACGCTGAATGCCAACCATACCTGGAACTCCGACCTGAGCTTTACCTTGAAAGCTCCCAACGGACGCGTGCTGACCCTGGCCAACGCCAAAGGTGGTAGTGGGGATGGTTATTCCAATGTAATCATTAGTTCTACCGGAACCGCCGCGCTGCCCACAGCGGCCACCACACCTATCACCGGCACATTCGCGCCGGATGCTACCCTGGGTGCAGGCGCAACCGGCTTCACCGGCAATGCCAGCAGCTTCGCTGATCTGTATTCGGTAGGAAATGGTGACTGGACACTGGCCGTTCGCGATGCAGCCCTGTTTGATGTGGGTACCCTGGTATCCTGGTCGATCAGCATCACCTATGGTCAGCCACATCCTGTGGTAACCTGGACGCCGGCAGATGAATTGTTTACCAATGCCGCAGCTACTACTGCCTATGTTGAGAACAGCAATGCCTATAGCGTGTTTGTAAAACCTGCGGCCAGCACCAGCTTTACCGCTACCAGCACCAGCCAGTTTGGTTGTACCAATACCAGCCAGGTATCGGTGACTGTGAACCCCAACCCGGTAATCAATGTAGCCGCGCTGCCCAGCCGAATCTGCACCAGCGATCCTGTAATTCCGCTGAGTGCTTCGCCTGCAGGCGGCACATGGTCAGGTCCTGGTGTTTCCGGCAACAACCTGATACCGCCGGCCATTGCTACCGTAGGAAGCTTCCCGCTTACTTATCGTTATACCAACAACTTTGGTTGTACAACTACCGCAACCGTGGTGGCTAAAATCGAAGATTGTCCCGAAAGGCTGCGCCTGCTGCGCGATGATGCGGTGATCCTGTTCCCGAACCCGAACAATGGACAATTCAATATCCGCATCAACAGCACGCTGTACAACAAGCTCACCATGCGCGTGTACAGCACCAGCGGTATGGCAGTACGCACCCAGCAGTTCGATGGGCTGGCTTATGGTCGCGTAATACCCATTGATCTCACCCATCTGCCTTCGGGTTCCTATATGGTACAGTTCACCTATATAGGCGGACCCAGAACATCAGACAAAGTGTTCAATGTGATCATTGGCCGATAAGCGAACAGCGTCTTTAGTTTTTGGTTTATTATACAGGGCAACTGAATTTTCAGTTGCCCTTTTTTATTTTTGGGATCGAACCCATCCTGAATCATCTTATACTTTTTACATGCACCCTATCGTAGAGCCAGGTTCCTATATAGCATTGGATTTTACCGTGGCCAATCAGGAGCTGAACGATGTCATCTTGAACGATATCGATCGCTTTTCAACCTGGGTTACCCAAAAGCTTGAGGCGGCTGGCGCTCGATATGGAATTGGCGGATACAATGAGCATAGGACCATTTACAGCCGAAGCGCATTGTTTGATGCGGGAGTTGATACAGAAGAACCGCGTCGGCTGCACCTGGGGCTGGATATCTGGGGGGCAGCGCTTACGGTAGTAAGGGCGCCTCTGCACGGGAAGGTCCACAGTTTTGCGAATAATGCGGCCAGGGGAGATTATGGTGCTACCATCATTTTGGAGCATCAGTGGGAGGGGCAGGCACTTTTTGCGCTATACGGGCATCTAAGTCTCGATAGCATTCAGGGTTTGACGGAAGGAAAAGAAATAGCAGAAGGAGAACCCTTCGCCCGTTTTGGCCTGCCCCATGAAAATGGTTACTGGCCACCTCATCTGCATTTTCAGTTGATAAGGAACATGAAGGGATACCATGGCGATTACCCGGGCGTATGCCGGTATTCTGAACGGCAACAGTGGCTGGCTAATTCACCGGATCCGATTTTGGTTTTGCCGCAGTTTGTGCAATCGACCTCCTTATAGAAACTCATTTAAGATGGAATCAAATTCATCGGACAGCGAGCCCTGTGCCGGTGTGCGCCCCGCTTTCCGGTACCAGTATTCCGCATTCCATTGGTCGCCTTCCTTGCGGTGCAGGTAGGCATGCAGGAGTGCCGCTTTCGAATCGGGCAGATCCTGAATTAGTTCGTGGGCTTTATCCCAGTTGCCTTTGGCATCGTACCAAAGCGATTGCAGGTACACGATCATATCGCCAGGAGGGCTGGAAAGATTTAGGGTATCCAAAAAGTCCTGCTTATCCATAATGGAAAGATAAGCAGGACTATGAATATTCAGTTCATTTCAGGTGCCAACAGCAGATCAGCTATGCTGAAAAATGGCGGCAAATTCTTTGGCAAATTCAGGCAGCTTGATTTTACCCAGTTCAGGTTTGTGGAGCCAATAATCTTCGGTTAAACGGCCATTGTGGATGCTTTGGCCCATCTCCACATAGTTCTTCGCAGCTTCCGCCGGCAATCCTGCCTGGATCATGCCCTGCAAGGCTTGCTCATCTTCAAATTTCACCCAACTAAGTTCCGGTTTGCCGAGGGCTTTGCCAATTTCCCGGGCAATATCGTCCGTACCTACTTCATCACTGGCAATATAGCGGTAACTATGTCCGGTAAATTGGAGTTTGGCTAATTCTTCGGCCGCAACGGCTGCAATATCTATTGGATGCACGATCGGGAATTTTCCGGCTTCAATGGAAAAGTTGCTGCCAATAATACCGGCGGTTTTGATCAGTGGAATATTCGACAGAAAATTCTGATAGAAATAGGAGGGTCTTAAATGCAAAATGTTCACATCCTCCAGCGTGTTCAGGGCCGACTCAGCACGGAACAGACCGCTTACGGGCCCGGCGCCTTCGGGTAAATGAGCTCCCACACTGGAGAGATTTACCAGGTAGCGAACTCCCGATTTCCGAATGGCATCGGCATAGATTTGCCCCTGTTTTCCAATATGAGCTTTCCAGTCGCTCGCCTGCAAAAAGGGTGGCACCATGCTGTAAACAGCATCAGCTCCCCGAAAGGCATCTGCGAGGAAGGCTCCATCGTCTACCGAACCAATGGCGGCTTTGGCACCCGCCGCTACCAGTTCCTTCAAGTGGTCGGGATTGCGGCCAATTAGTGTTACCTCATGTCCCTGCTTCAGTAAGGTGGTGGCAAGTGGCCGGGAAATATTTCCCGCCCCACCCGTGATTACATACTTCATTTGATTTCAGTTTAATTATTGTTGTATATACAAATATGTGTACAAAAAAAATTAAGTATCAAGTTTATCGGCAATCCTGGCCATGGTTTTCACCAGGCTGTGGCTTTCTTTCTGACCCAGTATCCGTTGATAGTTGTCAGCGAATGTCATGATACATTTTTTCATTTGAGGGTGCAGGGATTTTGCCTTATTACTGGGAAAAACGCTGGTGATCTTCCCTTCGGTAATCCGATGTACCAGGTTCATCTCTTCCAGTTTATCCAATAAGCGCGTCACCGTACTGGGTTGCAACTGCAGTTGCTCTGCTATGAGGCTGGGCTGAATCCCTGGTTCCTCCAGCGTCAGCATCAGCAGGTACCCGTGGCTGGGCGAAATGCCCAGCGGCTTCCAACTTTCCTTTGCCAGCTTTTCTGTTTTGCGGGCAAGGGAGCTGGCGGTGAAATAAAGACATTGCGAAAAGCGGCTGTCGCTCGTAGGCATACGCAAAGGTAGGGCAAATAGTTGTATATACAAATAAAATTTTCCAGACCCCTTTTTGAACCGGAATACGGTCGGGCTTATTGTGTTACCTTTGAGGGGAAATGGATGAATGCACGCTCCCGGCGGCGGAACCTGTGAATCAGAACTATTGATTAATTTCACTATCAGCACCTGTAACTATGGCCAATCCGAATTTGAGTAGCGATAAGTATGACCTTTCACCCGCTGAGCGTGAGTTTGAAAACAATATCCGCCCGGCGCAGATCAGTGATTTCTCGGGGCAGGAGCAGTTGATTGAGAACCTGCGGATATTTATCAAGGCAGCGAAGCTGCGGGGCGAGGCGCTGGATCATGTGCTTTTTCACGGACCTCCGGGTTTGGGTAAGACCACGCTTTCGCGGATCGTGGCCAATGAACTGGGCGTGCAGATCAAGGAAACATCAGGGCCGGTAATTGAAAAGCCCGGCGACCTGGCGGGATTGCTTACGAGCCTGGAGCCCAATGATGTACTTTTCATTGATGAAATTCACCGCTTGAGTACGGTGGTGGAAGAATACCTGTACGCGGCAATGGAAGATTATCGTATCGATATCATGATTGATACAGGTCCCAACGCGCGCAGTATTCAGATCAACCTGAATCCTTTCACTTTAATTGGCGCCACTACCCGTAGTGGCTTATTAACTGCACCACTTTTATCGCGCTTTGCCATCAAATCGCGTCTGCAATACTATAATGCGGCCACTCTGCAAAAAATTGTTCAGCGCTCGGCTTCCATCCTCGGCACCACTATCGCTGATGATGCTGTAGCGGAAATTGCCCGCCGCAGCCGCGCCACACCCCGCATCGCCAACGGACTGCTTCGTCGCGTGCGCGATTTTGCGCAGGTGCTCAACGAAGGCATCATCGACCTTGGCATTACGCAGCATGCACTGAAAGCGCTGAATGTAGATGAACATGGCCTCGATGAAATGGACAACCGCATTCTCCTCACCATCATCGACAAATTCAAGGGCGGTCCCGTTGGCATCGGCACCATCGCCACCGCGGTTGGCGAAGAAGCCGGTACACTGGAAGAAGTGTATGAACCCTTCCTGATACAGGAAGGCTTTTTGCAGAGAACACCCAGGGGAAGGGAAGTAACGGCGAAAGCCTATGAGCATTTGAAAAGACAACATCCCGGCGGCGGGAATTTGTTGTTCTAAGTTTTACGTAGTACGTTTTACGTTTTTAGGTTTAGGGTTGAAGGTTTAAGGTTTAAGGTTTTCGGCATTTATATATGTTTATAGGTTAGAACTGATTTGAAAAAAAATCTGCGCTGATCTGCGGAAAAATCTGCGAAAATCTGCGGGAAAAATCTCCTGAAATATGTAGCTGCTTAAAGTACAGAAGCCTTTCCCGCAGATTTTCGCAGATGAATTGATTAAAGTAATAACTGTCAACTTTTTTCAGGACCTGACACATTCAACTTTAAACCCTAAACCTTAAACCCCAAAAAGGTACTGCTAATAAGCCAAATCCTTCTGTCTATTTTGGCTTAGCTCAATAGTTCGTTTATCTTCTTTTGCCATTCGTCTTCAAAAACTACCTGAAACTCGAAGTCGTGATCCGGAAATTCATCAAAAAGTTCTTTCCAGGCCTTCCTGGCGCCTAATTCATTGCAAAGTGCGAATACATCCTGCTTGTATTTGGTGTCTTCATTTCGCAAATGAATGCCTTTGGTTTCCAAAACATACACAGTGCCGTAATCTTCCTGGTTTTCTTCCTTATCCGTTGCCAGGAAGTCAGGATATATCTTGTTCTTTTTCCAACCCTGAATGTGGTAATCCTGCCTGCTCATATTACGATACCACCATAATAATTTTTCTTGTTCATCGAGGTAAATGGCTACCGACTTCTCCAACTCATTAACGCTCTCTTCAGGTACGTAATCGAATAGGGATTTCTGAATTGATGTGTTATCATTTCGAACCAACTGCTTTTGGCTTTTCACTTTGATTCTTGAAGGCAAAACAAACCCTCCTTTATCTTTAATCAGGAAAAAGCACAATTTTTTGTCGGCTATCATTTTTCTAAACACTTGTTCTGATAAACGATTGCGCTCCTTTTCCAATATCTTTTTGAGCTCTTCAATTACGTAAACAAAATTGGCGGCAATTGTTTCTCGTTCATATTTCCCCAAAAGAAGTTGAACCACCCTTTCCCCAATCCTAAAGCAGTACCAGGGATTCGGGATTATCTCCGTAATCTGCCGGGTTAGAAAAACCTCGTCTATTTCCAAAGTACCAGCTATTTCTGCCCTGCCCGTTTCTATCAGCAATTCCTTTTCTTCCTCGCTTAACCCCAATGCGATTTCCTGTTCCCTATTCCGTTTGTTTTGAAGTGCGATATCCTGAATTCCATCAATATTGATACTCTCCCAATCAATATTGCTAAGAATATCTATTTCAAAATTTAAATCGCGCCAGCTATTTTTTTCCTGGATAACGAATTTTGGCAAATATATTTTTCCTTCAAACTTTTTAAACCCTGGACGATATTTCATTTCGCGATCTGTAAGGTTTGAACTATCCTTTCCAGGTTCATCGCTTACTATTCTTCCGGCAATATCACCCAAACCTTCTTCTTCCAGGCCATTCTTGATATCTCTCACCAATGTGCTTGCATTTTGCCGAAATGTAAACACATAACACTCGTCTAACTCCCTGACTTTTGTTTTTCTGGCAAAAGGTTGTCTTAGTATCCGTCCCACCAATTGCGTGATGCCAGTGGCGGATGTTGGGTTAGTTAATATGGTGAGCACATAGGCAAAGGAACAATCCCAACCCTCCTGCAAGGCCTGCTTGGTGATGATGTAACGGATCTCGCAATCATTGGAAAACAGGTTTATTCCTTCAATATCATCTCTGTCACTTGATTTGATGGCAATATGCGTTTCAGGTACATTGCATTTCTTAATCAGATACTCCTTCGCATCTTCGGCGTGAATGTATTTTTTGTCGCGTTGATCCTTTCCTGTTCGTTCCACCTGAATCAGGCAAATGGGTCGGATGTATTCACCCGTATTAGCATGGTATTCTTTGGCTTTTGCTTCCAGATCGTTCCGTTTTTCAAAACTGGCCAAAAGAGTATCCTGCCAGTCTAAACTTGTTTTATTGGTGAGGCGGATGTCCAACTTTATCATTTCTTCCTCGTGCAATTCCCGGCCTGTAATTTTTACCAGCTCATTGCTGTTGAGGGGCGGAGTTGCCGAAAGTTCAAGTATAAAGGAAGGATTGAAATTGCGTATGGTATTTCGCGCTTGCTCGCCATAAGCACGATGTCCTTCGTCAACTACCACCAGGGGGCGCAACAACTTTAGAGTGTTGCCCAGCGAAGTTTTGATTTGTGTGCCAAATATTTCCGTTTCGGAGCTGAAGCAGTCCAGATTCGGAATTAATGCTTTCAACTTCCTGTGGCCTTCAAAATCATCTTCGCGCGGAAAAAAGTCCGTAAAGCCGCCCTGGTCCCTAAACAACTTCAGCGTTTCTTTATTTTGACGGTTGGCGGAGGGAAGCATGAGCATCAGCACAACCAGGTTTTCTTCAATATCGATTCGATTGAATATTTCTGTTTTTTCCCTGATAAGTGTTCGGCCACCACTTGAAATATCGAGCACCTGACGATAGGGGTGCTCCCGGTTTTTTAGTGCGGAAATGGTTTGCCGATAAATTTGGGTAGAGGGAACAATCCAGAGGATCAACCCTGTTTGTTTGTTGAGATAGGATTTTTGAATATTGTCGATGGCGTGGCAGGCCACCAGGGTCTTACCTCCACCGGTCGGTACCTTGAGGTAAATATCTGGCAAAGGCTCGTTTAAGCCATTTGTTTTGGAATGGTAAACGGAGCGCCCAGTCGCTTTTTCCCATGCACGCTTAGGGAAATCGTAGTCTTTCCCCATGTCGGCATCAAATTCCAAAGCCTTTTCGTACTTCACTCTGAATTCAGCCAATGCACTCAAATATTCTTTGAGCTCCTTTAAAACTTTTTCCTGGTAGTGCTTGAGTTTCATTAGTCTTTGGTTATATCGGTTTCCTCAAGGTCTAAAACCATCGAATGTATTTCATAAGTAAACCATTCCTGAAAAATCTTGAATGTTCTCCTCTGCGGCCAATCCTTTTCATCGGTATGCCAATCGTTCAGCTCATTTTGAAATAGCTGGTCGAAATTTCTTTTTAACCATCTTTCTATCTTCTCATTGCTGTCCATTTCACGAATGAGATAAATATTCGCTTCTTCCTTCCCGGTCACCGGTCTGTCGGGATAAATGAAATTTACCCAATCGAAAAATGGCTTTTGGGGTTTTACCACAATTGCATTTCTATTGATGCTGTCGTAGAAATAGGGTATTCCAGTCATCATTTTTGTATTCTGTAAATTTCGTAAGGCAATTGGCAAAAATCAATTCGGTACTCCAGGCAGGTATGGTCATCCACATACTTGCAGGGTGCAAAAACAAGTCGTTGCTTACCCTTGAATTTAGGCAGGTTCCGGCATCCTTCGAGTGTCAGCGCATTTCTTTTCAACCATTCAATATCGGGTTGATAGATCAAATACACTTCGTAGTTTCTGCTCTCCCCAATAAAGCCTGTTTTTTCGTTGAGGGCCTTTTCATTAAACTCTTCCCCCGTGGCCGTATAAAATAAGTAGCGGGCAAACTCGGTAAAGGAGGGCAGATTTTTGCCCCTCAGCAGGCTTTCCATTTCAATCGCATTCCCCAGCTCAAAATAACTGAACGAGCCACCGGTACCCTTTTTGAGCAATTCGTTTTTAGCTGTTTTTACACCTTTGATCACTCTGCGCACCCTTTCGGCCGTAATGGTATTGGCGTAGTCTTCCATTTCTACCAGAATAAACTTTCGGTTGCCGCCGTCTTCTTTGTTGAGTTCCAATATTGCCTGGGCGGTTGTGCCGGAGCCTGCGAAACTGTCAAGAATTATATCATTTTCATTCGAAGTAATTTGAATAATTCTTTTGAGTAGACGAGCTGGTTTTGGAGTGTCAAAAGGTAGTTGGACGCTTTTGAATATATCCTTTAGCTCTTGTTTTGCTTCCTGGTTGTGTCCCACTTCTTTGTAACCCCATATTGAATTTGGAACTGTTCCTTGTTTGACTTCCGTCAGAAACTTTTTTACCGAGGGGACATTGTTACCACTTTCACCGAACCAAATTCGATTGTCAGATACAAGCTTTTCAAAATTGTCTTTTGAAGTATTCCAACTTCTACCTTGTGGAGGGTTGACAATTCTTCCACTAGGCAAAGTAATTGGATAGTCATACTCTTGTGAATATGTCTTTACACTAAAATCAGCGGGTTTCCAATTTCCTCTCTCGTCGTTATCTGGGTTTGAATAGCGATCATTCATTTCTTCTGTCCGCTCAAGTAAATTTCTCTGCCATCCAAACTTTTGCTCACCTTCGATTTTATTTTTTGCGTAGCAGACAATAAAATCGTGCATATCTGAGAAGTATTTGGCATCATTTTGAGGGCTGTATTTTTTTTGCCAAACTATGTTTTGAATGAAGTTTTGACTCCCGAAAACCTCGTCCATTAAGTTTCTCAACCTATGTTGCTCGTTGTCATCACAAGAAATAAAAATCGCCCCATCTTCGGCCAAAAGTTCACGTAACAATTTTAGCCTTGGCATCATCATACAAAGCCACTTATCGTGGCGGGTCATATCTTCCTTATCCACAACACTGCCCAACCATTCTTTTATCATCGGGCTGTTCACATTGTCGTTATACACCCATTTTTCGTTCCCGGTATTATAAGGAGGGTCTATATAAATACATTTGATTTTTCCTGCGTAGGTAGGAAGTAATGCCTTCAAAGCTTTCAGGTTGTCGCCATGAATGATCAGGTTATCGTGCAGGGAAACTTTATCGGTCAGGCTCCATTCTTTTTTCGGCACCAGTTGGTGGTATTTTACCGCCAAATGGTGGTTTTGCACAAATGTTTTTCCTTTGAAATGAAGGGTGGGCATTTTTAGATATCTTTTGAATCGTTGAATGAATCTTTGTTATTATTCGGTTCAGATCTTCACTTTGCTTTGGCCTTTCTGTATCTCAATTTTTGCTCTGCCGCCTGCAGGGCTTTCAATGCCATTTCCTCGTCGGCTACTTCATAAAGTAGTTTATCGGAGAGCCAGGAAACGAGCAGGTCATTTTCCTTTACTTTGAAATAGCCGGCAAGCTTTATCACCTGATCCCGGCTTGCCTTGCGTTGCCCTCTCTCCACTTTACTTAAAATGGCCTGGTCAATATCGAGGAATGCCGCCACGGTTCTGAGTGGTAAGGCCCGATCCTCCCGGAGCTTTCTGATGGTTTCGCCAAAACTGTCCATTTTGACAATTATTAATTTGACAGAATATGTCAAAATTAAGAAATAGCCGGGAAGAATTTACGGTAGGGGCGTCAAAGTTTTCAACATTTTTCAAACGGAAAGGCAGATGGAGACCTTAAAACAATCTTTTTCTACTTCTTCCCCCCAAGCCAAGCGCTCCGAGCAGCGATCTTACAATGGTATTCCCCGCCGTCCTCGTCATGCTGCGTACGACAGGATCGTCGAAGAAGCCTTTTTCTTTCGTGGCTTTGCGGGTTTTTTGATCTTCTTTTTCTTTTTCCTTTTCGGCTGCTTCGCGGGCAGTTTTTTCCGCGGCTTCTTCCAGCTTTTCGGTGAGAATTTCGTGCGCGCTTTCGCTATCGATTACCTGGTTGTATTTGGCGGCGATTTTGGATTGCGCCAGCACGGCATTGATTTCTTCATCCGTTAACACATCCATGCGGCTGCGTGGACTGCAAAGCAGGCAGTGTACCAGCGGGGTGGGAATACCCTTTTCGTTGAGCGCGGTAACCAGCGCTTCGCCTATACCCAATTGGGTAATGAGTTCGTCGGTTTTATAATAATCCGTAAGCGGATAGTTCTCGGCTGTTTGTTTGATCACTTTGCGGTCGGCCGCAGTAAAGGCACGAAGGGCATGCTGTATTTTCAATCCCAATTGTCCCAACACATCGGCAGGCACATCCATGGGGTTTTGTGTACAGAAATAAATGCCGATGCCTTTGGAGCGGATCAGTTTAATCACCGTTTCAATCTGTTGCAGCAGTGCACCGCTGGCTTCCTGGAAAATGAGATGGGCTTCGTCGATAAACAAGACCAGCTTGGGTTTTTCCAAATCACCTTCTTCGGGGCAGGTAGCATAGAGTTCGGCCAGTAGCTGCAACATAAAGGTGGAGAACAGCTTGGGCCGGTCCTGCAAATCGGTAACCCGCACTATGGAGATCATACCGCGGCCATCGGGCGCAATGCGCATCAGGTCATCCACTTCAAAACTTTTCTCACCAAAAAACAGATCGGCGCCCTGTTGCTGCAGTTCTATCACCTTCCGAAGGATAGTACCAGTGGAAGTGGTGGAAATTTTGCCATACGCTTTTTCCAGCTCCGCCTTTCCTTCATCACTCACATATTGCAGTACTTTAATAAAATCTTTCAGGTCGAGCAGGGGCAGTTTATTATCGTCGCAGTATTTGAAGATCATGGCGACCAGCCCGCCCTGGGTATCGTTAAGCCCCAGGATTTTGGAAAGCAATACCGGACCAAATTCGCTCACCGTAGCCCGAAGGCGCGTGCCCTTGTCCTCGCTCATCGTTAGCAACTCTACGGGATAAGTGCAGGGGTGGTACTCGAGCTCCAGCTTCTGGTATCTTTCTTTTATCTTGTCGTTTACAGCACCGGCAGCAGCCAGCCCGCTCAGGTCGCCCTTAATGTCCATCAGCAGCACGGGCACGCTGGCATCGCTCAGCGCTTCGGCCAGCACCTGCAGGGTCTTGGTCTTACCCGTACCCGTGGCACCCGCAATCAGGCCATGGCGGTTCATGGTGCGCAAGGGAATGGAGATGGGAGTACCAATAACAGCCTGTCCATCGAGCATAGCCGTCCCCAGACGAATGCTTTCGCCTTTGAATTGATAGCCGGGAAGGATGGTATTTTTGAAATTCTCTGGTTGCATTGGGAGGAGGAGTTATAAGTTGTAAGTTATAAGTAATAAGTTGAATTTAGTGATTAGACTGGGAACGAATTATATATCGAAAATAATGTCTCCAATCCATATAGAATAACAACCCAGAATGGTTATGTTCGTGGGCAGCACTTAAAACTTAAAACTTATAACTTAAAACTTATCCCTCACAGATCTTCCTCTCTTTCCAGCATCAAAATCGCCCCTTGCGGTACGATAAAATACTTTTCATTCTCATACATCACTTCCGTGGCACCACTCAACAGAAAGATTGCCAGGTCGCCTTCCCTGGCCTGAAGAGGTACGTATTTCACTTTTTCATCTTCCGATTTCCAGGGTTCTTCTTCCACGGGCATAGGAATTACATAGCCGGGTCCGGCTTTTATCACGTAACCCTGCTGCACTTTTTCTTTTTCCTGCACACCCGGGGGCAGGTACAATCCACTGGCGGTTTGCTCATTGGGCTTGGTGGGTTTAATCAGGAGCCGGTCGCCAATCACGATCAGTTTCTTGAGCCGGTTGTCGGGGGTCAGATGCATCGCCATTTCGCAGGATTTTAGGGCGCAAATTTACAATAGTTGGCGAAAAACCACTCAGCATCAGTTCTTAACAAAATATTATCCAGGCGGTCAAATGTTTGGCAAATGATTTACTTTTATTTGTCATCTGATAGGATAGAATTAAACTTAACAAAAATGGACAGTAAAAAACCCAAGATCTTATTGTGCGAGGATGATCCCAACCTGGGCAGTGTATTGAAAAACTACCTGGAGCTGAACGATTATGATGTAACCCTTGAGAGGGATGGCCGGCTGGGCCTGGCCGCCTTCCAGCGCGAAAAATTTGAACTCTGCCTGCTCGATGTGATGATGCCCAATATGGATGGGTTCACCCTGGCCGAGGAAATCCGGGACGTGGATCCGGAAATACCCCTTTTCTTCCTGAGCGCCAAAACCATGAAGGAGGATATTATCCAGGGGTATAAGCTGGGTGCCGACGATTATATCACCAAGCCCTTCGACAGCGAAGTGCTGCTGCTGAAGATAAAAGCCATTCTGAAAAGAAATGAGGAGATCAACAAGGAAACCGAAAACCGTGAGTTTGATCTGGCCAGTTATCATTTCAACCCCAAGCTGCGCCAGTTGACGCACAATGGCGTTACACAAACCCTTTCTCCCAAAGAAAATGAGCTGCTGAAAATGCTGGCCGAGCACCTCAATGATTTGCTACCACGCGATCAGGCTTTGAAGAAAATCTGGGGTAGCGATACCTATTTCAATGGCCGCAGTATGGATGTGTATATCGCCAAGCTCCGTAAATACCTGAAAGACGATCCCAAGATCGAGATCGTGAACATCCATGGCAATGGATTCAGGTTGGTGGTGCAATCCTAACGGAAGTCATTTATGCATCTTCTTTCATATGGATCCTGCCATCTGGCAGGATCTTTATTTTTCCCTCCGCCTGTAAATGATCCAGCACTTTCCACAATTTATCCTGCTGTATCTCTGGCAGCAATTCAGGAACCTGTCTTGGCGGCAATGCGTTAGCCAGCAATAGATCTTTAATGCGCTGATGTATCCGGTTAAATTCTTCCCTGTCGATGGGAAGATTTTTTTTCTGCAGGCAATTATCACAAATGCCGCAGGGGCGGGTGCTGTTGTCGCCAAAATATTCGGCGGTAATCTGGCTGCGGCAGCGACCTTTTGCCAGGGTATAGTCGATCATCTGGCGAACCCGATTCCTGAATTTTTCCCGGCGGGCGTCATGGGCGGCTTTATCAAAATGCATTTCTTTTTGCGATACCCTGGAGCGATGAAAATAGATCTGCGGTTTCTCTGATCGAGGCTCGTATTGCAGTAAACGGGCGCGGTGCAAGCTTTGCAGGTCGGTCTTAATCTGCTCCACGTCTTTACGTAGCAGGTAAGCAAGTGTGTTTTCGGAAATAAATGAGGATTTATCGAAAATGCCTTCGTAGGCGCGCAGCAGGCTTTTAATCAATGGCTCCAATGCCGGATGATCACGCTCAAAATCGTAAAGAAAATCCTTGGTGCAATTGAATACCAGTTTGGAGGGGGTAAATACCTGTTCATTGAAGCTGATCCATCCATCCTGCTCCAGGGCTTTGAGTGCATGCAGCGATACCAACGAATCCATTTTGAATTTTTCACAGAACAGGTTTATGTCAAATTCAAAATATTCGCCGGCGCCAGCGCCTACAGGCACCTGCAGGTAATTGCAGACCGCCTGAAACAGTTCGCGGATTATTTCTACACCGGGGTAGCGTGTATCCGCCATCTTTTCGAGGGCATCCAGTTCACCCGGCTGGAAAAGTAATACAGCATAAGAGCGCAGGCCATCTCGCCCCGCGCGACCCGCTTCCTGGTAATAATTTTCCAGGCAGTCGGGCACATCGGCATGTATCACCACGCGCACATCGGGTTTATCAATGCCCATTCCAAAGGCATTGGTGCATACGACCACGCGGGTTTTGTTTTGAATCCATTCTTCCTGTCGCAGGTTGCGCTCCTCCTGGCTGAGGCCGGCATGGTAAAAACTGGAGGAAATCTGGTGCAGCCGCAGCAGATCGCTGATCTCTTTGGTTCGCCGACGGCTCTTGCAATACACGATGGCGCTACCTGGCACTTTTTGCAGAATGTCTACAATGCGGGGTGGTTTGGCATCTACTTCAAAATTGCTATAGGAGAGATTGGGCCTTTCGAAGGACTGGCGGAATATGGCCCATTGATCCGGGCCAAAGGAATCCTGCTTTTGCGGATGCGTCAACCGCAGGCAGATATCGTTCTGCACTTCGGGGGTTGCGGATGCCGTTAACGCCAGCACAGGTACCTGTGGCAATTCCTCGCGGAGCTGTGCGATGCGCAGATAGGGTGGCCGAAAATCGTAACCCCATTGCGAAATACAATGGGCCTCATCCACTGCGATCAGGCTTATGCGCAGGGCGGGCAGCCATTCTTTGAAAAGGGCCGTCTCCAGCCGCTCGGGCGACACATACAGGAATTTACAGTTGCTGTCGGCAACAACTTCCAGCGTATGTATCACTTCTTTACGGCTCATGCCGGAAAAGATGGCAAAAGCGGTAATATTTTTCCTCCGGAGATTCTCCACCTGGTCCTTCATCAAAGCGATCAGGGGTGATATCACCAGGCATACGCCCTCCATGGCCATAGCCGGCACCTGGTAGCATAAGGACTTTCCTCCCCCCGTAGGCATCAAAGCCAGCGTATCGCGGCCAGCCAGAACGGATTGCATGATATCTTCCTGCAGCGGCCGGAAGGAAGCATAGCCCCAGTAACGCTGGAGAACAGACAGTAGAGAGGCGTGAGGCGTGAGACGTGAATCGTGAGGCGTGAGGCGTGAGACGTGAGATGTAGATTCATCCTCCTGGCTAATATTGCCATTTTTTTCACTTTGATTCTTATGATCTGCATCACTATTCATAATCGTCTTCTATTTGATCATTTTGGATAACATCTGATAACATCTGATTGCAATGGCTTTTAGCGCTTCGGTTTCTTCCTTCTTTAGATAATTTAATTCTATGGCAATTAAGAATGCAGTATCTATTTCTACCAGAGAACCGCGGGAAGTTTCAAAAAATCGGCATCTCTCTTTTTGAGAACTTTTAGCACATCCTTCAGCCAGATTCAAAAATACTGAAATGGCGGCCCTCCTTATTTGTGCGCTTAATGCAAATTTTTCTTCATTTGGAAATCGGGCAGATAGGCTATAGCAAATTACAACCAGTTGCTTACACGCTTCATAGATATCCAGTTTCGTATGCGCCAGTTGAAGAAACATATTAATTGGTTTCTCAAACTAACTACATATTTAGGTGCCCGCAACGGTGTTTTGATCGGAAAAGAGGGGTGTTTTTCACGTGAGGCGTGAGGCGTGATTCGTGAGGCGTGAGACGTGAGGCGTGAATCGTGAGGAATTTTAGGGGTTTGAGACCAACCTAAACGCTCCATATGATTCATCCAGAAACAATAAACTTTTGCCTCAAACCCCACTCACGTCTCACGCTTCACGTCTCACGTCTCACGCCTCACGTCTCACGCCTCACGTCTCACGCCTCACGCCTCACGCCTCACGTTCCTCACGCCTCACGCCTCACGATTCACGTCTCACGTTCCTCACGCCTCACGCCTCACGATTCACGTTCTTCACATACAGCCTACCCGAATTCACCGCCAGCACCACATCACTCAGTCCCATCACCAGGGCGGCAAAGCCGGGATGCAGGAAGCCGAGTGCGGCTATGGGAATGGCCGCAATATTGTAGGCGAAGGCCCAGAACAGGTTTTGCTTGATGGTGATATAGGTATGCCGGCCCAGGCCCAGGGCCAGGGGCAATTGCTTTAATCCCTGGTTCATCAATACTACCTGTGCTGTTTGCATGGCGAGCTGGCTGGCATCGCTGAGCGATATGCCAATGCTGGCTTTGGCAAGTGCCGGCGCATCGTTGATGCCGTCGCCGATCATGACCGTGGGTGTTTCCGCGTTTTTGGCCGCAATAATTTCGAGCTTTTCCGCTGGTGTTTTTTCCGACAACACTTCATCAATACCCAGCTTCTTGCCGAGTGCCGCCACTTTCTCGTGCCGGTCGCCACTCAGCAATACCGTATGAATGCCTTCGGCGTGCAGTTGGTTGATGACGGCCTTCGCTTCGGGACGAATTTCATCTTCCAGGTCGATCCAGCCGATGCAATTGCCATCGCGCAGGATATAGATATTGTGTGCGGCATCATTCGCCTTTTCACCGAGCAACTTAAAGGAGCCGGCTTCATACACAATACCATCTTTATCGCTGGCGCGCATACCAAGTCCTTTGATTTCTTCTACATTTTTCCAGCGGATATCATCGCGGGTTTTCCACTCGCGCGCTATACTGCGTGCCAGCGGGTGGGCTGAATATTTCTCGAGGGAATAAACAATGCGGCGGAAGCTTTCATCATCCAGTTCCGGGTCCAGTATGGCATAGTCGGCAATGCTAAAGGAACCGGTAGTGAGGGTACCCGTCTTGTCGAATACCGCTTGTTTTATATCCTTAAACAGTTCCAGGCTTTTGGCATTTCGAAAAAGGATGCCGTTGCGTGCGGCACGGCCCAGGCCCACGGCTATGGCGGCGGGTGTGGCGATTCCCATGGCGCAGGGGCAGGCAATTACAAGTACCGCTATACTACGGAGCAGGGCGGGCTCTATTTCTTTCAAAACAATCCAGTTTGCAGCAAAAGTGATGGCCGCAATACCCAGCACTACCGGCACAAAGATGGCGCTGATGCGATCGGCCAGTTGCTGCACGGGCGGCTTTTCGCCCTGCGCCTGCTTCACCATGTTCACAATGCCAGCCAGTATGCTCTCGCTAACGGCCGCTGTTACATAGGCTTTCACGGTTCCGCTCAATACGAGGCTGCCACCTATGAGATGATCTTTGCTGGCTTTGCTCACCGGCAGACTTTCGCCGGTGATTATGGATTCATTTACCTCCACTTCGCCCCAAAGAATTTTACAATCGGCCGGCACCTGTTCGCCGGATCGGATCAGGATCAGGTCGCCGGAACGAAGCTGCTCTCCTTCCACCTGAAAATGTTGCTCCTGGTGCTGATCGTCGTAGGCAATCATCGTGGCCATCAGCTTCTGCGATTGCATCAGCTTGTCGAGCGATTTTTGGGTGGAAGCCACGGATGCGTCTTCCATATAATTGCCCAGGAATACCAGCGTGATGATGGTAGCTGTTGTTTCGTAAAACATGAAGAGCTGCTCCTGACCGATGAAGCTGCCATAGAGGCTATACACAAAAGCGGCGGTGGCGCCAATGGCGATGAGCACATTCATGTTGGGGATGCCATTGCGCAGGCTTTTCCAGGCACTGCGGCCAAAAAAGCGCATACCCACGATGTACACAGGCAGGGTGAGGGCCAGTTGCACCCAGGGATTCATGAGCCAGTGCCAGTGCAGGCCGGGGATCATGTGGAGCCAGAGAATGGCCGTAAAGGGAAGGCAAAACCAGAACCTTTGCAAATGAGTGGATAGAAATGACTTTCTTGCTTTAGCCGCTGCCGGTTTTCCTTCAGCCGCTACCGCATAACCCAAACCTTCCACACCAGTTACCAGGCTCGGAGAGCGGGACAGGTCGGGCATATCGAAACTTACATCGCCCGTGGCGAAGTTGACCTTCACCTCCTTCATTCCCTCTTTTTCCAGGTACCTGCGGATGGTCAATGCACAGTTATTGCAATCCATCCCCTCTACTTTCCATTGTACTTTTTCCATAGTGCTGTGATAATAACAAATTCCGGCAAGCCTTGTTGCAAAGGTAGATTTTGCCGAAACCAATGCGGAAAATTGAGAGCGTTGTTTTTGATAGAATGATGCAATTTTGGAGTAGTAAGTGGTAAGTGGGGAGTGGGAGAACGTGAGCCGTGAATCGTGAGGCGTGAGGGAAGTTGAAAGTAGTAAGTAGTAAGTAGTAAGTGGGGAGTAGGAAGTAGGTAGGATTAAGAAGAAATATCTGCGGGTGAAGGGTTCAGCCTGGCCAGCAACTTCAAAACTCATGTAGGTTTCCCGCAGATTTTCGCGGATTTTTGCGCAGATTGGCGCAGAGAATGTATTTAGGCATTTCTATGCGTATGCTTCCCGGTATGTGTGGCCAACAATTCAACGATTCAACAATTCAACGATTCAACATTTCAGTATGGAAATTGAATTCAGCGAGCAAGACCTTTCTTCCATTGCGCAGCAATTCTGGAAAAAATTTCCCACCGAAAAGGTATTTGCCTTTCATGCGGAGATGGGGGTGGGTAAGACCACACTGATACATGCGCTATGCGAAGCCCTGCAGGTGAAGGATGCTATTGGGAGTCCAACATTTTCAATCATCAATCAATATGAAGGAACTCGTGAAGGCGGGCCGGTTCGTATATATCATATGGACCTGTATCGGCTCCGCGATGAGGAGGAAGCCGCCAGGGCGGGTGTGGAAGATGCGCTCTACAGCGGTGATATCTGCCTGGTGGAATGGCCCGATAAGGCGCCGGGATTGTTTCCGGAAGATACAGTGCACGTTCATTTAAACTTGCTGCCCACGGGTAAACGAAGGCTCCAAATCGGCGGGAATTGATTATTTTTGACAGTCGTTGATTCCAGCCAGCAAAACCAACTCATGAGCCAGCAAAAACCCCGGATCAGCACTTCCTTCAGCTACGAAACCCTGGAGGAAACGCTGGACATAAAACCCAAGCCGGAAGGCATGTCGATCGGCATTCCCAAAGAGATTGCCTTTCAGGAGAACCGTATTGCGCTCACGCCCGATGCGGTGAGTGTGCTGGTGAGCAATGGCCATCATGTAATGATTGAACATAATGCGGGCGATGCCTCGCATTACCGCGATAAGGACTATAGCGAAGCGGGAGCCAAAATTGTGTACGACCGGGCCGAGGTGTATAAAGCACCCGTGCTGGTAAAAAGTGCGCCGGTCATTGAAGAAGACCTGCCGCTCCTGCAAATGAACCAGGTCATCATTTCTCCCATTCATCTTTCCGTTCTCAAAGCAGAGATACTGGAAAGCATGATGAATAAGCGGATTACGGCCATTTCTTTCGAAAACCTGAAAGACGATAGCGATTCCTATCCCATCGTTCGCAGCATGAGCGAGATTGCGGGCAGCGCGGTGATGCTGATCGCCGCCCAGTACCTGAGCTCCGCCAACCATGGCAAGGGAGTGTTGCTGGGTGGTATATCTGGCATCGCGCCTACCAAAGTTATCATCATCGGCGCCGGCATTGTGGGTGAATATGCCGCACGGGCAGCCCTTGCATTGGGTGCTTCGGTAAAAGTATTCGACAATAGCGTGTATCGTTTGAAGCGATTGCAGAATAATATTGGTCAACGTTTGTGGACTTCCGTAATTGAACCGCGCATGCTGGCCAAGCAATTGAAGACATGCGAAGTGGCCGTAGGCGCCCTTGGCTCACAAACAGGCCGCACGCCCATGGTGGTTACGGAAGAGATGGTGAGCAATATGCGGCCGGGTTCCGTGGTGATTGATGTTAGCATCGACAGAGGTGGCTGCTTTGAAACTTCGGAGATTACCAGTCATGAACACCCGATATTCATGAAATACGGGGTTATTCATTACTGCGTACCTAATATTCCTTCCGGATTCTCGCGAACGGCCTCCCAGGCTATCAGCAATGTGCTTATGCCACTGCTGCTGGAAGCGGGAGACGAAGGCGGTTTTGAAAACCTGGTATGGCACCGGGTGCACCTGCGGAGCGGCATCTACCTGTTTAAGGGAGCCCTTACCAATTTCTATCTCAGCGAAAGGTTCGATTTAAAGTATACCGACCTGAACTTGCTGATTGCATCGCAAAGGTGATTACGTTGTACGTATTACGTGATACGTTTTACGTTTTTTGGTTGGATTTTCAAGTTCTGAATAGTATTTGCGATGATGGGAAATCAAAATTGGTTTCATAAGAAATCTGCGAAGATCTGCGGGAAAACTCTTCTGAACACTGAAGCAGTTTAATGTGCTAAAGTATTCACCGGTGATCCATTCTGTTCTAAAGGAATTGCTGGATCGAGATAATATTAAGTTTAATGAATCATTTACCACCTCTTATTACTGATTTGGCCCTTTTGCTGGGTGTTGCGGCTTTCATGACCGTTGTTTTCAAATGGTTGAAGCAGCCCCTGGTGCTGGGATATATTATCGCAGGCATATTTGTGGGATCGAGCGTTACCTGGTTTCCTTCCATCACCGAAAAGGAGAATGTTCAGGTGCTGGCCGAGATTGGTGTTATCTTTCTTTTGTTCAGCCTGGGTCTGGAGTTCAGTTTCCGAAAACTGGCGCAAGTGGGTGGCTCCTCTTCCGTGTCGGCCCTGGTGGAAGCTGTGGGCATGTCAGCACTCGGCTATGGGCTGGGAAAATTATTGGGTTGGGAAACCATGGACTGCATCTATCTGGGTGCGGCACTCGCCGTTTCATCCACCACCATCATCATCAAGGCCGTGGAAGAGTTGGGATTGAAGAAAAAGAAATTCGCCACGCTCGTATTCGGTATTCTGATCGTGGAGGATCTGATCACGATCGCGATATTAGTGTTGCTGACAACATTATCGGTGAGCCAGCAGTTCGATGGCTGGGAAATGGTATTATCCATCATCAAACTCATCTTCTTCCTGATACTCTGGTTTGTGGTGGGCATCTTCTTTATTCCTACCATTCTGAAAAAGGCACGCCGCCTTTTAAATGACGAAACCCTTTTGGTTGTATCGGTTTCGCTTTGTTTGCTGATGGTATTCCTGGCGGCGGAAGTAGGATTCTCTTATGCGCTTGGCGCTTTTGTGATGGGCTCATTGCTGGCGGAGACCACTAAGGCCGAACGCATCGAACACCTGGTAAAGCCGGTGAAGGACCTGTTTGGCGCTATCTTCTTTGTGTCGGTAGGGATGATGATCGATGTAACTACTATTGGTCAATATGCCGTGCCCATCGCACTCATTACATTAGCCTGTATAATCGGTAAAATAGTAACAACCGGATTGGGCGCATTTGTTTCCGGTAATTCGCTCAAAGTATCTCTGCAAACCGGCATGAGCCTTGCGCAGATCGGAGAGTTTTCCTTTATCATTGCCGCCCTGGGTGTGAGCCTGGGCGCTACCAGCGAATTTCTTTACCCGATCATTGTTGCCGTTTCCGGCATCACCACTTTTACCACCCCCTATCTGATCAAAGCCAGCAGTCCTTTTTATGAATGGATTGATAAACGCTTACCAGAGCGCTGGCGTAAGTCGCTTACCCGATACAGTTCTGAGGCCACTACCATTACCGCGGCCAGCGATTTTCAGCAGGTGCTGAAGTCCTTTATCATCAACTCACTTGTGTTTTCGGTTTTAATTGGCGCCATCGTGTACCTGAGCTCCACTTATGTGGCGCCCTGGGTAGATGCCAATACCGATTATGCGTTTGGTGGCATCACGGCCGCGCTGATTACCCTCTTGTTTATGGCGCCATTGGTTTGGGGGCTCATTGTTCGGAACGAACGCAACGAATCCTTTGCCCGCATTTATGCGCAACAAAAGTATCGCGGCCCTATCTGGGTCATGCGGGGGATCAAGCTCACGCTTTCCGTATTGTTTATCATTTTTCTGCTCAATCGCTTTTTCTCCATCAGCATCGCGCTCTATGGCGCCATTTTGCTGATGATATTGTTTATGATATTCCGGAAAAAAATTCAACGGCTTTACGACCGGATTGAGAACCGCTTCATCATGAATCTCAACGACCGTGACCTGCAGGAAGAAATCCGCGTGCTGGAAGCGCAGGCTGCCCGCCGCAATGTAACCCTTGCACCCTGGGATGCGCATATGACCACTTTTGATGTGGATCCGGAAGTGAGTGTGATCGGCAAAACCCTGGCAGAATTGAAATGGCGCGAGCAAATTGGCGTGAACGTGGCGATGATCAAGCGAGGACAACTTACCATTGCCACCCCGCAGAAAAATGACCGCATCTTTCCCGGCGATAAACTCTTTATCATTTGCACCGATGCGCAGGAGAAAAAAATGAATGCCATCCTTCGCCCCGATAAAAAACTCGTGGATAAGCAGGAAGAAGTGGATGTGCAACTGGATAAATTTACCGTGGAGCACGACTCGGGCCTGATCGGCAAAACCATCCGTGGCTCCGGTATACGTACCGCTACACGCGGGCTGGTGGTGGGCATAGAGCGCAATGGCGTGCGCATCCTCAATCCAGAATCCGACACCATCTTCGAAGAAGGCGATGTGGTATGGATCGTGGGTGAGAAAAAACTGCTCGATTCAATCAGTTGACGCTTATTTGTAATCGCTGATGCGGAGGATATGACTGGCGAAGCGGTATTCAACCGGATCATTGCTGCTAACGACAACAATTCGGTTTTGGCAGAATTCCTCAACCAGTTGGTGATAGAGGGCGATGCCGGCTTCATCGAGATTGGTGCAGGGCTCATCGAGCAGTACCAGGCTGGTTTCAGAAAGCAGGCATTGCGCCAGCTTCACCCTTTGTTTCATGCCCGAGCTGTAGAACCGGATCTGCTTATCGGCAGCCGCCTGCAACCCTATGCGTTCAATCACCATTTCCGTATGCAAGCCCGGCAGCAGGGGTTTGAATTGCTGGTGAAAGGAAAGAAACTCACGCAGGGTCATTTCCTCGATCAGCTCCAGGTAGGGCGCGCAAAGCGATACATATTTATAATACTGTTCCGGCGGAAGGGGGTTGGGGTTAAGGTATTCCAGCTTTCCTTCATTGGGCATCAGCGCGCCGCCAATCAGTTGCAGCAAAGTGCTTTTGCCTGACCCGTTGGCGCCGGTAATGGCATAGCTTTCCCCGGTATGAAAATTATACTGAATATGGCGAAAGATCCATTCGCGATTGTATCGTTTGCCGGCATCAGATAGGGAGATCGTCATCGCCATTGCCTTTCGTATAGCGTTTGATGATGCCACGCCCGCTTTCCCGGATAAAGGTCACGATCTCGTCGCGCTCGTCGGTGGCGGGAAACTCCTCTTCCAGGAATTCGAGGGCCTGGGTGGTATTCAGCCCCTTATTGTAGATGATGCGATAGATATCGAGGATATGATTGATCTTTTCAATTGTAAACCCGCGACGCTTGAGCCCCACAGAGTTTACGCCCGCATAGCTGAGGGGCTGCCTTCCGGCCTTGATATAGGGCGGCACATCCTTACCTACCAGGGCGCCACCGCTGATAAAAGCGTGGGAACCCACTTTCACAAACTGGTGAACGGCGCAAACACCGCCCAGTCCAACCCAGTCGCCCAGCACCACATGGCCGGCGAGCTGGCTGCTATTGCTCAGGGTGCAATTGTTGCCAATGGTGCAATCATGGCCTATATGGCTATAGGCAAGGATCCAGCAATTATTGCCCACGGAGGTCTTCCATTTATCGCTGGTACCGCGGTGAATGGTTACAAATTCGCGGATGGTACAGTTATCGCCAATCTCAACCGTAGTTTTCTCCTCGGCGTATTTGCGGTCCTGGGGAATAGCGCCAATTACGGCTCCGGGAAAGATGCGGCAGTTCTTGCCGATGCGGGTCCCCTCCATAATGGTCACATTCGACCCGATCCAGGTGCCCTCGCCTATTTCAACGTCCTGATGGATAACGGTAAAGGGATCCACCTTCACATTTGTGGCCAGCCTTGCGTTGGGATGTATATAAGTATGCGGATGGATCATGCAGGTAAAAAAATGGTCACGTTTTAGTCCGTGACCCTGCAAAGGTAGGAGTTCAGGGTAAAATCGCTGTTTGAAATTGATAATTTGTGGTGAAAGGCGGTGGTGGTTTGAAAATCAGGCCTTGCAGGGCTGGTATGGTTCCTTTTTCCTCCGTAAATTTGCCCCTCCATGCAGTACCAACCCGACATTCTTTCCCTGGCCATGAAGCAGGCGCCCATGATTGAAGACATGCGGCTGCTGCAGGAGAAGGAAATGACCGCCCCGGGAGCGGTACAGTATTCCATCCGCCGGCTAAAGCGGCCCCAGGCTACCCCGCTTGATGATACCGGGGTGCTGGTGTACCATTACGAGAAAAACAACCGGGAAGATAGCTATTTGGAACTGCGCTTCTGCATCAGTGGCAATGCCTACTGCCGCGAAAAGCACACCGAATGCGATGCCTGCCACCTGAACCAGACCCGCCACTGCGGCGAAAGGGTGGAAACGGTTGACCTTTTCCAGTTTCGCTTCGCGCCTACCCATCTGTCCCAGTTTATCGGCTCAGGCCGCTCGGGCAATGATGTATTTACCGAAGATATTCTGTCTTTTCAACATAAGTCGTCCTTCAACCGCATGCTCCCGCTCTGCAGCAAGTCGCGGGTATTGCTGGAATCGCTGCTCAGCAGCAACCACAGCGGGGCTATGGAGAATATCTTCATCAACGGGCAAATGCATATGCTGCTGCTGCAAAGCCTCGACTGTATGGTGGGTGAAAGGGAAGTGCCAACCATTCAGTGCAAGTTTCTTTCCAACGAAGCCGACCGCGAAAAGATCAATAAGGCGCGTGAAATACTGATTGCCCAGATTGGGGAGCCCATCACCATCAAGGAACTGAGCCGCAAAGTGGCCATGAATGAGTGTTACCTGAAAAAAGGGTTTAAGGAAATGTTTGGCGCCACCATCTTTGAATTTTATCAAAGTCAGCGGATGGAGCATGCCAAATACCTGCTGTATGAAAAAGGACTGAGCGTAACCGAAGTATCCATTCTGCTGGGCTATTCCTCCATCTCGCATTTTTCTACCGCCTTCAAAAAGCATACAGGGCTCAAACCCTGCGAACTCCTGCTTCGATAATATTCCTGATCTTATAAAGAAAAATCCCCCGGCCTGGCCGGGGGATTTTTTTATGCGGGACCGCGAAAATTAAGAATATCCCTGTCGAAGAGATAAAGACCGCTCTTGTCGTCGCCAATAAGCTCCAGCTTATCGTTGAGGGTGCGTGCTGTTCTTTCTTCTTCTATCTGTTCGTTTACATACCACTGCAGGAAATTATGCGTGGCATAATCTTTTTCGGCAAGCGAAAGGTGCACCAGTTCGTTGATGCTATCGCTCACTTTCAGCTCATGTTTCAGAAATTCGTCGAACAATTTTTTCAGCGAGGGGAAGGTGAGCATGGGCTGGGCCAGCGCCGGCACGGTGCCAAAGCCCCCTCTTTCGTTGATAAAGCGGAGCAGCTTCAGCATATGTACCCGCTCTTCATCGGATTGTTTGAAAAAGAATTCGGTAACGCCTTCGAGGCCCGGCTGTATCTCGGCCCAGGAGGCCATAGCGAGGTATGCCTGCGATGATTCGGCTTCCATCTGTACCTGTTTATTCAACGCTTCCTGAATGGTTTTCGATAACATGGTTTTTCTGTTTTTTGATTGAATCGTTAAGTTACGCCATTAATCTTATTCAGCCAGCTGATTTCAACACATGCCCGATATTCCCCGGGAAAGGTGTATTTTCAAGGCCATTTTTTACCCAGGATTATTCGAAAAAAAATCACCGATTACATGATGAAAAAAAGAATCTTGTTATGTGTGCTGGCTGCCATCTGTGGTACCAGTTTCCTTTTTGGACAGGCGGGCAGCAATTCCGTTTATGACCCGTATGCTTTGTTCTCGCCATTGTTCTATACCCATAATGGCAACCCTTACCGTACAGCTACGGGCGAGCCGGGTCCGCAGTACTGGCAAAACAAAGTAGATTACCAGATCAAAGCCCGACTCGAAGAAGAGAGCCGCCTGGTAACCGCCACCGCCACGCTTACTTATTTCAACAACAGTCCCCAGGCGTTGCCTTATCTCTGGTTGCAGCTCGATCAAAACCTCTTCAACAAAGATTCGCGCGGCCAGGCGAAGATGCCCGCCACAGGCCGCAGCCGCTATGGCGATGCTTCCAGCGAGTTTGATGGCGGCTACAAGATCAAATCCGTAAAACTCATTCAGGGTGCCGCGCGCAGCAACGCCGATTTTATTATTGATGATACCCGTATGCAGATCCGGCTGGCCAAAGCCCTGGCCGCCCGCACGGGTAAGCTGCAGTTTGAAATAGAGTACAGCTATACCGTACCCGAATATGGCGCCGACCGTACCGGTGTGCTCAAGACCAGCAATGGTCCCATCTTCGCCATAGCCCAATGGTTTCCGCGTATGTGTGTGTTTGATGATGTGCGTGGCTGGAATACCGATCCTTATCTGGGTGCGGGCGAGTTTTATTGCGAATATGGCAATTATGATGTGCAGATAACCGCTCCTTCGGCTATGATAGTGGCAGGATCCGGCGAATTGCAAAATCCGCAGGAAGTGTTGACGCCCGTGCAACTGGGTCGTTACAACAAGGCCAAACAAAGTGACAAAACGGTAATGATTCGTGACAGCGCAGAAGTAACCGATCCCGCATCGCGGCCCAACCGCAAAGAACTGACCTGGAAATTCAAACTCGCCAATGCCCGCGATTTTGCCTGGTCGGCTTCCCGCTCCTTTATCTGGGACGCGGCAAGAATGAACCTCCCCGGCGGCAAGAAAGGCCTGGCCATGTCGGTGTATCCGGTTGAATCGAATGGAGAAAAAGGCTGGAGCCGTTCTACGGAGTACACTAAAGCTTCCATTGAAAATTATTCCAAACGCTGGTTCCCTTATCCATACTATTCAGCGGTGAATGTTGCCTGCAACATCGGCGGTATGGAGTATCCCGGTATTGTATTTTGCAGTTATCGCGCACGTACGGCCGGACTTTGGGGCGTAACGGATCATGAATTTGGCCATACCTGGTTTCCCATGATCGTGGGTAGTAATGAGCGCCGCTATGGCTGGATGGATGAAGGTTTCAATACATTCATCAACGGCATCGCATCGCAGGATTTCAACAATGGCGAATATTATCGCAAACCCGGTAGCGCACATAAGAGCCGCCTGTTTAGCAAGAATATGGAGCGTGTGTTGCAAACACCCGATGGCATGATGGAGCGCAATATTGGCGCCATGCTTTATTCAAAACCTGGATTTGCATTGGGCTTGCTGCGCAATGAAGTGTTGGGTCAGGATCGCTTCGACTATGCCTTCCGGAAATATATTCGCGACTGGGCCTATAAGCATCCCACGCCCTGGGATTTTTTCCGTAGCATGGAGAATGGCGCGGGTGAAGACCTGGCCTGGTTCTGGAAAGCGGTGTTTCTCGAAAATTATCAGCTCGATCAGGCCATCACGAAAGTGGAGTATAGCAAGGATGACCCCAAAAACGGCGCGCTGGTCACCATCGAAAACCTGCAGCAGATGGCCATGCCGGTAACAGTGGAGTACACCACCGTAAGTGGAGTAACGGCCCGCAAAAAGTTGCCCGTGGAAATATGGCAAAGCACAGCTACCTGGAAATTCCTGCTGCCGGTGGAAGAGGCGCTGAAATCGGTGGTAATTGATCCCGATAAGGTATTGCCCGATATGAACCCGGATAATAATAGTTGGAAGTCGAGCGACTGAAATTAAAGGTTTCTCATAAATATCTACAATGAACGAGCCCGATTGGAATAAAATTCCAATCGGGCTCGTTCATTGTAGATCGGGAAAGAAATTACAGAGTCGCTGATTTTAGTGGTAAATTCACCTATTGCTATGCGCGTTTATGATCATCCCATAGTACCTGCCTTGCAGGGTTTTGTGCAATGCATTATGGTGATTGATGCGCGTACTCCATCGGGTACGGATGCTGCTCCCTGCCTGTATCCACCCACGCCGCAGAATTCGCTTTTCTTTTATTTGGAAGACCAAATTCGCGTAAGCGCTGCCGGTACTGATCAGTTTGAAGAGCAGCCGCGGGCCGTGATGGTAGGTCCGCAGGCTTTTTCGGTATCTATTGATGTAAGGCAACACCATAAAGCAGTGCGCATAGGCTTTGAGCCGGCAGGGCTTTTCCGCCTGGTAAAAATGCCCTTGCATAATTGGGTGGATAAGAGTTGCGATACCAGCCTGCTGCTAGGCAGAGAGATCACCGAACTCACCGAACAAATGCAGGAAGCCGAGGGCCTGGTGGAGATTGCCCTGCTGGCGGAAGGATACCTGTTGCGAAAGCTATTGTCGTTAACGGCATCAATTCCGGTTGACTATGCCCTTCATGCATTAATACAATCGCAGGGAAGGATTACGGTGGATGAGCTGGCTTCAATGGCCTGTCTGAGTAACCGGCAACTGGAGCGGCAATGCCGGCAACGAATGGGTTTTTCGCCCAAGTTCTTTGCCCGGCTTACGCGCTTCTCACATGCATATCGCATACGCGAGTCGGATCCGCTACTGAGCTGGACATCCATCGCTCATGAATCCGGTTATTTTGACCAGATGCATTTGATACGGGATTTCAAAACCTTTACCGGCAAAGTTCCCCGCCTGCTGCAGCAGGAACTGGAACGCGCGCCTCTTCTGTTGCAGTCGCCTCTGAAGATATAATTGTCGCGTTTGTACTATTTTCCCGGCGCTGATATTCGCAATTTTCCAGAAAAAATATGCGAAGCTTTTTTATCCTGGCACTTGGTTCATTGTTGGCTGGTTCTGCGGCTACTGCCCAGTCATCCCCCTTTGACAGTCTTGTGCATTTCCCCTCCGCTCATCTTCAGGTCTATCATAGCAATGGCCGTGCTTCGCGGGCTTTGGAAATAGTGCCACGCGTGGAGAAAGCCATGAAATGGTATGGGGATCAGTATGGTTATAAACCCCGGGTTAACCTGCTGATCCTTACAGAAGCCGACTGGCCCAACTATACCAGCTTTCCGGTTTATGGCATGCCGCATTATGATGATAAGGAGACTCTAATTGTTGCCGCCGACGACAATGAATTCTGGCGCAATAACCTTCCTGATCTCGCTGGTTTTACAGATACTATGGCTACTGCCGCGAAGCAGGTATATGGTCAGGATGGGTCGGGTATGAAGGCTTTTTTCGATTTGCTGGCACTGCATGAACTGGGGCATGCTTTTCATTTCCAGGCGGGCTTGCAGGTGCAACGTCTTTGGATGGGCGAGCTGTTGGTGAATATGATGTTGCATTGCTATGTGGCCGAACAGGAGCCGGAGCAGTTGGCGGCGCTGACCCTTTTTCCCAGGATGGTAGTAATGAAAGGAAGCGAGGGCTTCCCATTCCAAACCCTGCAGCAACTGCAGGAGAATTATGTTGTGATTGGTCAAGAGCATCCTTATAATTATGCCTGGTACCAATGCCGTTGGCATAAAGCCGCCGCTGAGCTCTATGACCAATACGGTTGTGAGCTGGTAAAGAAAACCTGGAATTGGCTCAAACAAAAGGATAGGATAGGAACTGACGAAGAATTAATTCGCTTTTTTGAAAAAGGAAACCTGGAAGGGCTGGCAGATTTTATGCGCAAATGGTGAGAGAGACGTATTACGTTTTAGGGTTTAAGGTTTAGAGTTTAAGGTTTAATGGGGATATATGGAAGGCGATTAATTACAATTAGTTTGAGAAAAAATCTGCGCCAATCTGCGTTCTAATCTGCGCCAATCTTATATGTTTGATTTAGTTCAAAAAACAGGAAAATAATCAA
>JBIQMS010000025.1:0-68687 GCA_044463125.1 Terrimonas ferruginea
TTTTTCTGGCCATGAATGCTTCGCCTGTTCTTACAAAAACAACTTTATCCAAACCAAGTGATAAAACAGCTTCTTCGGGTAACCAGTCAGCAGAACGGTCTCCTGCAAAAATGGTCGCCTTCACCTGGCTGCCTATTGGAATTTTATAGGTCGAATTGTCGAAGTAAACCCTTGCGGTTACTGTTTTACTTCCATCCCGGTAAACCGGCTCGATATAATTAATGGAGGCTCTGAAATCATTGGCTGGATCTGTTTCGGGAGTGATGCGTACCTTATTTCCAACTTTCACCATGGCAGCCTGCCCGGTAAAAATGTTCAGTAATGCCCATGCCCTGTTTGGATTATACACCGCAAAAATGTTTTGTCCCTTCTGCACATACATGCCTTCTTTAACCGATAGCTCTTCTGTTGTAACAGTTACAGGTTGCATACCGCCGGGCTGATTGTTGTTCATACCAGCGCTGTTACTTTCATGTATATGCCCGCTATAATTACTGAATACAGAGACTTTGTCAGACGGTTTACCGGTTTTTATCACACTGCTCAATTGCTGATTGCTCATGCCAAGCAAATACAATTTCTGTTTTGCGGCGTTGATCAGCATCGTATTCTCCGGGTCATTCTTTAAAAGAAATAGCAGGTTTTCCTGTGCTGTCAACAGCTCCGGGCTATAGATGTCCATAATACGTTGACCTTTTGCTATTTTCTGGTAACGGTATTTTACATACAGTTTTTCAATTCTGCCGGAAAAATTGGAAGAGATAACACCTGTTTGCCTTGTATCATAAGTGATAAACCCGTAAGCATCCATTTCTATATCTTCTTCCCTTGCCATCATGTGTACCATCGGTACATTGGCAATTACCTGCTGGTTGGAAGGTTTGAGCAGTGTATTCAGTGAAACGGCTTTAGGTTCTGAAGCAGATTTTACTTTTTCCAATTTCATACCGCATACAGGGCAGGTTCCTGCCGTATCACTATGCACCTTAGGATGCATAGGACAGGTATATCCATTGGCTGAATTCATACTGTTGTCTGTCATATCATGCCCTGAATGCATTGAATGATCTTCCATCAGTACCAGGTCCATCCCGCACTTGGGGCATTTGCCCGGCTTATCGCTGAAAACAGAATCCTGTGGCATGGGGCAGGTGTATATTGCGGCGGCTTTATCATTACTATTGTTACAGGCAATAAATAAAACTACCATTGCTATAAACCCCAGCCATTTTATTTTCTTAATCATATTCATGATGATTATTTTATTTCCAAAATTTTCATTAACTCAGCCTGCATCTGTAATCCCTTCTGTAACTGGTCGAAGTAATCCATCTGTGTCATGTTAAGGGCTTCCCATGCATCAAAGAGCTCAAAGAGTTCTTCTGTATTTTGTTCGTATCCTAATTGCATAGTTTGAAAATTACGGCGCAAAGCAGGAATGATCTGATCCTCATACAGCTTCATCTGTTTTTTCTTTAACTCCAGTTCTGTAAAACTGTTTGCAGCCATACCTGAGGCTTCGTTAATGATCATCTGCTGCTGGTTTTGCAGGGCTTCATTCTGCCAAACCAGGCTTTCGGCTTTTGCCTTATTCATTTTGGAAGACCATTTTGCCAATGGAATTTTCACCATGGCCATGGCTGAAAACATAACCGGTTGCCGTGCCCAGCCTGTCATGTGGTCGTAGCGGATACCAAACTCAGGTTTCAGCTTTGCAAGTTCTGCGGTACGTTCAAGTTTGTTCACCTCCATCATTTTGTCAATTACTTTGATGTCACTTCTTTGTTTCATTAATGATGCAGAATCAAACATTGCCTGGTTAAAACCGTACCATACATAATTGGTATCTACAGAAAACGATTCCTCTGTATTTCTGTTCATCACTGTATTGATGACAATCCGTTTCTGAACTATTTCATTTTGTAACATGATCTGCATGTTCTCTACATTTGCCAATGCTGCTTTTGCTTTGTAATAGGCGCTGATCTTACCCAACCCGTTCTTATAGCGTATCTCCGCACTCTGCATCATGAACTTTAACAGCCTGTTATTTTCATCCAGCACTTTCAGTTTTTTCTCTAATACGATCCAGTCATAGTAGTTTTTCCTTGCAGTAAAAATCAGTTCATTCACTACCACATCTTTTTTTTGTGTTGCCACTGATGACTGTGCATTCATGAAGGCGAACTCGGCATTCTGTCTTTTCTTATTGGGAAACATCTGCTGACCGGAGATCATAAAAGCACCCATGCCGGGTTGTCCGTTCATGGATTTCCAGAACCGGGGGTCGTATGGTGTTTGAAAAAAACCTGCACCCAATTCAGGTGGCATCCAGCTATAGGCTCCTTTAGCTTCTTCGTTCATAGAACGGGCCTCTGCATCCAGCATTTTCAAAGCAGGATGTTTGGACTGTATTGCCGATTCAATTTCCTGCATCGTCAATACCTGCTGCGACATAGCAAAAGAAGTTACCAGCAGTAAGCCGGTCAATATTTTAAAATGTTTCATAATAATGCTTTTTATGTGCTTAATGTTTTGTTTCCAGCACTTCAATTTTTCCATGCTTTCTCAATTCATATTCCTTTGCCATTAAAAATATCAATGGCGTTACCAACAGGATATGTGTTGCTGAAGTTAGTACGCCTCCAACCATTGGCAATACAATCGGCTTCATCACATCGCTGCCCACTCCATGACTCCATAAAATCGGAATTAACGCAAAGAGTGATACAGAAACAGTCATCAGTTTTGGCCGCAATCTTTTGGCCGCACCTGCAATCACATATTCCCTTAAATCAGCCTTTGTGATCGTGTCTCTTGAATTTCCTTTTAAAGCTACCAGTTGCTGCATGGCATCGTTCAGGTAAATCACCATTACAATACCTGTTTCCACTGCCAAACCGAACAAGGCAATAAAGCCCACCGCAACAGCCACAGATAAATTCACACCCCAGAAATAGATCATGACGGCTCCGCCTATCAGGGCAAACGGAATAGAGATCAAACTTAGAAATGCCTCTCTTGCATTGTTGAATGCGAAATACATAGACAGGAAAATAATTAACAGCACGACGGGTAATATCATTTTCAATGTTCTTTCACTGCGAATAAGATTTTCATACTGGCCGCTCCATTCCATGAAATAACCCTTTGGTAATTTGGTAAGCATTTTGTCCAGCTTTTCCCTGGCCTCATTTACCGTACTTCCCAGATCCCTTTCCCTTACATTGAACAACACCGTTCCTCTCAGCATTGCATTTTCTGAATTGATCATCGGAGGGCCTTCCGTGATTTTTACGTCTGCTACAGCTTCCAGTGGAACGGGGCCATACTTCATGGTTTGAACCTGCAATCTTTTTAGTGACTCAATATTATTTCTGAAATCCTGGCCAAACCTTGCATTGACCGAAAAACGTTGCCGCCCTTCAACGGTTGTTGTAAGCCGCATTCCGCCTAATGCTATTTCCACCACACTGTTTACATCATCCACCGTTAATCCATAGCGGCTTATTTCATCCCGCTTTACACTGATGTCAATGTATTTTCCGCCGGTAATCGGTTCCACATACAAATCCTTTACGCCATCAATACCTTCCAGTTCTTTTTTTACTTTTTCGGCAAAAGCGTAGATGGTATCAAGATTTTGCCCATAGACTTTTACACCCACATCAGTGCGGATACCTGTGGACAGCATATTGATGCGGTTAATGATGGGTTGTGTCCATCCATTGGTGACACCCGGTATTTGTAATTTGGCATTGAGTTCGTTGATAATATCATTCTTGCTCATGCCTTTTCTCCATTCCGACCGGGGTTTCAGTAATATGATGGTTTCAATCATGCTGATCGGAGAATTATCTGTTGCCGTATTTGCCCTTCCAGCTTTACCCAACACATTTTTTACTTCGGGCACAGACTTAATGAGTTTGTCCTGCACCTGTAATATGCGTTTTGCTTCGCTGTTTGAAACATCGGGCAGAGTAACCGGCATAAACAGGATTGAGCCTTCATCGAGCGGCGGCATAAATTCTTTTCCTAAACTCAACAGCATGGGTATGCTGATGGCAAGAGCAATAATGTTTACTGCCAATGTTGTTTTCCGCCATTTTATACAGGTACGGATAACCGGTTCATATATCTTTTCCAGTATGCGGTTCACCGGGTTTTTGGTTTCGGGCCTGAATCGCCCTTTCATAAAAAAGGAAATTAAAACGGGGGCTAAGGTGATCACCAGAATTGCATCCACCATCATGATGAATGTTTTGGTGAAGGCCAGTGGGTGAAAAAGTTTCCCTTCCTGCCCGGTTAATAAAAACACGGGCAGAAATGATGTAATAATAATAATGGTGGAAAAGAACACACCCCTTGATACCTGTATGCTGGCTTTTTCAATCAGCCGCATTCTCTCTAATTCGGGAATCCGGTTGTAGCTGGCCTTACGTTTGAGTTTATTAAAAAGCTTTTTCATTGTTGAGGATTTTGGGGTGGATGATTTTGATAATCCGATAAATGCCGGTAAGCATTCTCACTCATGATGATCCCGTTATCTACAATTACCCCGATGGCCAATGCAATACCTGTAAGCGACATAATGTTGGAGGAAATGCCAAACATATTGAGCAGGATAAAGCTGATGGCAATGGTGATGGGGATCTGAATGATGATGCTTAATGCGCTGCGCCAGTGAAACAAAAAGATGATAACGATGAGTGCAACAACCGCCATTTCTTCAATCAATTTTACTTTGATGTTTCCGATTGCTGCTTCAATCAGTTCACTGCGGTCGTAGGCAGTTTTAAAAGAAACTCCTTCCGGCAAACCTTTCTGCACATCTTTCATTTTTTCTTTAACTGCATTGATGACTTTATCCGCATTTTCTCCGTAACGCATCACCACGATGCCGCCAACCACTTCACCTTCACCGTTCTCATCAAATATGCCGAGGCGCAGATCACCACCCATTTGCACAGTGCCAATGTCTTTTACCCTAACGGGAATACCGTTGTAATTACCAACTGCAACAGCTTCCAGGTCATCTTTGTTTTTTATATAACCAAGTCCCCTAATGATATATGCCATATCACTCATTTCAAATTTTCTTCCGCCCACATCATTGTTGCTCGCCTTTACCTTATTCATTACATCCATCAGGCTGATGTTGTAGAACTGCAGCTTAACAGGATCAACCACCAATTGATATTGCTTTTCAAAACCACCAAAGGAGGCCACCTCTGCCACACCGGGTACGGTTTGCAAGGCCAGTTTTATATACCAGTCCTGCAATGCCCGTTGTTCGCCGAGATCAAGATTCTTAGTGTCTAAAGTATACCAGAACACATGGCCTACGCCTGTTCCATCGGGGCCAAGGGTAGGCGTAACACCATTGGGTAATAACCGTTGGGCATAGTTCAGTCTTTCCAGCACCCTTGTTCTTGCCCAGTACACATCCACATCATCTTCAAAAATCACATACACAAAACTCATCCCGAACATGGAAGTGCCCCTGATGTTTTTCACTTTGGGAATGCCCTGAAGATTACTTACCAATGGATAGGTAACCTGGTCTTCCATGATCTGCGGACCCCGGCCCATCCATTCGGTAAAGACGATCACCTGGTTTTCGCTGAGGTCGGGGATAGCATCAATGGGGTTTTTCTTAATATTTAAAATACCCCATACAAACAACCCTGCCGCAAGCAATAAAACGATGTAGCGGTTTTTTAATGACCAGGAAATTATTTTAGGTATCATAACTAAATGTTTGGCTTGAGAATTATTTCATCATTTCTTCCACGCTGCCACAGGTCATCATCTTATCTCCGTAAAAAGGATTTTTGATGTCTTTGGTTTCACTCAGCCACATAGAACCATCATTGTACATGGGGCAATGATCATGGTATAGCATCATCCCTGCGCCAAATGCTTTTACCATATCATACATGTCTTTGCTCATGGTTGCAAAATGTTCCCGCTGGTGGTCAATCTTACTTTTAGAAATATGCTCCGCATGTTCTTTAAGGTCCGATTCAATATCATCATACACTTTCTTCTGACCGGCGCTCAGCAATGATTTGTCAAATGATTTCATCGCTTCATACATTTTACCCGAAGCTGCAGCAGCTTCTGTTTCGTTACTGTTTACCAAAGCATTTTTAACAGCAAGGTAATCTGTTACCAATGTTTTGATATAGGTGGCAACTGCCGGATCAACGGAAGTAAATGTCGCTGCAACCATTTTTATATCCTTATCCGGTTGTGTGTTTTGCTGCATTGGCATAGTATCATGGCTCATACCCATATTATTGTCTTTTGTGGAACTATTGCTGTTGCAGGCAACGAAAAACATTGCCGTAACTGCTGTTATAATGAGAATTGTCTTTTTCATTTGTTTACTGTTTTAGTTGATTAATGTTTGTGATTGGAATGGTCGTCCTTTTGTTCTTTTAAAGCCATGCCGCATTTCGGGCATTTTCCGGGCTTATCGTATGTTTTATCCCCTTCGCATTTCATGGGGCAGCTATAAGCTACAGTGGCTTGCTCCTTTTCTTTCAGATCCATGCCACATTTGGAACATTTACCCGGCTTGTCGCTGGTTACATCGGGGTGCATGGGACAACTGTACTTCATCATCTCCATTTTTTGCTTCTGTGTTTTTGATTTTTGTTTAGTGCTGTCCTGTGCAAACAGGGAAACAGAAAGGATGGTTAAGGCTGCCATCATCAGCATTTTAATTGCTTTCATTTTGATATAATTTAAGTATATAGTAATTGAAGAATATCCGGCATACAGAAATGCCGATAGCCCGACAAATCATTTGCCTGGCTCACAAAGGGGAAAATAATCTAAATGCGAAAAACGCAGTTGCGGATATAAACAGGTACAGCCTGCGTTCGGGGAGGAGAATTGCTGTTTGGGTTTTCTTCTGTTACAGACGTTATGGGTGTAAATGGTATCTCAATATAATCAACTACAAGGGCTATGCCCTGCATGAGATTAAACTGAAAATTGGATTCAGTAATTTTTTGGTCGGAACTGTTCTTTAAATATTTCTGTTCATCCTTACAGCAGCCGTTGTCTTTCTTATCCGATTTTTCCATGCCGCACTTACCGCAGGTTTTGGATTGCTTATCACCCAAACCCCAATCGGCCAGCTTACCCATGCAATAATGCATGTGTATGGTGGCACCCGAAGAAGTGCCCAAATACAAAACGGCTAATATGGCTGCTATGAACTTTTTCATTTAAAAGTGCGGGACAAAAGTATTGTTATTTTGCCTTAATCAATCTAAATATTATTATTAATGTTATATTTTTAGATAGCATTCAACTACTTGTAACCGGCATTGGCTGAATTTTCCACAATAGCAGTAATTAGTAAAAAGACCCCCGGTGTAACCGTAATCAGCAGCATTGCTTAATGGCATTTTCAAGTCCTCTGTATGTGCCTCAAAACTAACTTGCCAGTGTTGACTGACATCTGATTTGAATTAATAGGCGGATTGATTCTAATCAGATTCACAGGCAAGGGTCAGATATGCTTTTAGAAAATACAACAAATTAAGTTTTGAATGAACGAAAAATGTAGCAATCGTTGCCATGCACTATTCTTCATCGCTCGTCAAAAGAAAACCGAAAAAAACGGGTATATAAGACCGCTTAATCATTGTGCATAATAGTGTCGAATAATTTAACGAAAATCAATCATTGTAAATTACCCTGATGTTTTTGTTGTGTTGCATAAATATGTTTAAAGAACATCATTAGCTTAAATACCGGTTATTTCGGGTGCCTTTATTCATTTTAATAAGTAATTGTCAACCCTGCACCATAGCCCATATCACTATCGTAGTGTGTGGAGAGGGAAACATATTTCGTGAGGATATATCTCAAACCTGCAGCATACTCCTTATCGGTATTGACCATCCAGTTAAACCGCAGGCGGGGCGTTACCGAAATATCCTCCCGGGATAGCTGGAATCTAAATTTCCCGTTACCATCCACTCTCAGATCTGCCACTGTAAGTGTCGGTAAGACGTAGGCTATACCCGCCGTTATGGTTTTTCTGTTTAGCTTATTGCTGGCCTGTCCAAACCAGTTTTTTTCCTCGTTGCCAAACAGGTTTTTGGGGCCGCCTTCTATCTTGTAATGATAATCAAACCCGATATACGGGAACCACCATTGCATACGTCCCAGGTAGCGGCCGATCATTGTTTCACTTTCGTATCCGTGTTTGTCGTGGTAACCCAGGTGCCACAAGGTACTTATCTGCCAACGGGTGTTGGCCAGCATAAAATTTCCGTCGCTTCCATTGCTTTCAATGCCCACCCGTCCCATTGCGTGCAGCATATTGCCTTCACGGAAAAGCTTGCGCTGTGCCAGATTCGGATCAGTGATCTCAGGTGCCGAAGCTGTATCAACATTTGTATAACTGAATACTCTGCCCATGCCGCTCATCATGTGATACAGGATATGGCAATGGAAAAACCAGTTGCCGCTTGTATTGGCGGCAAATTCGATGGTATCTCTTTCCATCGGCATAATGTCCAGCACATTTTTAAGGGGTGCATATTCTCCCTGCCCGTTCAATACCCTGAAATCATGACCATGCAGGTGCATGGGGTGACGCATCATGCTGTTATTATAAAAAATGATCCGCACGTTTTCTCCTTTTTTGATCAGGATTTTATCGGCTTCTGACAATACTTTATTGTCAAGGCTCCATACATAACGATTCATATTACCGGTTAACTCAAATTCCAGCTCTTTTACAGGGCCGGGCGGCAATACAGTTTTATATGGCGACCGCAACATGTCATAATTGAGCGTAACGATATCCCCACCTGATCCGCCCATGTTCATATTTTGCATATTGTCGTGACCATTCATATCCATTTCTTTCATGCTTTCACCTTGCTTGTTGTCCTTTTTCCTTTTTGTTTGTTCCGGCCCGGTAATTTCAGGATACATGACGGTGTTCATATCCATCTGTTGGTTTTGCATCACCATGCCTTCCATTTCGATCATATTGCCTTTCATGTCCATCATATCATTCATCATTTTCATGCCGGCGAAATATTTTAGTTTAGGCAATTTCGCTGCCGGAGCCTCTTCACCGCTTCCCAGCCATAGGGAGGCAGACCCGGTACGATCCTCCGGTGTAGCCAAAAACTCGTAGCTCTTGTTATCAGGGATCGTAACCACCACGTCATAGGTTTCGGACACCCCGATGATCAGCCGGTCCACCTCTACCGGCTCGACATCATTTCCGTCATTGGCAACGACAGTAATTTTTCCGCCCGACCAGGTAAGCCAGAAATAAGAAGAAGCGCCGCCATTGGCAATCCGCAACCGGACCTTGTCACCCGCCTTAAATTGCGATTGCTGGCTTTGAGTCTTCCCGTTGATCAAAAACCGGTCATACGCCACATCGCTTACATCCATGGCATTCATCCGCTTCCATTCATTGGTGAGCTTTGTTTTCAGGTTACCGCTTTTGATGGCCTCTGCGTAGCTTTGAGTCGTGCCTTTTTTAATAGCGAACCAGTCGGTAGCAGCGTGTAAGCTGCGGTCAATTTCTTTGGGATTCATATCTGCCCAGTCACTCAGCACCAAGGGGATAGTGGGCAGGTCGTCAATGCCCGGCCTGAACGTGCTGTCATCGCTTCTTTTGTTGAGGATCAGGGAACCATACATACCTATTTGTTCCTGTAATCCAAAATGACTATGATACCAGTGTGTACCATTTTGAATGACCGGGAACTTGTATAAATAAGTGGAATGCGGGGGAATGGGCATTTGGGTAATATAAGGAACGCCATCCATCCTGTTAGGTACAAATAATCCATGCCAGTGAAGCCCGGTAGGCTCATTTAACTCGTTGTGTACATAAATTTCTGCCGTATCACCTTCGGTAAACGTTAGGATAGGCATCGGAATTTGCCCGTTCACTGCAATGGCACGCTTGTTTTTTCCTGTAAAGTTTATAATCGTGTCCCTGATATATAAGTCGTAACGCACGGTTTCAGGCCGGCCCTTTTCTTTTTTTGTGATCGTCAAAGGCATGCTTTTTATTTCGTCTTTGTGTTGTGAACTATCTTTTTCCTTCCTATTCATGCCCGGCATTTTCTGCGCATATAAAAGGGCGCTGCCTGTAATCATGAACAACATCATCGTAATCTTTTTCATCTGTCAATTTTTATTGTTTTTTAGCCAGATGGAACTTACCATGATAAAATTTTCACTACCCTTCTATGATTTAATGAAAAGGTTATCATGGCCGTTTCATTGTTCCAATATTTTATTTGCAGCAATCTTTTTTTCGGATAAAGATTGCTTTGAAAATTCGCTTTATTATTCGCATGATTTTTTTCATGGTTCTTTTATCATTCAGCCTGCAAACTGTCGGCTGTTTTGTTCATCCAGTCAATTAGAAATTTTTTTTGAGTATCTGACAACCGGGCCTCTTTATGCATTATTTTGTAAGACCGCAAAGGCATTTCTCCATCCCTGATTTGATTGGCGATGCCTTTTAGCTTGCTGATCCGTCTGCGGCCGGTATAGTCTCCAAATTCATTAAAATTCAATTGCTCCTTTCCGTTCTTAATGTGCCTTGCCATGATCCATCCAATTGGCTGAATGTTGGTGTACCACGGGTAACGGGTATTGTTGCTGTGGCAGTCATAACAGGCTTTTTGAAGAACGGACTGCACTCCCATCGGCACCCGATAAACTTTTGTGAAGTCTGCTGGTGAAGCCTGCCCGTTTATATTACGGGCAGGCCGGATAAACTGTATCATCACAAATGCCAGTAACAGCGCTATCAAGATTTTTTTGACAGGTCGCATCGGGTTACTTTAATTCTTCTTTCATAGAACCACAGGTGGGTGAAGATTTACCCATGTATGGATTCTTAATTTCTTTGACCTCGCTGATCCAGATAGCGCCCTTATTGTCATTGGCCATAGGGCAAAAATCCTTGTATAAAATCTGCCCTCCGGTGCCGAATGTTTTGATCAGATCTGCGACATCTTTACTCAGCATCACAAAATGCTCCCGCTGGTGCTCCAGTTTATCCGAATTTTCACTGATATGTTCGGCGTTTTCCTTCAGATCGGGTTCTATATCTGCGTACAATTTTTTCTGATCGGGTCTAAATGCCGACTGATCGATTTTACTGATAGCTTCTACCATTTTTTTAGCTGCTCCGGCGGCTTCATTTCCGTTGTCATTCGCCAGCGCATTTTTCAATTGAAGATACTCCTGAGTAATATCGCTGACTGGTGTACCGGTTGATGTATTTCCCGGGTTACCTGTTGTCGTTACTTCCGATGAGTCTGTATGTTGATCGGTCTTTGCCTTTCCGGTCTGGCCATTATTGCAGGCGCCCAGGGAAAAAGCTGCGAGTACAATGCTCAGAATTGTAATTTTCATGATTTTCAGAATTTGTGTGTTCTCGATATTTTAGTTAGAATGTTTCTTTCACCTGGCCGCAGGTCAGCATCGAACTTCCAAAGTAAGGATTCTTAATAGCCTTTTCCGCTGATAGCCAGTAGGCCTTTTTCATGGGGCAATAGGCTTCATAAACGGGCTTGGTTGACAGTTTCGCTCCTTTCGCCAGGGTGATCATATTGGCCGAGAAAGCAGCAAAGTGTTCCCGTTGGTGGCTGAGTTCTTTTGTTCCGGCAATATGCTTTGCATCTTCGGCCAATTTATCCTTTACCGGCATAAAGGCTTTCATTTCTTCATCAGGCAATGTCTTCATGTCAATATTGGCAATAGCCTTGACAAACTCATCTGCTTTGCTGGCCGCAACATTTGCATCGCCGCTTACCAACGAATTTTTGATGTCGTAATACAAGGTAAGGAGCCCCGGTAATGAGGATTGGTTAGCCTTTGCAACAACTGTTATGTTGTTTGAGGTCTTGCTATTTTCTGCCTTTACAGAAAAGCCAAAAGTGGCAAGTACAATGGCTGAAATAATGAACGTTTTCATTTTATTTTATTTAATAGTTGAGTAAATAATGTCGTGTCCCGCATGCTCACCATGTAACTTAGGCGCATGGGGTATTCATGGTAGTATGAGCCTACCAGCAGAAAGTAAAATCAAATCTGGAAGGAACGAATGGACACACGTATGTCCCGCAAGAAGGGAGGATGACTTCGGGCAAACCATTTTAAATCAGTCCCCGTCTGTGGCAGTTGTGAGCAATAAATGTCATTGAAAGCGGCAACAAAAGCCAATGAAATTTCCGGATGAACCAGCGTAACCTGTTGCGGCACTGATTTATCCGTATGCAATATCTTAATTACAGAATCATTGCAGCAATTTCCCTTTTCATGCTCATGCTTTTTCTTTTCGTGATGATGCATTTTACCATCAGGATGAACATGAGTCATAATTGCCTCGTCGTGGTGATGATCTGAATTGAAACCCATATCCACGCCAATTGAGCAGGCAAAACTGATCATCGTGTTGAACGAGAAAACGATCAACAGCGCCAATGCTTTGAATTGTATGGATAATTTAGAACTCACCTGGTATCAAAGTTCGAATGCAAATATAAAGCCGGTTTCAAATCCGGGTTTACAAAATTCCGGAAATTCGTTGTAAAATTTTGAGGTTTAACATATCACTGCACATAACCTGACAGGAAAATCAAGATCCTGAAATGCTTTGATCAATCGTTTCTTGACTTATTGTCAACGGCAGATACAAGAAATTAGTTTCGGGAATATATCCATATAATCCTCACGTGTTTCAGCCATGCAAAGAACCGGGACGATGCCCGGTTAATACCTAGTGATCCGGGTGGTTAATCTATCCTTTCCGCCTTAAACCCTACCTTCTTCACAGCCTGAACAATTTGCTCTTCCGTTACCGCATCGGCTGCTGTAACAGTCAGGATCTTATCAGGATTTTGCGTATCAACTTCCCATTTGTCTTCACCAATTGCTGCATTTAGCGCCGGAGTTACTTTGGCCACACAGCCCGAACAATTAATGGTTGTCTTAAATTTCTGAGTTTCCATGCTATTTGTTTTTAATTTTAGATTAGTAGAAATATTTTCTTTCTGTATAATTTATTTCAAAGTGATTTTACTCCATTTCAACCGAAGACTATTACTCACCACACTAACACTGCTCAATGCCATAGCCGCACCCGCGATCATCGGGTTCAATAAAAATCCATTTACCGGATATAGAATTCCGGCAGCTATAGGGATGCCGATGATATTATAGATAAACGCCCAGAACAGGTTCTGGCGGATTGCCGCCACCGTTTTCCGACTGAGTTTTATAGCAGCGGGTATTTTCAACAGATCATTGCTTATCAATGTCATCTTTGCCACATCAATAGCTATATCACTTCCTTTGCCCATCGCAATGCTAACATCAGCCAACGCCAGGGCCTGGCTGTCGTTAATGCCATCGCCAACCATTCCTACTACTTTTCCCTGCTGCTGCAAATGCTTTACAAATTCATATTTGTCAGTTGGCATCACTTCGGCTTTGTATTGATCAATCCCTGTCGCCCTCGCTACTGCGGCAGCCGTGTGCCGGTTGTCGCCTGTCAGCATATATACCTCTACCTTCATATCCTGCAACTGCCGGATAGCGGCGGCGGAGCTATCTTTGATTTTATCGGCTAATGAAATGAAGGCAAGAATCTTTTTTCCCTTTCCGAATATGACAACCGTGTTAGCCCCGTCTTCCCACTCGTTTACTAAAGATTCCTGCCTGTTTGATAGCTTTGTGGAATGATCAGCCACCATTTTTCTGTTACCGATCCAATACTTTTGATCATTATAAAAGGCGGTAATGCCTTTGCCTGTAAGACTTTCAATTTTTTGAATGTTTAGTATCGAAGCCTCTTTCTGCAGGTATTCCGCTACAGCGTCTGCAAGCGGGTGCTCGCTCGCCCTTTCAATACTGAATAAAAGATTTTTCAATTCGGCTGTTTCATCAACGGCCCAGAAAATATTCGAAACGGAAGGCTTTCCTTCGGTAATCGTACCTGTTTTATCAAGAATCAATGCATTTATTTGGTGAGCCTGTTCAAGGCTTTCGGCATCTTTAATCAAAATACCATTTTCTGCTCCTTTTCCTACACCTACCATAATGGCCGTAGGAGTGGCAAGTCCCAACGCACAGGGGCAGGCAATTACCAACACCGTAACCATTGCCAGCAATCCCTGGGTAATACCGTTGTCACCACCCAATAGCCACCAGCTGCCGAATGTAATCAGGGATAGGGCAACGACTACCGGAACGAAGATGCCTGCAATTTTATCCACCAGCTTTTGTACCGGTGCTTTGCTTCCCTGCGCTTCCTGCACCAACCTGATGATTCCGGCGAGCAGCATGTCGCCGCCAATTTTGGATGCAGACATTTGAAAACTTCCTTTCTGGTTTATGGTTCCCGCAAACAATTCATCATTGATTTTTTTTGAAACCGCAACGGGTTCACCGGTAATCATACTTTCGTCTACATAACTATTGCCTTCTGTAACTTTACCGTCCACCGGAATTTTCCCGCCTGGCTTAATTAATAATATGTCCCCGACTTTTACTTTCGCAATCGGGATTTCCATTGTATGCCCGCCTTCATGTACGATAGTTACAACAGAGGGTTGCAGTCCTATTAATTTTTTAATGGCCGAAGATGTATTTGCCTTTGCCCGTTCCTCTAATAATTTCCCCAGCAGAACAAAGGCTATTACTACACCGGCGGCTTCAAAATATACGTGTGCCTCTAAACCCCGGCTGACCCAGAATTGCGGGACCAGTGTGTTGAACACACTGAAAGCATAGGCGATGCCAGTGCTTAGGGCCACCAGCGTATCCATATTGGCTCTTCCGTGCCTGGCCTGCTTATAGGCATTCACGAAAAAATTCCGGCCCGTCCAGAGTACGATGGGTGTGCTGAGTATCCACAGAAGGTATTTCGCATACGGTATATTCATGAAAAACATACCTATGATAAGTAACGGGATGCTCAGGCCGGCAGCCCACCAGGTGCGCCGCTTCAGATTTTCATAGTGTCTGTGATGTTCTGTTTCCAGGTTTTTTTTGGCGTCATCCGATTCATCCACGATCATATCATAACCCACTCCCTGCAAAGCATGCTTCAACGACAATGGCCCGGCAATGGAAGGAATGTATTCTACCTGCACCGTTTGTGTGGCAAAATTGACTCCTGCTTTAAGAACGCCGGGCTCACTTTGCAAAATGGATTCCACGCTGACTGCACAGGCTGCACAGGTCATTCCGGTTACCGGGTACTGTTTCGTGGTGGAAGCAATATCATAACCCAAATTCTTGACTGAAGCGATTGCTGACTGTACAATTTCTGCATCGGCCGGTGATTCAATAATGGCCTTTCCATTATTCAAATCTACCCTGTGTGAATTGACACCTTTAATATTGGCCAATTCCTGATCCACGATTTTGGCACTATGCTCGGTTTCCACACCAACGAGAGGGAGCTCAAATATTTTATTAGAAGACTGCATAACCTGTTTTTTTGAGATACAAAGTTGTCTCAGAAAACAGGTTGCGCTGTTATAGAATTTTGGAAAAGAGTTATAAATTATTGTTTACAAGCCATCCAACGGCTTTCGATGCCTGGCGCCTAACTTCCTGAACTGAGTAGGAGTAAGCCCGGTTACTTTTTTGAATTGTGCGGACAAATGCGAAACGCTGTTATAGCCCAGGCGAAAGGAAATTTCACTTAGGTTGAGTTCGCCGTATACCAGCCATTCTTTTACTTTTTCGGTCTTTTGAAGGATAAAAAATTGCTCAATGGTAATTCCTTCAACCTGCGAAAAAAAACGTGAAAGATAACTGTAGTCTTTATGCAATGCCTTTATCAGGTACTCGCTGATGCTAAAGTGCTCTTCCACATCGCCGGATTGAATTTTTTTTATAAGAAGAGTTTTTATTCTTTCAATCTGTTTCTGTTTTTGATCACTCAGCAATTCAAAACCCAGTTCGTGTAGATTTTGTGTAAGCTGTTGCATTTGTTTTATATCCGGAGCTTTAACCAGTTCAACTTCCCCTAAATGGATCTGCGAGCTTTCAAGCTTCAATTTTTCTAATTCCTGCTTTACTGCCAAAATGCATCGATTGCAAACCATGTTTCTTATATACAGAGTCATATAAATCAGTTAATTGGTTAGCTAAATTATTACAGCACACATGATATAAGGCGATGATTTTCAACGCCTTTTTATTCCCAATAGATACCAACGCAGCCTCTTTCATCCATATCTTCTTTATGCTCTTTAGAAATGAAAAACGTATTTGAAACCACTCATTCGCACCCTGCCGCAAAATTATTGAACTGTTCCGATCAGGAAAAGGTCTTCGCCACAGTTCCTTCCGCACAAAGTCTTCAGCTTGCCTCCGGTTTTCAAAATAATCTCCACCAGGACACCTGTATGCATTGCATCATGGGGTAGTATTTTTTTGAAAAACCTTGTCCTTCCTCCACAGTTCTAATGGCTGGTCGCTAAGGGTAAATGAGCGGGCGGCGCAGCCGACTGAGGTAAACACCCTCACAGGTTGACAGCAGTTTCCCGTTTCGCAGCAACCTTATTATTAATTATTAAAAACAAAAGTTATGGAACTGACAGGAAGAGTAACCGCAGATGCGAAAGTTACCGAAACAAAGAACGGAAAAAAAGTGACCAATTTTTCCATTGCTATCAATGATCGTTACAAAACCAAAGAAGGCGAAGTAAAGGAAGTAGCAACATTCGTGAATTGCGCCTACTGGTTGAACACAGGCATTGCGCCTTACCTCACCAAAGGCACATTGGTAGAACTCTATGGGCGCATTGGAGTAAACGCATGGGTGAACGCAGCAGGCGAAGCGAAAGGCGCATTGACCTTTCAGGTAAGCAAAATAAAACTGCATAGCAAATCCGGTGCAGCAGAAAAACAAAACGTGCCTGCAACCGCAGCAGTTACAGAACCGGCAGACGACCTGCCCTTTTAACGGATAGCATCCCGTAAGGATGCGGGATGCTACACTTTTTTAAATCATCATTTTAATCAATCTAAAAATTTACAGTTATGGCTTCCAACATTCATTTTGATACTACGTCCGGTGAATTTGCTTTCTACTCCGTAAAAGAAAAAGCATGGTGGGACGGTGGACAAATTTCAGACAAGCATGAAGACAGTGCAACAGTATTGAAGAAAGCACATTTGGACTTTCCGGTAATGAAAGCCCCCGACACTTATGTATTCCCCTCCGGCAAAACCGAAGTGTCTGAAACATCCTTTTATACATTTCGTGCAGATACAGAAGTGATCTTGGGAACAGGTATTGGCGCAGCCTATAAAGTAGTGCAGAACGCTGAAGCTTTTGCATTTTTCGATGCCATTGCAGAAGGAGAAGGAATCAAATATGAAACCGCCGGAGCATTGGGCAAAGGTGAACGGATTTTTATTACTGCCAAACTGCCTTCTTATATCAAAGTAGGTAATGACGACATCATTGAAAAGTATCTGTTTCTTACCATGTCTCATGACGGAAAGGAGAGCATCACCGCCGCATTTACTCCTATCAGGATTGTATGTAACAATACCCTCAATGCTGCATTGGCGAATTGTACCAACATGGTAAAAATCAAACATACCGAGAATGTGCAGGAGCAGTTAAAGGAAGCACATAAGATTATGGGCATGGTAAATACATTGTCACCTTTGATGGAACAGGTATTTAACCAATGGGCAAAAGTGAAAATTACCGACAAGGAAGTACAACGTCTTATCCAGATTGCCCTTGCACCCAATAAAGAAACCCTTGATAATATACGTGACGGCAAATTAGAACTAATGTCCGGCAGTTACCGCAATCAGGTTTTCGGCGCTTATGGTTATGCTATGATGGCCGACAGCCAGAAACTGGATACGACGAAAGGAACATTGTTTGGTGCATACAATGCCATTACTGGTTATTTCCAGAATGTCCGAAATTATAACGACAACGAGGAAAAACTCAATTCCATTATTTACGGTGGCATTGCACAGAAGAAAGCCCAAGCCACATTCAATTTGTGCAGCGAGTTTGCCAAAACCGGTAGTGATGCACTGGCATTGAATTAAAAAACCCGGATAATTGAAGGCGGCTTTCCGCCTTCAATTTCCTTCAACATTCTTCAATCAAAAAATAAGAACCATGAAACGAACATTTCTTGATGCACTGGCTGAACTGGAACAACAGGCGAATGAAGAAATCCGCAGCCTACTTTCTGTTAAGTCTGAATTTGTCCTCTTTGAACCCGATGAAGAAAATGAATGGACAAAAGACATCTATGATGAAATACCCGACTTCGCTTTTTACAGTAAATACGGTTTTGTGGATTATGCAGCCATCCGGGTTGTAAAAAAAGCAAAAAATGATCTTACAGTATCAGGCGTATTGAAAGGTGATAGCTATCCGGGTGAAGTAACTGTACACCTGAACGAAATAGACAGCTATCATGTATTAGCCTTAGCAGACTATTTATTATCCGAAAACAAATAAAACATTCTATATGAAAACAAATTTTTTTGAAACCCTTGCTGCCTTGAATATAGAAGGCGACTGGAATATCAGTATTAAATCAGGCGCACAATCCCGGATGCTTGTTTCCGTATTGTTCACTAATGAAAAGATAGGCGACCACGCCAGAAAATTAATTCCCCCGCTGCTGCTCAAAGGCACCCCGCAGGAACTCGGTGAAGGTTTTTTTGGCTGCATTGAAAACCCCGTCAGACAAACAGCTTCCCTGCTGCTGAATATGGAAGATTACCTCAAAGGACAGGAACAGGCCAGACTAAAGTCCAGGATGGAGCAGGACAAAAAACAAAAAGCCGGTAAAGAAAAAGACAGCGCAGATAAAAAGTATGAAGCACTGATGAAAAAGGTGGAAGAACTCGAACAGGTCGGAAAGTACCGGGAAGCATACGGTCAGCTACCCAAAGCCGCAGACTACCCCGAGCATGAGGAAGAACTTACCCAAAAGAAAAATGAACTCATGGAAAAGTTCGGCGAGGAAGGACTTTTTGCCCAATCAAATGATAACGAATAAATCTTTATACCATGTTACAGACAACACAACTCAACCGGGTTTTTATATTGAAACAGGACGGACAGGAAACCAAACTATCAGACCCGTCTGAAAAACTCAGCCCCGAAGCAGTGCTGAATTTTTATTCGGGAAACTATCCCATCCTGACAACAGCGAAGATTACAGGGCCTGAAATAAAGGAGGATGAAATGCAGTACCGCTTTGAAACCACCATCGGAACAAAGGGATAGCATGAAAAAAGAAAAGCAACATCGGAAAATCAGGATTGATAAAAAATCAAAGCTATGGAAACAGCAGCAGCCATTCGGAGACTTCGCCAGCCAGTTAGACCGGTTGCCGGACGCAAGAGAGGTTCAGCAAAACCGGCTTCGCAGCGCGCCCCGGAACCTGACCCAAATGGTTTTCTGAACCATTGCTTCCGGCCGTTCTGGGGCATCACCAACCGGGACTGGAAGCAATCGGAAAAAGAGTTTTTTACCTCCCTTTCCCATCTCTGTACGCTGTATAAGTTCCCGTTACCCGAAACCGGACATTTGGAATATCCCCTGAATATCACGACGGCATTCAGGCAGGTTAGGGAATGGCTGGTCAAAATAAACATGGATGCAATTATTTTCAGCGATAAAAAAAGAAAAGCCTGTATAGCTACCGTCAAATCATTTGATACAGGCCATACCTTATATTATGTTCCCGTACGTCCCTTATGGCTCCTGCTGAACGATGCAAAGCAGCAACCGGCACTTTCTCAATTAATCGGCTGTGTATTTCGTTACCTGTATCAGGTGGCGGGGGTACCCTATTACCGGGAAGACGGCTACCTGTATAACCAGTACGAAACCCTGACCGACTGGATAGAAAATGACCCGGATGATGACGAGGATTACCGGGAAGAACAGGCAAAGGAAATGGAAAGGCTAAAGGAAGCCGGTGACCAAATCCTACCCTTGCTTAAAACTCCATTAACAGCAACAGGATTTCAGCAGGCAATAGACGAATACAGCCAACTCTGTAACTGTAAAAAAGAGCCGCTTGAACTGGCGGCCAGCTTTCTGCAACTTTTTACCCGGTTCCCTGCCCGTTCCATCCATCACAGCCTTCAAAAATCACTGCTGCATCCTGATGAATCCGAATATATCTATCTGGAACAATACCTGTCCTTTTACTGGAGTGGTAGCGATTGCTTTTATGATATCCTGATGGATATGATTAATACAGAATTACAGGAAACGGGATTTCAGGAAGAACCTGTTTCCCTGCAATGTTTTGACCAGCCGCAGGAAACCGAAACCCATGATTTCAGTTTTGAGCAGGAGTTTTTCAGTCTTGTTGACAAACTTACTGAATGGCTTATGGACTACGATATAACAATCCCCAAAGAAGAAATAAACAGCAAATGAAAATGGAAAATATAACGCACCAGTTTAATGACTGTTACCTGCCCGAAAAGGCATTACTGATTTACCGCTGCCACGCAGACAGGCAAGACGGCGGGAACACGGAAGAAAGCATTTACGTGGAAAGTTATGACATCGGTAAAAACGGTAAGCCCATCAATGCTCATCCGCTGACACAAAAAGAAATGATTAGTCTTTCGACCCTGTTTCAATCCAGTAAGGAATTGAACAGGGGTTTTCTCAAAAGCAAAGCACTGATACCCACCCATGTATTGCAACTGAACCCGCAAGGCGAAGGCAGCGTATGCTGGTACACGACCGCCCGGAAAGCAACGCTGCTGTTTACGGCTTCTCTTGGCATTGCATCCGGCGAAGCCGGTGTACCTGCCATGATCTGGAAAGCCACCAAAAACCGGCTAACGGTGTTCGCTATAAAAGGCAGCAAAAAGCCTACCCATTCCACACCCCTGTATCACGCCCCCTTCTTTAATATCTATGCCGATGGAAATGTTTGCATGGGCACGGTTGACACAGATATTCCCGGCGACTGCTGTCTGGAAGATTTTATACAGCATTGGGAAAACTATTTCTGGAACAGCTATTTCTCCCACATGATGGAAGGCTTTAACCCGGTTAACGGCAACATGGTACTGCTATGGAAAGAACTCCTGCAATCTGGTGAAGATTTTCCGGCAAGCGTTCTCCGAAAAACAAATTACACACTTCAAAACATTCTGTCATGAAAACAAAATCACCTAAACCCGCTATCCATATTGTGGAGCCTGAACTATTGCGACCCTATAACCCTGTCCGGGTGAATCTGATTGGTGCGGGAGGTACAGGAAGCCAGGTACTCACCGCTCTTGCAAGAATCAATCATTCCCTGATTGCCCTGCGGCATCCGGGACTAATGGTGACTGTCTTTGATGATGATACAGTGACGGCAGCCAACCTCGGGCGGCAGCTATTTACCACGGAAGAAATTGGACTGCACAAATCCGCTGTCCTGATTAACCGCATCAATCGCTTCTTCGGAACAAACTGGAAAGCCGTAACCGAAAAATATGACCGGGAATGCATAGAAGGCTACCCGGAGTATGTCATGGCAGCCTTAACAATCTCCTGCGTTGACAGCATTGATGCACGCTTTGAAATCGCTTCTATCCTTGAAAAATTCAATAAACAACAACACTACCGCAACCGGCCATTATACTGGATGGATTTTGGTAACAGCCGCAGCACAGGACAGGTAATTCTATCCACGGTGGGAAAAATTAAACAGGCAGCTTCAAGAAAATTCCGCACGGTAGATAAACTACCCTTTATCACCAACGAGTACAAAGACCATTTGAATCAATCTGACCAATCCGATGACACCCCAAGCTGTTCACTCGCAGAAGCATTAACCAAACAGGATTTATTCATCAATTCCACACTCGCCAATATGGGTGCCTCCCTGCTCTGGCAGCTTTTCCGGGAAGGCATGATTACCAACCGGGGATTTTTCGTAAACCTTTCTGATTTCAGGACACAGCCGTTGAAAGTAGGCTGACCTGTAAAGCAACAACATCAAAAACTATCGTATGAACTGGTTTGACTATTTAAGAGGCTACGAGGAAGGCAGCTATGACAGGACTTCCCGTAGCCCGGGACTGTTAGGCTCGCTGCTCCGGTTAATAGCGGCTGTCATGATGCTGGCAATACTACTGATCTGGTTTTGTCTGAAATCTTCTGTAAAACTGTTTGGCTGGGTGATTAGCCTTTTTATAGGCGAATGGAAAAAACCTTAAAAAAAGCTGCCCCGCATTATCCGTTCAGCCACTTCAATATGGCGGGGCAGCTTGGTTACTGATAAGACATTCTGCCAACAGGTATCTTGCACATCAGCAATCATTTTCCTTAACGTATTATTTCAAAGAACCGCCGCCGTAGATACGTCTTGTTTGAACTACCGCCTCCGGCCAAACAAGCCCTAACAACGGCGGCAGAAAATGCCGACCGGGTATTTCAATTCGTCCCGCCTGCGGGTAGATTTTATGTTTCCGGGTCCGCAGCCGGGCCGAAATCAAATACCAGGACCATTAAAATAATTTCAGCTTCTCATTCATTTCAGTGAGGCCGGCTTTGCTGAGCAATTGACCGGCAATATCCAATAACTCCTCCATCGTTTCTTTCGGAACACTGTCCAGGATACTTACTGATTTATCCTCCATACCCTTTCCACCTATTCCTCTCTCTATTACTTTATTCAGCAGTAAAAGATTTTTCCGGGAAATCTTCAGGCCTACTTTCACCTCATCATTCATTCCCGGAATACTGAGTACCGTATCATACACTTTGGCCACATCACTCTTCACACTCATAAAATATTTTTTTCAGGTTCATAATCATGTTCACCTGACAAAAATAATATGGGCATATGGAATGATCCCCTTCAGAATTTGAGGGGGATCTTTTAATACAAGGATTCCAGATTAATTTCACATGGATAGTTATTAGTGAAGTGCGAAAAAAGTGTGTAATGAAAGAACCATCAGCAATCCTTACCTGTGACCAGGTGCGTGCATTCGATATCGTATCATATCTCTCCTCCCTGGGTTTTGAACCGGTCAGGGTCCGCCAGCCCGACTATTGGTATTTGTCGCCGCTGCGCAAAGAACAAACAGCGTCATTTAAGGTGAACAGGAAGCTCAACCGCTGGTATGATCATGGCATGGGTAAAGGAGGCAATCTGATTGATTTAGCTATATTATTCCATAATTGTACGATCGGGGAACTGTTGCAGTCCTTTACCGGTAATCTTTCTTTTCATAAGCCACCGCTCATTCAACCGGGAAAACCGGAGCAAGAAAACCGGATTATCATTAAAGAAATCAAACCGCTTCATTCCATGCTGCTGATCCGTTACCTGCACAGCCGTCACATCCCACTGCATATTGCTGAACAATTCTGCAAACAAGTGAGCTATACATGGAACAATAAAAACTATTATTCTATTGGTTTTAAAAATGACCGGGGAGGGTATGAATTACGTAACTCCTTTTGTAAAAACAGCAGTGCGCCAAAAGGGGGCACAATGATTAAAAACGGGTCAATAAAAGTTATGGTTTTCGAAGGCTTTTTTGATTTCCTTTCGATGGCCACGATCCTTCCTAAAAAGGATTTCAAAAAATGGGATTACTGCATTCTCAATTCCCTTTCGCTGATTGAAAAACTAAAACCGGTTTTGGAGGAATATGCTTCCATTCATTTGTTCCTGGACAATGACAAGGCCGGACAAAATTGCAGCCGGATACTTAGTAGTTCTGATACAAAATACAAAGATGAAAGCAGGCTCTACCAGCACTACAAAGACCTCAACGAATGGTTGGTGAGTATGGGAAAGAAGATAATGCCAGGTCTTGAGAAACCTTCGTGATACAATGGCCTTCTGCATCCATTCAAAAGCAATAAAATCTAAAAATCATATTTATAAGCAGACGAAGAAATCTCCAAAATGGTAAGGCTACGGGGTACAGGTAGCTGTCCCCGGTTAAATGTACGGTTGTATCACAACCGGGCCATTTAACCCCCTTAGCTCCGGAGTCGCAGGGGGCTGAGAAAAATATTTAAAGCAATTAAAGAGTGAATGAAAAGTGATGAGTGAAACAAACAACAGGACGAGATGGCTGCATATCCGGCTAACCGAAACGGAATACAAAAAATTGCAGGCAGGATTTTCAACTTCTACAAAGCAGAAAATAAGCAGTTATGCCAGGGATATACTACTTGACAAACCTGTTACAATTTATACCCGCAATCAATCGGTAGATGACTTTGTGACAGAAATGATTCAGTTGAGGAACGAATTAAAAGCCATCGGAAATAACATCAACCAAGCAGTTAGAAAACTAAACAGTTCAACCAATAATGCAGAGCTAAAATATTGGGCGCAGCAAGTGATAAGCAGTCGGGAAATTTTGTTAAAAAAAACAGAGGAAATCAATTCAAAAATCGCTTCAATATCCGATCAATGGTTGCAAGAATAAACACCAGCAAAAGCATTTCAAAGGCTCTCAATTATAACGAGGATAAACTGCGCAAAGAAAAGGCAGAAATTCTGTTCGCTTCCGGCTTTTTAAAGGATGCTGATAAGCTAAATTTTTATGACAAGATAAACCATTTTGAACGGCTTACTTCACTCAACGACCGGGCTGTTACCAACACTCTTCATGTATCCCTAAATTTCGATCCCTCCGAACAACTATCCAACGATAAATTAACAGCAATAGCAGAACGCTACATGCAGCAGATTGGCTTCGGCCAACAACCTTACCTCGTTTACCGCCACCACGATGCAGGCCATCCGCATATCCATATTGTCAGCACTAATATCCAAAAGGATGGCAAACGGATCTCGATGCACAATATCGGACGCAATCAATCTGAAAAAGCCCGCAAGGATATTGAGAAAGAGTTTGGCCTGGTGAAAGCAGACAGTAAAAAAATATCCGATACGTTCAAAGTACTTCCTGTTAATGCCTCCAAAGTGGTCTATGGAAAATCGGAAACCAAACGGGCTATTGCCAATGTGCTGATGGTAGTATTAAACCAGTACAGATACAGCTCGCTTCCCGAATTAAATGCCGTACTGAAACTTTACAATGTGGTAGCAGATAGGGGTGCTGAGGATTCACGAATGTTTCAGCAAAAAGGACTGACCTATCGTGTGCTGGACGAAAAAGGTAATACGGTGGGTACACCGATTAAAGCCAGTGCCTTCTATATGAAACCGACCCTGGCTTACCTGGAGAAAAAGTTTGATGAAAACGAATCACTGAAAACTCCTTTAAAGAAAAAACTAAAAGCCGCTATTGACTGGCAACTGAACAAGCCGCCTTCAAACCTTGCTGTATTTATCAAGGCCCTGGAAAAAGAAAATATCAGTACGGTACTAAGAACGGGAAAAGACGGAGTGATATACGGGATAACTTATGTGGATCATAAAAATAAGGCAGTATTCAACGGCAGTAATATAGGGAAGGCATACAGTGCTAAAGCCATCCTTGAAAAGTGGAGTCCTGCAGCAACACCTGTAAAGGAAGCCGGACAGGTAAAGAGCATAAAGGAAAAACTAACATCCATTCATGAACAAAAGAAAGAAACGGCTTCTGAAACAAAGGATACAAAAAGCAATATACATGCACAGGTATTGGCATTGGCTGAAAGCAAGCCAACGCCTGACTATGTGCCACATCAATTAAAGAAACGAAAAAGAAAAAAACGCAAACGCATTTCACTATAACACATTAAATGAAGTTGTATGAGTACAGGAGAAAATGAACAGGGGTTGAGGAAGATACTCGACATGACAAGGCTGATGAGCATCGTGATACTGGGCCTGCATTTTTATTATTACTGCTATAAGGCATTTGAACAGTGGGAGCTGACAGCGGAAATCTCCGACAGGCTCTTAAGTAATATAGGCAATACAGGCTTATTCAGTCATTTTAATACCGCCAAGCTGATCGCATTGACACTATTGATTATTTCTTTATTGGGCGCCAAAGGAAAAAAGGATGAAAAGTTAAGCCACAAGGCAGCGTTCACTTATATCATTCCGGGTCTGTTGATCTATTTCGGAAGCTATTTCAGTATGTTCATACCAGCAACCGTTACTAATGTGGCGATCGTTTATATGCTTAGTACTACCACCGGATTTATTTTGGTTTTGACCGGAGGTACTTTGCTTTCCCGTGTCATAAAAATGAAGCTGAACAACAAGGATATTTTCAATAAGGAAAATGAAACCTTTCCCCAAGAAGAACGTTTGCTCAATAACGAGTATTCCATCAACCTGCCAGCTAAATATCATTTGAAAGGGAAAGTTCGTAATAGCTGGATCAATATTATCAATCCATTCCGGTCTGTTTTAGTCTGCGGTTCGCCTGGTTCGGGCAAGAGTTATTTCGTCATACGCCATCTGATCACTCAACACCTGGCAAAAGGGTTTTCAATGTTTGTTTATGATTTTAAGTTTGACGACCTGACTATTATTGTTTACAACCATTACTTGAAGAATCGTCATCGCTTTAAAATACTTCCGGCTTTTTATGTGATCAATTTCGATGACCTGTCTCGCAGCCATCGTTGCAACCCGTTGGACAAAGAAAATATGCTGGATATTACTGATGCGGCAGAATCGGCCCGTACTATCCTGATGGGTTTGAATCGTGAATGGATAAAAAGACAGGGTGACTTCTTTGTTGAATCCCCTATTAATTTCTTGACCGCTATCATCTGGTATTTGCGCAAATACCAGGATGGTGAATTTTGCACCCTGCCTCATGTGATAGAATTGATGCAGGTTGAGTATGATAAACTTTTCTCTATCCTTCGCAGTGAAAAAGAAATAGAGGTCTTAATCAACCCCTTTGTCAATGCTTACCTGAATGATGTGATGGAGCAGTTGGAAGGACAAGTAGCATCGGGTAAGATTGCAATGGCAAGGCTGGCATCACCACAACTCTATTATGTACTTTCCGGCAATGATTTTTCACTTGACATTAATAATCCCGAAGCCCCCAAAATCCTATGTGTAGGTAATAACCCGCAGAAGATCCAAATTTATGGCGCTGTATTATCCTTGTATGTAAACCGATTGGTGAAGCTGGTAAACAAAAAGGGGAAATTGAAAAGCAGCCTGGTATTCGATGAGTTTCCGACCATCTATCTGAATAATATTGACAGCCTGATAGCGACTGCCCGCAGTAATAAAGTAGCAACCTGTTTAGGTGTACAGGATTTCAGCCAATTGAAAAAAGACTATGGCAAAGACCAGGCGGACGTGATCATGAATATCACCGGCAATATTTTGTCGGGGCAGGTAACTGGTGAAACGGCTAAGCAACTATCGGAAAGGTTTGGGAAAATCATGCAGGACAGGACGAGTTTATCCATCAACCGGATGGATACGTCCATCAGCCGTTCCATGCAATTGGACAATGCTATTCCGGCTTCAAAAATTGCTGGATTAAGTTCGGGGGAGTTTGTGGGCATGGTGGCCGATGATCCAGACTGCAAAATTGAATTGAAAACCTTTCATGGTGAAATTCAAAATGATCATCATTCCCTGAAAAAGGAGCAGAATGACTACAAGCCACTGCCGGCCGTCCGGCAAGTGACTGCCACCATGATCCAAAGGAATTATTTGCAGATAAAACAGGATGTGGAAGACTTGGTAGCCGCCGAAATTGAACGATTAACAGCGGACCCAGAATTGAAAAGGCTGGTAGTAAGGAAAAATTGATCGGCTGGCATCCCGACTAGGCATGGGGGAATAAGGCCTTCGTAACTAAAGACGAATGGTCCAGTGTTGATTCAAAATTTCTTACTTCTTGAACAAGACCGGAACCTTTGGAAAAATAACCAAGCATCATGAAGTTGGAACAAATGGAAGGCAAATAATAATAGCGCTAGGGTTGCACGAACCTCGCCCGATCACAGAGTTCTGCATACATCTGTTGAATAGTACCAAAAATGGATTGCATTTCTTGCTGAGTAATATTAATGCTGCCTTCCAGGTATCGGGCCTTTTGTCGGAGTTCTCCAAGCCGGTTGAATAGCTCCCGCCGTTGAATCTCAAAATTGACTTTGGAATGTTTAAAACGTAAATTGTATGCACTCTTGATCGCTTTATGAGTTGTCTTTTCAGAGACTCCCTTGTTGGCTTCCAGAAATAAATTGGTTTTAGCTAAAAGTTCGATCGTACTAAAGCAATTGTCGATAAAAGCAAATCCCAATCCTTTACCTAACGCATGCTGCGCGGTTTGTAAAAATTCGCTGGCGACGGCCAAGTGTTCGCCACATAGGGCCTTGTTGTAGTGAAAGTCAAATGTTAGATAAGTACCATCCTTGAATTCAATTAATGTGGAGTGACCACAATTGAGAAATTCCTTTTCATGAAGCTGGACGTTTTCGATCTGTTCCAGTAAGGGCCAAAAATCTTTGACTGTTGAATCAACACCTTTTTTCAATTTAACAGTAACGGCCACCTCCTCATTCAGTTTAACCAGAGTCTGCCGACCATCAGGGAAAAAAAGTGCTTGGGCGGCATGAAGCCGAAAGTCTTCCTTGATCAGTTGAACAGCTTTGCGGCGGGCTATCTCCGGAGCGAAAAACAGCTCCATCATGTTTTTTTGAACATTCTGGGAAAATTCGGACGTATCCGTTTCTTTTGTTTCGATGGCAGTGTTTATAGGAAGGAGTTTTAAGTCTTTAAATTACGAAAAATGCCGCGAAAAAGATGCGCTTTAGTCTTCCCGGCAAAAGGTATATTTAAGGGCTACTCTAAGCCCTTTTTTTATTCACGAACGGTCAAAGCCATCCTATTCCGTTGGTAGCGGCCGTTAGTATTGGTAAATTTGTATGGTATATACTAATTACAATGCTACCCATTCGTTTCACCGCCATTCGAGTCCTGGGAACTAGCCAGCAGGAAGCTTTTGAAGAGCTGGTCTGCCAGCTAGCGCGCAATGAAAAGATCCTCAAAGCCAGGCAATTTACCCGCAAAGGAAAGCCTGATGCCGGCGTGGAATGCATTTGGGAGATGACAGACAAATCCGAATGGGGCTGGCAGGCAAAATATTTCACTCAGGCCCTCGGCGATACCCAATGGCGCGAGCTGGATCAATCGGTCAAAACTGCTATAGATAAGCATCCCAAATTAAAACAATACTATATCGCTATCCCGGTGGATCGATCAGACGCCAGAATAGCAGGCAAAAAATCCATGCTTGAAAAATGGAATGAACGTGTGCTGAAATGGAAAGCCCTGGCGAAAAGCAAAGGAAGAAACGTGCAATTCCATTATTGGGGGCATTCCGAACTGGTACAAGCGCTGTCCCGGAAAGAAAATGAAGGTCTCACCTATTTTTGGTTCAATGAAACGGAATTCACCGACCATTGGTTTACCGATAATATTGCCTCGGCTACCAATATCCTGTTGAACAAACGGTATACTCCTGATTTGAACTTTGAATTGGAAATTGCTAAAGTCTTCGATGGTTTTACAAGAGATCACAAATTCAAAGCGCAGCTGGATAGTTACTTCGAAAAGGTTTTCGAAAAATACAGGTGGACGCATCATCACCTGGAAGATCATAAAACAAAAACGGCTGTCCGGCAAATAATAACGCGGACGGGACATTTAAAAGACTTTTGTAACAGCTTGCATGTGGAAGGCGTAGCTCCACTGGACTTTGCCCGCCTGGAAGCACTGATCAACCAGGTCCAGCAGCCATGCCAACATTACCTTCAGCAATTAGTAACGCTGCAACGAAAAGAAGTAGCGGCCAATCCTGAAAAATACCGGCTTTCCGTAGAACCTTATAGCGGTGACATCCATGATCTGCGCAAATACAGTTATGCACTGGAGGAGCTTTTCGAGTATTTACAAACGATCACCTGTCACCTGGTCAACTCACCATACCTGATTGTGACCGGTAAAGCAGGAATGGGAAAATCCCATTTGCTGGCCGATATTATTAGTAACCGCCTAGCTGGAGGGTACTTCAGCCTATTTTTATTAGGACAGCATTTTACCAGTGACGATCCGCCCTGGTCTCAAATTCTGGATAAGCAACTTCGTATCCCGGTCAATGAGCATGTTTTCCTCGGCGCACTGAATGCCAAAGCACAGGGGGTCCGCAAAAGAATTGTCATTTTTATTGATGCCCTCAATGAAGGAAATGGAAAAAATATTTGGCCGGATCACCTGAAAAATCTCCTGGTCGCGGTCAAACGATATGAGTGGCTGGGGCTAGTCGTTTCCATCCGCTCATCGTATGAAAAATTAATTGCACCGCAGGATACTATATCAGAAGAGGAGATGCCCCGATTACTTCACCAGGGCTTTACCGGGAAGGAATATGAAGCCACACGCCGGTTCTTTAACGTCTATGACATCGAACAGCCTCCGTTGCCGTTGCTGGAACCGGAATTTCAAAATCCGCTCTTCCTTCGATTTCTTTGTGAGGGATTGCACAATGAACATATCCGCAAATTGCCCGATGGCTTTTGGGGAATCAGCAAAGTGCTTGATTTTTTTATCAGCAGCATTAATAAAAAACTTTCCCAGCCAGATCAATTCGATTATGCCTCTTCCATCAATGTCGTGAAAAAAGCCGTGGACGAAATCTTGGCATGGAAGGTTACAAATGGAAAACGTTATATACCCTACGAGGAAGCGCACGTGATCGCCCAGGAGACTTTTAGAAAATATTGCACTAAAGGAAGCAATTACTTAGATATACTGATCTCTGAAGGTTTGTTCAGCGAAGATATTTTTTATGACCCAGGAAGCGCCGGTTACCAGAAGGGTATTTATTTGGCCTATGAGCGTTTCGAGGATAATTTATATGCGGCAGCGCTGATAGAAAAATATATCGATAGCACCGCCCCGGAAAAAGCATTCCAGGCAGGACCTTTATTTGAGCTCACCCGAACCCAGCAACATTGCTCCATGAACCAGGGTTTGCTGGAAGCTCTGTCAATCCAACTTCCGGAAAAATGCGGGAAAGAGTTGTATGAGCTCGCTGTTCATGCCGAAGGATTTTATCCCGTCGTAGATGCCTTTGTCGAAAGCATACCCTGGCGGAAAACTAATACTTTCTCCGACAAATTGCTCGACTATATTAATAAGCGGGTACTACGATTTCAAGGAACGCATGATAAATTCTGGGATACGCTCATCGCGATTTCCATTCGCCCCGGTCATTACTTGAACGCGGAGTTCCTCCATCAGCATCTGAGCCGCTTGCCATTGGGTGACCGCGACGCTTTCTGGACAATCTACATCCATAATAAATATGATCACCCTTCTCCGGTAAAACGGATCATTGACTGGTATTGGTCCGACGAAGACATGTCCTTTGTTTCGGGCGAAGTGGTAAGACTTACTGCTATTACGCTCGGCTGGTTTTTTACAAGCTGTAACCGGACGTTGCGAGATGCCGCGACAAAAGCACTCGTCCGGCTTTGGCAGGACAATATCTCGGTAATAAAACCGGTCCTGGAACTTTTTATGCAGTGCAATGATCCCTATGTGATAGAACGGTTATACGCCGCAGCCTATGGGGCGGTTCTCCGCAGCAATGGTCATGACGGGCTATCCGAACTATGCGAACACATTTATGAAACACTGTTTAATAAAGAAAAAGTTTACCCGCACATCCTGCTCAGAGACTATGCGAGAGGTATTAATGAATTTGCGCTTGCTAAAAAGATAATGTTAAGTTTTCCCATCGAGAAGGTTCGGCCGCCGTACAAAAGCGATTGCCCTACAACGTTCCCCACCAATACCGAAATTGACCGGAAATACACTGTCCGGTATAACAGTAAGAAATTTAAATCTTATCACAGCGGCCCGAATGCCATCGTTTCCTCTATGGCTACCGAACACGGACGGGGAGGCGGCTACGGTGATTTTGGGCGCTACACCTTTCAGCGTGGACTGGATGATTTTGAGGTTAATCCTAATAAATGGAGCAACTGGGCCATACAGCGGATTTTCGAGTTGGGTTATGATGGAAAGAAACATGGTGAATTTGATAGTGAGGCCTATCATCGCAGTAATCTGTCACGTGGCGAACGGATCGGAAAGAAATACCAGTGGATGGTTTTTTACGAGGTGATGGCCAGAGTGGCCGACAATTTTGCGATGTTCGACAGATCCCGGTGGGACAAGAAGACGAAAGCAGTTTACGATGGGCCCTGGTCGCCCTATGTGCGGGATATCGATCCGACTATTCTTATCAAAAAAACAAAAGCCGAAAAACATGTTTCGAATACCAATCATTGGTGGTTTGCCCAGCCGTATGCGCCCTGGGATAAAAACAATAAGGACTGGATGGCATCAAAAAATGATTTCCCTGATGTAACGAAATTAATTCAGGTAAAAGATGAACATAAGGAAGATTGGCTTGTACTGGAAATGCATCCTGACTGGCAGGCGCCTAAAGAATGGGGACAGGATCATTGGAATTCATCCAGTAAAAGACTTTGGTATCAACTGAGCAGCTTTTTTGTGAAAGCTGAAGATCTCAAACAATTTATCACATGGGGATTGCAAAAGAATTTCTTTGGGAGCCGGTTGCCCAAATCAGGTAACCGGTACGAAGTGTTTTACCGGGAGTGTTATTGGTCGGCCGCCTACCGTTTTTTTCAAAATCCCTACTATGAAGGAGATGGGTTCAGGACATACTACGATGAAAAGCTGAGAAAAGAAATAGGCAAACTGGATATCACTTCCAATTATTATTATTGGGAAGAAGAATTTGACAGTTCTAAAGAAGAACCCATCGGTATCATGAAACCGTCGGCAGCATTGTGGAATGGACTGGGTTTGAAGCAGGGAGCGAAAGAGGGGGATTACGTCGATCAGCAAGGAAAACTGGTCGCTTTTGATCCTTCTGTTTCTTTTCACAGTCTTTCTTGTCTGGTAATCCGGAAAGATACATTGGTGAAATACCTTCAGGATAACAAATTGGCTATATTTTGGACAGTCCTCGGCGAGAAACAAATATTGGGTAACCATACGGATCGGTTTAAGGAAAATGCAATCAATGGCTTTTTCTATCTGGACAAAAAAAATAAACTCGCAGGCAATTTAAAACAAGGAATCTCCCGTCGAGGGAATTAACACTTATCAGGCGTAGCACGTAAATTTAGCTTACATGAACGATCCTGTCAAACATCATTATGTCCCGGAAGTACTCGACAATATGCAGTGGCACCTCCATGACAACCTGGAATATTACTCCTCCTTTGAATATCTACGAGTCTTGCTTGGCAAAGGTCGTTATTGACTACAACTTAAAAGGAACAAAATCATAGGAATTGTTACCTATATTCTATAGCAATTATTGTCCAAATTCGCAGAAAGTAATCGAAGCATAGGTAAAGTAATTTCATAACGAAATTTGGTAATTTTAAAGGTTAACAATGGTTATGATGCAAAGCTTCAATATAGAAAAACATCAGGTAATAATCTGATTATCAATAATTTTTACAACAATTGAATCGAATGGCTGAGAAAGGAACTGTATTTCAAACAGGAGGTGGAGGAGTTAACTTTGAGCAATTTATTCAAGCTTCTTTCCTTGTGACATTACTGGTAAAAGGAAATGCACCGGCGCTTCCATCCAATGAAGTATCCGAAATTGTTTTGCAGGCATCCAATCGTGGATGGGCAACCGATGATCTCCTTGTAACCGCTAACTCTAAACAGCATCAGCATAAACTCCTTATTCAGGCAAAGCATAATCTTACATTTTCTTCTGATAATACAGTTTTCAAGGAAGTCATCACTGCCTTTTGGAAAGATTTTAATAACCCTCACTTTAATAAAACTCGTGACCGGCTTATAATCGCCAAATCGCGCCTGAACAATATTGAGCGAAATCATATCAAAACACTATTGAATTATGCCAAAACCCACAACAGCGAGAGTGATTTTTTATCTGAAGTAAATCGGATAAAGTCAAAGAAAGAGAAACTGGATATGTTTCGCCAGGTGATACAGGCAGCAAACGATTCCACCCCTGTCAACGATGTTGACCTCTGGCAATTTTGCAGGGTTGTCGATATTCTTGGGTATGATTTTTTGAATGAAGGAAGCGTTGATGAAACTTATTTTTTGAACCTGATAAAGCTGGGCAGAAATCCTTCGTCCACAATTTCAGAAAAAGATATCTGGAATGCGGTGATAGCCGTGGTCGCAAAATCAAATCCATCGGGAGCAAGTTTTGATTGTCATTCGCCGCAATTAGCTGAATTATACAGCGATTTCGATACTGCTAAAACAAACCATGCTTATAAAGCTGTAACCAAATTAAAAGAAGATAGCGAAGCTGTTCTGTTGCCGCTCAAACCTACAATCGGTTCTGATCTGCATTCTCTTCATATTAACCGTCCGGCTTTACTGGAAAACATTACTGCCACAATGTTTATCCATCCCCTCACCATTATTACTGGTAAGCCAGGAGTCGGTAAATCTGTTGCGGTTAAACAGTGTCTTGCTGCTGATCGTTCGACTCTTGCGTCTTTTGTATTCAGGGCGGACCAGTTTAACCAACCCCATCTCTCTAATGTAATGAGTGCGTTGGGTATCACGGATTCTCTGTCTGATATTTTTTCCTGTTTGGCGTTACAACCTGACAAGATCATTTTTATTGACAGTCTGGAAAAATTGCTGGAGAATGCAGATCCGGATAGCGCATTTAAGCAACTGCTTGGCTTCGCTGAAAAGCACAACATCAAAATTGTCTGCACCTCACGCACCTATGCAGTCGAACTGCTTGTTCAGAAATTCGGGATCGATACGCAAACCTTAAAAGTAATACAGGTACCCGTGTTGACAGAGGAAGAGCTTAATAAAGCAGTATCTCATTTCCCCGTCCTTGCCGCGGCGTTAAAAAATAATAACATTCGGTCTTTATTATCAAGTCCCAAATACTTGGACTTTACGATAAGAGCAATCGGGTTACATCATGAGGATTTTTCTGGATCGACCCTTGCTGAGTTTAAAGAAAAACTATGGACTTCCCTTGTCTGTAATGCGGCTTACAGGGTTGGTGGCTTACCCGCCAAACGGGAAAAAGCATTTTTAGAAATTGCTGTCAACAGAGCCAGGGAAATGGTACTGTTTGCAAAACCTGTGAACGGAGATGCAGAAGCAATTGACCAGTTGGAGAATGACGACATCATTTTTCAGGAAGATACTAAACGAAAGTATGCTCCTTCTCATGATATTCTGGAAGATTGGGCGCTCACCAGGTTTGTATCTAGTAGCTTTGATGACCATACTGATTTCAACAGCTTTTTTAAAACAATAGGAAATGAACCTGCAATAAGGCGGGCATTTCGATTATGGGTCGAGGATCAATTAACAGAAGGAATGGACAAAATGGTTCCGCTTATCAAAGCCTGTTTGTCCGATTCCACTATTGAAGGCTATTGGTCTGATGAATTATTGGTGGCCGTTTTTAAATCGGATAACTGCGCTCCATTTTTTTCAATTTTTGAAACCACGCTGCTGGAAAATAAAGCTGTACTCCTGAACAGGTGTATGCACATCATCAAGACGACTTGCCGGGAAGCCAATTATGAGGTCAGTGAACAACCCGTCCTGATGCCAGTTGGTTCCGGATGGGAACAAATGTTGCTCTTTATTCAAAAGCATATTGCTGTATTGAATCACCTCCGCGCGGCTATCATGAAATTTCTATATGATTGGGATTATCGACTTATTTTTCTATACCCAAGAGACAAACCGGAGCTGGAAGCCGCCAAAGAGATCATTTTGTTTTATATCAATCAGGCCGAAAAGAAAAGCCAGTTCTGGGACAACCACAACAATGCCGACAATAAGAAGCTACTGGTCACGATGCTTTTTAACCTGGCCATGATTTCTAAAGACGAGATTACAGATCTTGTCCACCGTAGCCTTTCCAAAATCGAACGACACAGCAGCTTCCATAGTGATAAGATTTATGATCTCGTTTTAAAGAAGCTTTGTTATGGCCCTGCCAAACACCAGATGGCCTATGTCTTACCAGATCTGATTTTGGAGGCCCTGATAAAGCAATGGAAGTATGTGCCCCCAAAACCAAGAAATGATGAAGAAAATATTATGTTTAAGTCCTTTCGTAGTTCTATCAGTAAAGAGCATTGCTGGGGTATCAACAGCACATTTGGATTTAATCCCTCCGGCATCTATAAAACTCCTGTTTACACAATTTCAATGTTCCATCCTTTTAAAGCGATCAACTTTATAACAGCATTCATTAATTATAGTGTTGATCACTATGTGAAGGCTGATTGCGATTATAAACACGAGGTAACTGAAATTGAAATTACCATGCCAGATGGAACAAAAGTGAAACAATGGGCCGGCTGGGAACTATGGGTAGCTTACAGAGGTATCAGTGTTACCGATTACTTACTGGAGAGCCTGCTGATGACGCTTGAAAAAATACTGCTGGATATGGCGGCGGATGGCTCTTCAGCCAATAAGGATGCTCTGAAATTTTCGTTTGACTACATATTACGCAATAGTAATAGTGTGATGACAACCGGAGTCCTCGCTAGCGTAACGATGGCTTATCCAAAGGCAGTAGGAGATTCGTTTTTACCTTTGTTGTCAATAAAGGAAATGTATCATTGGGATTACCAACGTGCCACGAGGGAACACAGCACGTTTGCTTTCTATGATGAAGAGATTCCTGGTGCGCAGCAAATAAGGATTAATTCCAACAAATTACTGCACCGAACACGCTACCACGATGGTTTTGGTGGTTTTCTGATCGATTACCAGTTTACGATCAAAACTTTCAATGATCCTTTGTTTGCAATACTCGACAAACTGTGGGGCGAATTACAGGAGAATGACATTATATGGAAAAAGAAACTTCATGAGATCGATAGCCGGAAATGGGTGGTAACCGATCATCAGCCCGAAACAGGACAGTTTCAAATTCAACCTGGGTATGATGAAGAAGTGGCGGCATTTATTGACACCGGCAAACCGGAGATGGATGCTGTCAATACTGCGGCCTCGCATTCACAGGTACTCGCCAAAGTATTTGATGGTACTGAACTGCTTAATTATGAAAAATGGGTGGAGTATTACACTTATTACACTACGCTTGAAAAATTTGATACCCGCTTTGATAAGCCAGTAACATTTGCTGTCATTGGAATCAGGGATTTTTCCGAGCAGCTTACCGACGATCAAAAAAGCTGGTGTGTACAGCACATCGCAATTACCATCGGTTATATCCTGGGTGGTTTAAGAAATTATGATTTTAACCAACCTGCCCTGTACAACTATATGGAGCAGGATATAGCACTCAAATCACTTCATCTCTTGCTTCCCACTGTTACTGACACAGAAGATGTGCTGGAGCTTACTTTTTTAGCGGGCTACGTACTGGCATCCCCTTTTCATGAACACGACAGGGAAAAGCTGAATGCTTATTTCAGGAACGTGTTTGCTGCTGTTCATCCTGAAATCTTTCACAAACTATGGTCGATGCTCGTGCAATTAGCGGTATTCAAAAAAAAGAACCCCTACTTCTATGATGATCCGGATGGAAACCGTTTTGAAAAATCCCGCACCAAGGAATTTAAGTTTATTGAAAGGCTTTGTAAGAGTTCCAGTATAAAGAAAACTGATAGCAATAAACTTTCCTTCGATACATCTGAGGGATACATCTTGCTAAATGCACTGCTTATTATCCCTACTGGCGTTGAACGGGATGAGTATAAAATATATTTGCTTCGTTTTCTGGAACTGATTGCCATTGACCTACCCCTCGATACCGATCATAGTTTTGGCCCACGAAGGAGTGGAAAACAAATACACCATGAGGGGGTCTTTGCCATTGAGAAATACATTGCCGAAGTACTACTTCACACGGATATCTTATTTGCCAAACAGTTACTAGATGGGCTCGTATCTGTTTCCAAAGCCACCTCTAGCAGCCATTATCACCATAATGACCCCATTGAGTTTGTCCTCCGTACACTTGATAATGTCATATACAAAGTCGATGATGCTGTTCGCTCAGGTAAAGATCCTGGCAAACAAAGTATACTGATAGAAAGATTCTGGATATTATGGGAATACCTTGCATCCACCATCCAGCTAAAAGAAGCGCCCTATTTCGCCAGGGTTTTGCTACTTAATACAGAGTATTCATGGTCAATGGAATTCAGGGATTCTGACATATTGAAAGGGAAAAGTGAAAAATATCATCAGCTATTACAGTTTATCGGACCTCCGGGAATCTCCTCGGCGATTAAAATACTTTCCACTATTGGAAATACTGAATTTTTACCATCCGGTATTTCCTGGATAGTGTCACTATTAAAAAAGGATATTAGGCAATTGGAAGAAATTAGTGTGAAGCACCTTAATCAGTTTATCAAGCTGCTGTATGTAGATCATATTGCAACCATAAAAAAAGACCAGCGGTTGATTACCGATTTTTTGTGGTTACTGGATAAACAAATCGAAAAGGGAAATTCTACTGCTTACCTGTATCGCGAGAATGTAATTGTATATAAAAAGTATAATTAAGTCAGCTAGTTCATTGTTTATCGAAAAGCAGGCTGTGCTGAAGGAGTTAAGCGACTACTGTACCTCGTTGATGAATTATCATAATTAATAAACCATGTCGAAAAAAAATGCTGCCAACAAAAAGACAAGAACCTCCATTCCACAACGAACTAAGCTCATGGCGGAACTATTACAGGAAGTAAATTCACGGTGCCCTTTTTGTTCTTCTCTGGATGTCGGTGTATTCCATCTCCATCACATCGATGAAGATCCGTCGCATCACGACAAAAACAATTTACTGTCCGTTTGCCCGACCTGCCATGCAAAAATTGACAAGAAGGATATCACGATGGAAATGGTAAGAGCCGCCAAGATCAGTGCCCTGAACCGTCACGTTAAAATTGAATTTGTATCCGCTGTTATCGCAGAAGAACAGTGCCGCTGGTACCAGGAAAAAGAACATTGCTTTTATAAAGGAGATAGTAATAAACCTGAAATACCGGTGATAAGTTTTACGCTGATCAATCATTTTCCGAATACAGTTGTTTTGAAAACAATCCGGATGTATGTAAAGCATTTACCCAGTGGGTTAAGTGGCATACCGCAGGCCGCCGCATTGAACAGTGTATTTAAATACAGACTTTACATGAAAAAGCTGGGGGAAAATATTTATCCGTTGCAACAGCCTTTGCAGATACCGGCGGAAGTGGCCGCCAAATTTGATGCAGAAGTATATAGTAAAATGGTGGGGGACATTGACATTGCACCAATAGGTCGCTATGTCTTATATTTTACATTTGATTTCAGCGGCGGAATTTCACTTACCATTCCACCTGTCTTTTTAAATTGCTGCGGAGAGAATGAACCTTTGACGATCTGGAGAAATATTGGTTAAAAGGACAATAAACTTATGAGTACGAATCGTGGCTTTTTAGATCTTACCCCTGCCGAATGCCTGAGCGTTTATCAGTCGGTGATGGATAACGGAGCGGAGTTTTTCAAAACAGCTGAACTGCTGGCTGAAAACAATTATTTCGGCAAAGCAATTACCCATCTGATACTTGGAACGGAAGAAGCCATCAAAGGGCTCTGTCTTTTACTGGAAGGTCATGATTTTGATTTACGAAAAATAAAAGAAGTGCAGGGAATCTTTAAATATCACCTGCCGCGGCACAACATTATCCGGGATACGTTTTCTATCTGGATGGTAGTCCGGTACATTTATGATATTAAAAACAATCACTTCCGGAGAAACATTTTGGCAAACCTGTTAAAAGCAGTGATCACCATACTACCCGCTGTAGGAAATTATGAATGGTGGCAGACGGCCGATCAATTAAAACAACGAGGTCTATATACAGATTATAAAAATGGTATCCTGCAACCAGCAAACCTTACTCGGGAGGAATACGAAGAAGCAATGCGCAGAACAACGCCCGTGTATAAAGAAGTGCTGCAATTTGCAGACGACATTGCCCGGATGTCACCCAGGCAATTAAAAGAACTAAGGCAAAATTTTAAAGACGCTGATTTTCCTACACTTATTGCAGAAACCATCAAACGAAAATGAATAAAGAAGACGCGATAGACTGGTTGAAGGGTTACCAGTTACATTATGTAAAGAAACGTTTTGGTGATAACTACCAATCGAAATTTACCGGCAATGAATCAGAAAAATTTTGTTCAGTTGTCGATGCTTACCTGGAAACAAAAACCGATCTCGATGAAGAGCAAAAACTGGATATAGAAATTGAAATGAAGAATGCAGCTTTTACTTCTACTGTGCTGCACACCGAATATGAATCTGCTTCGAACTATGAAATTTTAAAAACCATTGCCGCTAAATATTACGAGCTTAATACAGGTCAATCGCCACCCGAACATATATACCTGGGCACGATCTTCTCAGGGGAAATCAACGCAGAAATTATTACAAAGCCTGACTTAAAAGCGAGCTTCATTCTTTTTGACGGGGAACTGTTTCTGGCGTGTTTGCTCCTTTGTAAAATCATTGCACAATCACTGCCCTTTACAGAGCAGGCTCCGCATTTATTTCTTCCTATCGAAAAAAATGAATTACATGCCCGTCTGGTGGAAGATAAAAAGACCGCTGAAAGAACAGTGATGGGATTGTACTGTTGCGTCTTTCACAAACCCGGTAACAGTCCGCAGTATTTTAGTGACAGCCAACTGCAAGAATATATCACCGCCTATTTAGTGGAGAGCATCGAACTATTTATTTTTTCCCATGAAATGGGACACTATTGGCACGGCGATTTAGAGGAAACGAGTGAAAAACCAGCGTTCAGGGGCGATATGAAAACCGAGTGGCGCGAAGAACACATGGCAGACCTGCATGGATTAAACCAGGTTGAAAAACTATTCCGTGAAAACGGTCAGTGGCTCACGTTAATTGGGCCGGAGCTCTTTTTTCATTTTCTCCACCTGCAGGAACAGTTAAGGCCGGAGTTTGCCAAGCAGGATAGCCATCCTCCGGCCTTGCAACGGTTATCGTATTACCGGCAATTCCTTACCAATTTTGTGGATGAAGCAGAGCAACCGTGGCTCCAACCATTCCAGTCTACCATAGATCTGCTATTCGAGTATTATGAAAAACTGCTACGAAAAACGGTTACCAACCTGAAAGCGTTCATGGCAAGCACGGAGTATCAGGAAATCATGACCAAACAAGGTGACCAAAAAATATAATTTCCGATGATCTCCATCCTTTAACGATTTCAGTTTTCCATAGAATTCTGTCAACCCGGATTTTTTCAAGATTTTTTTATAGGAAAGACAGTTCACTGTGAGATAATCAATAATCATGAATTATTGCAGGCAGAAACCAATTCGTTTAAAGACCTTCTCCTTGATAGAATTGCAAAACAGTCAAATGCGAAAAACTACTCATTTGTAATATTCAAATTAAATCATCTACTTTAGCTTTTCAATTCTGACATCTTTCCCGAATTTCTTCTGAATATCTTCATCGCTAACTTTTTCAGGGAAAGCTAAGGCAAGCAACTGTTTAGGTCGAGAACAAGCAACATAAATCATGCGCTGTTTCTCCGTCGGAAATCCTGCAGATTGCTTAAAATCTTTAAATGACACGCTTTGCCCTGTACTATCCTCATCAAAAAAATACAATATCGCATCAAGTGTTGCACCCTTTACCTGGTGAATTGTAGTGATGGGGATATTATACTGGTTGCTGGCTGATTTATTAAAGAAGATATTAACACTTTGTTGCTTCAAAAGAGCCATTGTATGCCCCACGATCTGTCGCTTAAATAAAAATGTCGTAGTTGCATCAATACCGAAAGAAGTCTGCAACGCTGTAATCGCATCAGCCGTCCATTGCTCAAACGAAAGCGCTGTCCCCGGAATTGTATAAAGAAAGGCATAAAGCCGGCCGTTAAACGTATAGTCATCCTTGAGATTTTTGTACATATCTTGCAAAGCACTATAGTCAAGCAGAGGGTTTTGCAGTTCAATAACAAACCTTCGCAATTCATTCACGGCATCTTTTACCTCGTTAGATTCAAAATGATGCCGGATTCTTAACAACCGGGAAGGATACATGGTTTTCCAGGGGTTCACATCAGATGTATTACCGAGCATTTTATTTCTAAGACCATGTCCTCTAACTACAATATGATTCTTGGTAAAATTATGCTCGACACATTTTTCTTCAAAATGGCGAACTATCAACGCTGGATTAGAGGAATCGTACTTATATACAAAAACAGGTATTCCCAAATCATGCACATCTATAGTAGTAATTGCCTCATCGTTGGGGTGTCTTACAATGCTGAAGCAATCAATAATTCTTTGCACTGAGCGGCGGTTCTGGCTTAGCGGCAAGCCAGTCCACGTAGCATCTGAATATTTTTGCAGGAATAATTGAGGCTTCGCGTCCCGCCATTCGTAAAGACTTTGATAAGGATCTCCGATCATCTCAATATTTGTAAGACCCAATGAGATTAGTTTGTCAAAAATGGCATGCTGTATTTCGGAATTGTCCTGGGCCTCGTCAACAATCAGATACGGGAACCGTTTCGCCAACCACTGACCTATACGCTCGTGCTTATTGATGAGATGCAAAGCAATGAAGGCGGAATCAAGACTGGTGATCAACCCCTTTCTCATTTTAGCTGTTAACACCGCACTACCATATTCTTGAAATACTGTAGGATCAACAGTCGCCGAATCAGGGGTCTTTCCTTCAAAACTAAATTTACCATTTACATCCACCCAAATCGTACTTGGCGGGTATGATCTGTAAAGAGCCCGCCCTTGCCTGTTCTTAAATGTATTCAACGGATAACTAATTCCTTCATTCAATACGCCATTTTTTCGATAATATATCTTAAAAGCATTGTCAATAACAGAGTTTTCGTCTACAATCTTTGGACGTTTAAAATCTTTGTTCAGTAGATTATAGAAAGGCAAAGTGATGTATTGGTTAAAAAAACTGTCAATAGTAGAGACCAAATGAGGGTAGTCTAAATCCAGTCCATATAATTTCTTATACTTGCTGATAATTTCATGTTTCGCTACATTAGTAAAAGACAAACAGGCTATACCGGCATGTCTACCATTTAACTGAAGGCATTCTGTTTGAAGCGATGCAAGCTTATGTACAATGCAGGTCGTTTTTCCGCTGCCGGGGCAGGCATTGAGAATAATCCTGCCTCTTGCCGCTAAATATGCCTGTCGTTGAGCGGTTATTTGAAACTCCATATCAGTTTCTTAAATGATTAAAGGCTCCTTTGATATACGCAGGCACTATAAATGATCCTCTTGCTTCGGCCAGGTTATTGATAATATGGAGTGCAAGGTTTTGTGAGAAAATAGCCTTATCAGGGAGCGATTTCCAAAGGAGAATTGCCAGCTTACCCTGCTCATCAGCACTTAGATTTTCTCCGAGCGTATCTAGGTATGCTGCGACTTCGATTATTTCTTTAGGGCATTTCACTGATATGTATTTATACAAAAAGTTGTTTTGGCATTCAGTTTTTGTACCCCTTACATTAGTTCTGCAAAGATCATATTCCAAAGTTTGATAGGAAAAGTGAATATCAATAAGAGGTTGATTGTTTTTTACCGAATTGAGATTGCTAACCCGGCTTCTTACAGCCGCCCCGGTTAGATGACCGTGCAAAATATGAAGCTGTTGATAGTTATTTTCTACCAGCTTTTCCAATTTGTACTCTTTCTCCTTGGACTCCGGGAATCGGTCATCATCCGTGAGGATCGCCACTTTCTTAGGGATTCGCTTCTTGTCATCGCTGCTATTAAAAAGGAAAAGGAATGGATAAAACGAAACACCGTCTACGTTTACCAGCTCTATTCGATAATCTTCCAAAGAAAACCCTTCCACTTGCGCAAATGCGGTGATCAAAAGCTCCTCAGATATTCCTTCCACAAATAGACAACTCCTTGCAAAAAACAGCTGGGATTTTGTTACATCAATGTATCGTTGCAGCTGATCTTTTTTTTGATCAATCGCTTCCTGGATCAAAGGCACGGCCTTTTTAGTATCCTGAATAATGTTTTCAGTAGCCCGGTCGACAAAAGATTCACTGACGATATACGCATTCTTTTCGAGCAATATCAAATTATCGAAAGGCACCTTAGAGGTAAGTGTCGGAGAGTGGGTAGTAATAAAAAGTTGGCTGTTGGCAGCACTGTTAGCTTCCTTTAAAAAACTGTAGAGGCTCAACTGTAGCTGAGGATGGATATGCGCTTCCGGCTCTTCGATCAGCAACGAAAAATGTGGGATAGCATCATCCTTGACCCTTTCTTTAATATCGCCGAGTACAGTTGCGATGTAAATCAGATTATTGAACCCAAGACTGTTTTGCCAAAGGTTAAAGCCTTCTGCGGAGTGATTCTTCCAATCATGTGGTAAGTAGGGTTTAATCGCATTCACAATGTAGTCTATCCGGGACTGTTCAATTTGTAGCCCAATTTGACTCTGATTGACCTTCTTATAAATATTATCAAGATTATCGTTTATACTTTGGCGAGTCGAAGTCACTTCCTCTCTTGCCAGTAGTTTTGTGTTAGCCTCTTTGATAATATTCTTGATTTCCTCTTCAGAGTTCTTTCTATCAACAAGCCTCTTAATGACCTTGCCTAGTATATTGTTTCGGTTACTTAACAAATCACGGGTACTATCTCGCAAAGCACTGAGGTAATAGTGTTGGAACAGTCGAAAAGTATTGGTGTCGGCTTTCTGTCCATCAATGTTGCCGGTGTTGTAGGAGAAAATGGGGTACCTTTTATCCTGCTTGTACTGCAAGTCAATTTTTGCATAATCGTTGTCAGGATTTACCGGATCAACTACCATGTATTCATAAAATGCTCCTTTTTGGTCGGGAGTCAATCCCCGGAACTCATAGCTGATCTTGATTACTTCTTCTTTAAATACTGAAAAAGTCTCGTCCGCGACGGTAATGCGCTCAAAGAAATCCTCCTTTGTAACTGATATCTCCTTAATCGGTTCTCCAAGATTATAAAGTAGACGTATAGCGTCAATTAGGGCAGACTTACATCTTCCATTCTCACCGATAATGATGTTGATTTTTGGAGAAAAACACACCTCCAGATGTTCAATACCTCGAAAATGGGTAATAGTAATTTTTGACAAATACATTTATCCAGGATTTAGGCTTGTAGGGTAAATGTACAATCAAATACGCCATTGTTACATTCTCAATCCGGCTAACGAATTAGCCCGAAGAAGTAGGATAGAGTCGGGCTTAAAACAATAAAGGCAGTCCAAACTGAACCGCCTTTATATTGGGTGGAGGATATCGGATTCGAACCGATGACCCTCAACATGCCATGCTGATGCTCTAGCCAACTGAGCTAATCCCCCAATTATTTCAAAGACTATCAAAGGTTATCAAAACGCTGGTTTTACCGCAGTTTTAGCAAAGAATTTTTAAAAATTTTTTCGCTTCTAATTTGATGATTTTTAATCAGATATAGCAGCCAAAATCCAAAATTCGGTTGCATGCCATGCAAGCGCTCTAGCCAACTGAGCTAATCCCCCATTCCGTGAAACGGGTGGCAAAAATAGTGTTTTTCGTAATTGGAAAAACAATCAGGCCTGATTTTTCTCTTCGGCCAGGGGCTGGTCCGTTTGGCCATTTTGATGGGCTTTATCAGAGCCTTTATTGAGCCATTCGGCAAGTTTGGCCAGGAGTACATCTTTGTATTCGGCCAGAAAATGCGAAGAGAAGTTTTTGGTGAGATAGGGAATGGCAATTCTGGTAAGCCATCCCGCACGGGCCAGGAGGCCTTTCTTCACGACCAGATCAATTACCATATCCGAAAGGCCGGTGAGAATGGGATTGCTCGCATCGCGGGTACTGAGCTTGCTTACAAAATGCACGGCCCGCTGCATAGGCGCGAATTCCTCTCTCAATTCATCAATATCATGACGAATCAACTCCTTCTGCGCTTTGAGGAGAGCTTCCAGACGGCGCTTTTCCAGCCTCAGGTCGTCGTATGTTTTAATCCTGCTGCTCATACACTTTGCGGATAATGCTGTTTCGAATACGGGGCAATAATACTCGCTGGCAAATAAGCCAGAGCAGGCCCAGCATTAGCAGAAAAAAGGCAGCCCCCAGGAGGAATCCTCCTATGCGGCTGCCTATAATGTCGCCCAGCCACCAACTCAGGGCCAGGCCCAGAAAAAACAGGATCAGCAAACCGAGTACACCCGTAAGCACCATCATCACGGTTACCGATGCCACATTGCTGGCCTTCTCGGTCACGTTAACCACGGCGAGTTTATAATAGGTTTCGGCCATGTCTTCGGCATGGTCGAGCAGGTCGGCGGTCTTTTCCCTTAATTCATCCATGGCGCTTGCTATTGGTTTGCAGTTGGCTGATCCCGCCCGGGCGGCGGCACTCTAAAGTTAAGCCAAAGATTCTTTCAGCTTATTCACTCTTTCTTCGGCGGCTGATTTGGCATGGCGGCCTTTTTCCTTCACTTCTTCTGCCATCTCTTCTGCTTCAGCCTTACCTCTTTGCCAGAGATGGCCCAGGTTGTCGGCCCAGTCTCCAGCGGTCTTTTTAATTTTCTTACGCATATCCTTGCCTTTTTCAGGCGCGATCAACATTCCAATAACGACCCCGGCAGCTGCAGCCCCCAGAATCCCCAATAATACTTTGTTACGGCTAGTCATACTCTTTCATTTTAAGCGTTAAGGAATTTGTTTACGCTTAAAGAGTCCAAAAAACCATACCAAAAAAAATTAAGGGAGGACTCGCGTCCTCCCTTGTATGTTGTGGGGATTATTCTCCCCAGATCTCATCCTGATTGTTCAACCATCGCTTCACCTGATCGGTTGTTACCGATTTAGGTCTCTCGATGGGGAAGCCCAGCGCACGTGCCCAGCAAAGGTTGGCGAGTACGCCAAGGGCGCGGCTCACACCAAACATCACCGTATAATATTCATATTCCTTCATGCCGAAGTGCACGAGCAGAGCGCCGGAATGCGCATCCACATTGGGCCATGGATTTTTTACCTTGCCCAGCGCCTGCAGGATGCCGGGAACAACATCATATACATTCCAAACGGTTTGTACCAGCGGATCATCGGGCATATGCTTCTTGCCAAATTCCATCTGCGCTGTGAAGCGCGGATCGGTTTTACGCAATACCGCGTGGCCATAACCGGGCACCACTTTGCCCTCGGCCAGGGTTTTCTCGACATATTCCTTTATCTGTGCCTGCGTGGGGCGATCGGTCTTCAGTTCTTCCTGCATTTCAAAAATCCATTTCACCACTTCCTGGTTGGCCAGGCCATGCAGGGGACCCGCCAGTCCGTTCATGCCCGCAGCAAAGCTCAGATAAGGATCACTGAGTGCCGAACCCACGAGATGCGTGGTATGTGCGGAAACATTCCCCCCCTCATGATCGGCATGAATGGTCATGTACAACCGCATCAACTCCTGAAACTTGGGATCTTCAAAACCCAGCATATGCGCAAAATTGCCCGACCAATCGAGCAATCCATTGGGTTGAATATGGTCACCACCCTTATAGCGACGGCGATATACATAAGCTGCTATACGAGGGAGACGGGCGATGAGGTCCATGGAATCATCAAAAGCCGCTTCCCAGTAATCTTTTTTGTTCATACCGGCCGCATATTTGCGGGCAAACTGGCTTTCGGTTTGCAGGGCCATCACTCCCACCACAAACTGCGTCATGGGATGCGCATTCAGGGGCAGGGCATCAATGGTATGGAAAACATGATTAGGTACATGGCTTCTGCGCTGCCATACGGATGTCAGGTGTTGCACATCTTCTTCGCTGGGCAGGTCGCCAATCAGCATCAGGTAAAAAAGCCCTTCGGGAAGGGGCTCGCTACCACCAGGTGCTTTGGGCAGTTTTTCCCTTAGCTCGGGAATGGAATAGCCGCGAAAACGGATACCTTCCTGCGCATCGAGCAGGGAGGTTTCACTCACCAGCCCGGTAATGCCCCGCATGCCCTGGTAAATCTGCGATAGCTGCACGGTGCCGATTTCCTTATTTCCATGTTCTTTTAATAAATCTTTAATCTCTGCCGCCATCTGGTCGGCCTTGGCCTTGAACCGGTCTTTGAGTATTCCCATGACAAGTGGTTTATTAAAATTCAGGTGCTGAGTGAAAGCCGTAAAGTTAACTAATGCACGTTGGCAGAACAAATTAAGTCGATGGAAAGTTCGGGAGACGTATTACGTTGTACGTTTTACGTAGTACGTATTACGTGGGGTTTAGGGTTTAAGGTTGAAAGTTTAAAATTTGGGGGGTATTCTTCATAAACTGGATTTTGTGGAAATATGATCCGGCCTACCAGTAAGCACATTAAACTTTAAACCTTAAACCCTCAACAAAACGTATTACGTAAAACGTATAACGTAATACTCATTTCGGCGCTTTCCTATACAATCGCCAGGCCACCAGGGTGAACACGAGATTGGGAATCCAGGCGGCTAGAAGAGGCGGCAGATTGCCCTTGGTGGCAAATACGGTAGAGAATCTGTCGGAAAGGATAAATAGTGCCGCTATGATAATACCGAGAGCCAGGTGCATGCCGCTGCCGCCACGGGTTTTACGGCTGGCTATTACGGCACCTATTAACGTTAACAACAACACAGCCGCGGGTGTGGCTGTACGGCGGTAGCGCTCTACCTGTAGGGCGCTTAAGCCCTCGCGCCCCCGCAATTTTTCCCGGGCAATATATTCCTTCAGTTCAGGTGTGGTAAGTTTATCTTTCAGATAATCGTCCTTTATCAGTTCGTCGGGCCGAAGAGCCATCTTGAAACGGAATGTGTCGTGCACCGCCGTGCGCTCACCCAGACTATCCACAAAGCGTTCCACCGCCCGCAACAACATCCATTGCTCTTTATCTGCCTCCCAGCGAAGGCTGTTGGAACGCAAGTTGTAAATCACCCTATCCCCCTGCATTTTTTCCATGAAAAATTTCCCGGCAGTTTTGGAGGCGGTATCAAAATTTTTTATGCCGATATAGGTATTGCTGTCAACGCGTTGATAAAAGCACTGGTAACAGCCAAATTCCCCGGATTGCCGGAAGCCGCTGTTGGGATCCACATAATTCGATTGAAAATTGCTTCGGATTTCATTGGCCCTGGGAATCAGGTAACGGTTGCCTAACCACAACATGAATGCAAGAAAAGTTCCGCCCAGGATATAGGGTCGCAACATACGGTTGAAGCTGGTGCCGCTGGCCAAAATGGCAATGATCTCTGAGCGAACCGCCATTTTACTGGTAAAAAATATGACCGCAATAAATACGAAAAGCGGAAAAAGTAGTCCCCAAATATGCGGTACAAATCCGAAATAATAGCGGGTAATAATCTCGGTACTGCTGAGGCCCGATTTCACAAAATCATCAGCCTTCTCGCTGCTATCCACCGCCACGGCCACCACGGTAAACAGCATCATGCAGAAGAAAAAAGTGACCAGCAGTTTTTTCAAAATATACCAATCCAGTTTGCCCATTCGTGTATTTTTCCCCTCGGTCGACCGTGCAGGCCTACCGGCATGCGAAGTAAGTGAATTCCCCGGGAAAAAAGGGTTAAAAATCACTCCGGATCAGAACCAGCGGCGAAGAAAATCCCATGCGTTTTGATGAAATATGCGGTGAATGAGTTCATCGGCCCCGATATGATTGAACGAATGCTGCAGGCGTTGCGAAGCCTGATCGCGAAAATAATTGTAGGCATGCCTTTCCAGGTAACCCGCCAGTTCATCATACTGCTCAGCGGTCCAGAAGCCATTGAGCGGATCCACCAGCCCGTCGTAGTCGGAACCGATCGCCACATGTGCCCAGGCAAAGAGGCCATTCCTGTCGAGCAATTCCCCGATGTATTGCACCTGTTTCCAAACCAGCTCACTCCGGTAGTGCATAATCTTATGGCGGAATAGCGAATTTTTCACTTTTCGCAGGGCCGCATCATTGGCCAGTCTGCGTTCGTCGAGTTGCAGGCCCAATATCCCCTCGCTACGTACCATTTCCAGCAATTCCTCATCGTAAAAATTTATGCCGTTGTGGTCCTTCCATTCTCCATCGCCTCCTTTTTCGTCCTCAATGGGCACAATAAAATCATTTCCCAATTCCGGATAATCGGAAACCGTGGCGCCCGGTCGCGGCAGGCCATTGGCTACGCCGTGGCTGATAATCACCGGTATGGCCGACTGGTATTTCGTTTTCCGCCATTGCAAAAACTGCTGCCGCGCCAATGGGCTCATATGCTTTATGTCGATTAGGATCCGCCGTCCTGCGCTATTGTCGAGTAAAACATCCAGCACCTGCTCGCCCAGCGTGGTGAACCCCGAATTGATTCCTTCTTCCTGATTGGTGAGCTTTCCAATCTGCCTGCGGAGGCTACGGGCATGGCCACAGAGTTCGTTGTAGAAGTGGTGGGCAAAGGTTACGAACCAGGGCGCATGGTCCATTTGCTTCAGCGCTCGTGCGTTGGCCAGCACGGTCGCCGGGTCGCAGGGTTGTTCCAGGCCGCAGTTGAGTACATGTAATCCTTCAATTGTCGGAATGATGCAAAGCCGGATGGGATGGGATGATTTTGTTCCGGAATCATCCGCATCATTGGCCTGCATGATTTGTTGCAATTCAGCAAAGTTGCGGGGAATATGATAGCTGTACCAATGGCCGTCAATCTTTACGGGATGATCAATACCATCTTCCAAAAATGCCATTTCATAGGCAAAGTCTTTCCAATAATCCTGCATGGCTTCAATGGCATTGATGCGGGGTTTACCGAACTCGGTCACAAAATCATCCACCAGGTCGCTGATGGGACCCGTGCCCAGTTTATTGCGGAAAAAATATTTCTCGGGGGTACCCATGCCAAGGCAAAGCACCCAAAGCCGGCCATAGAGTGCCGCGGTCAGATTATTTTGCGAGAATTTGGTGATGCCTACAAAATAATTCAGCAATTTATCCGTCGGTCGGGGCGGATCGTAATGCCAGAGATTGCTCTTATGCGAGGGCGATTCACTTTGCCGGTCAGGGTTTGCGCCACCCCGAAAGGAACGTGCAAAAGGCCGGTATTGCGGATGGCAATGCAGATCAATAAAGAATGAGGACATAGGAAGGTTGGTTTATATAATTTGAGTCAACAGTTCCTGTTGTTGCCAAAAACAATCTACCCGCCACCCGCTAAAATAGCAAGATCCAGGCTAAAGCCTAGTGCGCAGGCGCTCCACCATTTCCTTCTTCCAGCTTTCGAAACTGCCTTCGCTGATCTTTTTGCGCGCTTCTTTTACCAGCCACAAATAGAAGGCCAGATTGTGGATGCTGGCGATCGTGAGTCCCAAAATTTCGCCCGCCTTCATCAGGTGGCGGAGATAGGCTTTGGTATAATAATGACTGAGTTCGCAATCGATACCCTCATCAATCGGCGAAAAATCAAATTCCCATTTTTTATTGTCGATATTGATAACGCCCTGTGTAGTGAACAACATGGCATTGCGTCCATTTCGAGTAGGCATTACACAATCAAACATATCGATGCCCATGCCAATACATTCCAGAATATTCCAGGGTGTGCCCACTCCCATCAGGTAGCGCGGCTTTTCGGCGGGCAAATGATCGCAGCACCAGTCGCAAATTTCGTACATCACCGGTTCGGGTTCACCCACACTGAGCCCGCCAATGGCATTGCCCGTAGCATTTTTGCTGGCGATGGTTTCGCAGGAAATCTTGCGCAGGTCCTTATACGTACCACCCTGCACAATCGGAAAAAGATTTTGCGTATAGCCATACTTATCTTCCGTACTGTGGAAGCGGGTCCAGCAGCGGTCGAGCCAGCGATGCGTGAGCTCCATCGATTTTTTGGCATAGTCAAAATCGCTACCACCCGGCGGACATTCATCAAAAGCCATGATGATGTCGCCACCAATAACCCGCTGAATATCCATCACGTATTCCGGCGAAAACAGATGCCGCGAACCGTCGATATGCGATTGAAAAGTAACGCCTTCTTCCTTAATTTTTCGTGTACCAGCGAGCGAGAAAACCTGGTAGCCACCACTGTCGGTTAAAATGGGCCGTTTCCAGCCATTGAAGCGGTGCAGGCCACCGGCGGCTTCCAATACCTGCAGGCCGGGGCGCAGATAAAGATGGTAGGTATTACCCAGGATTATCTGGGCCTGCACGTCTTTTTCCAATTGTTGCTGCGTTACCGCTTTTACACTACCCACCGTACCCACGGGCATAAAGATGGGAGTTTCTATTTCTCCATGATCGGTCCATATTCTTCCGGCGCGGGCTTTGGAGTCCCGATCGCGATGTTCCAGGCTAAATCGTAAAGCGGCCATAAGCGGCGAAGATAAGACGGAAACGCGGACTCAAATCGTCCGGCCCTTTATACTGTAAGTAATCAAAGCCCTTATTGAAATCAAGATCACAAATGCCCGAATCCCCAAATTTTTCCAAATGATTTTCCCTTATCTTTCATTTACCAAAAACCAAAACCATGCGCTACCTTCTCCTGCTACTCACCCTGTTTATTTTTTCCCAGCAAGCCGATGCACAACGCAAGGGTTCTAAACCTGTTGCTGATAAGAGGCTGGCCGGTTTGGATACCGCTCTGCAGAAATTGCTGGGCGACTGGCATGCAGCCGGTTTTGCCGTAGTCATCGTGGAGAAAGATAAACTGGTGTACAGTAAAGGTTTTGGCTATCGCGATTGGGAGAATAAGAAACCGGTAACTCCCAATACCCTGTTTGCCATCGGCAGCAGCACCAAGGCTTTTACCAGTGCGCTGGTAGGCTTGCTGGAAAAGCAGGGCACCCTGAAACTGGACGATCCTGTTACCAAACACCTGCCCACGCTGCGTTTTTATAATGATGAAATGAACGCGCAGGTTACTATTCGCGACATGATGAGTCACCGCACCGGTCTGCCCCGGCACGATTTCAGCTGGTATCTATTTTCCACTGAAAGCCGCGACAGCCTGGCACAAAGAATCCAGTACCAGGAACCGAGCGCCGGAATAAGGGAGCGCTGGCAATACAATAATTTCATGTTCCTCCTCCAGGGCATGCTGGCCGAAAAATATTCCGGCAAGAGCTGGGAAATGAATATCCGCGAAAAATTCCTGACCCCACTGGGGATGAAGCGCAGCGTGACCTCGATAAAAGAAATGGAAAAAGACGAGGATGCGGCGAAAGGTTATATGGTAAAAAATGACAGCATCATCAAGCATACCGACTATTATCATATTGATGCCATGGGCCCGGCGGGCAGCATCAACAGCAGTGTACACGAAATGGCCAATTGGGTCATAAGCTGGATACAGGGCGGAAAATTTAATGGCAAAGAAATTTTGCCCGCATCTTATGTGCAGCAGGCCATGAGTTCGCAGATGGTAGTAAGTGGCGGATTACCCGGCAGCCCCAATCCCGACCTGCATATGAGCAATTATGGGCTGGGCTGGTTTCTCTCTTCTTATCGGGGTCATTACCGGGTGGAGCATGGGGGCAATATCGACGGATTTTCCGCCAATGTGGCTTTCTTCCCCTCCGACAGTATCGGTATCGTGGTATTAACCAATCAAAACGGATCGAATATCCCCAATATCGCGCGCAACATCATAGCCGACAGGATGCTTCGCCTGCCCTATATCAACTGGAATGGGCAGATACTGAAGAATACGAAGGAGGCACAGGCCAAACAGAAAGAGGCGCAAGCCACCGCAAAATCAAATCGGAAAGAAGGCACAAAGCCATCGCATCCGCTGAGCGATTATGAAGGTATTTACCAGCATCCCGGTTATGGCAGCATAGAGATTTACCTGGAGAAAGACAGTTTGCTGGGCCGCGCGGGCAAGGAAAAACTTTATCTGCGGCATTATCATTATGATGTGTTCGACCTTAAAGGATATGATAAAATGGAAGGACTGGATACCAGCGCTCAGGCGACAGGTCCGCGCATCGTTTTCCAATCCGATGAATCAGGTCGCATTTCATTGGCACAATTGCAACTGGAACCCACGCTGGAACCACTCGAGTTTGAATGGAAGCCACGCAGCAAACCGCTCGATGCGGAAGCCCTGAAAGAATTTACCGGCGACTATGACCTCAGTGGACTTACGGTGAAAGTGTATGTAAAAAATGAAAGCCTGTATGTGTTGGTGCCGGGCCAGCCCGATTATGAATGTGCGTTTATGGGCAATGATCAGTTCAGCCTTAAAAAGCTGACTGGCTACAGCGTAAAATTCAATCGCGATGAAAATAAGGCCGTAAAGGAAATGCAGTTCATACAGCCAAACGGTATCTTTACCGCTACCAAAAAGAAAAAGGAAAATGGGGATTGATATTCGACCTGCCCGACACGAAGATTGCGGGCGGCTGATGGAACTGGTGCAGGAACTGGCGGACTATGAAAAAGCGCCGGATGAAGTGACGGTGAATTTTGACCATTTCGTGGAAAGTGGATTTGGGCCTCACCCTGTGTGGTGGGCTTATGTGGCCGAAGTAGATGGAAGTATCGAAGGCTTCGCGCTTTATTATATCCGCTATTCTACCTGGAAGGGCCAACGGCTTTATCTCGAGGACCTGATTGTAACCCAGGCCATGCGGGGTAAGGGATTGGGAAAAATGTTATTTGAAAAATTGCTGGAAGAAACCCGCGAAAAAAAATTCAGTGGCATGGTTTGGCAGGTACTCGACTGGAATGAACCTGCTATCAATTTCTACAAAAAATACGGAGCGAAGCTGGATGGAGAATGGGTGAATTGCTCTATAGAAATTACTTCATAAAACAAATCCCGGCTTTGCCGGGATTTGTTTTATGAAGTAAGTATGCTGTTGATAGGTTGATGGCTGGCATCATGCGATGCCGTTCACTTCCATCGACTTGTCAATTTTCAGCACCAATCCTTGCAACACTTTGCCAGGACCACATTCTGTGAATTTGGACGCCCCGTCGCCGATCATTGCCTGCACCGATTGAGTCCATTTTACAGCGCCGGTCAGTTGGGCAATGAGGTTTTGCTTTATTTCTTCTTTGTCGAAAATGGCTTTGGCTGCCACATTCTGATACACGGCGCAGGTAGGTGTATGAAAAGTGGTTTTTTCAATAGCCGCCTGCAGTTCGGCTCGCGCCGGCTCCATCAGTGGTGAATGGAAGGCACCGCCAACGGGCAATACCAGGGCGCGTTTGGCGCCGGCGGCTTTCATTCTTTCGTTGGCTATTTCTATTCCTTTTACTGAGCCGCTGATTACAAGCTGCCCGGGACAGTTATAGTTGGCGGGAACAACAACCTCCCCCGTTTCATCCTGCACCTGCTTGCAGATTTCCTCCACTTTTTCATCAGCCAGGGCCAGTACTGCGGCCATGGTAGAGGGTTGCAGTTCACAAGCTTTTTGCATGGCGCGTGCGCGCAGCATCACCAGTTCAAGGGCGCTTTCGAAGCTAAGGGTGCCATTGGCCACCAGTGCCGAAAATTCACCCAGGGAATGACCGGCCACCATATCGGGTTTAGCCGAATCAATGGTACGAAAAGCAATAATGGAATGTAGAAATACGGCGGGCTGTGTTACTTCCGTTTTCTTCAGGTCCTCTTCGGTGCCGGCAAACATGATCTCGGAGATACGGAATCCAAGCACATCATTGGCCTGTTCAAAAAGTTTCCTCGCAAATGCGCTATTCTCATAATGATCCTTCCCCATTCCGGGATACTGTGATCCCTGTCCGGGAAAAACATACGCGTGTTTCATGATAAGGGTGCTTAGGGGACAAAAATGCCACAAAGCAGCCATCCGGCAAAAAAAAATATCAAATCCTTATCGGCGGCTGAGATCGGAGGAAATCAATTTCAAAAATTCGCTGCGGGTGGAATTTTTCTGGAACTCTCCATCAAAGGCGGAGGTAGTGGTCTCTGAATTTTGTTTTTGTACCCCACGCATCATCATACAGAGGTGTTGTGCTTCTATCACCACCGCTACGCCCATAGGGTTGAGCGTTTCGCGTATGGCTTCCATAATCTGCACCGTGAGTCGCTCCTGCACCTGCAGTCGACGAGCATAAGCATCTACTACACGGGCAATTTTGCTCAGGCCGGTAATCCATCCGTTTGGAATATAAGCCACATGCGCTTTGCCAAAAAATGGAAGCATATGGTGCTCGCACATGCTGTAGAGTTCAATATCCTTCACCACAATCATCTCACTCACTTCTTCGTGAAACTTGGCTGAATTAAGAATGGCACGCGCATCTACCTGGTAGCCCTGGGTAAGGTATTGCATGGCTTTTGCCAGGCGTTCGGGAGTTTTCTTCAAACCTTCCCTATCCGGATCTTCACCCAAATGCTTCAACACATCGGTATAATTCGTTATTAAGCCTGAAGTGGTTTGCTCGTCGTAATGTTCCTGCTTTTTGTATGCCATGTTCCGGATTTTGAAAAGTAAGTTACTGTTTTTGCCCGATGTACTCAGGCGGGATATTCGACAAAATTGCGGGGTGTTTCGTACAATCTCACCTGCAAGTCCTTGTCGCTGTCGATATGGGGTCGCAATAAATCATAGATCACACGCGCAATATTTTCTGCCGTGGGATTCAGATTTCGAAATTCTTCTGTATCGAGATTCAAATTCTTATGATCAAATCGGCTGTGTATTTCGCGCCATATAAGATCGGAGAGTATTTTGGCATCCATCACATAACCCGTATCCGGATGCGGATAACCGGTCACTTTTACTTCCAGCTCATAGTTATGCCCGTGATAATTCGGTAATGCGCATTTTCCAAATACCCGCGCGTTCATAGCATCATCCCAGGCCGGATTGTATAGGCGATGGGCGGAATTGAAATGCTCGCGGCGGAATATGGAAGTTTTGTGAGACATGTTTTACGTTTTACGTATTACATAGTACGTATTACGTAGTAAGTTTTAAGTACTGGTTCTGGATTTTGTCAGTCGTAAACAGGGCTATTTTTGATAACGGAAAACTTCTTCTCAATTGTTGATCATTGCAAGGAACAGCTAATAAACCGTTTTGTTCATCTTCAGGAAATTTAATTCATATCCGTTGCCCTGCACTATCTAAACCCTCTTATCTGCGTACATCTGCGGAAAAAATCTGCGAAAATCTGCGGGAAATACTTCGGCATTCTAAACAGCTTCAAAGTTCAGGAGAGTTTCCCGCAGATTTGCGCAGATTTCAACGCAGATTAGCGCAGCTCATTTCAAAAATAGCAAGCTATTCTACTTAAAATCCCTTCTTAAACCTTAAACCCTAAACCTTAAACCCAACGTAATACGTATAACGTAATACGTACTACGTTATACGTCTCCAAAGTATTCCACATAAATCCTCGGCGTTTCATATAACTTAATACAATGCAATTGCAATGATTCGGGCAAATGGGGCTCTAGCTGCTGCCAGATGGCTATGGCGAGGTTTTCGGTGCTGCACATTTTCCCTTGCATAAAGTCCACATCGAGGTTGAGGTTGCGGTGATCGAGCTTTTCGATGATCTGTTCTTTGATGATGGTGCTCAGCCTTTTTACGTCAAACACGAAGCCGGTGCCGGGATCGGGCTGGCCCTTTACGGTCACCAGCAATTCGTAGTTATGGCCATGCCAGTTTTCGTTGGCGCATTTGCCAAATACCGCCTCATTCTGTTGCGGGCTCCAGTTGGGGTTATAGAGTTTATGTGCCGCGTTAAAGTGTTCGCTTCTTGTAAGGTAAACCATAGTGCATGAAATGGCCGCAAAGTTACAATTTGCTTGCGAATGCCGGGGTTTGCGGATATTTGCAGTATGCGCATTTTGCTTATTGCTGCCACGCGGGCCGAACTGGCTCCCACGCTTTCCTGGCTGAAAGCGCATGATAACCAGTTGGGTGGGCACCTCGTTTTCACCGGAACCACCGGCATCGGCGCTATGATGAGCGGCTGGTGGCTGGGGCGTCACCTCGCCGAAATACATCCACAACTGGTGATACAGGCTGGGGTAGCCGGAAGTTTTCATCCGGATTGGAAGCCCGGACAGGTAATGGCCATCCAAAAAGATTTTATGGGCGACCTGGGAGCCTGGGAGGCGGATGGTTTCCAGGATGTATTCAGGCTTGGCCTGCTGGCCGAAAGCCAGCCCCCTTTTCAGGAAGGATGGCTGGTAAATCCGCATAGGCGTTTGCTAAAGGAATCGGGGCTTCCCCTGGCCAGCGCTGTTACAGTCAATGAAATCAGTACCGATCCCAAAGATATCGGCCGCTTTCAGCAAAGCGGTGTTTTGCTCGAAACCATGGAAGGCGCGGCCCTGCATTTTGCCTGCCTGCAATCGGGTATTCCTTTTATCCAGATCCGGACCATCAGCAATACCGTTGGCGTGCGCGACAAGAAAGAATGGCAATTGCCGGCCGCCATCGATTCCCTTAATCAATACCTGCAGCACTGGCTGCCCCTCATAAAATCCGAATGGCTATGAAACTGACGCTTGGCTTTAGCCCTTGCCCCAACGATACTTTTATATTTGATGCGCTGGTGTCGGGAAAAATCGATAGTGGTGATCTGCAATTTGAAGTGGTGCTGGAAGATGTGCAAACCCTGAACGAATGGGCCCTCGAAGGTCGACTCGACATCACCAAACTCAGCTTTCCCGCACTATTTCAAAGTCCGCATTATCGCCTCCTATCTGCCGGCGCCGCCCTGGGCCGTGGTGTGGGCCCCTTGCTGGTAAGCGCCAAACCGATGGATGATGAAATTGTTGCCGACGACATGACCGTTGCCCTGCCTGGAGCCAATACCACGGCCAACCTGCTTTTTCAGATTGCCTTTCCCAACGTTGTACAGCGGCGCCAGATGCTGTTTTCCGATATTGAAAACGCCTTATTGAATGGCGATGTGGACCTGGGTGTGCTGATTCATGAAAACCGCTTCACCTATGCCGAAAGGGGGCTGCACCTGGTCTGCGATCTGGGCAGCAACTGGGAAGAAATCATGAGTGTACCTATTCCGCTGGGCGCCATCGCCATCCGGAAAGAGTTTTCAGATGATATTGTTAACAACATTATCCGGCTTATCCGGGATAGCCTGGCACATGCCTGGAAAAACTATCCACAACTTCCGCCCTTTGTAATTGATCATGCGCAAGAAATGAGTGAAGATGTAATGCGGAAGCATATCAACCTCTATGTAAATGACTATAGTCTTGACCTGGGGGATGATGGCATGCGGGCGGTGGAAAGGCTAAGGAACGTGTACCAGCGTCAAACCACTACCTGAGAAAGCTGGATTTTATTCAGACACCGGCACTACTTTGCCCGATTTATTCTTGCGAACTTTCTCCGGCACCATGGCCATGATCTCATCGCGTAGCTTATCAATCAATCTTTCCTTCACGAGGTTGCGATGTACCACCAGGCTTACTTCGCGCATGGGCGCGGGTTTGCGAAAATGGCGGATCAGTTGTTGCTGACGTGGCGGCATATCGAGTGTAGCCAGCTCAGGAATAATGGTGATGCCATCGTTGATCTCCACCATACGCCGAAGGGTTTCAATGCTGCCCGCTTCATAATCAAAATGGCTGCTTTCGCGGCTCATCTTTTTCAACTCACAAAGATTCACGATCTGCGAGCGAAAGCAATGGCCTTCTTCCAGCAGCCAGAGTTTGTTGGGATCAATATCCTGCGGCAGCACATAGGTTTTCTCAAACATTTCATTCTTGCGCGACACATAGGCCATCAGTTCCTCATAAAACAGCACATGCTCGCTGATGCCCGGCTCCTGCAGCGGCGTTACCAGGATGCCTGCATCTATTCTTCCTTCGCGCAGGCGCGATACAATCAGCTCGGTCATCATTTCATGCACCACCAATCTTACGTTGGGATATTTTCGGGTAAAGGGTGGAATGAATAGCGGCAACAGATAAGGCGCCAGAGTGGGTATGATCCCAACACGTAGCTCGCCCACCAACTGTCCCTTGCGCAGTTGTGCCGTTTCCAGCAGGTTGTCGCGCGACTGTATCACGCGCCTGGCCATTTCAATTATTTCCATACCCGCTTCGGTGGGTACTACCGGCTGCTTGCTGCGATCAAACAATTTCAACCCCAACTCCTCTTCCAGTTTTTGTATCTGCATACTGAGTGTAGGCTGGGTAACATAACACTGCTCAGCCGCCCGTGCAAAATGCCGCCAGGTATCAACGGCGAGGATGTATTCGAGTTGGATGAAAGTCATGAGGGAGTTTAATCGTTTAATTGTTTAATCGTTTAATCGTTTAATTGTTTAATCGTTTAATCGTTTAATCGTTTAATTGTTTAATTGTTTAATCGTTGAATCGTTGAATCGTTGAAATGTTTGTTGTAGATAAATGTTACCACACCCTGCTATCTTGACATCTAATCGTAGTCGTCTTAAAAATTAGACTCTCAACTTTGAACGCTAAACAAATAAACGATTAAACGATTAAACGATTAAACAATTCAACAATTCAACAATTCAACGATTCACTCTTTCACTGCTTTGGCATACACTTCCAGGCAGCGTTTTCTGGCTAATTCATGCTGTACTATGGGTGCGGGGTAAGTGAGTTCTTCAAACTCCGGCACCCAATGGCGAATGTAGGAAAGTTGGGGATCAAATTTCTGCGTTTGCAGGTAGGGATTGAAAACACGGAAATAAGGCGCCGCATCGCAGCCGCTGCCTGCCGCCCATTGCCAGCCACCATTATTGGCGGCCAGGTCGAAGTCGAGCAGCTTTTTGGCAAAATAGGCTTCACCCCATCGCCAGTCGATCAATAAATGTTTGGTAAGGAAAGATGCCACAATCATGCGTACGCGGTTGTGCATATAGCCGGTGCTGTTGAGTTCGCGCATTCCCGCATCCACGATGGGATAGCCCGTGCGACCCTCGCACCAGGCCTCGAATTCAGTTTCATTATTCCGCCATTTTATTTTATCGTAAGCTGGTTTAAATGCATGCCCCACTACTTGCGGAAAATGCCAGAGGATCATGTGGTAGAAATCGCGCCAGATCAACTCATTTAAATAGGTTTCGCTTAGCGGTGCCGTTTCGCGGGCCAGTTGCCGGATGCTGATCGTTCCAAAACGAAGGTGAACGCTAAGCCGGCTGGTACCGGCTATGCCGGGCAGGTCGCGGTTTTGCTGATAATGCCGGATGGTTTCCGGTTTCCAGTCTGATGCTGGAAATGGGATCCCGCTGGGCTCAAAGCCAATATCTTTCAGCGACGGGAGTTTTCTTTCTTTCTGTCGATATAAATTTTTTAGCCATGATTCAGTAGGATAAGAAGAAAGATAAAACTCATTGAGCTTCGCTTTCCATCGCCGGCTATAGGGTGTGAAAACGGTATAAGGTTTTCCATCATCCTTCAACACTTCGTCTTTTTCAAATATTACCTGGTCTTTGTAAGTATGCAGCGTAATACCTTTTGCCTGCAGCAAGCTGCCGATGGCTGTATCCCGCTCGCGGGCATAGGGCTCATAGTCATGATTGGTATAAACTTTTGCAATGGGATACTCGGCCAACAGCTCCGCAAACACATCTTCTGGTTTGCCCTGCCGTACATCGAGGCTGGCACCATGCTGCTTCAACTCATCCTGCAGCTTTTCCAATTGCTGATGAATAAACGCTATCCGCGCATCGTTCCGGTCGGCAAGTTCATCCAGTATATTCCTGTCAAAAATGAAAATGGGTTGCACGGGATTTCCGCTGCGCAGGGCATGGTAAAGTCCTGCATTGTCATGCAACCTTAGATCGCGGCGAAACCAAAATATGTTGAGGGGTGCGTTCATGCCCTGTCAACAAGCCGGTGGTTAAATTGTTTGCCGCAAATCGTGGTAGAGCTTTGCACTGAGCTGGTTGGTATAAAGGCGATCGCCGAGCTGGCGCACCCAGCGAATGCCACGTATGGCATTGCTTAGAAAAATTTCATCGGCCGTTTCCAGGTCTTCGGGTCGCAGGCTGACTTCTGTAATGGGGAAATGCCGCATAATTTGTCGCCGCATGATGCCCTCAACAGGCCCCTCGCTGAGCGGTGGCGTGACGATTTTTTCATTTTTGATGATAAAGAGATTGGCGATACAGGAATCAACAAGGCGACCCTCGGTATTGAGCAGCAGCGCATCATTCCAGCGCATGGCTTTGGCATGCCGGGCCGCCAGGCTATAAGCCAGGAAATTATTCGTTTTGTAGCGCGAAAAGGCATCCGCTGCCTTGCGTGCCTCCGGATAAATGCCGATCACCAGCCCGTTTTCGTTGAACTGATCCATCGAATCGTCCAGCGGCCAGCATTCGATGGCATAGTGCAGGGTATCATCCCCCTCCAGCAAACCACCCTCACCGCGCCAGGCCGTGAGGCGGATCCGGGCCAGCTTTTCCGCCGCATTTTTTTTCACCAGTTGGGCCACTTCACCCAGCAAGCGATCCTTCGTCAACAAAGCCGGCAAATGATAACCCAAAGCACGAGCCGTGGAAAAGAACCGCTCAAAATGATCATCGGCCAGCAACAGCTTTCCCTCCCGCCACTTCATGGTCTCAAAAAATCCATCGCCATAGCGAAAAGATTTGTTGCTGAGCCAATGAGGGGAAGGGGAATGGAAGGAGCCGTTGATGATGGAGATTGTCATACGTTTTACGTAGTACGTATTACGTTAGTTTAGGGTTTAATGTTTAGGGTTTAAGGTTGAAGGTAAGGAACTTGGTTCGGCTAAATCGAATGATTAGAGTCCAGGTCAAAAAAAAAACTGCAGCAAACTTTGGGAGTTTTTGGATGGAATAGAAGCTAATTCTACCCAACTTATACCTCCAAAGCCTGCTACAGATTATTTATAAAGGGTTTTGCTATCCAAATGGGGCGATAACAAACCCTAAAAAAAACGTACTACGTAATACGTACTACGTAATACGTACTCAATTTTGCTCCACCAATCCCGCTTTCACCGCATACATCACCAGTCCGGCCATCGATTTGGTGCCGGTTTTGGTTTTGAGTTTATCGCGGATGGCTTCCACGGTGCGGGGGCTCAGCTCCACTATATCGGCTATTTCCTTGGTGCTCTTTTCCTCGCACATCAGTTTCAGGATGGTAATTTCCTTATCGGTCAGTTGCACATCGGCCGGCGCGCTCGATTCGGTGGTGCGCTTGGTGCGCAAACCGCTGAGCAGTGCCTTATTGGTGAGGTCGTTGAAGAAAAAGTCCTGCTCATATACGGTGCGGATGGCATCGTAAATCATCTCGGAGCCCGACTCCTTGGTCAGGTAAGAGTTGGCGCCAATCTCCATCATGCGCGAGATCACGGAATGATCGTTGTGCATGCTGAGCATAATTACTTTAACGTTGGGGTAGAGTTTTTTGATCTCCGGCAGGGTAGCCAGGCCATCCATAATGGGCATGGAAATATCCAGCAATACTACATCGGGCTGAATATGACGCAGGAGATTAAGCAGTTGCATTCCATTTTCCGCTTCAGCCACCATCTGTATGTCCTTGCGGCTGGAAAGGGAGGTTTTCACTCCGGTACGGAAAAGGGCATGGTCATCGGCAATCGCAACTTTAATTACGGTGTTGGATTCGTGATTTTTCATGGGTCTGATATTGGTATTTGTTTGGTGGACGTACTGTAAATTATCGGCTGCAAATTGGAAAATTCCCGCAACATATACTATAGTACAAGTACTCGAATTCGGGTCTGTGAAAAATACCTAAGATTTAACACTCTCGCGTTTATACGCGCGGGTTATCGAAAATTTACGAATGTGTTAAGCGTTGAGTTTACGATGAATGTGGTAATTACCACAAAATAATAATTGGGTTAATCCACTCTTGCGGGGCGAGCCCCCACCACCTATTTTTGTTTCAGAAAGTTGATTGCAGCGGATGACTTCGTTTATCCTACTCATCCAATGTCCAAACCGTCCAGAAATTCATTTCCAATACCTTTGAAGACCGCGAACGGACTCCTCCCTCAATCAACTTTTCTTTTTTTTGATATTTCTGATGAGCGCGATTGGCCTGATTAGTGCGCGCCGATTTCAATCCGACTCTTCCATATACATTTTTCATTCATAACAGTAACGTTCGAGCCCTCCTTTCCAGGAGGGCTTTCTTTTTGTACTCTGTGGAATTCATGTTTACTCAATGTTTACCGGCAAGCCAATTTGGTCGTGTTCCATTCCATCAATAATGGCCCGTTACAAGCTAAATGACCGGATTTTCCTGAAAATGACCGGAGAAAAATGCAATTCCTGATGTGAATAGCACGCGATGATGTGCAGAACAACCGGCTAATTTTCAAAAAATTGAACGATAAACCGAAAACCACCCCGAAGGACCGCTGAAAAAACAAGACTTTGTTGTTAAAAACACGGGCTGTTGAAAGACTGTTTTGTTTACATTAGATAATGTTTGCCGGGATTGCCATTGATTAACCGTGTACAAAAATGTTCACTGAAGAGAACTTATCCATACTCATACTTATTGCCGGAATAATATTTTTCGGTACTCTCATGTTATATATTTACGAGAAGCGCCATGGGCAACTTCAGCGGTGTTTGAAAAAACTGGAAGCCCTGGAAAAAAACCATGAAATGGAACTGGCGCGCTGCAAATCGGAGACTGAAGAGCGGATACTATCCAGCATCGCGCGGGAGTTGCATGATAATTTCAATATGCAATTGATAGTGGCTTCCATGAATCTGCAGCATATCGACTGGAACAAACCTGCGCAAATTAAACCGAAGATCAATAATTGTATTGAGCAACTGAATGAAGCCATTCAGGGTTTAACCGATCTTTCCCGCAGCCTCAATACCGACTATATAAAATCATTGGGGCTTATCAACGCCATTGAAAAGGAGTTAGACCGAATTCGTAATACCAATAGCTTTAGTGTGGAAATGGAAATCCGTGGCGAACCCGTGTTTCTTCCCGACGAGATGGAGCTCACTATTTTCCGCATCATTCAGGAAGCATTCAATAATATCATTAAACACGCTCAAACTGCCCATGTACAGATAACGCTTACTTACCTGGTACAACAAATGTTTTTGACCATTGTAGACAATGGTGTTGGTTTTCATGCGACCGCATCCCTGGAAAATGAAAAAGGCAATGGATCCGGCCTTCACAACATGCGCTCCCGAATAAGAACGCTGCAAGGCGAACTGCAAATCAGGAGCGAGGTGAGTGGAGGCACTTCTCTAATTTTTCAAATTCCTTATCCAATCACAAATTCAGTCACATGAGTAACTCTACCCACCCGGCAACCATTGCCATCATCGACGACCACCAACTGGTGCGCCATGCATTAATCGAACTCATCCAGTCATTTGGTGAATACCGGGTAATCTTTCACGGCGCCAATGGTCGTGAACTGGTTGATCAGATGTCGTTCATGGAAAAGCCGGATCTCATTTTTCTCGACATTTCCATGCCCGTCATGAATGGTCACGACACCCTGGAATGGCTGTATGAGCATCATCCGGATATAGCCACCATCATCCTTTCGGGTCACGATTCGGAATTGAATCAAATCCGACTTCTGCAATTTGGTGCGCGTGGTTTTGTGCGAAAGGATGCCCCACCCCACGAAATAAAACTGGCCATTCAAACTGCTCTCAGCAGCGATTATTTTTATGCCAATGCCACTACTTCCCGCTTTATTAAGATGCTGCGCAATCCGGACTCGGGCAAAGACGCCTTGAAGAAAAAACTGTTGACGGAAACGGAGTATCAATTTCTGAAACTGATTTGCACCGAAATGACCTATAAAGCCATTGCCCGTGAAATGGGTTTAAATCCACGCACCATCGATACATTGCGGGATCAGCTATTCATTAAAATGGATGTAAAATCGCGTGTAGCCCTGGCGGTGGTGGCGCTGCGCAACGGAATTGTAAACCTTTTCGATGAAAAGTTGCTGAAATACGGCTGAAGCATCAGCGAAGATTAATGTCTCCAACAACATCACCCAGGCTTGATTCAAACTCCGGGTTTGTGAGCATATCATTATGCCCCGCCCCTTCCAGCTCTATCATGTGTACCCGGCCGGGGGCGGCATTGGCCAGCCTGCGGCCAAAGCGGATGGGGATAATGCGGTCGTCGGTTCCATGAATAATGGTAATGGGCGCATCCACTTCGGGCAGGCGTTCGGCATTGTTGAACTGGTACTTTGCCAGCCAGCCCATGGGGTAGATGGGGGCATAGCGCCTCATGAGGTCGGGAAGGTTGGAAAAAGGGCTTTGGAGAATGAGCTGCCCACAATCGACCCGGCTGGCCAGCCAGGTGGCGGGGCCGCTGCCCAGGCTCTGGCCATAGATGATGATGCTGTCAGCAGCAAAGCGTGCGCGCAGCAGCTTAAATACCAGCTCGGCATCCTGCTGCAGAATGGCTTCGCTGCGCGGGCCCGTGCTTTTGCCATAGCCGGGGTAGTCGGGCATCCACACTTCGTAGCCCAGGCTGGTGAGCAGGGGCGCCGCATCGGCATGGTATTCCACATTGCCGGCATTGCCATGAAAATAGAGCACGGCCCCGCGCACCGTCTGCCCGCTTACGGTGAAGCGGGTAATATGAATGGTTTTATCGGCATCCACCGGCACCCTTATTTCCTCGTGGGGGGCACTGATGTTCAGCGGCGCCTCATTGGCAATGGCCACGGGATGGAAGATGAATTTTTCCTGGAAGAAATAAAGGGCCAGGCCGCCCAGCAGGTAAACAATCAGCGCGATCAGCAGACCGCGTTTCCACTTTTTATTCCAGGTAATTATTTTCATGTGGCTGCAAGATAGTTAATCCTGCACCAGCATGTCGTAAACCTGTACCCGCTCCCAGAGATGGCTGTATTTTTCCACGAAAGCTTTATGGATGGGGTGCACCTGGTAAGCGTCCTGATCGGCCGCGCTTTGGAAATACATGAGCTCCGATACATCGTAACTGTTGTCCACAACATCGCGCTTTTCGGTGCCGGCAGCGGTACCAATCAGCAGTTGCTGCACTTCGGGAATAGAGCCCAGGGTTTTGAGCCCGGACATTAGTTCGGCGCGGTCGCTGGCATTGCCGGGGCGGCGGAGCCAGAAGAAGACGTGGTGGATGACGAGCATTTTTTGAGTTTTAAGTTATAAGTTATAAGTTTTAAGTTTTGGGGGTGTATGATAATGCCTGGAAACTTTGGCTAACAATTCATTACTGAATGACTCCCCTTCCTGTTATTTAACAAGCACTACAAAGAACTTAAAACTTACAACTTAAAACTTACAACTTAAAACCTATAACTCAAAAAAAACTCACTAATACCACACTGCGTTTTCTGCTGAATTTCCTGCATTATGATGTTGATAATATACTCATCATCGGGAGGCCATTGTTCTCCGGCGTTGATGAGTTGCTTATCGGCTTCGCTGAGGGCGCGCTCGTCGCCGGTGAAGCTGGCAAACTGGCCCACCCAGTTGTAATCGCCACGGTAGATTTCGCTCCATACCCGGCTATTGGTTCGGGTATCGGAGGCCAAAGTCTGTAGCAGGGCAAATGCCTGCATGCGGCGGGTGGTGGTAGTGATCTTTGCTTTTACGGTAATGTATTCTTTGGTTACGGAGTCGGGCTTGTGTACAATTTCGCGGGATACTACCTGCTTTGTTACCTCACGTGTATCGCGGGTATCGCGATAGCGGCCTATCTGCACATCGCTAAAGCGCATTTCCACGGCAAAGTCGGCCCGCACACCGGGCTGGTTCACGCCATAAAAATTGGTAAACTCATCGCGGCGCTGCTGGTTCAGGTAGCGCAGCAGGTCGCTATTGAACTGATTATAGTTGTAGCCCAGGTTGGTAAACTGAAAGCCAAAGCGTGTAAGCGGCTGTACCGAAATATGGGTGATGGCGCTGAGATAGGCATCGTCCATTTTCTGCTTCAACACCGGATTGCCGGGCTCAAAGGAAAGGGCTCTTTGGTATTCGCCATAGGCTTCGCGGTAGCTGAGCTTGTTTTGCTGCTCCATCAGCCGGTCGCCCCGGCTTTCGCGTGCCGCCGAAGCTTCTTCGCGATAGGTCTGCAATTCCGCAGAATAATCGGTAGGCTTAACGGCCTGGTAGGCGCTGGGCGAGCGGCGGATGGTTTCAAACAAACCCTGCAGGCTGTTGTACTGCGCCAGTATCTGCTCAAAACGCAGGTCGCTCTGGCTATTGCTGAGGTTGCGGATCTTCGCTTCGTGGTCCTCCACGGCATAGCGATATGCGTCTTTGATGATGGTAATTGACTCGTAATCGCCCGGTTTTTTGGCCAGTTTTCGGGCAGCCTGCTCCACGGCGGCATGGTAATCGCCCCGGTTATAAGATTTCTCGGCCGACTTGCAGGAACTTAAAACCAACAAAATCAACAGAATGGAGTAAAATTGACGGCTCATAAGCTTTTCATTTAAGGATAGGACTGTATAACGTTGGAAGGTTTAAGGAAAGTATAAGGTTTAACGTATTACGTTATACGTTTTACGTAATACGTTGTACGTATTACGTTTTGTTTTAAGTGTCACGTTCTAAAAAAGTTGCCACTTTTACTAAAAGCATCTATCTGCGAATATCTGCGTTCAAAATCTGCGGAAATCTG
>JBIQMS010000026.1:0-67969 GCA_044463125.1 Terrimonas ferruginea
AAACCCGACAAAGGCGAGGTGGGCTTGCCGGGCTGGTGAGTGAACCAGGTAAAGTCGCGGCCATTAAAGCGGTTCACGCCACCTACGGTGCCAAACCACATAAAGCCATATTTATCCTGCCCAATGGAAATGATCAGTCCGTCATTTAATCCATTAGATACGGTTAGCTTCTGAAAACTGATGGCATTTTGTGCCTCCAGCATTTTGGTAAGGAAAAGAAATGCAAGGATTATGAATGATTTCTGGTGAAAGGGAATGAACCGTACGTTCATGCAGAAAAGAAATGAAAATAGCGGCTTGCGCTGCTTTTCATTTGAAGACATGCCTGCCAGGTTGAATATCAATGCCAAGCTTTCCTGCATCATGGCATTGAAAATAAGCAAGGAACGGCAAATCAGGAATAAATAGCCCGCGAAGCGTAGTTGCCGGGTATCGAGACCTGCAATATGGGGGCGCAGCCGTAGGGTGGGATGAATTGCGATGCACGATTCTCCATTCACGCCTCATGCCTCATGCTACGCATAGGGTCGCCCTATCGGACGACCCTAACATATATCGGCCCTTCGGGCCTTCACGTCTCACGTTTCACGATTCACGTCTCACGATTCATGCCTCACGCTACGCATTGGGTCGCCCTAACGGACGACCCTAATATATATCGGCCCTTCGGGCCTTCACGCCCAATCCGCCTTCGGCTAGGCAAGCGCCTCACGATTCACGATTCACGCCTCACGTCTCACGTCTCACGTCTCACGCCTCACGATTCACGCCTCACGATTCACGTCTCACGTCTCACGTCTCACGATTCACGCCTCACGTCTCACGTCTCACGCCTCACGCTCCCCCTGCCGCACTTCGGCCGGATAAATTAGGGTGGGGGTTATTCTGTGTTCATTTTTGGGCTCGCAAATCAAAAACCTTTAACCATTACAACCATGAAACGAATTCTTACTTTACTGATTCTTGTATTGAGCGTGCAGCTCTTACTGGCGCAAATGCCGGCGGCATTCAATTACCAGGCTGTCGCCCGCAACAATGCAGGGGATGCACTTAGCGGACAAACCATCACGGTACGCTTCAGCATCGTGAGCAGCGCGCCGGGAAATCCTTCTCTCTACACCGAAACCCGGCAGGTAACGACCAGCGCGCAAGGTGTATTTGCTGTACAAATTGGCAGCCCTGGTGCGCAAAGCAGTACGGGTGATCTGGGAACCATTAGCTGGACCAATAATACCAGCGCTACCAAAAGCCTGAAAGTGGAACTGGATATTCACAACGATGGCAACTTTATTGAAATGGGCACACAGAGCCTGGTTTCCGTACCCTATGCTTTTGCCGCCAACAAAGCGATTGATGCATTGAACATTGGCGGTCATTATGTAGATACGAATACACCTGAGTTGGGCGATGTATTGCAATGGAACGGCAGCGCCTGGGTGGCGGAAGAAGCTCCACGCTCAAAGCCCAGAACGTTTCGCTATGTGAAGTCAGCCATTCCTGTGAGTGGAGGCAGCCTGGCATTTGCTTGGGCGGCGCAACCTCAATTGGTGACGGTAGAGGAAGGGGATATCATTGTAGCTACCATAAGTGGTAGTGTGGCTTGTACGACAGGCACTGCAAATTCTGTTGGGTATTCTCTTGCATATCAAATGAGCGGGGGAAGCATTACCTGCTTCACCAGCTCAGACTATGCTGTTGTAGACAATGTTGACTTGAATCGAACTCCGGTAACTTCTTCAGGTGTAATTACGATTGTTTCGGCCGACAAACCTACTCTTGCGCCTGGTGAGTTGTGGCCTGGAACCTATAATATTGGATTTGCCATTCGGAATACTAGCCCGTACAATTTGAATCCAATTACCTATTTCACAGGTTATATCTTGATCCATTAATGTAGGACTTATGAATATCGCAATAAAAATAATTACATCGGCAATAGGCATTTTCTTCTTGGCCTTTCATATAAATGCCCAGCAATTGACTCCGCAAGTCATGAGTTCCGGTGGAAGCAGCATGAGTGGAGCCGGTATCACGTTGGACATGAGTATTGGGGAGCTGGCGGTCATGCCTTTTCAGGCGGGCAATATCGGTCTGGAGCAGGGTTTTCAGCATCATTTCCCTGTTAGTAGTACCCTGCCGGTTACAGGTCTGCAATTCGAAATAATGCGATTGGATTCGCGAAGAGCACGCCTTCGATGGTCAACCCAGCAGGAATGGCAAAATAAAGGATTTGTGGTAGAGCGCAAACGCATCCTTCAATCTAATTTCGATTCCATCGGATTTGTGGCTGCGGCCACAGCGGACGGCAACAGCGATCAGCCCCGGCACTATACGTTCACTGACGAAGATGCCGGCAACGGCAAGTCGTTCTACCGGTTGCGACAGGTAGACCTGGACGGGAAGGAGTATATTTCTGCCGTGGTCCTGCTCGCAGCGGTTGAAGACTTGAAGCCTTCGATTAAAGCCTGGCCGGTACCAGCCCGGGGGCCGGTAATGGTGCAATCATTTGATGCGAATCCACAATTGATTCAGCTATTTGATATGCAGGGCCGCTTGCTGGGGCAATGGAATCTTTTGCCCGGTCAAACAATTTCACTTCCCGCTCAAAAGCCCGGTACCTATCTATTCAAATCTAGACAGCTAACACAAAAATTAGTATGGCAATAACAGAGTGATGTTCTCGGAAACATGGAAGACCCCGCATTCGCGGGGCCTCCTGTTTTCGATAGGGCTTGCACCTTAAGAATAATCTTAGGCAATCAATACTCAACTGAACCTGATGCCTGGCTATTGCTGGTTGCGCTTAACTTACCAGGTTCCCTGCTGACTTGTGTTTGAGAATCGGCAGCAGTGCGAGCCTCCAGTTTCCTTTGTTTGCGCAACTCTCTTTTCAGTTTTCGGGCTTCCTTCTTGCTAAGGTCCTTACCAGCCTGCAGCGCATCAACTGACTTTTCTACACCAGCTTTTGTTGTTGCCTGTAGCCTATCACCGGTTTTTTGCACCCGGGTTTGTAATTCCGCATTAGTTCTTTGAATGACTTCCCGTTTGGCATTCGCCTGTTGACGAACCATGTCACCAGATCGTTCCATTAATCGTTGCTGATGTTGCAATCGAAGGGTTGCTTCAGCCTGCTGTGTAACGCGCATATTTAATTGCGCCATTACGCCACTTGAAATACAAGCGAATACTGCCAATGCCATTGTTTTTTTTGCGATTGTTTTCATGCTATACAATTTTGGGTTAACGAATGAACACGCATCCATTTATTTTGCTGCATGTTTTTCGTTCTTCTGACCAATCGCAAAAAGGTTGGTTTAAGACCTGTTAATAAATTTTGACAGGCTTATATTGAAACTGATTTTAATTTAAGTTGAATTGCCTTGGCGGCATAGGAAGAAGGGGCGTGTCAAAAAAAGCCAGCAATGCACTTCGCCAACAGGGTTCCTTGCGACCCATTTTAATGATTTCCTGCAGGTAAAGCGAGCGTTTGCGAAAATCAATATGCTCCAGCACAAAGCGTAAGACCAGTTTTTTGCTGACTACTGTTCCATGGGATCGAAGCATGATAGTTTTTTCTCATAATAGAGAAAAAATGATGCCAGAACTGGGGGGAAGTAATAAGTTGTGAGTTTTAAGTTGTAAGTATTATGTTACAGGTGATCTGGTTGTGGATACAACCATGTTGTTATATAAAATGATGAGGAATGATTCCGGGTGAGGCGATTGAAAAATTTCAGATTCTACTAACGTTTTCAGATATGAAAGCAATTTACGATGCAGAGGCATTTACCGCAACCGACTTCGTGGCGCTCGTTGCGGTAAAAAATGCTTGTAATATGATGGGTTTGCCCTTCAGGCTTGGGTATTCAAACTTCAGGCGAAAGAATCAAGTAGTGTGTATTCCTGATAAATATAGAATGGAAGCCCCCATTTTCTACGCCTTACTTTCAACTACCTGGTTTCTTCATATTCGTTTCCACAAATTTCTTAAACGTTTCCTGGTGCTATAAAAAGCTTCTAAAATGGCTCAGGATGAAAGGAAGAATAACCACTCCGGCGGCTGGTGGTCTGTTTACGGATGTCGGAAATATACACGGTTTAATATTTGGTAATCAGTTAGATAGATTGTTTTTGCAATCTGTACGGGGATTCGGCAATTGATCTCCATTCCCCGCCATTTCATGCATCATTGGCTTTTTAGCAGCATGGATTCCCATGAGCTTTGCATAAAATCAACAAAGGCCTGTTTAGGCAGGCCCGTAAACCAAGTTAAATCAGTTTTATGTATCGCAACTTCTTCCTTTCATTCTTAATGATGGCTGTTTTGCTCTCTTCCTGCAGCAAAACCAAACCCGAGCCGCAGGTTCCAACGGATCCAGTACCGGAAACAGAATTTACGCTTCAGTTCAAACCTTCCGGATTAAATAATCTTACGGAAGCACTGGCAGATCTTGAATTTATTATCGGACTCCGGAATGCGGAGAATGATCCCGTATTGGTAAATCAAAAGCTGGCTGCCATCGACTCCGGCGGAACCTATAGCGCACGCATACGGGTGCCTAAAGGAACCTATAAGCTGGACAAATTTCTACTGGCTCGTAAAACGGGACTGGTTCGCTATGCCACTCCGCTGGCGGGTTTTCCCAAAGCACAGCAGGTGAATCGTCCGCTTACAATTGATTTTTCACAAAATAGCGCGAGCCTGAAAATTGTGGAAGTGGAATTACTGCCTGTTAATGCCAACGACAAGGAATCCATGTATGGATATCCGGATGGAACATTCCAGTTACCCGCTGATCCCAATGATCCGCCTCCAGGCACACGCAAGATTCGTATCCGTCCGGTGATGAAGATTGGCAATGTCTTTTACGACAGTGTATCCGCATTTTTGCAGATTTATAGCTGGGATGCGCAGAACAACCTGGCGATCGTTCCCGTTTCTATTCCTGCCGGTGTGTCGGAGCTTAACCTGGTGCCCAATGCTGTTCGCTATGAATTCCGTATGCAGAAATGGGGAAGGTTGGCCGAACTGCAATTGAATGCCGCGGACTTGACGGCCAGCACCATTTATACGATACAGGCAGAAGCAGAACCGAAGCGATTGAAGTTTGTATATGGGAATCGCTGGACGAACAATTCATGGTTTGCCGAAACAAAAACAGAATACCAGTATTCTGCACAGGGAATCATTCAAAAAGTTCTGCATTTCAGAAAGCATGCGGATAATTCACCTTACCTGGCCATGACCGAAGAGGCGGAATATGGGGGTGAACGCATTGGACGCGTTATAAGAAAAAATGAACTGTCGCAGGTGATCGGGAACAGCACATTCACTTACGGAACAAATGGTCTGCCTTCCCTGGTTCGCATTCAGCAAGGTGACAGTATTACACATGTTCGGTTACAGTATCTCACTTCGCTCAACAGTTTTCAACAGCTCAGGGTTGACCAGGTAGGCGCTGAAATTGAAGGTAACTATACCAGCCTCTTGCATTATTATCAGGCCAATTACGACAAAGGCCGGATGTTGTCGACGCGCTATGCCAGCAATAATGGCAACCTGCAGGAAGGCTTGTATCAGTATGATAACCTGATTAACCCCTTCCAGTTTACGGGCTGGCCGGATGAAAAGCTGTTTGTTCATTCTATCTACAATCGGAATGCGCAAACACTTACTTACCAGAATGCCTATAGTCAGTCGGAGATTTATCAGTTTGCCTATACCTACGATTCGGAAGGATACCCTACGGAACTGCGTACCTGGCATCGTAACCCCGTTACCGGCCGGCATTTATTTGAGTATAAGGAAGGGTTTGTGTATGAGTGAGAAACGTGAATCGTGAGGCGTGAGGCGTGAGGCGTGAGGAGAGAGTTTAAGGTTTAGGGTTTAGAGTTTAATATTTAAACCCTAAACTCTAAACCTTAAACCCTCAACCTTAAACCCTCAACTTTAAACCCTCAACTTTAAACTTAAAACCCAACGTAATACGTATTACGTAATACGTACTACGTTCTACGGAACTGTTATCGTTCTGCTCCTTGATACATGTGCACTAAAATACCCCAACGCCCCGCCCCGGATATTGGACACAGGATTGGCGGGTGTTGCCTGCTGGCTGCCGCCGGTAGCGCTGCGCAAAAGACTGAACCAATATAGGTACAGGGGTTGGTCGATCATCTGAAATTCCACTTTCAGTTGGTCTCCTGACTTGATTTTAATACCGCCTTCGTCTTCATCGGCAAAATAAAACAGCTTTGAGGTGATCTCTCTGCCATCAATATAATCATCATTGATCACCAGGATCTGCTTTTCTTTCACATCATTTATGAATTGAATAAAGCGATAGTTATGCCCTCTGCCAACAGGATCCCTGAACTTCACATTTGCAATTTTCTGGGATTCTCCAAATAACAATTCATCGGTTACAAACAAAGTATCCATTTCCACGGCTTGCGGTGTACGACAACTCGCTTCAAAGGTCTGACCGTTCACGGTTACTTCCAGTTCATAAGTTCTGCCCGGCACAGCGGTCAGGGTAGGGTGGGTGTACACCCCTGTTGAAGTCTCCGTAAACGTCAGCGCGGGTTGTCCTTCTTCCCTGATTCTTACCGTTGCGCCACTTATGCCCGGAAACTGGTTGTCCTCGTCAAAATTTTTGGTTTGCGTCAATAGCACACGGGCTGTGCCTGGTTCATCTGCAATATTGGCTTCAATCACGTATTTCTTTTCCGCTTCATTCAGGTTCAGTTCAATTACCTTCTCGCAGGAGGAGAACAGGAATACGATCATCAGCAGCGTTATCCAACTCTTTGCACTGGTCATAATCTAGAATTTGAAATTATAGGATACTGAAGGAATGAATTTGAAGAGGGCATAGCGCACCGCCTCTGTTTTGTTGGGATCATCCGGATTGTCCCTGAAATTGATGGTAAAGGCATTTTCTCTGCCATAAGCATTGAATATGCTGAAGTTCAACTCTGATGACCAACGTTTTTTCTTCTTCAATTCCCAGGTGGCGCCGATATCGAGGCGGTGATAATCGGGCAATCGGTAGCCATTCCTTTCTGTATAGTAAAAAATGGTTTGATCATCTACACGGTATTTGCCGGCGGGATAAGTAACCGCATCGCCAGTATAGAAAACCCAGTTGGCGGAAAGGGTCCAACGGGGCGTAAGCTGGTAGCTGGCAACAATTGCAATATCATGGGTGCGATCTTGCCGGGCATTGTACCATCTGCCTTCATTAATGCCTTCAATTTTTCTTTCCGTTTTGGATAGGGTATAGCTGAGCCAGCCGGTAAATTTGCCTGCTTTTTTCTTTAACAGCATTTCCAAACCATAGGCCCTGCCCTTGCCAAATAGCAATTGGGTTTCTATAGCGTCGTTGTTGGCAAAGATATCGGCGCCATCGCGATAGTCGATTTGGTTCTGCATGGTTTTGAAATAGGTTTCCACGCTCAGCTCCCAGCTTCGGCCTGCCAGATCACGGTAATAGCCAATTGATACCTGGTCCGAAATCCCTGGTTTAATAATATTGGTACTGGCGATCCATTTATCTGTGGGATTGCTCGATGTGGAATTTGAAATCAGATGCAGGCTTTGGGTATTGCGTACATAAGAGGCCTTAACCGAACTCAGCTCATTGAGCAGGTAGCTCGCGGCCACCCGGGGCTCGGGATTGAAATAGGTTTTCACAAACTCGCCACGCGCATAATTCATGGTGTCGGTTACATTGCCTGCCTCATCCAATTGAAAATAATCACCTTCGCCCAGGATGCTGAAAGAGGAAACCCGTATTCCATAGGTAAGGTTTAATTTGTCCGACACCTTCCAGCTATCCGACAGGAAAACCGCGTTCTCCCAGGAATACCGTTTCTGCAAAGCCGCTGAATTGATGCTGATAGAATTCTTCGCATCCACTTCTCCCGGCGTAATGGTATGATAAATCGTATTAAATCCGAATCGAAGCTGGTGGCCCGGCGCTGCATTCCACTGGTATTCCTGTTTCAGGTTCCAGTCGCGGATCTGCGAAAAAATATCAAAATCATCACCTCCGCTGCGGATATTAATTAAATATTTGTAGTTGCTAAAGATGAGCGAAGTATTCTTGAAGAGTTTGCTGTTGAATATATGATTCCAACGCAGTGTTCCAGTACCATTGCCCCAGGTAATGCCAAAGGTTTCACCCACGCCCAACCGGTCCTTGCCAAAATAACCGGACAAATAAAGCCTGTCACGATCCCCCAACTGGTAATTCATTTTCGCATTCAGGTCGTAGAAATAGAGTTTATTGCGATTGATGGTGGAGTCATTGGATAACTGCAGGAATAAATCCGCATAAGTGCGGCGCCCGGTAAGCAGAAAGGAGGATCGGTCTTTCTGAATGGGACCCTCCACATTCAATTTCGCGGAAATCAAGCCCACCCCGCCACTCAGGTTATAGTCCTGGTTATTGCCATCGTTCATCTTGATGTCCACCACCGAAGAAAGGCGGCCACCATATTGTGCCGGCATTCCGGCTTTGTAAACCGTCATGTCTTTAACGGCATCCGAATTAAATGTGCTGAAAAATCCCAGAAGATGCGAGGCATTGTACACAGGCGCTTCATCCAGCAATATCAGGTTTTGGTCACCGGCGCCTCCCCGCACATAAAATCCGCTGTTGCCATCACCGGCCGATTTTATGCCGGGAAGCAGTTGAATCGTTTTCAGAATATCCCTTTCACCCAGCAGGACGGGAATATTTTTTATTTCACGGGTACTCAGCCTTTCCACACCCATTTGTGGATTTCGGAGGCTTCGGCCCCTCGATTGGGCCGTAACAACGACGCCCTCCAGGTTTTTCACTTCTTCCTCCACTTGTATATCCAGCCGGAGGTCGGCGTTAAGTTGAATTTTTTGCTGAAAAGGTTGAAAGCCGATGGCTGTGGCCTGCAGGGTGTACTCGCCAGTCGGGAGGGTAAGCGAATAGAAGCCATATTCGTTGCTGGCCACTGTATTTCCTCCTGCGCTTACGCTGGCCCCAATCAGGGTCTCGCCCTTTGATTTCGATCGGATTAACCCGCTAACCGTGAATTTGCCCTGGCCCGTAACGGCCCCCGCGATGATGATACCTGTAATGAGCAATAGGAGCTTTGGCCTCCAGGCTTTCTTCATAAATCAGTTTTGATGAATTCCGGCAAAAATAGCCGGACGAACTGCGTGCTTTCGCCGTCCGACTGTTAAATAAATCTTAGCATCGGCCGATGGCAGTTTCCGGCCGGTAAAAGCCGCTTATCAGAGTGCAAGACAAAACAAGGGGCAAATTGTTGACCCTTTGCGCTAAAATCAGGGCAAATAACTGTACAGGTAATCGATACGGCCTGTCAACTCTTTTTGTTTGTTGAAGAGCGCTTCCCGAATCTTCAGGTCTTTTTCGTTGTAGGCGTATCGCCAGATCAGGTAATCGCTGCTACGGGTGCTGAGGGTAGAAATCTTTTGTGCCACCCGGCCTTCTTCATCGTATTCAAACATAAAGTCTGGCAATAGTCGCCGAACCCGATTGTTGTAGCGAACAATATCGGTGAGTTGATTCTCCTGGTTGTAATAATAATAAACGGTTTCGAAGCCGGTATTTCTACGGAACAACTGCTCTTCAATCACATTACCCTTTTCGTCTGATTTGAACCTATACTCGGTACTATCCTGCTCATTGAGGATTTTGAACATTTTTACCGGTGTGTCGCCATCTTCATAAATCCAACTATGGGTTTCCTGCTGGCTGAATTCCTGCGCTGTATCCTGGATACTGATGCTGATTTCGGTAAGTCTTCCTTTTTCGTCGTAACTATATTGGGTTTTGCTGCTAATACCCCCAGTTGTATCGGCCAGGGAGATCAATTGGCCCTTATCGTTGAACCGATAGGCCATGCGGGTTATATTTTGCGCATTGCGGATTTGGGTAAACCAGGTTTGTCGGTCTGCATCAATCTGATGCCATTCATTGAAGTCGCGCGATGGAGCGCCACGGTCATCGTAGCCGGTAGCCTTTACAGAAGCCACCCGACCCTCCAGCATGGCCTGCATCCGGTTTTCAATATCCTGTGTGCCCAGGATATCGTTGTAAAAATATTGCGCGCCTCCGGCAAGGGGCAGGAAGGCAAAGAGGATAAGGGCGTATGTCTTCATTCGATAAATGGATATTCGTCAAAAATAAATGTTTAAAGCGGATGAATCCTTAATTTGCCCGGGCATTCTGCCAAAACCCACCCAATGTCACATATACCCGAACGCAAAGAAAAAGACTGTCTCAATTGTGGCACCATCGTGCAGGGAAAATACTGCCATGTGTGCGGACAGGAAAACGTGGTGCCCAGGGAAACTTTCTGGGCCATGCTCACCCACTTTGTGTACGATATAACGCATTTTGATGGCAAATTCTTTTCCACGCTTGGCATTCTTTTGCGGAAACCGGGCTTTTTGTCAAAGGAATATATGAAGGGAAAACGGGCCAGCTATCTGAACCCTGTCCGGATGTATATTTTCACTTCGGCATTCTTCTTCCTGGTATTTTTTAGTTTGAAAGGCACCAACGATTATATCAAACTGACGGATGATTTTCCATTGACACAGGCAGCCAGGGATTCTGTTCTGCGTAAAATCGAGGGAAATGATTACCGGGGTGCCGATTCGCTTATGCTCCTTCGCGCGAAAAACATGTTGAAAGATACCAGCTTGCCGGTAAAGCCCAGCGACCTGCTCGGGCTCAACCGCGACTTTGTGGTGATGGCCACCATTAACCGAATTTACCATAGCCGGGCTGAATACGATTCCGTTCAGGAAGCGCTGCCCTCCGGCGAAAGGGACAACTGGCTCGAGCGGCAGTGGAATAAGCGGGCCCTGGCCGTCAACGAAAAATATAAGTACGATCCTGCGATGAGCTGGCAAAAGTTTACAGATATCCTGCTGCATAAACTGCCCTACCTGCTCTTTGTATCCCTTCCTTTCTTCGCGCTCTTGCTGCGATGGCTCTACTTTCGACGAAAAGAATTTTACTATGCCGATCACGGCATCTTTACCATTCACCATTATATCGTCAGTTTTTTTCTGCTGCTTTTTGTCTTTTTATGGAACAAACTCGAAGAATTGAGCGGATGGGGAATCTGGAATTGGATAACCGTTGCCACGGTTATTGCGATCCCCATATATCTCTACAAAGGCATGCGACGGTTTTATGGTCAAAGCAGGGCTAAAACCATTTTGAAATTTATACTGCTGAATATTTCGGCCTTAATCGTCATGGTTTTCCTGTTTGTGATATTTACATTGTTTTCCGTATTCACCCTGTAAACCCTTCCTATGTCAGAATCACTCAGCCAATCCTTTCTTCGCCTGGTTCAAATAATGGACGAATTGCGCGAGCAATGTCCCTGGGATCGTAAACAGACCATCCACACCCTTCGGCAAATGACCATTGAAGAGAGTTTTGAACTGGTGGACGCCATTACCGACAATGACTGGAAGGGAATAAAGGAGGAGTTGGGTGACTTGCTCCTGCATATTTTGTTTTATTCCCGCATTGGTCGCGAACAGGATCAGTTTAACCTGGAAGAAGTGATAAAAGGCATCAGCGAAAAGTTAATAGCAAGGCATCCGCATATTTATGGGGATGTAAAGGTGAAAGATGAAGAAGACGTGAAAAAGAACTGGGAGAAGCTGAAGCTTAAAGAAGGGAAGAAGTCGGTGCTGGGAGGTGTGCCGCGTTCATTGCCCGCCATGGTGAAAGCGATGCGGTTGCAGGAAAAAGCCAAACAGGTAGGGTTTGAATGGGATACCGCAGACCAGGTTTGGGATAAAGTGGAAGAGGAAAAAGGGGAGCTGGAAGAGGCGGTAAAGGCCAATGACCCTGAACGGATGGAAGAAGAGCTGGGCGACCTGTTTTTTTCCCTGATCAATTACGCACGGTTTTTGCGGATAGATGCCGAAAACGCGCTGGAGCGCACCAATAAAAAATTTATCCATCGCTTCACACAAATGGAATCAGAAGCCCTGGGTCAGGGCAGGGACCTTTCTCAAATGAGTTTGCAGGAAATGGATGCCATTTGGAACAGCATTAAAAAGAAACCTGGTAGTTGAACCCCAGTTGGAAAAATAGAACCATCCTGAAATGGGCGCTGTTAGCCCTTTCCCTGTTGCTTTTTGGGCTTTCCCTTATTTTCAACCGTTTCTCCACCATTCATTCCTCTCTGGAAGCGGAAGTGAGCAAGGCGGAGAAATACCTCCATCATCAACAAAAGGACTTTAATGCATTCTTGGCCGATACCGTTTTGGTGGGAAAGCTGATGCGGCAGGCTGAAAGCCGGAATCAATTTGATGCCAGCATCAACAAAGACTATGGCATTTTCCTCTATGAAGTAAAAGAATCGGGAACCCTTTCCCTCAATTTCTGGAATACACATCTGGTATTGCCGCCAGCGGAAACCTTTGCCCTGCCGGAAATGGAGGAGTTCATGCAACTGCCCAATGGCCATTACCTGGTGCTGAAAAAAATGTTGCAGCTCTATGAGCAAACCATCATGGCTTATGCGCTGATACCCGTGCAAACCATCTTCTTTCAGGAAAAAGCCTATCTGCCACAAAAATTCGTGTATGCCGAAGAAGTGGATGCCCAGGTGGTGCTTAGCGAAACGGAAACCGAGTATGCCGTGCGATCGGTGCAGGGAAATACCCTGTTTTACCTGAACAAGATCAACAATAGCGGCCTGGTACGGAATGACCGATTTACGATTTATCTGCGCTTTGGAGGTTTGCTGCTACTCCTGCTGTCCGTTCATTTATTCGCCGAAAGCATTTCACGACGTAGGCTGGGACGGGGAATATTTTTCCTCGTGGCTTCCTTATTGCTTATCCGGATGGCTACCTACATTTCTCCCGGATTGCTCAACTTGCGCCAATTTGATCTGTTCGATCCCCAGATATATGGTTCCAATATCGTTCAGCGGTCCCTGGGTGATTTGCTGCTCAATTCCATTTTCTTCTGCTGGATGGTGCTTTTCAGTTGGTATAAAGTACATCATCAAAAAGACCTGACGGAGGGCTGGCAAAAATGGCTGAAATGGACGGTAGCCCTTTTTTCGGTGGGGCTATTGATTTATTCCAGCTTTATTCTCTCCTCGGTAATCCGAAGTATTGTGGCAGATTCAAAGGTTTCCTTTGATGTTACGAATTTTTTCAGCCTGAATTTTTATACCGTTGTCGGCTTTTTTGTGTTGGCCACCTTATCTCTATCGTACTATTATTTCACGCAGCTCTTGTTTCGCATCATTTTTCCGGTGTTGGGGAGAAATAAATGGCTGGTTTATTTTGCGATCGCTTTTTCCGGACTTGTTTTTCTCAGCATCCGCTCGGGCGATCCCACGGTATTATTTTATTTACCGGTACTGGCCTGGTTGCTACTTTACACATGGTTGATTGATCGCGAAGGTGAAATTCTTACAAGAATCCGGATCAATATCGCTGGTATTCTTTTCTGGATCGCGGTGTTTTCCATTTCCATCGCCGCCATTATGCTCACTGAAAACAGGAAGGCGGAGTGGGAGAAGCGAAAATTCTACGCTGAGAAACTGGCCGTGCAAACGGATCCTTCCAGCGAAAGGCTGATGAGCATTGCCCTGAATTACCTGGATGAGGATTTTCTCGAGGGTAATTTTCATCGCTTTGTGGATAGCAGCTCAAGTCTTATAATCCGGGATAGTATTCTCAATCAAAACTACAAATTGTACATGGAGAGCTTCGATACCCGGCTCTTTGTGTACGATTCCACGGGTCAGCCTTTGTGGAATCAGGATGAAACAAGCTTTGATGCGCTGAATACAATTGTGCTGCGGCAATCGCAACCTACTACCTATCCCGATTTGTTTTATTACGGCACATCGTTCGATCAGTTCGCTTATATCACCAAACGGATAGCGCGAGACGAAGCCGGCCAGGTTCAGGGGTATCTGTTTATCCTTTCCAATCCCCGCCGCTTCAGCACCGGCGAAATTTACCCGGAACTGTTTCGTCAATATAAAGAGAACTCCCCCGAGAATTCCCCCATTTATTTTTATGCCGTTTATAACCAGGGCAAGCTCACCGACAATTTTTCACACCGCTATCCATTCCCTACCGAGATGGAAGATAACCGTGTTTGGAAGGGCAATAATGAATTTGAACGCCACAACAATGGCGCATATGATGAACTCTGGTATCGTGCCGCCAACCAAAAAGTGGTGATTATCGCGCGCAAACGCGATACACTGATTGAAACCATCGCGTTGTTCTCCTACATTTTTTGCTCCTTTATATTCCTGGTATTCCTGGTGCAGGTTTTGTCGTTGATATTAAAGGCAGTATCGGATTGGGCGGAGTTTAAACGATTCTTCCATTTCAATATCCGCAACCAGGTACACAGCACCATCATATTCATCAGCATATTTTCCTTTATCATCATTGGCATAGCCACTATCAATTTCTTTAAAGCGCGGTATAATCGCAACAATAGCGACAGGCTGAGCCGCACCATGAGCATTGCTGTGAATGAGATGGAGAAAAGGATTGGTTTGATCCAAAGTTTTGACAGTTCAGTGGAGCCCTACGATTCTATCAATGCGATTGATCTTGGCTCACTGGTGGAGGAAGTGTCGGAAATTCATGGTGTGGATGTAAACGTGTACGATCTCTATGGGAATTTGCAGGAAACATCCGAGCGGGATGTTTATTCCAAAGGGATTATCAGCAAGAAAATGCATCCGGTGGCTTTTTACCATCTCAGCCGGATGAAGCAGGTGGAGCATGTGCAGCAGGAAAGCATTGCCGACCTACCTTATCTCAGCGTGTATGCGCCAGTAAGGGATGCTGAAGGGCGTGCTTATGCTTATCTGAGTATTCCCTATTTCACCTCACAACCGGAGTTGAATCAGGAGATTTCGAATTTCATCGTAACGGTAATAAACCTGAATGCCTTTATACTGCTGATTGCGGGTTTGATAGCGCTGTTTATCACCAACCGCATTACACGATCTTTTTCTGTTATCAGCGACAAGATGAAGGACGTGAACCTGGGGCGGGTGAACGAAGCCATTGTTTGGAACCGCGATGATGAAATAGGCGACCTGGTAACCGAATACAACAAAATGGTGGCCAAGCTGGAAGATTCAGCGCAGGCTTTGGCCAAAACCGAAAGGGAAGGTGCCTGGCGCGAAATGGCAAGGCAGGTGGCGCACGAAATCAAAAATCCACTCACGCCCATGAAGCTGAGTATTCAGTACCTGCAAAAGTCCATTGACAGCAATCAGCCCAATGTGAAAGAATTGTCGGGCAATGTGGCGCGTACGCTGGTGGAGCAGATCGACCACCTTTCGAAAATAGCGGCTGACTTTTCACAGTTTGCCAATATTGGTTCCACCAATGCTGAATCATTCGACCTGCATGAAGTAATACGTTCCTTATACGACCTGTATCAGTCGAATCCCAATATTGAATTTGTATGGCGTCCTGTGAGCCGCGAAGTGCGTCTGTATGCGGATAAAACGCAGATGAACCGCCTCTTCACCAATCTTCTGGCCAACGCTGTGGAAGCCTGCGAAGGGCAGTATTGCCGAATTGAGTTGGATGAGCGCGTGCTGGATGGAACCATTCAGATCCGTGTGCGGGATAATGGGGATGGCATTCCGGAAGAAATGCAGTCGCGGATTTTTATCCCCAACTTCACCACCAAATCATCCGGCACCGGTCTGGGCCTGGCCATGTGCAAAGGCATTGTGGAACAGGCACAGGGAAAAATTTGGTTTGAAACCGAAAGAGGTGTTGGAACGAGCTTTTATGTGGAATTGCCGCTGGAAGAGAATGTTGAATAGTTTAAGGTTTAGGGTTTAAGGTTTAAGGTTTAAGGTTTAAGGTTGTTAGAAGGAGATAACGTTTATATCTAATTTGAGAAAAAAATCAGCGGATATCTGCGGAAAAATCTGCGAAAATCTGCGGGAAATGTTTCAGCTCTTTAAACAACCTCGGCGTTCAGGAGAGTTTTCCCGCAGATTTTCGCAGATTTTTCCGCAGATATGCGCTGATGAATTTATTATAGCAATAACTGTCATTATTTTAGGAATTGACACGTTAAACTTTAAACCCTAAACTCTAAACCTCCATCAAATTGCCGAATGAACAAATTCACAAATTCTTCCCTGCTTTTGCTCGACAAATTATTCTCCTTCGTCAGCATTCCTTTCTGGGCGGCCAGTACGCCATAGCGTATATCATCGAAGCCTTCAATGCTGTGCGCGTCGGGATTGATGGAGAGCATCACTCCCTTTTTTACTGCTGATTGAATCCAGCGCCAGTCAAGATCGAGGCGCCGGGGGTGGGCGTTTATCTCCAGCACCACGCCACGTTCAGCGCAGGCGTCGATCAGTTTTTCGTGATTGACGGGATAACCCTTTCTGCTCAACAGCAGGCGCCCGGTGGGGTGACCCAGTATTTTTACGTAGGGGTTCGATATCGCCCGCAACAAACGCTCCATGGCTTTCTCTTCTGTCATCTTAAGATTGCTGTGAACAGAAGCGATCACCAGGTCGAAGCTGGCCAGTATATCGTCGGAATAATCGAGGCTGCCGTCGTTGAGAATATCGCATTCAATGCTTTTGAAGATCCGGAAGGGCGCGAGCTGCTGGTTGAGTGTGTCTATTTCGCGATGTTGTTCCCGAATCCTTTCCTCGCTGAGTCCTCGGGCATAAGTGGCCGATTTGGAGTGATCGGAAATCACCAGGTACTCAAAGCCTTTGTCGCGGCAGGCCTTCGCCATTTCTTCCAGGGAATGTACTCCATCGCTCCAGGTACTATGGCTATGGATAATACCACGAATGTCTTCGGGCTGAATGAGCGCTGGCAGTTTCTTTTGGGCGACCACTTTTAAGATTTCTTCCGATTCCCGAAGGAAGGGTGGGATATAAGGAATACCAGCTTCTTCGAAAAGGGATTGGTCATTGTTGTCGTCGGCGGCGCCGTTCACGGGATAGGCTTTCAGAAATGCATCTGCAAATGATGAGGTGCCCGTGCTCCTGAACAATCGGAGGGGCAGGGGCCCGGTTCCATAATGTAGGCGCAGCTTGAGGCCGTTCTTCAACTTATATAAAATAGTATTCGAGGTTTCTTCCAGCAGTTCGGGTGGTTGCGCCGTTTGAAATTTGGGCTTGATTTGATCAAGTGTGGCCCGCAGTTCAAAAGCCAGTTCTTCGAGTGTGGTATCCTGCCGGCGATAAGCGCCGGTGACCGCTACGTTCTCTTCCCCAAACAACTTTTGCAGGTAAGTCTGTATCTGCGGAAACAGCTCTTCCATTTCCGCATACAAAAAATGTCCCTGGTTCTGCAAATAGTATTCAATGCCTTCCTGGATATTTTGTTGCGTTTTGGCGCCAAAACCTTTGAAACGGGTCAGGCGGTTTTCATGGCAGGCATAGAGCAGTTCGCCCAGGGTTTCAATCTCCATTTCCTTCCAGATGGTATGAATCTTTTTGGGTCCAATGCCTTTTACCTGCAACATCTCCACCACACCGGCTGGCGTGTTGGCGATTAATTCCTCGAGGGCAGATAGTTTTCCGGTGTCGAGCATCTCCACTACTTTCTGACCCACACTACCCTGCATACCTTTCAGGCTGGCGATGGATTCCCGGGGCATGGCCGCAAGAGAAACATCAAGCTGGTCCACATTATAGGCGGCAATGGAATAGGTGCGCGATTTAAAACTGTTTTCGCCATGAATATCGAGTAGTTTGGAAAGCAGGGAGAAGTGTTCAGAAATCTGGGCGTTGTCCATGGGCTTTATGTTGTACGTTGTACGTAGTACGTTTTACGTTGTAAGTTATAAGTTTTGAGTGAGACGTAAGGCGTGAGGCGTGAGTGTCGTGAGTCGTGAGGCGTGAGTGTCGTGAGTCGTGAGGCGTGAGTTTCGTGAGGCGTGAGTCCTCTATCGAATGGTTGGCGCGTCTGTTGCGGTACCCCCCGGCACATCTATCCACCAAAAGCTCATTGTTGACTTTCCGCCTCACGTCTCACGATTCACGTCTCACGATTCACGCCTCACGATTCACGTAAAAGAAAAGTCCCGGCAATTTGCCAGGACTCTCTATACTTTTCAGAAATAAAAACTTATTTCTTTTTTGCTGCTTTCTTCTTAGCGGCTTTTTTCTTAGGAGCTGCTTTTTTCTTAGCGGCTGCTTTTTTCTTGGGAGCTGCTTTTTTAGCTGCTGCTTTTTTCTTGGGAGCAGCTTTTTTAGCGGCTTTCTTTTTAGTTGCCATTTTGTAGAATTTAATGTTTAGTAAAATGGGTTATCGATAGTAAAAATAATAATTATTTTATACTACCCAAATTTTTTTTCCACAAAATGGCAGAAAGCCGATTATGCTTCTGCCGCATTTACAGATACGAAAGTGCGATTATTTCTTCCTTTCCGGAATTCTACCACACCATCACTCAGTGCAAACAGGGTGTAGTCTCTTCCTACACCAACGTTTTTACCGGGGTGATAAACAGTACCACGCTGGCGAACGATAATGTTGCCGGCAATGGCAGGCTGTCCGCCAAAGATTTTTACGCCGAGACGTTTGCTTTGCGAATCGCGGCCGTTCTTTACACTACCTTCACCTTTCTTATGTGCCATGAGAATTGAGTTTTATGTTTTACGTATTACGTAGTACGTAGTACGTTTGAGAAAACTTGAAAAACAATTTCGATTAATAAAATCAAGGACAAACAACGTAAAACGTATAACGTATTACGTATAACCGGACCTGCCTTAAGCTATCCCTGTAACTTTAATCTTCGTATACGCTGTACGATGCCCTTTCTTCTTGTGAAATCCTTTCCTTCTCTTCTGCTTATAGGCGATAACGGTCTCACCTTTTACGTGCTCGAGGATTTCGGCACTTACTTTCGCGCCTGCGTTAGCACCCGTGCTCAGTTTGCCATCGGCATCTACCAGCAGCACTTCCAGGTCAACCTTATCACCGGCATTGCCAGTGAGATGAGGAACATAAAGAGTCTGGTCTTTTTCCACTTTGTATTGCTGACCGGCAACTTTTATTACAGCTATCATAATCTAAAATTAGGGATGCAAAGGTAAGGGGAATTATTGAAGTGGCAAACAGGTACTCAAAGTTTTATAAGGCTTAATTTCCCCTCCTTTTTAGGGGGTTCCTTATCTTTGTTTGCCTGGCTATTCGATAAGCAGCGAAGATCCGGGTTTCCTTCGGGAAAATAGCAAAGATAGGTCCATATTCTTGGGGGTACTAAAACTATTAGTCGTTGAAAATCAAATCAATACTGGCGAAGCCATTTGCTTCTTATATCTATAAAGGTATTCGCAAAGGCATGGTTACCGCACTGGCCGACCAGGACGCCATCCTGAAAACGCTGATCCGGGAAGGCCGGAAAACGGATTATGGGAAAGAGCGGGGGCTGGATAAATTGGGTAAATACGAAGAATTCAGGCAGGCGGTTCCGATTCTCGATTATGAACAATACCGCCCTTATATTGAACAGATCAAGGAGGGCCGGCACAATGTACTCTGGAAAGGCAAGCCCATCTATTTTGCCAAAACTTCCGGCACCACCAGTGGCACCAAATATATCCCCATTACCAAAGACAGCATCGGCAACCATATAGATACCGCACGCAACGCGCTGCTTTGCTATATGGCCGAAACCGGGAATAGCCGCTTTGCCAATGGCAAAATGATCTTTTTGTCCGGTTCACCGGAACTGGAAAGGGTGGGCGGCATACCCACCGGTCGCCTTAGTGGTATTGTAAATCATCATGTGCCGCGTTACCTGCGCACCAATCAATTGCCTTCCTACGAAACAAACTGCATTGAGGATTGGGAAACCAAGCTGACGAAAATTGTGGATGAGACCATCGAAAAAGATATGACCCTGATCTCGGGTATTCCACCATGGATGCAGATGTATTTCGATGAACTGATCCGTCGCAAAGGCAAGAAAGTAGGAGAGATTTTTCCGAATTTCAGCGTGATGGTGCAGGGAGGAGTCAACTTTGAACCCTATAGAGCCAAACTGATGGAAAGCATCGGCCGCCACGTGGATACCATTGAACTCTTCCCGGCCAGCGAAGGATTTTTCGCCTTTCAGGATTCGCAAAAGACCGAAGGCCTTCTGTTGAATACCAATAGCGGCATCTTTTTTGAATTTGTGCCGGCTGCGGAAATCCATAATGAAAATCCTACCCGCCTTTCGCTGCATGAGGTGAAGTTGGGCGAAAATTATGCGCTCATCATCAATAGCAACGCGGGACTTTGGGGCTATAACCTGGGCGATACGGTGAAATTTGTATCCCTGAATCCATACCGGATTGTGGTGACCGGCAGAACCAAACATTTTATTTCGGCCTTTGGTGAACACGTGATTGGTGAGGAAGTGGAATACAGCATGCTCAAGGCTGCCGAAACGGAAAATGTGCGGGTCACCGAATTCACCGTGGCACCTTTTGTGAGCGAAGGTGAAGGCAAAAGCTATCATGAATGGTTTGTAGAATTTGAGAATAAGCCCGGCGACTTGCAGGCTTTTGCCAAAAAACTGGAAGAAAACCTGCGCAGCAAGAATGTGTATTACGATGACCTGATCAGTGGCAATATATTGCGCCCGCTGAAGCTGACTCCCGTGCGCAAAAACGGGTTTATTGACTATATGAAGTCGATCGGCAAGTTGGGTGGACAAAACAAAGTGCCTCGCCTGAGTAATGACCGAAAGATTGCCGATGCCCTGGAGCGTTGGGTAGAGTCCTGATCGGAAAGACGATAAAGTCTTATCTTTTGAACGAATCCCGAAAAAATTCATGAGCGCCAAACATACCCAAACCAGGAAAGCTGCCGCCGGGGCGGAAACGGAATCTGCACGCCGTCGTATTGCCCTCTTCGGCTCCACGGGATCCATCGGCACACAGGCGCTGGAAGTGATTGCCGCCAATCCGGAACTTTTCAGCGCCGAGATACTTACCGCACAACACAATGATGAACTATTAGTAAAACAGGCTTTGCAGTTTCAACCCAACCTGGTGGTAATTGGCGATGAAAAAAAATACAATAAAGTAAAGGAAGCACTTGCTGCCACCGACATCAAAGTATTTGCGGGTGAAAAGGCGCTGGAAGAAGCCGCGGCCATGGATTGCTACGATCTGATGCTGGCGGCCATTGTGGGCTATGCGGGGCTGAAACCCACATTGCAGGCCATCCGTTCGGGTAAGCCCATTGCGTTAGCAAATAAGGAAACGCTGGTGGTTGCCGGCGACATTGTGATGCAAACCGCGGTGGAAATGCGGGTGCCGATTATTCCGGTCGACTCCGAACATAGTGCGATATTTCAATGCCTGGTGGGAGAGACCCGCAACCGGATTGAAAAAATTATTCTTACCGCCTCGGGTGGACCCTTCCTGGGACGAAAGCCCAATTACCTGGTGAATGTGAAAAGGGAGCATGCGCTGCAGCATCCAAACTGGTCGATGGGCGCCAAGATATCTATCGACTCCGCCACGCTGATGAACAAGGGCCTGGAAATGATTGAAGCACGCTGGTTGTTCAACCTCGAGCCCTCGCAGATACAGGTGGTGGTACATCCGCAAAGCATTATCCATAGTATGGTGCAGTTTGAAGATGGCAGCATGAAGGCGCAGATGGGTTTGCCGGATATGAAATTGCCCATTCAGTATGGTCTGGCTTTTCCTCAACGGATTCCGAACCAATTTCCCCGGCTCGATTTCCGAAAATATAATACCCTCACATTCGAAGAGCCTGACCTGCGTACCTTCCGTAATCTCTCGCTGGCCATGGAAGCGCTCGAAAAAGGAGGCAACCTGCCCGCGGTAATGAATGCCGCCAATGAAATTGCGGTATATGCTTTTCTACGCAACCGGGTCAACTTCCTCGATATGACCGACGTAATTGAGAAAACCATGCAAAAGATCCCCTTTATTCAGCATCCCACGCTGGAGGAATACTTTGAAAGCGACGGCGCAGCCCGCACACATGCCGCCGATCTGATCAAATTGCAGTAGTAATGAATTCGTTAAACATAGAAGAAAATGCCTGAAACCTGCCCGGTTTTATGGATATTTGCGGTCTGATAATTTTTACGCATGTTTTTATTGAAAATTGATTGGGGTGGAGTTGGAGTGCAGGCTGGACAATTGTTGCTGGCACTGTCCATTTTGATCATCCTGCACGAGTTTGGTCACTATATCACCGCCCGCTGGTTTGGATGTCGGGTTGAGAAGTTCTTTTTGTTTTTCGACCCCTGGTTTGCCCTGGTGAAAAAGAAAGTGGGCGACACGGTATATGGAATTGGCTGGCTGCCGTTGGGGGGTTATGTGAAGATATCGGGTATGATTGATGAGAGCATGGATAAGGAAGCGATGAAGCAACCGCCCAAGGCCTATGAATTCCGCAGCAAGCCGGCCTGGCAGCGACTGATCATTATGCTGGGTGGCATCATTGTAAACGTGCTGGTGGCTTTTGTGATTTATGCATTTGTATTGATGATTTGGGGCGAAAAGAAAGTGCCTTCTGAGTCTTTGAAATATGGTATCGCAGTTGAAGAATCGAGTGTTCTTTATAAGATCGGGTTACGCAGCGGTGATAAAATCATTTCCATCGATGGCGAGCCAGTGAATGATTTTGAAAAGATCCTACGCCGCATGATTGTATCCGATGAAAAATGGACCGTGGAAAGAGAGGGTAGGATAATTGATATCCCCGTACCGGAACAACTGATTGGCGATTTGATTGAAAGTAAAAAACAGGGGCGCATCAGCCTCGTAGAGCCGCGCATTCCCGTGATGGCGCAGTTTATTCCCGATACAGGCTCAGCCTGGAGAGGTGGTCTGCGGCCCAATGATAAGATCGTGGCGGTTGATTCCACGCAAACCGAGTTCTTTGACCAGCTTCGATCGGTGCTGCAAAAAAGCAAGGGCGATTCTGTTAATGTAAATGTGCTACGTAGTGGTGAGTCCCTCAATTTGCGGATGCAGGTTGACTCCAACGGACTGCTGGGTTTTGTGCCCTATGGCTACCGCGATTATCCGCAGATGGATAGCCTCGGTTGGCTGAAGCTGAACGTAACCAAATACGGATTCTTCGCCGCATTCCCCGCCGGTGTGCGCAAAACAGGCGAGGAGTTGCGCTATTATATTGAGCAGTTTGGAAAGATTTTGAATCCGAACACAGGAGGTTATAAAGGCCTGGGCGGTTTCAAGGCAATTGGCAGCAATTTTGCGAAAGTGTGGCATTGGGAATCGTTCTGGACCTTCACAGCGTTCCTGTCCATCATCCTGGCCTTCATGAACCTGCTGCCCATTCCGGCACTGGACGGTGGCCACGTGATGTTCACGCTCTATGAAATGGTAAGTGGAAGAAAGCCCAACGAAAAGTTTTTAGAATACGCGCAAATGGTGGGAATGGTATTGTTGCTGGCATTGATGTTATATGCGAATGGAAATGATTGGTTTGGTTGGGGAAAGTGAGAGAGAGAATTTGAGAATTTGGGGATTTGAGAATTTGGGGAATTATAGTTTATGTAGTACTATCAGCTCCAATTTCCCAAATTCTCAAATCCCCAAATTCCCAAATTTCCCAAGGGGCTGCATTGGTTTTGACAGCATAGATCTTTGAAAGTGTAAGCATGCCGAGCGTTGGATAATTAGCTCGTAAATCTGAATATTCAAACTATAAATGGCAATACTCAGTATGCCATGGCTGCCTAATCAGTGATTAAGTAGTCATTTGGGCCGCCGGGCCGGTTGTTCTGTTACCACGCCCCGCCGCCGACTTAAAAACAAAACAGGATGCGGCTGTCGAAGGCTGTGACGACGGTCAAAGACCCATTCAGCTAAGCGTGAGGTTGGTTTGTTCATGTCCTGCCTCATGCCGACAATCAATCATGAAATAAGCATGTAGAAAGCTTTTGGAGAATATGTTTGGACAGGGGTTCGACTCCCCTCAGCTCCACACAAAAAAGGGCTGACCAATTCTGGTCAGCCCTTTTTTTGTTTCTGTCGATGACAAGTCTCAATAATGATTTGCTTTCAATAAATATTTTTCAGTTTGGGAAACTTCAAATCTCATTAATATTCACTCGACCACTCCGTCACTATTTCTATCACCGCTCCATCTGCCAGTTGGGCATGATCCACAAAATACCCTTCTTTTCGTTTCCCATTCACTTTGATTTCCTTCAGAGTTCTGCTTTTACCAGTTTTGATGATGCTGAGCTTTTTGCCGGATGGCATTTGCCACTCCACTGAATCAAAAATCGGAACGGTTACGATATAGTCGTCATCAGCAGGAGAGAAGGGGTAAAGCCCCAGGGCGGCAAATACGTACCAGGCCGACATTTCGCCGGCATCATCCATACCGCAAAGTCCCAGCCCCTCTTCACCAATACCATAAAACGTATGCAGAATGGTATCGATGATTTTTTGCGATTTGTCGGGTTTGCCGATGAAGTGGTAGGCGAATGGCGCTTCATGGTCGGGTTGGTTTCCGTGACAATACTGGCCAATCATGCTCTCCACATTGCGCGCGATATGGTTGGGATTCCAGGGTAGGGTGTAAAAAGAATCCAGCTTCGCTTCAAAGCGATCGGGGCCACCATAAAGCTCTATCAGCCCTTTCATATCATGATTCGCGAAAAAGGATACCTGCCAGGCATTCGCTTCGCGATACATGTATTCGTAATAAGGGTATTGCGGGTTAAAGTTTTGTACCCAGCTTCCATCGGGCAATCGCCCACGCATAAATCGCGTGGAGGCATCGAATACGTTTCGATAATTTTGTGAACGTTGCAGCAGTATCCGATAGTTGGCCGTATCGCCTAATTTTTTGGCCAGTTGTGCCAACGCATAATCATCATAAGCATATTCGAGCGTTTTGGAAACGCCTGCCTTTCCCTTGGTCTCCACCCAGGGCTTTTCTACGTAGGGGTCGCTGATATAACCTTTCTCTTTATACTCGCTGATATGGGGGCGTGTACCGCCTTCCACATTAGCATTGCGCAGTAGTAATTGATAAGCGCCTTCTACGTCAAAGTCGGTAATGCCGCGTGCCACAGAACCGGCTATCACGGAAGCAGCATGGTCGCCATGAAAAAAGGTAGGGATAAAGCCTGTTTTATCACCCATATCCTTTAGCGAACGAATGATATCCCGGGTTATATCGGGCAACATCATGGCCGACAGCACTTCGCGATTCCGGTAGGTGTCCCATAAGGAAGGAACCGTATAGTAATTATAGTCGGCCTTGCCCTGTTTACCGGCCGCATCCAAATAGTCCCCATTCACATCACTTCGCAAAGCCGGCCAGAGGAATGACCGGTATAAGGAGGTGTAGAACATCTCCCGCTGCTTGTCGTTACCGCCAGCAACACTGATTCGTGAAAGTAGTGACTCCCAGTTATTATTGCCTGCCTGTCGAATTTCTTCAAATGAACGCTGACCTATTTCTTCCTGCAAATTAAGTTTTGCGCCTTCCTCGCTGGAAAAAGAAAGTCCGATCTTCATTTCAACAGGAGTATCATTCCCATTCCTGAAATGTACAATGGCGTATCCATCTTTCTTATTTACATTCTTTATTTCCAGGCGATCAATGGCGGTATTCAATTCCGCATAAAAGAAGATTTTCCCTTCATTGGTGAACTGATAACCCTGCACGGTAGTAGCATCCACTTGTTCAATGCTCCAGGCTGAAACCCGGTTATTGGCCCTTGCCAGATCGAAAAGCAGTTGCCTGCCCTGGTTGTTTCGGAAGCTGTATTGATGAAAACTGCAGCGAAGGGTGGATGTGAGACGAACGTCAACTTCGTAGTCTGAAAGATATACCTGATAAAAGGCCGGCGAAGCGGATTCTTTTTCATGCGTGAATCGGGAACTAAACTTATCTGTCCCCGGTGTTACATTCGATAATGGCAGTACTGGTATATTGCAAAGATTCCAGTGACCCTTATTGGTATGTGCAAATCCATAAATCAGCGTGTCTTCATATTCGTAACCCGCTCCGGAGCCGTATTCCGTAATCGGGCTGAGCTGAACCATGGCATTCGGCAGGGAACTGCCGGGATATACCAGTCCCGCCCAGGATCGCCAGCCCTCCGGCAACTCATAGCCCAGGATCTTCGGGTCGGTCAAAGGATAGGTGCCGATGAAGGGGTTCACATATCTTGTAACGCCATTATTAGTTTTTGTCTGCGCCTGGGAAGTTGCCGGATATAAACCCAATAGTGTGAGTATTGCTAAGTAAACCGGAATACGATTGAAGTGAGTCATCATTAATAATAAGACATTTTTGGGCGACGCTGTTCTATGCATTCATCGTGTTAGTCAATCAGATCTAATTCTTTCAGTTTCGCCAGGGATTCCATCAGCATCACCCCGCTCAACTGTGTGGTGAGGTCGGTGCTATTGCCCGGCATCCGGTCCCAGGCTGTATTGAAGAGGATTGAATTCTTATTCGTGCCCTTGCTCCAAAGGCTCTGGCCGTTTTTCACCAGGAAAGAAAGATAGCTTTGTTTCTTATCGGCAGGAAGCTCTCCCTCAATAATGAGCTCTGTAAAATAGCGCACAAACACACCTTTGAATAAGCCTCCGTCGCCGCCACCTTCATCTTTCAAAACTCCCCCGCTGGTAAGCTGTCCTGAGCTGACGGCATAGTCACAGGCCGTGATCGCATCGGTTTTGTATTGCGCATTGCCGGTAATATCAAAAAGCTCCAGCGCGGCGCCGAGAAAGGTTCCCTGGTTATAGGTAAATTTCCAGGTAAGATTTTTGTTACCGTTCTTGTCAAGATTATCATACACCCAACCGGTCGCATTTTCATAGAGGGTAGTTTTTTGCCAGGCAAAAATATCCTTGGCCCACTGCAAATCATCAGCATTACCAAATTCCTTGTAAAGACGGGCGGCAAGTATAGCCGCTGGCATATTGGAGGGGGTATTCTTGGAGGGATTGTCTTTTCTCCACCAGATACCACCGCCCAGATCGGCACTCCAGCCGTTTTTGATATCGACCCAGAGAATATCTGCGATATCTTTAAAAGCATTATCACCTGTGGCCTGGTATGCCCTGAGCGCGGCAAGTGCCATCCATTCCATATCGTCATAATAATAGTTTAGCCAGGTATTGCCGTTCTTTGCCCGCACCCCGGTCATCAAATCATCCATTCTTGATTTTAGAGTGGCAGAGGGGGTACGCTCGTATGCATCAATCAAAACATCCAACGCATGCGCATTGGGCCAATAATTACCCCAGCCCGATGAAGTGTTGCTGGCGAGATAAACCTTTTCGGAAGCCGACCAGAAATAATTCATGGAAAGCTGGGCCGAATCAGCTATGGCATTCCAGTCATAGCTGGCCTGCCCTCCGCCGCCCGGCGTAGTGGGTGGCGGTGGCAAATCGTCTTTCACTTTCAAACAGGAGCTAAAAACCACACCTGTTACCAGACAAAGTGCAAATATTTTCAATGGGTTTGCGACATTCTTAAGCATAAGGGGGAAATTAATGGTTCTGAAAAAAGCAACGCTGGCCCTGGGCGCCAGCGTTGGCTGCTTGCTACAATTGCTGTCAGACAACTGCCCTTACTTCTCGTAGTTTTGTGTGTAGGCTGCTTCGCTACCACGAAGGGATACCCAAAAATTACCCACAGATCCCTGCGTTAAATAATTCCGGTCGAATTTCCATCCCCAATCCCATTGACTGCCGTTATTGGCTTCGAAATTGATTGTGCGGTATTCTACGGTGCTGGGATATTGTCCGTCCTGGCCCGCCGGATCGCCAAAGTTGGAATTCAACCACTGGTCGCGATCGCCCGCACCTTCATCTATCACCATCAAATATTTGTAACGCTCTTCAAAGCCCCAGGGCATTTGCGTATAGTTTACGGTCAGTCCGTCTATACGCCACACGCCATTGCTGGTATAGGGTAGTGTGGCCCAGAAAGTGTTGCCGGCGCAATACCAGAGTTTTATTTCTTTCACTTCAGCATAGCTGGCGTTGATATTGTTGAAGTCCATTCGTATCCGCATAATCTTATCGGCGCCGGTAAACTCCGACTCCCCATTCATGCCAATCGCCTGAATGCCGTTGTCGTCAAAAATATAATACGATTTGGGTGTACCCGTGGTGCCATCTACAAAGTGGTAGGTGCCCGCTTTCAGTTTACTGTATATTTCAAATACGCCCGGTTCTATTTGGCGCATCTTTAAGGCATTGGCCAGTACATCTCCACCTTCTGTAGCGCTGCCTGTGAGGTATAGGTTGCCGGGGAGAACATCAAATCCACCTGGTCGTTCCAGTTCCAGTATTTTCGACATACTGGCTATTTTCACGTTCGTACCCTTGGAGGCCAGTACAGTCCATTTGAACTTTTTCTTCTCAAAGAATGCAGAGCCACCTAACTCAGCGATTCGGTTCAGGTCGCCATGCGTAAGTGTAAGGCGGTTGTTTACTCCTTTATTATCCGATACTACTTTATAGAATGGTTGACTGAAATCACCATTCTCCTGGTCAAAGGCCACTTCATAGAGCACCAGCGACCCGTCGGCCGCTTTGGCCTGCTCCCATTCGAATACCACGGTTTGTCCGGATGCCGGCTTCAGCAATATCGATTCGTTATCAACAGGAGTAAAGAGGTTCGTAACCTCGGTAAGGTTCATGTTGATGTCGCGCTCATCTTTGCTGCACTTTGTAAAAAGTAAACTGATAAGTGTGACGGCGAGAAAGGTTTTAGTTACCATATGTTTCATAGCAATCATTTTAGTGGTTAGTAGCCATTATTCTGGGTTAGGTTTTTGTTTAATGCGCGTTCGGAGGGTGGTATGGGCCACAGGTAATGTTTTTGTGGATCAAACTGGCGAAGCTGTACACGCAGGTAGCCATTGTCGGTGGCGGGGTCGCCATATTTTGCCCCGTGCGCCCATCCATTCATGACGGTTTCTGCAATCTTCCATCTACGTATATCGTCGATGCGCAATCCTTCCATTGCGAATTCAGCTCTTCGCTCATTGCGGATGATATCTGTCATACCCGCATTACCAGGATAGTTCAACGCAGCCGCATCCGTAAATCCGGCCCTTTCCCTTATCGGACGAATGGTTTGATTCCAGACACTTTCTGTCATCCCACCCAGCGCATCTTTTGCCTCGGCATACATCAGCAATACTTCGGCATATCGGATCAGATAGAGGTTGAGTCCGGAACTGATGCCCGGGGCATTGGATTGAGGGTCCCAATATTTGCGCCAGTAATAGCCGGTAGCGGTACCCTGACCGGCAGGACTGTATTCATTCGCGGTTTGGCCGGCCGGGGCTGAACCGGGTTCGATATAGATGGTTTGTACACTCCCGTCGCGATTCTGCCATTGATAATTGTGGTAAACAATGGTGGCGGTCAGTCGCGGATCGCGATTGGAATAGGGATCATTCTCATCGTATCCGGAACCTGCTTCATTGATAGCTTTTCCATTCAGCATGACATAACTGTTCACCAGTTCCTGTGTGGGCGACAGATTATTGCTTCTGGCTCCAGCGGAAATGGGTGCAAAATCTATGTACTCGCCCCAAACGCGCAGGTTGGGAACAAACTGAAGGGCCAGAATGGTTTCATTGTTTTTCCGGTTCACCGTGTTGTTGCTAAAGAGATCGCTATAGGAACCTACCAGACTGTAAGTGCCGTTGGCTGCCTGGTTATTGATGAGCTGTTCGCAAATGCTCACCACTTCAGCCATTCTGTTGCCTTCGTACAGCAGGGCGCGTGCTTTTAAGGCGAGTGCGGCACCTTTGGTGATCCTGCCATTGTCGGCATCGGCATACTCATCATTGGTCGGCAGGGCCGCGGCGGCGGCATCCAGCTCATCCAGAATAAACGCCAGTACTTCTGTCCGTGGAGATCGGCTGATGGTCTTTGCTTCATCGGGTGTAATATCCTGCTTCAGCAAGGGCACATCGCCCCACCATTTCATCAGGTTGAAATGATGCCAGGCACGGATGAACCGTACCTCCGCCTTCATCCGATTCTTGATGGTCTCGCTCAGGGTTTCGTTCTGGTCTACATTCCCCAAAAACAGGTTGCACGATTTAATGCCGGCATAATAACCCGCCCATTCATTTTGAAAGCGGGGAAGTGAGCTGGTGAAATTGCCGCTGGCAATCGCGTCCGGCTGACCCGAATTGATGCCGAGTTTGGTAAATGCGTTGTCGGATAGGGCTTCGTTGTAAAACAGCGGCTGACTCGAATAAATACTCATGTAAACATTGTTCAGCGCATTGTTTACATTTTGTGAAGATTGCCAGAAAGTTAATTCCGTATAGCGATCCACCGGCGCCAAATCCAGCTTTTTGCAGGAAGCGAAAGTGACCGTGAAAGCGATTAGGATAATTATATTTTTCATAACGCAAATCGTTGTGTGGTTCATCAAAATGTGACATCTAATCCAAATCCATAAAATACCGGCAGAGGATAAGCCCTGGCGCTATTTGCACCGGTATTGAAACCGGTATTGTTGTCAAACTCCGTAATCTCCGGATCAAAGAAGTCGAGTTTGCTAAGCGTGATAAGATTTTGACCGGTGAGGTAGAATCTTGCTTTCTTAATGCCCGCCTTCATGGTAATGGCCTGTGGAATGGTATATCCAATCTGCACATTTTTTAATCGCGCATAAGCCGCATCAAACAGGTAGATATCTGAGCCGGTTCTATAGTTGTTGGTATTGGAAGGTGAACCCGCTTCGGCCAGGCGCGGATATTTCGCGTCGGGATTCGTGGGGGTCCAGTAGTCGGTCTGGTGCCTGTACATGGTGCCACCATAGCCAAAATGGAAGGGTTCCACCAGTTCGCCACGCAGCATCGCATCCCTTTTACCAACGCCCTGTATAAATACCTGCACATCAAATCCCTTGAAATTGGCGGTATAGGTAAAGCCGAATGTGTAGCGTGGAAATGGATTACCAAGAATAAACTTGTCGTTGTCGTCGATAATACCATCTTTATTCCGATCTACAAACTGGATATCGCCAGGTACCAGGGTGCTGCCCACAAATTTGGGCGCGTTGGTGATATCGTCGAGCGTCTGGATATATCCATTGCGACGATAACCTTGATAAACAGTGATGGGATAGCCAATTCTTCTTGCCAGTTCAAATTCTTCCCTGCGTTCCACCTGTTCGGTGGCGCCGGAGGTAAGCGCGAGTAATTCGTTCAGGTTGTCGGCCACATTCACACTGAAACTGTGCGAGAAAATTTTTCCACGCAGATGATAGGTGGCTTTCACTTCCCAACCCCGGTTTTTCACTTTGGCTACGTTGTAGTCGGGAAACCCGGCACCGAATATCTGCGGTACATCTCTCCGGGTATAAAGAATGTCGCTGGTGGTCTTATCAAAATAGTCGTAAGAGATTTCAAGCTTACGGTTAAATAATATGGCATCGCCACCAATATTCAGGGTTGTAGCTTTTTCCCAGGTAAGATTGGGATTGCCCAGCAGGAAACCCGCGCCACCCACGGGCGAACCATTAAAACCATAAGCATTGGGGAAATTGAAATAAGTGGTCTGGTATTGATAGGCATTCACATTCTGATTACCCAGTACGCCGTAGGATGTACGGATCTTCAGATCATTTAACCAGCCTCTTGTTCCATCCATGAAAGCTTCCTGGCTCACACGCCAGGCTGCCGCAACGGATGGGAAAAATCCCCAGCGACTATCTTTGGCAAACTTGGAAGAACCATCGTAGCGGAAATTGAATTCCGCGAAATATTTGCCACTGAAATTATAGCCGGCCCTACCAAACACCGAATTGATACTCGTTTCATTGGTGCCCTGGTTGGCATTATACGATGCGCTTTCGCTGATGATAGTTCCAGTAGTGGGTGTACCCAGGTTGGGATCGGTCAGTGTTTTGGTGATCCGGTTCTGCTCCGATTTAAAGGATTCGTTGGCACCACCTACCAAAGCATTAAAGGAGTGCTCTCCGAAGGATTTGTTGTATTCCGCTAGGAGCTGCAGGTTGGTGAAAATTGATTTGTAGTTATCGTCATAAACTTCGCGATCATTACCATACACACCTCCCGGCTGGAAATTAATTTGCAGCCTTCTTCCAAAACTATGGTTGGCGCGAATGGTTCCGCCAAATACAGCGCGGATCTTGAAGTCGTTCGTTACCGCAAATTCTGCATTAATGTTGCCAAAAACTTCATCATTGTCGTTTCTGCGGTAGCCACCTTTTTCCAGTATGCCTTTGGGGTTGAATTCAGAAGAGACGGGGTTCGTGAGGTAGTTGCCCAGGCTGTCGGTAAAGGAATAATAAAGGGGAACACGTCCAGCGTCTACAATCAAAGTGCTGGCAGTAGAGGAATGATCCCTCCCCATTACTTTGGCATAACTGAGTATGGCATTCAACTTTAGTTTGCCGATCTCCGTCATTTGGTTTAGGCGCACATTATAGCGTTTATAACCCAGGCCATCGCCTATGAAATTGTTTTCCTGGTTCAGGTAACCCAGACTTATCAGATAGGTAGAATGATCTGAGCCACCACTGATGCTAAGGTTATGCGTTTGTTGCGGCGCATCGCGAAGGATATTGTCGAGTCGCCAGTCCCCATCGCCTCTTTCTGCGAATGCCCGGATTTGATCGGGTGTAAAACTGGGCTGCAGTCCGGAATTGGCCAGCGACTCATTTTTGTAATAGGCGTTCTCCCAGGCATGCACGGGCTGATAAGTAACGCGGGGGCTTTGTATGCCATAGATACCGTTGTATCGAACGGTAGCTTTTTCATTCTTCTTTCCTTTACGCGTGGTGATCAGGATAACTCCGTTGGCCGAACGGGATCCATAGATAGCCGCTGAACCTGCATCTTTCAGTATCGAAATGTTTTCAATATCATTAGGGTTAAGCAGGTTGATATCGCCACCCGGTATTCCATCAATCACTACCAGCGGCGTATTGTCGCCCAGTGTACCCAGTCCACGAATGTTCAGGTTTACACCCTGGCCCGGTTCAAAATTGCGCTGCTGGATGATGAGGTTAGGTGACACGCCCTGCATGGCCTGTAATACATTCGCCACTGGTCTGCCTTCGATGGCCTTGCTCGAGATGCCGTCTACAGCACCGGTAACGGAGCTGCGTCTTTGCGTGCCATATCCTACTACCACCACATCTTCCAGTAGTGTCTCCATTTTCTTAAGGGAGATGCTTACCGTTTTCCGACCATTTACCGCCACTTCTATATTTTCATAACCAACGATGGAGAAAGCCAGAACGGGATCAGTCAGGTTATCCGGCAATAAAAGGCTGTAGTTCCCATTGGAGTTGGTGGTAGTGCCAATGCTTGTTCCCTTTACGGTAACGCTCACACTGGGAATGGGTAAGCCGTTTTCATCGGTAATTTTCCCCGTAATGATCTTGTCGGGCTGGCCTGTCTTTTGCGATAACTGGCCTTTAGCTTGTGTGTAAGCCTGAAGTGAATTGATATTCTGTGCGTCAAATTTTCCACCAGATCGACCACGAAGTATAATTTTATCGTTGATGATTTCCGCGCTGATATTGGCCATTCTCGACAGCGCGTCCAGAATATTCGGTAGTGGTTCGTTTTTTACTTCGAGTGAAATGCGTTGGGCCGCATTCACGTCATCGTCCGAATAAACAAATACATACTGGATCTGCTTTTCGATCTTCGCCAGCACAGCAGAAAGCTTTTCATTCTTCGCTTTTAGGGTAACGCGTTCCTCCTGCTTTTGTGGGTCCGGAGTTTGTACATACTTCCTGTTGCCGGCAAAGCTAACCTGCGCGTGCAGGGAGAAGCAGGTCGCCAGCATCAGGATACCTGCAAGCAATTGTCTGGGATTTTTCCTGCATACCTTTCCGATCCGGATGCAGGATAGTTTTGTTTTTTTCATGAGCGGCAATCGTTTTGGTCGATTAGTTAATCACCCGGGATGAAATGAGAATCTGTTCGTCTGAAATTTTATAGTGGAAGAATTTCGTTTTGGCGAGATAATACAGTATTTCAGGGAGGGTGTTATTCTCGAAAGAACCAGTAAGGCGATAGCCCGCTGTTTCCTGGTCGAGGAAAACAACTCTTTTCCCGAAGTTTCTTTCCAGTGCTATGGCAATGTCTTCAAAAAGCATGGAACGGAAAATCAGTTTGCCTTCTATCCAGGCCTTGTCTTCTTCGCTGGCTGTGCTGGTTGTGGTGGCCAGTTCCGTTTTTAGTTCGTATACCACTTTCTTGTTGGGGGTTAGAAAAATGGTATCGGCCTGAATTTTTTTCTTTGATCGGGGTATGAAAGCCACTTTCCCGGTTGCAACGGAAGTTTCCACCACTTCTTCATCATCATAGGCTTTTACGTTGAAGGAGGTTCCCAGTACCTGTATGGTGCCATTGGCCAGGTGAATGATGAAAGGTTTTTCCGGATTTTTCTCTATGTCGAAAAATGCTTCTCCATTAAGAAATACTTCGCGGGTGTTACCGGTAAATTTTGCCGGATATTGAATCTTGCTATCCGCATTCAGCCAGATTTTGCTTCCGTCGGAAAGCGCAATACTGCTCTTTACGCCTTTGGCGTTGAGTTTTTGAACAAGGTCAGTTGACGGATTCTCGGCATTTGGGTTAGTGAATAACCAGTAGCCGCCTATGGCCAGCGTAAGCAGCAGGGTAAGAGTTGCAGCAATTCGGAGAAACAAATAGAGGGGTCTGACGCGACGCGGCGAATCTACCGACTGACTGGTTTCGTCGAGGCCAATTTGCTGAAACATTTTCTTCAGGGCCAATTCAGTGCCGGCGTTTTGCTGCTGGCTTTCCTGCTCCCAGTATTTTTGAAGTAAAGCCAGTTCCTCTTTTAAGGAGGGGTTCTTACGGATCATATCCGCCAGTTCATTCAGTTCTTCCGCACTGGCCTCGCCGGCCAGTTTTCGTGTCACCAATAATAAAAATTGCTTGTCGTGCTGCTGCATAGTTTGGCGGTATTACACTAAGGACAATGATTCCTGCAGGATTACTTACAGGCTTTCAATTAAAAAGTCAGAGGAAAGAGAAGAAGCTTAGCAGGAATGGAGGAAGCTTTGGCTTCTTTTTTTCAGGTTTGGCGGCCATGGGCCTTACCAGGGTTTGCAGTTTTTTGATGGCCCGGAAAAGTTGTGTTTCCACGGTTCGGGGAGATATGCCCAGGATTTCCGCCACTTCCTTATAGCGGAATCCATCTTCCTTAATAAGCTTGAAAACCGTTCGGCATTGATCCGGCAGGCCATCAATGGCCTGGCTCAGGCGAAATGAAATTTCTTTCCATTCGAGCTGCTGCTCGGGATCATCGCGGTTCACAAGGCTTGCAGCCCCATCGGCGTTCTCAACGGCCACATGCAAGTGCGAATATTTTTTGAGATAATTGAGCGCGTGATTTTTTACGGAAACGAAAAGGTAGGTAGATAGGTTGTCGATTTCAGGCAGAAACTCCCTCCGGCTCCAGAGTTTAACGAATACATCGTTGGTAATTTCTTCCGCGGCTTCTTTTACGTGAACATATTGCAGGGCAAAGTTGAGCAGTCCCGGATAGAGCAGCCGGAAAAGGGAAGCAAAAGCTTGTTGGTCTCCGTTCGCGATGCCACGCTGCAAATTTTTTATTTGTACTTCATCTGGCCTCATGAGTTCGCTGTTAAATGTAGGGCTTTATTGCAAGAGCTGTTTCTTTTCACGATAGGTTTTGAGCACAAATTCTCCAAAGAGTGTGTTGGCCCAGGCAAACCATTTACGGGTAAATTGTTTCGCATCATCTTTATGAAAAGCTTCATGCATAAAACCCGTGTTGCCATGTGTTGACTGTAATAATTGCAGGCAATCCCGGATTTCCTTATCACTGTTGGATGTGAGTCCTCTGATCACAATGCTGATGGGCCAGATCATATCCACACCCACGTGGGGGCCTCCAATTCCTTCGCCCGCTTTGCCCTTGAAAAAGAACGGATTTGCTTCACTCAGTAATAGGCGACGGGTATTGAGATATACCGGATCCGTTTTTTTGAGGGCATCCAGGTAGGGCAGGGCCAGCAGGCTGGGCACATTTGCATCGTCCATCAGGTTATAGCTTCCAAGGCCGTTTACTTCATAAGCATATACTTTTCCGAAATCAGGATGCACGGTGGTAGCATATTTTTGTAATGCCGCCTCCACCTCTTTGGCCAGTTCAGTGCAGGCATTGGCGGTGGCGACATCCTGATGAATGCGGTTAAGCATTTCAGCGGCCTGCCGGAGGCTGGTGACTGCAAAGAAATTAGAAGGAATCAGAAAGGGGAAAATGGTAGCATCGTCGCTGGGGCGAAACATGGAAAATATTAATCCCACGGGTTTGCAGGGATAGCCATAACCAGCAAGCGGCACACCATCGGTAGCCCAGGAAGTAGTGCGTTCAAATTTGTAAGGGCCTTTATCCGTCTTCCGTTGTTGTTCCCGGAATGTGCGAACGATTAATTGTATGGACGATTGCCACTTCGCATCGAAGGGGCTTTGGTCGCCAGTAGTTTTCCAGTAGTGATAGGCGAGCCTGATTGGGTAGCAAAGGCTGTCTATCTCCCATTTCCTTTCATGGATGCCCGGCTTCATATCCGTATGATCGGTCTTCCATTCACCCTGCTTGCTTCTGTCTTTATAAAAGGCGTTGGCGTAAGGATCATATAGGATATTATCGGTCTGACGATTGATGACACCGGCAATGAGTTGCCGCAGTCGATCGTCTTCCTTCATCAGGGAAAGATAGGGCCATACCTGCGCGGTACTGTCGCGCAACCACATGGCATCAATGTCGCCCGTTATTACATAAGTATCGGGTCGGTTGTTTACGATAGAAAAATCAACAGTGGTATCGAGTGTATTGGGAAAACAGTTGCCAAAAAGCCAGGCGAGTTCCTTGTTGGGAATGGAAGTTTCAATCTGGCGGATGATTTTTTCAACAGCCGGGCTGTTGAATTTTCGATCGGCCAGGGGTGTACGCACCAGGGGAAACTCATTTGAGGAGGCGAGCACCCAATTGGGCACTAAAAGGCTGGTTGACAGGGCCGCAGACGATTGTAGGAAATGCAGTCGGTTCATAAGCATGCAGTCGTATTCATATAGGACAACGGAAATGATGAGATTACTTACAGGCCTATATTATAAATTCTTTTTGCATCCAGTTTGAGTAATAGCAGTGCAGGGATGTTCTCTCCACGCAAAAGCCCAACCCAGGCTTACAAAATCCCACACCGGGGCATCCTGAACATTTTTATTCCCGCATATCGGTAATTTTAGTTTTAGGATAATTGTTAAAACGACAGTTATTTTTCGGACGGCTATTAACAGCATTTACATCGTATCTGAACCAAACAATAAGTATGTATATGAAAGTATTTCGATTAACGATCCTTGCCGGCCTTTTGCTTGCTGGCGGCCAGTGCTTTGCTCAATCAGGACAGCTTGTCATTAAAGAAGATTTCAAGCCTTCCTCATTGAACCAACCTTTCCAGGAATATCCCATGGTTAATTCACAAGGCTATGTGCGTTTCCGGATTATTGCTCCTTCTGCCGATAGTGTAAAAGTAAGTTTGGGATTGGGAGGACGAGGAGGTACGCGGCTCAAACAAATGCCGGATAGTAGCTGGATGGGGACAACGGAAGGCCCGCTGGATGAAGGCTTTCACTATTATAATGTAAATGTGGATGGCGGAAAATTCAACGATCCGGGTGCTTTGAATTTCTATGGTTCTGTTCGTTGGGAAAGTGGTATTGAAATACCGGCGCATGACCAGGATTTTTATGCGCTTAAAAACGTGCCACATGGTCATGTGGTACAAGTACTGTTCCCATCACCCAGCACCAATACCTCGCGTAGGGCATTTGTGTATACCCCTCCCGGTTATGATAAGGACCAACAAAAGAAATACCCGGTATTATATCTTCAGCATGGATGGGGTGAGGATGAAACGGCCTGGAGCAACCAGGGTCATGCCAATTTGATTATGGACAATTTGATAGCCGAAGGAAAGATAAAGCCTTTCATAATTGTTATGACTTACGGGATGACCAATGCAGTAAGATTCGGCCGACTCAGGGAATTTAAAATTGACTCTTTTCAAACAGTGTTAATTAACGAGCTGATTCCTTACATCGATGCCAATTTTCGCACATTGGCCACAGCATCCCATAGGGCCATGGCCGGACTGTCGATGGGGGGTATGGAAACAAAAACCATTACATTGAACAACCCCGATGTATTTTCTTACTATGGATTGCTGAGTGGCGGCATCTATGCGCCTGTTGATATCAAAGACAAAGAAAAAGTGAAACTCATTTTCCTGAGTTGTGGAAGCAAAGAACGGCCTGATGGCGTGAAAAACGCGGTAGTGGCACTTAAGGAAGCCGGCTTTAATGCAGTGTCCTATATTTCTGAAAATACCGCGCATGAATTTCTTACCTGGCGACGGAGTTTACGGGAATTGGCACCGCTGTTATTCAAGTAAAGGAAAGGAAAGTCTGTTCAGCGGGTTGTTCGCGAATGTACTGTTCAACATAGTCTTGCTATATGAATCTAAATCGATTGCGAATTAAAGTCTGTTGCGCTATGCTTGTCGCAACAGGTTTGTTTGTCTATGTAAGTTGTAATACAGGGCATGATTCTCACAAGCATACTACCTGGTCGCAATATGGAGGTGGGCCGGACCAGTCAAAATACTTTGACGCTACCCAAATTACAAAGGAAAATGTAGGGCAACTGCAACAGGCCTGGATCTATGAAACGGAGGACAATATCCCCTACATGTTTCAGCCTATTGTGGTAGACAGCATCATGTATGTTTTGGGTAAAAATTCATCGCTGATTGCCCTGAGTATTGTAACCGGCATTGAAATCTGGATTCATACAAACCTGCAGGGCATTACGAGAAGAGGAATGAACTACTGGGAGAGTAAAGACAGAAAAGATAGGCGTCTGGTATTTACCTTGAATAATTCGCTTCAGGAAATTGACGCCCTCACAGGAAAATCAATAGAAAGCTTTGGAAATGCTGGTTATGTGGATCTACGGGTAGGTTTGGATCGTGATCCAACTTCTATAAGAAGAATGCAGGCCATGATGCCGGGTGTTATTTTTGACGACAAAATTATACTGGGTTCAGCTCCTGGTGAAGCTTATTTTTCTCCACCGGGGCATATCAGGGCCTATAATATTATTACAGGAAAACTGGAGTGGACTTTTCATACCGTGCCACATCCGGGCGAATTTGGCTACGAAACATGGCCCAAAGATGCCTATAAATATGTGGGGGGCGTAAATGTATGGAGCGAAATGTCGGTTGACCAGGAAAGGGGTATTGTATTTCTGCCCCTGGGTTCTCCTACTTATGATTATTACGGCGCAGACCGACTGGGAAGCAATCTGTTTGGTAATTCACTGGTTGCATTGGATGCCCGAACCGGTCAGCGGATTTGGCATTATCAAACAGTACACCACGATATTTGGGATTATGATCTTTCTTCCGCCCCGCAGTTAATAACGGTGGAGCAGGAAGGTAAACGAACTGATGCGGTTGCCGTAGCCACCAAGCATGGTTTCGTTTTTGTATTCAACCGTGAAACAGGAGAACCGCTATTTCCCATTGAAGAAAAGCCATTTCCGGCCAGCGATATGCCGGGTGAACAAGCCTGGCCAACACAACCCATTTCTTCATTGCCCAGCTTTACCGCTCATGAAGTGACGAAGGAAACATTAAATCCATTTTTTCCGGATAGCATCCGGCAAAAATGGTTGTCAAGATTGGATAGCGCTAAGTCTGGTCTCTTTTTACCTCTTTCTGATAAATATGAAACCATTACGATGCCGGGCGCTGTGGGTGGTGCTAATTATGGCAATTCAGCATCAGACCCTAAGAATGGAATCCTCTATATTCTTACGCACGAGTATGCATCAGTGTACAGGTTAAATAAAGTAGAGCCTCCCAAAATTGACTTGACGGAGAATGACCTGAAGGCTGTGAAGGCGTTTTATGCCGCCAATTGTCAAAGTTGTCATGGCGATAAACTGCAAGGTCTTTCAGGACCATCGCTGGTAAACGCTGGACAGCGAATGTTTTACGATGAGTTTAAAAACCTGGTGCAAAACGGCCAGGGGCGTATGCCGGGCATACCCCATGTGGATGAACAGACGATGAGTTCACTGTTTAAGTATATGGGAGGTGTGCCCCGGAGTTTTAATTTTCCAGGCAGAAGAGGGGAGAATAAGAAAGTAACAGGACCCATTGTGGATTCCGGAGGAGCCTTTATACCTCCCGATGCAAGCAAAGCAGCCCCCCTTTCAGATTATCCGGACGGGGTAAGCCATCCTGAGAACCGCTACACAACAGAATACGGGATGGAATGGATGGGACTGGGCTCACCACCCTGGTCATCCATACTCGCTTATGATTTAAATAAAGGTACTATTAAATGGAGAAAGCCGGTTGGCCAGGATTCCGCGTATGTGCAGGGCGACCCATCCAAAGGCGCACCGGCAGGTGTGCTGAGAAAGGGCATGGTAATAACGTCAACGGGTTTGGTTTTTGCCACCGCCAAGGGCGGTAAACTCTATGCATTTGATGCTGACAATGGAAAGATATTTTGGGAAACAACCCTTAGTAATGAAGTACAGGGACAGCCAGCCATGTACACTTATAAAGGCAGGCAGTACCTGGTTGTGAATGCCTGCGGCAATTTTGGTCCCGACAGTTACAATCATGCGGTGAAGCCGGGCGCGATGAAAAAAGGATATGTAGTCTTTGCACTTCCGGCTCAGTTAAAGTGATAAGGAAACCTTGTATTGAATTTTAATCGGATGAAAAACCCATTTGCTCTATATGAAAAATTTATTGGTCATACTTATTCTGATACAGGCAGGATTAGTCTCAGCACAATCCATTAAGGAACGCATTATACAAAATGACCCCGGTAAATACAGAACATTAACCGCTGTACATGCCGGTGCCGGGCAAATGGCATTTACCCAATTGATCGGACGAAATGATATGGCATCAAATTTTCTCTATCTGCATGCCGGCGTCATCCAGCCCAAATCCGGAATTGGCCATCACTTTCATCACAGCATTGAAGAAATGTATGTTTTATTAAATGGTGAGGCTGAATTTACGATCAATGGAAGAACATCAACCATAAAAGCACCAGCCCTGGTACCCTGTAAGATGGGCGATTCGCATGCCATTTATAACGCCTCCAATGAACCTGTTCGCTGGCTGAATTTTGCCGTGAGCGAAACCAAAGCAAGGTCCGATAATTTTGATTTGGCGGATAACCGGGTTGGCGCTGCCAGGGATGCGGTTCCCGTGTTTGTGTCAGGCCGTTTGGAACAAGACATGCTGAAGCCACTGAAACAGGGGGCGGCGGGCAACAATACCTTGTATCGACGTGTGTTTGGTCCGGATATTTTCAGCACCAAATGGAATCATGTAGATCATCTGGTAATCGCGGCCGACAGTACAGCCGGACCCCGACTGATGGAAGGGATGGAAGAAGTGTACTATGTGATAAAAGGAGCAGGTAGCGTAACCATCAATGATGAAGAAATCAGCATTAAAGCAAATGATGCATTTTACGGTAAACTGGGGGATAAAGTAACGATATCGGGTGAAAACCGGGAAGGCATCGAGCTATTGGTAATTGGTATTTCTTTTTCTAAAGAAAAATTCGGAAACATCGCAAAACCATTGATGAAACCCAAAGCGATGGCTTTGCAAATGGATTTCATAGTTCCCAAGGAAAATGCCGCAGCATTTGAAAAAATGTATTATTCTATTTATGTACCTGCAATGACGGTGCAGCAGGGTTATCTTGGTTCAAAGCTATTGCGACTGTTTGCTGATGATATGGCTAAAATCATACAGGCAGAACCCACCCATTACAATTACCAGATTCAGATTTCCTTTGATACAGAAGAGAACCGCAGAAAATGGGTGGCCAGTGAGCAACATAAAATAGCATGGCCGGCCGCCTCCGGGCTGGCAACGGCGTACAAATGGCGTGGCTACGACGTAATGGGAGAAGATGAACAGCAGTAAAGTTGCTTATCGCATTTTCAATCTCAACAGGTATTTAGTAGCAGTTAGATAAAGCGTTTTGCCATCTGGCGTTAAAGCGCAATTGGCTACTATGCTGCCATTTATTTTTAATTTGCCAATCAGTTTTCCCTCTTTATTAAAAATCCAGATACCACCCGGCCCTGTGGCGAACACATTTCCATTATTGTCTATTTTCAACCCATCGCATCCTCCGGGCTCTTTCTCCATGCTCACATCATAAAATACCCTGCCATTGGCCAGATTGCCATTTGAAAGTATGTCGTAAGCATACCAGCGCTTCTTGCGGTTATCAGAATTAGCCACCAGCAATGTTTTTCCATCCGGGAAAATAGCGATGCCATTTGGGGCTTCAATGGAATCAACCAACAATGTCAGTTGGCCCGCTTTATCCATTTTATACACACCCTGAAATGCTATTTCCTTTTTGGGGTCTCTTGCACCTTTCTCAAAACCATAAGCCGGATCCGTAAAATACAGATCTCCATTGGCGGAAAGGCATAGATCGTTGGGGCTGTTTAATCTTTTGCCTTCGTAAGCGCCCGCAACGGTTATGAATTTTGATACCGGGGCATCGAGTGAGGCATCCATCGTAGCGACGCGCCTGTCGCCATGTTGGCAAACCAAAAGTTTTCCATCAGGGGAAAGCAATAGTCCATTGGGACCCATAAACCCTCCCCGTTTGGCCGTATCGGTATAACCCGCAGGTTTCACATACAGTTCTTTCCCGGATTTTTCTGTCCATTTATAAATAGTATTGCCGGGAACATCTGATAATAAGAGCACCTTCTCTTTTTCCAGCCAAAGAGGGCCCTCTGTAAACTGAAATCCATCTGCCAGTATTTCTATCCTGGCGTTTTTGTCCATTATCTCAGCAAGTTCTTCCGAAATAAATTCAATGGATCCTGTAACAGGTGTATTTTCCTGCGTGTATCCGGAAAGAAAACCTGTGAGCAGGAAAGTCAGCAGTATACTATTTTTCATGTTTTTGTTGATTATATTTATCGAAAACAGCCCACACCTGTAAGGTTTGATAAACCTTACAGGTGTGGTGTGATAAAACCTTACAGGTGTGGTGTGATTGAGATATTCTTTTATGGCAACTGTTATGCAAAGAAAGGCACATCAGGTATCGCATATTTTTTCATTGCTTCAATATTGAGGTCAACCCCAATGCCTGGTTTTTCAGACACTTTAAGAAAGCTGTCTTTTACCCAATTCTCTTCATCAAAAATTACTATCTCCCTGTACATCTCATTGGTGTGGAAGTACGACTGCCATTCCATCAGATGGAAGTTGGGTACCGAAACGCATACATGAGCGCAGGCCATAGCTCCCAGCAGCGATGCCACCATATGCGGAGAGAAAGGAATATAATACAGGTTGGCCAGGTTGGCTATTCGTTGTCCTTCGCCCAGGCCACCACATTTTTGCAGGTCGGGCATCACGATATCCACACCGCCATTTTCGATCAATTGCCGGAAACCATGCCCCAGGTACACATTCTCACCACCCGCGATGGGCGTATTGGTTTCTTCCGCGATTCTTTTGTAGGCATCGAAATTCTCCGCAGGCACCGGCTCTTCGAGCCAGGTTAAGTTTAATGACTCTACTTTTTTGGCAATTGCTTGTGCGGTTGGGTAATCATATCTTCCGTGCATATCTACACAGAGATCAATTTTTGGACCCACGGCCTGCCTCACTGCGGCAAGCTGATTATACATCCGGTTAATTTCGCCCGGACTGGCAGTCCAGTTATACCGGTCGTATTTATCAGGATCAAAAGCAAAGTCGATGTCAAATTTCAAGGCGTTGAATCCCCAATTTTTTATGGCATCTTTTGCCGCGGTAGCAAAATCATCGGGGCTTGGAAATCGGACACGATAGAGCGCTGTATCACAGTACACTCTTACTTTATCTCGGAATTTGCCTCCTAACAATTGATAAACCGGCAGGTTCAACGCTTTACCTGTCAAATCCCACAAAGCCGTTTCGATCGCAGATAGTACCGCCACATACATTCCCGATTGTCCGCCACCAAAATGAGCGCCTCTTCTGAAATCCTCAAATATTTTGTGCATATTAAGTGGACTTTGTCCTACAAGGCGCCTCTTCATACTTTGCACCAGGTGGTAGGTTCCGCCAATGGCATCTACTCCTTCGCCACAACCATATATATCCTGGTTCGAAAATATCTTTACAAAAAGGCTGCCTCGGATATAGGCACATTTTACATCCGTAATTTTTAAATCGGATGGGGGAGAGCTGACCTTTTTTTTCTCAATTGCTCCCTCATAGCCCTGGCCAAAACCGGGTAAAGCAGCCAGGGGCGATATGGCAGCAGCCAGCGCGGCTTTGCTGATAAAATTTCTTCTGGATTTATTTGACATTGGTTTGGTATTTATAGTTGGATAAAATGTGTTGTTTTACCAGGTACGTTCTTTCAGTATTTCCTGTATCTGCTCTTTTGGCACGGGCAGTTCATTGATATGATCATTGAGCCATTTGGAAAAATCTCTTTCAATTTCATCTGACCATCGGGTATCAATTTGTCCGGCTGTGTACTTGCCCTCTCTTAGTCTTTGATGCCCAAACATATCTCTCAGCCTTACTATCTCAGAAGTCGTCACTACTCTTTCAGCGAGGTGCGGGGGTATGAAAACCACCACACCCATTTTCCCCAGTACCACATCGCCAGGCATCACCGTTACGGTTCGGATGCGGGTGGGCCGGTTGATACCTACAATCATGGTCGTTAAATCCCTGTTTGGACCAAATCCGGGATTGTGATACGACGGATCATAGCTGGTATAGAAAGAAGTGAAGCCGCCAATTTCTTTCAGACCTTCTACATCTCTTAACGCACCGTCGTACACAATTCCATTTCCTGTTTTTGCGTAAATGCTGTTACCTAAATTATCACCCACGGTGGGGCCGTTTCTTTTAGCGCCGAACTGGTCCGCCACATACACATCGCCTTTCACCAGCATTTCTATTGCCCATACATTCTGTGCTCTCCTGCCTTCTAATTTTCCGGCAGAGTCAATTGCCTTCCATACATCCGGGCGGCCAGGCATAAATGTGGTAGTAACGGCCCTACCTACCAATACGCTATCGGGATTTATTTGCTCCCAGCCTTCTGCAATCTGGTACCGATAGCCAGCATTACTCATGGTAGCCCAGGCTTCCTCCACACTTACCAACTTCATTCTACGTATAATATCATCCGGCACTTTTGGTCTTCCGTCAGCAAAGCGCTCACCTTGCCATTCGGGGGTTAAGGCAATCAACTCCTCTTTGCTTATTTGTACCTGCTGACTGTATGCCTGAAGTTGAAAGAACAGGATGAATAGTACTAACGCTGTTTTATGGATGGTATTCATTGTTTTTGATTTTGGTTATTATTATCTGTCATGTATTATTCAATTATCGTGAGAGTCTTTTCTTTTTCTTTAGGAGGCTTGTTATGCCACCAACTGGCAAGGATGGAGCCTGTTACGTTCATAAATGGACCAAACACTGCGGCAGCAAGTCCCATCGTGGCAATTTTCCCCATTTCTTTGGCAATGCCCGATGCCAGACCTGCATTTTGCATGCCTACTTCAATGGCAATGGTTCGGCAATCTTTCTCCGACATTTTAAATAATCGTCCCGACCAGTACCCTATCAAATAACCAAGTGAATTGTGTATAAGCACCACAACCATGAGCAGCGGTCCTATTAACAATAAACTATCTCTGCCGGAGGCGACAATGATGGTAAGTATAAATGCTATTCCAAACATGGATACAAAGGGCATGGCATTGTCGAGCCATTTTGATTTGCCCGTCAGCAGCTTGTTGAATAGTAATCCAGCGCCAATGGGTATAATGATCATTTTGGAAATATCCCACATCATTTTTAGCACATTGATCTCTACCAGTTCACCTGCCAGAATTTTCATCAGGAATGGTGTTACCAGAGGTGCTATTAAGGTGGTGATAGAGGTTACCGTAAGGGAAAGGGCCAGGTTAGCTTTGGCCAGGTAACACATAACATTAGAGGCCAGACCGCTTGGTGAACAGCCGATTAAAATGATACCCGCTGCAATTTCAGGTGGAAAGCCAGACAGGCTGGCAAGCGTAAACCCTAACAGGGGCATGATCATAAACTGACTGGCCACGCCTATCACTACGCCTTTCGGTGTTTTCACCACGGCTGCAAAATCTTTTATGCTCATGGATGAGCCCATGCCAAACATGATCAATTGAATAAGCGGTGTGATCAGGTTGCTCAATTTATAGTGTCCCCACTGCAGAAAATACTGAGGATGATACATGGCCAATGCAACAGTTCCGAATATGACCACCGTGAACGAAAGGCCCTTTAGTTTTTCATTTCCCCTGAATCCAATGGCCAGGCTAATAAAAAATAATAAAAGCATCCAGCCAGCAATAGAGTGAAGTTCCTTTAAAGTGAAAATCAGGTATGCTACTACGAATAGCACAGCAAGGCCATAGAAAAACTTGTATATCTTTTTTTGATCAGTCATAAATTAATAAGTGCATTAACGAAATGTTGGTAGCTGTCGAAATCCTTCAATAGTAATTAACTTGCAATCTTAGTGGCTACTGGAGTTTAACGACACTTTCAAAATCATCTTTCAACTTCGAACTCAGTTTCTCAAATATTTCAAAATGCTTCATATAGGTGCCGTGCAGATTCTTTTTTGGAAAATACTGTTCGGGCACATTGATGCTTTTTGCCGCTTCATCGAGGTTTTTGAAAATGCCCATTTCGGTAGCACTTAATAAGTAAGCGCCTATTCCTACACTATAATTGTGCTGACTGATGCTTACAGGTTTATTAAAAATATCGGCGATGATCTGAGCACAGAGCGGAATAGAGGCGAAGCTGCCGTTAATGGATAAGCTGTTGAACTTACAATGTTCTTCCAGCGTTTTTCCAATGCTATATATTTCAAATAAAATACCTTCTATGGCAGCCCTGATAAAATGTTGTCGCTCGTGTTTAATGTTTATGCCAAAATAAACGCCTCTTGCATTGGCGTCCCAAATGGGCGCTCTTTCGCCCAGTAAATAGGGTAGGAATATGAGGCCATCAGAGCCGGCTGATACTTTGGCGGCCACCGATATGAGTTCTTTCATGCTATAGTCCAGGTCAAATGCATCTTTAAAATCGCCGAACTGTTTGGTAAACCATTCGAAGATCACACCACCACTGTTGGTGGGGCCGCCGGATACATAACATTTCTCGGTAAGCAGGTAATTAAAAAAGCGTTGTTGTTTATCGTTCAGTACTTTTTTACCAATCACTCTTACGGCGCCACTGTCTTCGATGGTAATGGTAGCTTTGCGTCCTTCCCAAATACCAGCGCCAAGGCTGGCCAGGCAGCCATCACTAGAGCCTACAATAATTTTAGTATCACCATTTACACCTAATGAATTTTGATAAGCCTTTTTCAACTTTCCGGCCGATGCAAAAATGGGCACCAACTCTGCCAGCTTGTTGGTATCAATACCTGCATAATGCAAAGCTGCAGGCTCCCATTGTACCTTATGGATATTCAATAAACCGGTGGCAGATGCCAGGCTATGGTCAATCAGGTATTCACCCGTGAGCTGTTGAATGATATAGGTTTTTAATTGAATAAATTTGCTGGCTTGTTTAAATCGCTCCTTGTCGTTATTCTTGAACCAGGCAATTTTAAACAGTGGCGACATAGGGTGCATAGGCGTACCTGTGGCCGTATATAGAATCTTGCTCGCCGCGGAATTTTTCAACTTTTGTGCTTCCTTCTTGGCGCGATTATCCGCCCATATTACCGCATTGCCAAGTGGTACTCCGCTTTTATCAATGGCCAGCACACTGTGCATGGAGGCGCTAAAGCAGATACTCGACACTTTGATCTTAAGCGGATGTATATGTTCATTCAGGAGGTTCTTCAACACATATAGCATGGTAATAAAAATCTGTTCGGGATCCTGTTCGCTATAGTCGGGTTGAGAATGAAATGTGGGATATGAGCCTTTCATCGAAGCAATCGTATTTCCTGAAAGATCAAAAGCCACAACTCTCACGGCATTTGTACCAATCTCAATCGTTATGATACAGGTTTGTTTGGCGGGCATAAAAATGTTTTTAGGTATTATTTTTCCTGAACTGGCTGGGTGTGTAACCAGTTAATTTTTTAAATGTTGTCGCAAAATGCTGCGACGAATAGAATCCGGTTTCAAGCGCAATATTGGTCACATTCGCATTTGGCTTTTTCAATAGTTTAATGGCTTCAGAAATTCGGATGTTTATTAAATAACTCATGGGTGAAAACCCGGAATAGTTCTTTACTTTATCGCCGAATGCGGTTGTGCCCAGGCCCACCAGGGCCGCCATTTCTTCCACCGTCCAGTGATGCGACAGGTCTTTGCGCAGGGCCTCTTCCAGCTTCAAAAATGTTTGAGGGAAATCTCTATGGGAAATATTTTGTTGGGTAAGTTTCCGGGTTATCAGAATAAGCAACTCGTCCAGCAAGTGATTCACCCTTGTTACATACCCAATTTCCTGGTTAAACAATTCATTACGTAACAGCGTAAAAATGGATCCTGCATCCTGCAGTTTTGAAACAACAGGCATATTATTGAGGAACAATATTTTTTTGATGGCGATAAGTTCGGGCGATGAAATACTACTCCATTTACCTAAAGGAGTCTTGATTGGGGAGTTCTGAATATCCAGGCGCAAATTCAACCAGTAAAGAGAACCGATTTCGAGATATCCTTTTTCGGCGCAGATTGCCTGTCCTGGTAAAACAATAGCGAGGTCAGAGGGGAATAATGTATGGTTCTCATTGTTGATGAGCCAATCAAATTTTCCATCCAGGATATAATATAGACGTAGATGCTTTGAGCAAATATCATTAAATGAATTCAACCTGATGGAACTATTCTTTATAAGAGCAAATTCAATTATTTGCCCAAATTGAAGTAATTCAGGTGAATTCTCCTGGCGTAATAAAAATTGGCTCATCAAGCAATCATTAGCTTAATAGAATACTCAAGTAATATAAATATAAATATCCGGGAATTTCGTTAGTCTTTTGTACAAAATCCAACAATGTGATTTATTGGAAGTTTCTGGGGTGTCTAATACAATAATATTGTAGGGTCAAGGCCTTTCTTTGGGGCTGCTTATTTTACAGAACAACTTGCTATATGAAGAAAAAAATGCTACTGGCATTTTCGCCAGCTTATTCCCGTCTTTGTTTCCTGTTTTTGTTCTTTTCCCTTGTTGCTGTGGGTGCCATTGCCCAAACAGTAAAGGGGAATGTACTGGACAGTGAAAAAAAACCTGTTGCGGGAGCGACAGTTGGAGTAAAAGGTACTACAAAAGCTACTATTACAGATGCTGATGGAAACTTTAGCATTAATGCCGCCGGCAATGATATCATAGTGGTAAGTTTTGTTGGTTTTACTACTATGGAAGTACCGGTTGATGGTAAAACCAACCTGGCTATCACTTTGCTGAGGGGTGATGGAACGGATCTTAGTGAAGTTGTAGTAACGGCTCTTGGTATCAGGAAGGACGCCAAAAAGCTGGGTTATGCCACTACATCGGTTCAGCCGCAAGAACTCGTGACGAACAGGACTACCAATGTGGGCGAATCGCTGGAGGGCAGGGTTGCTGGTCTAAATATTACACCACCCGCGGCGGGCGCGGGTGCCAGTAACCAAATCCGCATACGGGGCCAGGTTGGTTTTAACGGTGCCGATAATTCGCCACTGCTGGTTATTAATGGTCTTCCTATCGACCAGGGAGCCCGATTTGCCGAAGGCGCAGGCCAGCAACGCGACCGTGGTGATAACCTCGCAAATATCAATCCGGACGATATTGAAAGCATGACCGTTTTAAAAGGAGCTGCTGCTGCCGCATTGTATGGTTCAAGAGCAGCAAGAGGGGCGATTATTATCACTACCAAATCCGGACAAAGAAATCAGGGTATTGGAGTGGATTTTACCTCCAGTTATACTACTGCGCAAGCCTTGAACTTTATGGACGAAATTGTGCAGACTGAATATGGGCAGGGGCAGGGAGGTCAAAAGTTTACTACTGCAGCCCAGATTCAGGGCAATGGTCAGTGGGGATGGGGTGCCAGAATCGATAATGTGCCAACCATCAACTTTGATGGACAAATGAGGCCCTACTCTGCAAATCCTCACCAGCTTTTTGATTTCCTGCAAACGGGTACCAATTTAACCAATACATTGGGTTTATCTGGCGGGGGCGCGAATGGGAGCTTTAGAACATCTATTTCTACCACCGAAGCCAAAGGAATTGTTCCCAGTAATGAATATAAAAGAAGAATCTTCAATGTTGGTATCAACCAAACTATTGCGGAGAAACTAAAATTACTGGTCAACGTTAACTACGCCGATGAGGATTATATTAATCCTCCGCAAATTGGAACACAGGGAGATGGTGCGGTGAATTTCTTTACCAGGATGCCTATTTCCACGCCAATTGAAGCGTATCGGGATAATGCAAAGGATCCTGCAACAGGGGCGGAATGGAAAACCAACGGCTTTCAGGGTACCATTAATAATCCTTATTATCCTCTTCAAAATGGCCAGAGATATAAGGAGGACAGAAACCGTTTGTTGGGTACAGCTACATTGCGATTTGATATCACCGACTGGCTCTATGCCCAGGGTCGGTTCAATTATGATCGTAGCGAAAACTTCGCAGAATGGAATACATTGAATGGTACAGGTTCCAACACCACTATAGCTACCACAACACCTACCCTGACTTACAGGGGTAGTTATAATTTGAACCATACAATTACAACGGATATTAACGCTGATTTTCTGGTGGGCACTAACCACCAGATTGGCAAATTCGCTTTGGATGTAAGTGTGGGTGGTAACACATTGCGATCGGAATGGAAGAATATAGTACAAACGGCTACCAACTTTACGGTTCCCAATCTTTATTCTTACAGAAACGGTACAGTGAAAGGCGCGAACGATGGCTTTAACTACAGCCAACAACGTGTAAATTCATTGTATGGCTTTGTTGAAGTGGGGTACAATGATCTTTTGTTTGTGAATGCTACAGGAAGAAATGATTGGTTTTCAATCCTTGACCCCAATTACAATAGTAAGTTTTATTCATCTGTATCAGGAAGTTTCGTTTTTTCAGAATTATTAAAGAGATGGAACTGGCTCAATTTTGGAAAATTAAGAGCCTCCTGGGCGCAGGTGGGTAGTGTGGCACTGGTAAATCCCTACGACGGTGTACTGACCTATGGGCTTGGAGCAAACCTTTTCAATTCACAAACAACCGCCAGCGTAAGTGGCACTGCCGCTCCCAATCCTCTCCTGCAACCTTTTACCGTAACGGAAAAAGAAATAGGCCTTGAGTTAAGAATGTTTAGCAACAGGTTGTTGGTGGATGTTGCGGCCTTTGATAAGGTAACGACCGATCAGATCGTTAATGTGAATCTTTCCACCGCGTCCGGATACGCTACCTCCAAGCAAAATGCAGCTTCTTTGAAGAACAGCGGTATTGAAACGCTGATTGAATATAAAGCGATTCAGAAAAAAGATTTCAGATGGACAACATCCTGGAACAATGCCTATCTCAAAACAGAAGTGTTGGATGTGGGTAATCCCAGCGGTACATTCCTGCTGCTCTACTTCAATGGTACAGGTAATGAGTTTTTAGGAGAGATCAGGTACACCGAAGGCATGGCAATGAACCAGCTTTATACAAGAACCTATCGGAGAGATGATAAAGGGCAGATCCTGGTAGGTGCCAATGGCCGACCACTGCCTTCCAATACGAATCCTCCGGGTATTACGGGTGGGTTCAATCCAATTGGAAGTTCAATTCCAAAGTTTACAGGTGGATGGAACAATACTTTTAACTACAAGAATCTTTCTGTTGGTGTCCTTATTGACTACAAGTTTGGCGGTACTGTAATGTCTGCCACACTTTTGAACATGACAAGACAGGGGCATAGCAAATTGTCATTGATTGGACGTGAAGATGGTTACATATTCCCCGGGGTGAATGAAGCCACCGGCACGCCAAATACAACAGTGATTACAGTGGCGGGTAATGGATTGCAGAACTACTGGACCGACTACAGAAACAACCAGATAGGTGATCCTTTTGTTTTCAAATCCGACTTTGTAAAACTAAGAAGCATTTCTGTGGGATATAATTTCACCGAAATGATAAGTAAGGTAAATGCATTGAGATTTGTGAAAGGCTTGTCCTTATCAGCATCCTGCCGCAATGTGGCTATACTGCACAAAGATTTACCCGGTTTGGATCCTGAGGCAATTCAATCGTCTGGCGATACCCGTGCGGGTTATGAAAACTCTTCATTGCCCACAACACGTAACTACAACCTAACCTTAAATGTCAAATTCTAACGATATGATAAAGCTAATAAAACGACTGATGCTGGTATGTTGCGTGGGTTCATTTACAGCGTGTGATAAGGATTTCGTGGAAATCAATACCAATCCCTATGCGGTAACAGCCATCGATCCTGCGCTATTACTTGCGGGAGCCCAAAGAAGCCATATCGGAACCTGGAATGCAGAGCATATTGTTGTGCAACAATTTATTGTTCCTTACAACACAGGCGCCAATGCCGGGTTCAGTTTTAACAGGGATATCGACGGGAACAGCTTTCCCAAATGGGATCAGTCTTATTCAAATGGTAGTAATGGTAACGCTCCTCCGGTAAAAAATCTTACTCAGGCTTTAATACTGTTAGGTGAAAGTACGCCAAGGGTTAATTTGCAAAGCATGATCCGGATCTGGAAAGCGCAGGTGTTTATGGGTTTGGTGGACAATTACGGAGATGTGCCTTATTCAGAGGCAGGAAAGGCCGTAGCAAATGCCACTTTTTATCCCAAATATGATAATGACGAAGCTATTTATGATGATTTGTATAAAGAGATAAAGGAATCCGTAGCAGCATTGGACCCCAATGGCGAGTATATTGCCGCAGATCTTTTCTATGGAAAAAATGCACAGCCTTCTACTCAAACGGCAACTGCTGCAGACCAGGTGGCAAAATGGAAGAAGTTGGGCAACTCATTATTGCTGCGATTAGGGATGCGCTATTCCAAAAGCAATCCCACAAAAGCGGCGAGTATTGTAGCCGAAGCTTTTGCTGGCGGAGTTATGACATCCAATGCGGATAATGCCTTTGTTAAGAATGATGGCTCTCTCTTTCTGCAACCCGATAATGCGGCGTTACGAAATTTCTCCCAGTTTAATTATGCAGCGGAGCCTTTTGTTAATCAATTAAAATCAACCGCAGACCCGCGAGGCAAATTCCTGATAGCTCAATATGCAGACCCGGGCGCTATCGCAAATGACCTGAGTCCGGATGTTGTTCTGGCTAATCAATATGGGGTACCAGTTGGAGTTACCAGCGATGAAATATTAGACCCTGCTAATCCCTACAGAGGTGGTAGGGGCTCCGGCCTTAATTATTCCCAGTTTAATGTAAATATTATTGCTGCTCCTGGCGTTCCTGAATTCTGGGTAACCTATGCCCAAACCTCGCTATTACTGGCAGAAGCTGCAAAAAGAGGTTGGATTAGTGGTGGAGATGCTCAGGCTGAGATATATTACGAGAATGGGATTGCGGCAGACATGGCAGTATATGCCCTCTATGATAACACAACTCCTATCACTGCCGGTGAAGTTAATGCATATCTTGCTGATCCCGCAGTGGCATATAACCCTGCTGATGCGATCAGGCTGATCAATACGCAGTACTGGATAGCAAATATCAGAAACGGAACAGAAGCATTTGCCAACTTTAGAAGAAGTGGTTTTCCTGCTTTAACTCCTAACCCTGTGGCAGGAGATCTCGGCAGTATCGGTTTTGTAAGACGGCTTTCCTATCCGGATATTGAAGCATCTGCCAATACAGAAAGTTATAATGCGGCCGCTACCGCTATTGGTGGGGATGTGCTGTCGAGCAGAGTATTTTGGGATACGCCCTAATTCAGGATTTCAAAAAATATGAGTGATATTTTAGACTACTAACTGCCCCATATCCATAAAAAAATAAGGACTTTTTGTATTTACATCAGGTCTTTTTTAAACAGTACAAATTATCGTACAACAAGAAAGCTGGCAAATGAATCCTGAAAGGCAAATTATCGGTTTTGATAATTCGGGTGAAGGCAAAGAAACCTTTTATTCTTATAACCCCGAAACGCAAGCGAATAATGAGTACAGTTTTTTTGTAGCCAGCCCCGAGGAAGTAAATCTTGCGGTTGTAAAAGCCCATGCAGCTTTCAGGATATATAGAAAGAAAAGCGGAGAGGAGAAGGCAAATTTCCTGATCAGCATTGCAGACGAATTATTGGATACCGGTGATGAACTGGTGCAAGTGTGTAGTAGTGAGACCGGCCTTCCGGCGGCCAGGATTGAGGGAGAAAGAATGCGCACGGCTAATCAGCTTAGGATGTTTGCGGCACTTGTAAGGGAAGGCTCCTGGGTGGATGCAAGAATTGAAACGGCTCAACCCGACAGAACTCCCATCCCAAAACCTGATTTGCGCTTTATGCATATCCCAATTGGACCGGTGGTTGTTTTTGGTGCCAGCAATTTTCCATTGGCTTTCTCCGTTGCCGGTGGCGATACGGCTTCGGCCCTGGCAGCGGGTTGTACAGTCGTAGTTAAAGGGCATCCGGCACATCCTGCCACATCGGCAATGGTAGGTAAAGTGATACAGGAAGCCGCGCGCAAGACCAATATGCCGGATGGCGTTTTTTCCTTACTATTTGATAAAGGTATAGACGTTGGTCTGCAATTGGTGAAACATCCTTTCATAAAAGCAGTTGCATTCACCGGCTCCTACAAAGCAGGGAAAGCCCTGTTTGATGTCGCCGTCAACAGACCTGAACCGATTCCGGTATATGCGGAAATGGGAAGTACCAATCCGGTGTTTATTCTGCCGCAGGCTATGAAAAAAAGGGGAAATGAAATAGCGGCCGCCTATTCTGCAGCAGTTACATTGGGGGTGGGCCAGTTTTGCACCAATCCGGGTTTGCTGGTTTACAAGAAGGAGGATGATCAATTCAAAGAGACGCTCAAAACATCATTTGAGAAAACAGTAGGTGGCGTAATGCTTACGCCCACTATTTTGGATGCGTACAGAACCGGTGTACAACATCATTTGTCTTTGGCTGGAGTGGAACAATTGGCAACGATGGATGCTGCAACCGAAACAAAGGAAAATATCGCGATTCCGATTCTATTGACCGCAGAATCTAATGTATTAAACAGCAATCCAGCTTTAAGCGAGGAGCTGTTTGGCCCCAGCAGCCTTGTAATTACAGCGCAATCCAAACAAGAAATACTAAGTATAGCGGAAAATCTTTCGGGACACCTTACGGCTACAGTACATGGAACGGATGATGAACTGATAGAGTACAGAGAGTTGTTGGATATTCTGGAGCAAAAAGCAGGTCGAGTGATTGTGAATGGTTTCCCCACAGGCGTTGAAGTTTGTAGTGCCATGGTACATGGTGGCCCCTTTCCTTCCACTACAGATAGTAGAACAACCTCGGTAGGTACCGCGGCCATTTATCGGTTTACCAGACCAGTTTGTTATCAAAATATGCGGCAGGATTTATTGGCTCCTGAATTAAAGGACAAAAACATGCTGCACATTCATCGGTTAATTAATGGAGAGTGGACCAGGGGGGACATCGTTTAGCGTAGGTTAAAAGAACGGGATACATGAAAAAATTGCCATCAGATAAAAAAAGTTTAAGGAGCCACGAGTGGTTCGGCAGAGATGACAAAATGGGATTTGTACATCGTTCCTGGTTACGCAACCAGGGCTATCCCGATGATTATTTCCGTGGGCGCCCGGTAATTGGCATTTGTAATACCTGGAGTGAGTTAACTCCCTGCAATGGGCATCTTCGTGATTTTGCCGAAATAGTAAAGCGGGGGGTAATAGAGGCAGGTGGATTTCCTTTAGAGTTTCCTGTTATTTCCTTAGGTGAAACCATCATGAAACCTACCACCATGCTGTTCCGCAACCTGGCCAGTATGGATACGGAAGAATGTATTCGTGCCAACCCTCTGGACGGCGTGGTATTACTGACCGGTTGCGATAAAACAACCCCCAGTACGGTAATGGGCGCATGCAGTGTAGATCTGCCCACGATAGTGGTGCCGGGAGGGCCCATGCTTAATGGAAGATTTAAAGGGGAATGCCTGGGCTCAGGTAGTTTTAACTGGATGGTGAAGGAAAAACAGTTGAATGAAAATTATACGGCAGAAGACATTCTGGAAGCAGAAATAGGAACGGCCCGCAGCCAGGGTCACTGTATGAGTATGGGTACTGCATCCACCATGGCCTGTATGGTAGAAGCTTTGGGGCTCACATTGCCCGGTGCCGCTACCATACCCGCTGTGGATGCACGGAAAAAAGTAATGGCACAATTAAGTGGAAGAAGAATTGTGGAAATGGTAAAAGAAGACCTCAGGTTGTCAAAAATTCTTACCCGAAAAGCATTTGAAAATTCTATTGTGGTAAATGCGGCGGTGGGAGGTTCCACCAATTTTCTAATTCACCTGCAGGCTATCGCCGGAAGAATTGGCGTGGAGCTAAACCTGGAAGATTTTGATAAGATAGGAAGTAAGATACCACTCCTGGTGAATCTGAAACCATCCGGAAAATACCTGATGGAAGACTTCTATTATGCCGGTGGATTACCCGTTGTGATCAATGAACTGAAAAAATTCCTGCATCGCGAAACAATCACCGTGAACGGAAAATCAATTGCGGAAAATTATAACAATACCATTTGCTATAACAAGGATGTAATTGCTACCGTGGAAGAACCATTCCAGGAAAATGCGGGTATTGCAGTGCTAAAAGGAAATATTTGTGTGGATGGCGCCATCATCAAGCCATCGGCCGCCACAAAAAAACTCATGAAACACCGCGGACGCGCAGTGGTATTTGAAACCATGGAAGATTATCATGCCCGGATTGATGACCCCAATTTGGATATTGATGAAAACTGTGTAATCGTATTGAAAACAGTAGGTCCGGTGGGTTATCCCGGTATGCCCGAAGTAGGCAATGTGGATTTACCCGAAAAACTATTGCGCAAGGGAGTCACCGATATGATACGCATTTCAGATGGCAGAATGAGTGGTACCGCTGCCGGCACCGTTGTTTTGCACGTATCGCCCGAATCCGCCATCGGTGGTGCTTTAGCATTGGTACAAAATGGCGATATGATTGAGTTGGATGTAGAAAACAGAAGACTGCATCTGGATATCAGCGATGAAGAATTACAGAAAAGAAGAGCCGCATGGGTGCCCCCCGCACCGGTAACCGCAAGAGGTTATGTGAAAATCTATATCAACCACGTACAGCAGGCCCACCTCGGCGCCGATCTCGATATATTGCAGGGCGGCTCAGGTGATGAGGTGAGCAGGGATTTGCATTAAGCAATTGTACTGAAGTTACATTTACACAGATAGGTGCATTTGTTCGTATTTGCCATCCCATCTATATATGCCATCCGGTAACCCATCCCCACCGCCGGATAAGCGCCACTTACCCCGTCAATGCTCCGCTGCTATTTTCGTGATCTAATCAGTAATCATTAACCTTAAACTTTTGATCATGAAAATGAAAATTCTTTCTCTGCTGCTCGCAACAACCGTGCTGGCGACAGCCTGTTCCAAATCAAAATCGGAGGATACGCCCCCAACACCCGAAAAGGAGATGGAAGGATACTGGACAGGACATTATACCTCAGTTGGCTCCATTGCCAAGGAGAACTATGCCATGTTGTTTAAACCCAACGGGCAGCTAAGGGTTTACGACCTCGGTGCTAAGACGGATACCAGCGCTATTCATCCTTTGGCGAAATCGGATGGAACCTGGGTGTTAAGCGGACAAACGGTTCAAACCACTTACAAGTCGGGCAGCTTTACATACAATACCATCGCCACAGTGAATGCGGATAAATCGGAGATGACCGGATCCTGGATAATGAATGATTCACCCAAAGGGAATATTTTCCTGAGCAGGTGATTCGATTTCTTTCAACCTAAAAATCAAAAATGAAAATATTAAATATTCTTCTTGCCAGCATTTTTACCCTATCTCTGCTGGCGTGCAGCAAAAGTAAAGATGCCGCAATTTCGGAGCCGGAACAACCATCACCGGTGTTGGGGTATTGGCCGGGGACTTACACGATATTCGGATTAACCGACAAGTTCAATTGCGCCATTCATGTGAAACCAGGTGGAAGTTTCCGGTTTTATGAAATGGGCTCCGCAAGCGATACCACAGAATTAGATCCAGGACTGAAACAGACTGGTACCTGGGCCATGATTGATGACACTTTTGTGATGACACTATTCATTTCGGGCACTTCCAATGGGGTGCAGGCTTCTCTACAAATGAATGATGCGAAAGACAAGATGAGTGGACTCTGGAAGATGGATGGTGAGACAACGGGAAAGTTTGATTTTGTGCGATAAGTGTGAATTCTCGCAGGCATTGCGATCATTTTTTGGTAACCAAATACATTTTTCACAAATTCAAAAACATAGTATGCATATCAATCAAATCAGGCTCGTGCAGGAATCCTGGCATTGGGTAAAACCCGTGGCCAAACAGGCCGGGCTGAACTTTTACGAAAAATTGTTTGAGGCGGCACCCAGCATACGACACTTGTTCAAGGAAAATTACGAAGATCAGGCCGACAAATTAATGGTCATGCTCGGTTATGTGGTCAGCAAGTTGGAAAGGCCAGCTGATATTATGGACGACATCCAGAAATTAGGCAAGAGTCATCGCAAATACGGCGCCCAGCCTGCGCATTACGCGGTAGTGGGGCAATGCCTGATCGCTACTTTGCAGGAAGGGCTGGCGGAAAAGTGGACAAGTGAACTGCAGGACGCCTGGATTGCCGCCTTCACCCTGGTGAAAGACGCCATGATTACCGCGCAAGAGTCGGTACACGAACATCAGCCCGCCAATTAAATCGTTTCTTTTGCATAGCTCGCTCACACATAAGCAGGTTTTAATCCTTCGCCAGTCATGGGAAAAATTACGTCCCGGAGCAAGGCGACTAACACAGGCGCTCTATGAGCGCCTGTTTGTGCAGCTACCCCAGGTAAGACATTGGTTTGGGGAGGATTTGCATGAGCAGTCGTGCAAGTTGGCGGCTGTCATCAATTTTGTTATGGGTAAACTGCACAGGCTGGAAGATATTTTTCCTGATCTGCGCGATATCGGTCAGAAGCATAGCGCATTTAAAATACCTATCGAATGGTATGATGCGGTAGGCGACTGCCTGGTGACTGAGATAAAACTGGCCCTGTCTGCCGAATGGAACCCGGAGTACCAGGAAGCCTGGACAGATTTGTATTCCATCTTAAAAGAAAGAGTATGGGAGGGGCAGAACTCCGGGAGTTGAATGCGATTTGTAATGCCTGTGCCGGAGTGGAAGATGGATTGCTATTATGAATAGTGTATATTTAAACAACATATAAATTCCCCTGAACCTTTGCAAGCCTGGAGGCATATAAGTATGGTAGTTGCGAAAATTGCTTTCGCCGCAACCCTTTTTGCCCAATTGCCAGACTATCATGTACAGATGATCGCGGACCAGGAAGGGTTATTGAGTGCGGAAATCATCAGTATGGCCCGCGACAAAAGAGGGTACCTGTGGCTGCTTTCTCCCAATTCGGTACAGCGAACCGATGGCCGGAAATGTTGGTACTATCCCGTCAACGAATCGGCCAGGCAGATTTTCGTGGATAGTGCCGATCGTATTTGGCTGGTAACCCGCAATGAAGTTCTGCAGTTTGTGAATGATTATGCCGGATTCAAAACCGTTCCTTTTCCTGGTAAAACGGAGCGTCTACCACTTAGCCTGTTTGAATCTGGTGGCAGGATCTTTCTGATCTCCACGCGGGGGTTGCTGCAATGGGATAATGTTGAGCAAAGCTTTGTTTCGGACAACCAATTCCGTTTTCCCGGTTTCAAAGAGTTTAACCGCATTTTTGCCCAATCAGCGGAATACGTATTTCTGTCCGATTCCGACAGCCTTTACAGTCTTCACCGCAAATCGGGCTCCGTAACATCCATGCCTTCGGGCTTTAATATTTCGGCGATGGTGGGCCTTTCGCTGAACCAGGTATTGGTTTCCGACTTTAATTCACGCACTTTCCATTATGATTTCACGCAGCAGCGGAAAAGCCCCTGGCATGCCAGCCTGGTAACGGGTAATCACAACGATCCCTACCTGAGAATGAGCGCGGGTGTGGATTTGGGGAAGGACAGCTTTCTGCTGTCGTCGAATCTTGGATTCATCATCTACAATCAAAAGCGCGGCAGCTTTCGATTGCCCGTTTTTTATTCTCGCGGACAGTTGTTGCGCAACAACCAATCGGTGCGACAAATGATCAGGGACGAATCCGGAAATGTCTTTATGTCGCATGCGGAAGGTTTGGCATTTTTCAATCCTCAGGAGGAGCCCATACACTACATCATGAACTATCGCTATGCCGACGATGGCCTGCCCGATATTGATGTCCGCGGATTTACAGAAGATGCGGAAGGCAATATCTGGATTGCCACGATCAATGGCCTGGCAAGGTTGAATGTTGAAAACGGCATGATGCGTTCATTTAATTCAACGAGCGATGAGTTACAGTTCGATTATCCTTCCATCCGCTACCTCCTGCACCACCAATCGCGGGTGTGGGTGGGAACGGGTGGTAATGGTGTGTGGATGTATGATATGCAATCGCGGCGGTTTAGCAGGCCATCTCTCAAGGAGAGTAGCAGCGGGATCAGGTCCGCCAATATGGAGCGGGAGTATATCTGGAAACTGCTCGCCATGCAGGACGGAAACATCCTGGTGGTATGTGGGCGAAGAGCTTACAGGATTGATCAGCATAGCCTGGAAGCATCCGTTTTGCCGATGGCAATACCGGGCATTTCAAGGTCGGCCTTGCAGGATTCCGTAGGAAGGGTATGGCTGGGCGGTACCAATGGTCTTGTTTGCTACGACAACCAATATCAGCGGCTTTTTTTCCTCAGAGATTCATTGCCCGACAAGCGGGTGGCGGCCATGCTGGAATGGAAACGAAATCGCATTTTGATAGGCACAAGAGGTTTATATGAGTTGGTGGTGGATGACAAGGGGATTCATTCTTTTCAAAAGATGACCATTTTCCCCGACAATCGATTTATCTATTGCATGGAACAGGATAGTTTGGGAAGAATATGGATGGGTACCGACAGAGGCTTGTATCGACTGGATCTGAACCGGTCGGAGCTTCGGGCATTTGATATCGCCGACAATATCCAGGTGCAGGTTTTTAATTCAAACGGACTGTTTCTTTCAGACAACGGACTTCTATTTGCCGGTGGACGTATGGGCCTGAATTATTTAAATCCTTATGTGGAACGAACCCGGTCGAAGGCCTTGAAACCCATTCTGGAGTCGGCAGTTTTTGGTAAGGATGATTCCAGTTTTTTTCTACAGTATCAGCCGATTTTGTTGCCCCATTTTCAGCGGAATGTTGATTTGAGAATAGCCGTACCAGAGTATGCAGCACCCTATGCTTTACGATATAGATATCGATTAAATGGGAATGCGGAATGGACTGATAATGGACAAAACGATCAGGTGCTTTTGAGGGAACTTCCACCCGGAACTTATCAAATTGATATTGCTGTGAGCCGTGATGCTGTGGTATGGTATGAACAGGAAAATGCGATCAGCTTCTTTATCCGAAAACCCTGGTGGATGCAATGGTGGTTCAGGATTGCAGCGCTTTTGGGAGTATTGGCTCTTGTGGGATTTATTCGCAGGTATCGCAGCCGTAAGAAAGAGGAAGCCGAGTTTCAATCCGCCGTGGATTATTTCGCGCATTCCGCCTATGAGCATGCCAGTACCGAGGACATTCTCTGGGATATCTGCCGAAATGCCATCACCCGGCTGGGTCTCGAGGATTGCGTTATTTACCTGTTGGATGAAGAACGCAACATACTGGTGCAGAAAGCCGCGTTTGGCGCCAAGAGCAATAGCGGTTTTGAAGTGTTGAATCCCATAGAGATCCCCGTAGGCGAGGCCATTGTGGGACATGTGGCGGCGACTGGCAAAGCAGAGATCATTAAGGATACTTCACGCGACAGCCGCTACCTGGCCGATGATAAGCCCCGGCTTTCGGAGCTGACCGTACCGATCGTTCATCAGAATAAGGTGATCGGTATTATTGATTCGGAACATAGCCGACGCAATTTTTTCCGGCCAATACACCTGGATACCCTGCAGCGGATCGCCTCCCTGTGTGCTTCCAAAATATCACGAAGCATGGCCATCGCGGAATTGAAGAAAGCAGAAGAAAAATTGCAGTCGCTCAATACAAAAATTACCGCCACCAAATACATGAATCTGCGTTTGCAGATGAATCCCCATTTTCTGTTCAATGCGCTCAATTCTATTCAGCATTTGATAGTGGCGCAGCAAACGAATGAAGCATATCGATACCTGTCGATTTTTTCCCGATTCCTTCGTTCTGTGCTGCAATATGCCGACAAAACAGTGATCAGGCTGGATGAGGAAATTCAAATGCTCGAAATGTATATCAGCCTGGAGCAATTGGGATCAGATAAACACTTTACATTTAAGATTGTGACAAATGAGAACCTGGAAACCGATGAAGTGTTGATTCCTCCCCTGATAATACAGCCCCTGGTAGAGAATGCTATCTGGCATGGGTTAATGCCGGCAGAAGGTGAAAAGCAACTCAATATTTCGTTTGAAGAAAATTCGGATGATCAACTGGTTTGTGTGGTAGAGGATAATGGGATAGGAAGGGAAACCGCCGCACAACTGGAAAAAAGGAAAATGGGACAGTTGGCATATGAAAGCAAGTCAACAGCAATCATCCGTGAACGATTGGAACTGCTGAAAGAGAAAACAGGTAAGGATGCCGCCATCCATGTAGAAGACAAAAAGTTGAACGGCCGGGCTATGGGTACGAGGGTAACGGTCATTATTCCATATTATAATCAGGATGAAGTATGATAAAAGCGATGATTGTGGATGATAAGATGGCGTCGATCGAATTGCTGAAATGGCTGATCAGCCAGCATTGCCCGGAAATAAGCCTGGTGGGCCAGGCTTGCAGTGTGGAGGAAGCGATACCGATCATCCGGGAGCGGGAACCCGATATTCTTTTCCTCGATATTCAGATGCCAAAGCAAAACGGATTTGATTTGTTGTCGGGAATTGGGAAATGGGAATTTGAAGTAGTTTTTACCACGGCCTATAACGAATTTGCGATTCAGGCTATACGATATAGCGCACTGGATTATTTGCTCAAGCCTATTGATGCCGGCGATCTGGTGAAGGCGGTGGAGCGATTTAAGGTAAAGCGCATCTACGCGCCCGCGGGAGAGGAGTTGTATCGAAACTTTATTCAGAATCTATCAAACAAAGAAAAAAAACTGGCGCTCACCGGCGTAACGGATATTCATTATGTAAGTCTCGACGAGATTATTCGCCTGCAGGCGGAAAGGAACTATACACGGTTCTATTTTACCGATGCAAAAACATTTGTTTCGGCGCGAACGCTGAAAGAATATGAAGAATTGTTGCCCTCCGATGAATTTATCAGAACGCATCGCACCCACCTGATCAATAAGCGCTTTGTATCGCAGTACGACAGGGAAGGCTTTTTGCTGCTGAAGGATGGAAGCAGGGTGGAGGTTTCGAGGAGGAAAAAGGAACAGGTATTAAGATTGTTAGGATAAATGAAATGGATATTGTGTTGGTTTGCCAGAAATTTACGTTCTCTATAAAGAATGGCAAAAAGAGCAAGAACGCGTCGAATCATATTTCGCAGCCTGGCAGTAATGAGCATTTTACTCCTACTGGGTGTATATATCCTGTATACATGGGAAACCGAAGTAAACCAGGTAACGGATTCACATGTATATGATCTTCCCTTTGCAAAAGGTGCCAGCTATCGGGTGGTGCAGGGATATGGCGGTCTATTTTCGCATAGCCATATTGCCGCTCTTGATTTTGAAATGCCAGAAGGTACTCCCATCCACGCCGCAAGGGGAGGAACAGTTTTCGCTCTTCGGGAAGACAGTAATGAAGGCGGTCTGAGCAAAAAATATAAGAATAAGGCCAACTATATTATGATTCGCCATGAGGATGGTAGTTACGGTTGCTACTGGCATTTGCGAAAGAATGGAGTCCTCGTCAAAAAAGGGGAAAGGGTAAGTCAGGGGCAGCTTATTGGCTATAGTGGTGCCACCGGGCAGCTCTGGAGGCCCCATCTACATTTTTCGGTAAAGCGCAAGCTCAACTATCAAAAACAATCGTTCGTGCAAACCCTTTTTCGGACGGAGCGGGGCCAGATGAAGCTGAAGCGGGGGCAATCGTACAGCCGGCCTTCATCCCAGAATGAAATATAAGTGCTTGCAACTTATCCACTTGGCCTTCATTTTGCCGAAGTTGCCATATTAGCCCTGCCCATAAGTTAAATTTGTCTAAATTTTTTTTGGCCGCTGTGCAGCAGTTTGGAAACTTTTTCTGTCTGCATGCTTGATCGTTTACCATCTCACCTTGATCCTTTGGAAATATTGGTTGAACTAAACCATTTCCAGGGTATTGCTTACCGTTCACATAAAAGGCCGGGAAAATAAAAATTTTTCCGGGTTAAAGAATTGTTATGATTATTCTTTGCAATAACATTGCAACCCTGTTGACCTTTTGAAAACCCGATTAGGCAATCACTTTTTTTTTAAACCAAAAACAATCATCACTGCATGAGAAAGCTGTTACTCGCAGCCTTTGCCCTGGTATTATTTGCCGGGCAGGCGCTGGCACAGAAAACAATCTCAGGCAGAGTAACGGATGAAAGCGGTGCTCCGCTGCCAAACGTCTCTGTTCTGGTTAAAGGCTCGGTTTCTGGTACTACCACCAAGACCGATGGCACCTTCTCTCTCTCGGTTCCCGCCAATGCTACCACATTGGTATTTACTTCCATCGGAAAAGCTACCAAGGAAATTGCCATTGGCAATAGTACTACCCTCGACGTATTCCTGGCCAATAGCGCCACGGATATGGATGAGGTGATTGTGGTGGCTTACGGTTCGGTTAAAAAGGCTGACTTCGTAGGTTCTGCCGCGCAGATCAATGCCAAGCAATTGGAGAACCGTCCTCTTTCTAACCCCCTGAACGCAATCGTGGGTGCGGCTCCCGGTGTGCAAACGACCCTGGCGGGTGGTGCCCCTGGTTCCAGCCCCGGTATTGTGATCCGTGGTTTTGGTTCGCTGAACCTCTCCAACGGTCCGCTCTATGTAGTGGATGGTGTGGTGTATGACGGCGGATTTTCCAACATTAATCCTGATGATATTGAGACGATCTCTATCCTGAAGGACGCGGCCACCACTTCTCTTTATGGATCTCGCGGCGCCAACGGTGTTGTGATGATAACTACCAAGAAAGGGAAGAGGGGTAAACAAACGCTTCAGGTTCGTGTACAAACGGGTCGTAGCAATCCTGCGTTTCCGCAATATAGCACCGTAGGTACGGGCGATTATTATGAAATGGCCTGGGAATCCTATCGGAATGGTTTGGTTTATGGTCCTACAGGAGCTCCCCTTGATAGTGCGAGTATGATCGCCACGGGTACTCTGCCTCGCTTTACATCCGGATCCAATGCCGGACGACAGAACTTCCGCGGTGGTGCCTTCCGCGATATTTACCAGGTTTTGGGTATGTACAATCCCTATAACGTGGCTAATACCGCTATTGTAGGTGTGGATGGAAAGATTAATCCCAATGCTCAACTGCTGTATGGTGATGACCTGAACTGGTTGGATCAGGCGACCCGCACCGGTACTCGTAATGAGTATAGTGTGGTTTATACGTCTGGTTCTGACAAATCAGATGTAAGTGCTTCATTCAACTATCTGAAAGAAGGTGGTTGGGGTCTGCGTTCCGATATGGAAAGGTTTACCGGTCGTGTAACTGCGAATGTTCAGCCCACCAGTTGGTTTAAGTCTGGTTTCAACCTCGCGGGTAATCGTACGCGCTTCAACTATTCCTCTACCGGTGGTATTGTAAATGCTTTCTATTTTGCCCGTTATATCGCTCCTATCTATCCGGTATGGCTGCGTGAACCCGGAACCGGTGAACTGGTGCTGGACGCGCAGGGCAATGCGCAATATGATTTTGGTAACGAATATGGCTATGCACGTCCTTATAACTCCGGACGTCATACCATTGCCGAGCACTTGTGGAACCTGGAAAACGAAACTCGTGATTTCATTTCCGCCAGGGCAAATGCGGAAGTTACTTTCACTCCCTGGTTGAAATTTACAACCAACGTTTCGATGGATGTAACAAATACCGAAGGTGAGTCGTACCAGAACCCGATCGTGGGTGATGGTTATCCCGCCGGTCGTTTGAGCCTCGCTTCCAGCAAGGTAACATCTTATACCTTCAACCAATTGCTAAACTTTAATCGTAAGTTCAACCTTCACAATGTGAGTGCGGTGCTGGGTCATGAGAATTATGATTTCAAATCAAGGGGCCTGGATGGTATGCGGATTGGCCAAAGCTTCGATGGTGTGTTTATGTATTCCAACTTCAACACCATCAACTCCCTCACTAATTCGCTGAATGAAGCTAAGGTAGAATCTTATTTCTCCAGCATCAATTATGACTACGATAGCAAGTACTTCCTGAGTCTTTCCGGTCGTCGTGATGGTAATTCTAAATTCGCTCCAGATGTGCGTTGGGCCAATTTCTGGTCAGTGGGTGGTGCATGGAGAGTGGACCGCGAAAACTTCTTCAAACTTCGTTGGGTGGATATGTTGAAAGTTCGCGCCTCTTATGGTAAAGTGGGTAACTCCGCTGGACTTAGTAACTATCCTTTCCAGCCTGGCTATAGCATCGGCTACGACAACTACAATTTTGCAGGCGTACTGTTGACCTCTCTGGGTAGTCCGGCGTTGACATGGGAAACACAGAATCCCTTGGATTTCGGTGTGGACTTCTCCATGTTTAAAGGTCGTTTGTCTGGTACAATTGAGTACTTTATCCGCAAGAGCTCTGGTCTGATCTTCGACGTGCCCCAGCCTTACCAGAATGGTGGTACACCTGGAGGCAATTTCTCGATCGAGCAAAACGTGGGTAATATGCGCAACAATGGTATCGAAATCCAGTTGACTGGTAATCTGGTTCGTACGCGCGATTTCAACTGGAATCTTACTGTGAACGCAACCAGCTATAAGAACGAAATCACCAAAATGCCAGTTGAAGTTCCCTTTATCACGTCCGGAACTTTCAGAAGGGAAAAAGGCTATTCTATCTATGATTTCTATACAAGAACCTTCTACGGCGTAGATCCTGCGGATGGTCAGGCTCTTTATCTGGGTGTAAATGCTTACAATGCCGCAAACACCCGTCTGATCGATAAGGGTAACGGACAGGTGGATACCGTAACTATCGATCACAATAATGCCAAACTGGGTTATGTAGGTAAGTCATCCATTCCTGATGTATATGGTAGCATTATCAACAACCTGACGTATAAGAATTTTGAACTGAACTTCACGTTGACTTATCAGTTGGGTGGTTATATCTATGATGGTGTGTATGGTGCGTTAATGTCGACCACAGTGAATGGCAACACTTACGCCGAAGACATCAAAAAGCGTTGGCAGCAGCCTGGTGATATCACCAATGTACCACGACTGGATGA
>JBIQMS010000027.1:0-67579 GCA_044463125.1 Terrimonas ferruginea
ATTATTTTCCTGTTTTTTGAACTAAATCAAACATATAAGATTTGCGCAGATTTTTCCGCAGATGAGCGCAGATTTTTTTCTCAATCCGATTTTCAATTTCCGGCCCCACCACCTTAGATTTTCCTTAAACTTTAAACTCTAAACCCTAAACCTTACTTACAACTTAGAACTTACTACTTACTACTTACTACTCACTGGGAGCAAACCACACTGGCCTTGGATCATCAAAATCTCCATTGTAGTTAATGAACAATTCTTCGCCTGCGGCAATGGGTCTTACCGTCCGGATACGAATGATCTTTTCCGCATAATCCATTTCGTATTCGCAGTTCGACGGACTTCGGTGATTGTACACCGGCACAAAGCCCAGTGCCATGGCACAGGCTTCGCGGTTTTCGCCCCATTCAAAAATATAATCGTGCAACAGGGTCTGATCCAGCAAAGGACGATCCTTTGCCGGTAACACGATGACGGGCGCAACTTCCAACAGAAATCCGGCGGGAATATCTTCAGTGGCAAACATGCCTCTGCCATGAGTGGAACTTTCTCTCATTTCTAACATGCTATAAAATTATGGATTCCGCTATTTTTGTGACATGCCCGAAGAACTGGATGAACAGTTATCGCTGCAAGAGCAGTTTGAAGCAGTGGTCCGCAAGGAAGATAAGCTTCAGATCCGCGATTTTCTGAATCAGCAGAATATTGCGGATGTGGCGGAGTTGGTGTATGAATTTCCGGAATATGAGAGCCAGATAGTCGCCAATATGTCGGTGCACCGGGCAGCTTCTGTATTCAAGATCCTGGAATTCCCCACGCAGAAAAGAATCATCCAGACACTTCCGCCCAACACCATCGCTTCCCTGCTCAATGAATTGCCCGCGGATGACCGCACGGATTTTCTCGAAGAATTGCCGAGCAACGCAGTGAGGGAACTGATCAAGCTGCTGGACCCTGAAGAACGCAAGATCACGCTGTCATTACTCGGTTATCCGGAGAACAGTATTGGCCGGTTGATGACGCCCGACTATGTATATGTGTATCCCGACAATACCATCGAGGAAGTGTTCGCCACCATCCGAAAATATGGGAAAGACAGTGAGACCATCAACGTGATATATGTCATCAACGACAAAGGCGAATTGCTCGATGATATTCGTATCCGCGACTTCATCCTTAGCCCTCCCGACAGCCTGGTTTCGGAGCTGATGGACGACCGGGTGGTGGCGTTACAGGCTTATGACGACCAGGAAACAGCGAGTGAAGTATTTAAGATGAACAACAGGGTGGCCCTTCCTGTTGTCAGCAACAGCAACAAACTCCTGGGGATAGTTACGATTGATGATATGCTTTGGGTAGCGGGTGAGGAATTTGGAGAGGATATGCAGAAAATGGGTGGTACCGCCGCCCTGGAGGAGCCCTATATTGAAATGCCATTGTTCAATCTCTACAAGAAGAGGATTATTTGGCTGATCATCCTGTTTTTTGGCGAGTTAATGACCATTTCGGCCATGCACCAGTTCGAGGAAGAAATTTCCAAGGTGGTAATCCTGGCTACTTTCATTCCGCTTATCATCTCCAGCGGTGGCAATAGTGGATCCCAGGCATCAACACTTATCATTCAGGCCATGGCTTTGGGCGAAGTCACTATTCGCGACTGGTGGCAGATCATGCGCCGCGAGATCATTTCCGGTTTTTTGCTGGGCCTCACGCTTTGCCTGATCGGGCTGGGCGTAATAATCAGTTGGCATTTCATTTCACCCGACACATTCGGGCCGCATTATCTGCGCATCGGGCTTACGGTGGGATGTTCCCTGATTGGGATCGTATTATGGGGATCTTTAATGGGATCTATGCTGCCCCTGCTTCTGAAAAGGCTGGGGGCTGACCCTGCGGCTTCCTCCACCCCTTTTGTAGCCACCCTGGTGGACGTGACCGGCTTACTGATCTATTTTTCAGTAGCTTACATGATGCTCAGCGGCACCCTGCTCTGATTGCGGTATCTTGCAGGTAGTCAATCGTTTGCATAAGCGCCAAATTAATCGTACCTTCGCAACTCACTAAAATTCAAGCCTTATGTGTGGAATTGTTGGATATACCGGACCAAGGGAAGCCTATCCGATTGTGATTAAGGGGTTGAAACGCCTGGAATACAGAGGATATGATAGCGCCGGAGTGGCTCTCCAGAACGGTGACCTGAAAGTTTATAAAAAGAAAGGGAAAGTAGCGGACCTGGAAGAGTCTGTCGTGGGCACCAACCTGCATTCGCGGGTTGCCATTGGGCACACCCGATGGGCCACCCATGGTGAACCCAGCGACAGAAACGCTCACCCCCATATGTCGGCAAGTGGCAAACTCGCCATGATTCATAACGGCATTATTGAAAACTATGCCCAACTGAAAAATGAACTTATCCGCAAAGGCTACCAGTTCAAGAGCGATACCGATACCGAAGTGTTGCTGAATTTTATCGAAGAAATCCAAAGCAAGAACGAATGTGGCCTGGAAGAAGCGGTGCGCATTGCCCTGAAGCGTGTGGTGGGCGCCTATGTTATTTTGCTGATGGATGCCGATGATCCCGGCACCATCATCGCCGCCCGTAAAGGAAGTCCTTTGGTGATTGGTGTGGGCAAAGGAGAACATTTCCTGGGTTCCGATGCTTCGCCCATGCTGGAGTACACCAAAGAAGTTGTGTATGTAAACGACTATGAGCTGGCCATTGTGCGTCCCGACGAACTGATTCTTAAAAACCTGGGTAATGAAAAAATTACCCCTTATGTACAGAAACTGGATATTGACCTTGCGGCGATAGAAAAGAACGGCTACGATCATTTCATGCTCAAGGAAATCTTTGAGCAACCCCAAACCATTTATGATTGCCTGCGAGGCCGCCTGGATGCGGATGCCGGTACCATTACCATGAGCGGTATACAGCAATATGCCGAGCAGATCATGAATGCCAACCGCATTATCATGATTGCCTGTGGAACCAGTTGGCATGCGGGACTGGTGGCAGAATACATTTTTGAAGAACTCTGCCGTATCAATGTGGAAGTGGAATATGCTTCCGAATTCCGTTATCGTAATCCGGTGATCAACGAAGGCGATGTGATCATTGCCATCTCACAAAGTGGAGAAACAGCCGATACCCTGGTGGCCATTGAAACCGCCAAAGCCAAAGGAGCCATCATACTGGGTGTGGTAAACGTGGTTGGTTCTTCCATTGCCCGGGCATCGCATGGCGGAGCCTATACCCATGCCGGACCCGAAATTGGCGTGGCCAGCACCAAGGCCTTTACCGCGCAACTGGCCGTTCTTACCATGATTGCTTTGAAAATCGCACATACCAAAGGAACCATCAGCCAGGAGCGCTATATGCACCTGCTTCGCGAATTGAATGAAGTGCCTGAAAAAGTGGAACGTGTACTGAAAGCGGCACCCGCGATTGAAAAACTCGCCCATAAATACAAAGACGCTTCCGATTTTCTTTACCTCGGAAGGGGATACAATTTCCCCGTAGCGCTGGAAGGAGCTTTGAAACTGAAAGAGATTTCTTATATCCATGCAGAAGGTTATCCCGCAGCGGAGATGAAACATGGCCCCATCGCTCTGGTAGACGAAACCCTCCCAGTTGTTTTTATTGCCACCAAAGACCCCTATCATGAAAAAGTGGTGAGCAATATGCAGGAGATAAAGGCCAGAAAAGGACAGGTGATTTCCGTTATTACCGAAGGCGACGAACATTCACGGGAATTATCGAACGACGTGATGGAAATTCCCGAAGCAGATGAAATTGTCGCTCCCATGCTGAGTGTGGTTCCTCTTCAGTTGCTGGCCTATTATATTGGTCTTGCACGCGGACTGGATGTGGACAAACCAAGAAATCTCGCCAAATCCGTTACAGTAGAGTAAATTTATACAAGCAACGCATAGCCCAGCCCGTGCCCAATGGCCGGGCTTAGCTTTTGATGCCAGAAACCTAAGTGACTGCTACATGAACAATATTACGAAGACACCCTTAGCCCAATTGGGTTACCAATTCATCAAGACGGAATGGCTGCCACAGGGTAAAGACGAATATTATCTGCGCTATGAACAGAATCCTGATGCGGGTCCTTACCGTTCGCTCACACCGGATGAGATCGTAACCCTTACCCATAACGGAAATGTATCCGGCGACTGGAGCAAGGTGCTGGTGCATGATGCCTTTGACCCTAATTTGGTGCAACAATGCAAGTTTTACGGGCTGGTACGAATTGGAAAGCTGGAGCCCTTTTACCTGCAGTTTCATGACCTCCGGCTTCCCGTGGGATTATACAATAGCTGCATCATCAGTTGCGATATTGGCGACCATGTCGTTATCAACAATGTTAATTATCTCAGTCATTATATCGTGGGTAATGAAGTGATGCTGGTGAATGTGAACGAAATGGAAGTGACCGACCGCGCCAAGTTTGGCAACGGCATCATCAAGGAGGGCGAATCGGAAGCCGTGCGGATATGGATGGAGCTTTGCAATGAAAACGCCGGCCGTAAAGTGCTGCTCTTCGATGGCATGCAAACAGGCGATGCCTGGCTTTGGACCCGCTTCCGCGACGACGAAAAACTGATGGCCAGGCTTCAGGAATTCACCGAAAAGAAATTTGACCGCCGCCGTGGTTACTATGGAAAGATTGGCGACCGCAGTATCGTAAAGAATACGCGGATCGTGAAGGATTGCAGCATTGGAACCGATGCTTATATTAAGGGAGCCAATAAACTCAAGAACCTTACCATCAACTCTTCCGCCGACGCACCCACGCAGATTGGGGAAGGATGCGAAATGGTGAACGGCATCATTGGTTATGGATGCAAGGCTTTTTATGGCGTGAAAGCAGTGCGGTTTATTCTCGCCTCCCATTCGCAACTCAAATATGGCGCGCGGCTCATCAACTCTTTTCTCGGCGACAACTCCACCATATCCTGTTGCGAAGTGCTGAATTCCCTGATTTTTCCGGCGCATGAACAGCACCACAACAATTCATTTCTTTGCGCCAGCCTATTGGGCGGACAAAGCAATATGGCCGCGGGAGCCACCATTGGTTCCAATCATAATTCACGCGGCGCCGATGGTGAGCTAATTACAGGACGTGGATTTTGGCCGGGGCTTTGTGTAAGCCTTAAACATAATTCCAAATTTGCCAGCTATACCCTGATCGCCAAAGGCGATTTTCCCGCTGAACTGAATATTACCCTCCCCTTCAGCCTGGTAAGTAATGATCAAAGCCGCGACCGGCTGCTGATTATGCCTGGCTATTGGTTTATGTACAATATGTACGCCCTGGCCCGCAATGTGCACAAATATGCGAGCCGCGATAAACGAGGCTTCAAGAATCAATACCTCGAGTATGAGTATCTGGCACCAGATAGCGTGAATGAACTTTTTGAAGGACTCGACTTTCTCGCACTTGCCGTGGGCGAATCCTTACAGAAAACGCCGAGCCGCAAGTTGCTGCCCGAAACATTGATGCAACAGGGACACAAGATTCTCCAGTCGAATACCAAACTCGACAAAAAAGAAATCCTGGCCCGCGGAGTAGAGAACAGCAAGAGAAAAGTGCAACTGCTTAAAGTTTCTGAATCCTACCAGCTTTTCAGAGAATTGATTCGCTACTATGGCACCCTCCAGTTAATGGCATTTATGGAGGCGGAAAAGAATTATTCCATAAAAAATATTATTCGCAAACTGGGCGAAGCAAAACGTGAGCACTTTGTGAACCTTGGGGGACAATTGATGCCATATAGTTCCCTGCAACAATTAATCAAGGGCATCAAAAATGAATCAATCGGTAGCTGGGATGAAGTTCATGCCTATTATCATGATTGCAGCGATATTTATTTCCGGCAAAAGCAGGAGCATGCATTTGCCTCGCTGCTTGAAATAATGGGATGGAGCAACAAACAATTCACCGCCTCGCGACTCAAATCGCTCCTGAAGGAAGCGCTTAAAACGCGACGCTGGATGCAGGCCAATATCCGTGACTCAAGGGCCAAGGATTATGAAAACCCCTTCCGCCAGATGGTGTATGAAAGCCAGGCGGAAATGGAAAAAGTGATTGGCAAACTGAGCGATAACAGCTTTATCCTGGCACAGGAAGAGGAAATGACTGCCTTTGAGGAGAAAGTGGAGAAATTGCGAAAACTCATCAAGGAATAATAGCATTGTTGCTACCACAGCTGATTTTTTCTACATCACCTTCCCTTTCGCCAATGCGGTATTAGCTTTGGTTCTTATTGGGTTTAGGCAAACCAACTTTACGAAGAGTCTCATCTGAAAGTTGAGATCTATTCCCTTTTGCTGAACCGAAGCCGTTCTATAAAAATGTTGCCGCGATAGAGAATAAGCAAATACTCCCCTGCCGGTAACCCGGCAACAGGTATCGCATAGTCCTTTTGCATCGCTGAGCCCTGGCGCTGCATCAGCCAATATTCCTTTCCATCCAAACCCAGGCAACGTATGTGAAAAGGTTGGGGACCACTTTGCCATCGAAGCCAGATCCGGTCGCCAGCAGGGTTCGGAAAGAGTATGGGTTGCTGAGAGCCCCTGCCATTCCATTTAATGTTGACCTGCTGGCTATAAACGGGCTCCATTCCCATCTCCCTGATTTCCAACACAAAAACAAATCCTCCCGGCTGACCCAGCTGGTAATAAGTTCTAAAATTTGATGTTGGCGGCGACAAGCGCAGCAAGCTATCCCAAATCCAATGAATTCGCCCAAATTGCCGCATACCTAATCGGAACCGCGTACCTGCTATTGGTCTTTCCGATAAGGCCCAGCTAAAATTGACCAATCCTGCTTCGTTTACCTGAGCTGTGAAAGATTGTAATCGTAATGGAAGTGGATTAACGGAACCGTCGGCATGGCTACCCAGGGTAAAATATTGCAGGGAATGGGAAAGCGTGCCGGCATAAAGGGTACCGCTTATCCATGGCCCCTGGGCACCCGATTGATCGAAACGGGCCCGACCTTTGGAAACCCATTGACCAGCTTCCCTGGAAGCTAATAGCAGGCTGCTGCTGTCCTTTACGAAACTGGCAAATCCCGCATGAACCGAAACCTGCTTCGGATGCACAGATGTCGCAGAATACAACTCCCAATATTCCACTGCACTTATATGGTCAAGTGAATCGGCCAGGGGCCCCGCCACACCCGCCGTGCTGTTGGGATTGGCGCGATAATACTGCGCGTAAAAACTATCAGTAGCGACGCCTTCGCCGTCAATACCAATAGGAGCGAATATGCCTCCTGTGCCGATGGGAAACACAAAGGGGCTCGCACCTATCCAACCCATTCTTCCCTCCACAAAACTGCTTGCTGAAGCATTGCTCACAGTTCGGGATGACTGCATCACTAATGCCGCAGTCCCCTCTGTAATGACTTTGCCATTTTGCAAATCGAGGTGATAAGGTAGAAAAAGCGTGTCGGGCAAAAAAACACCTGCGGCATTATTAACAACAAGGCTGATTTTTCCCGTCCATTGGCCCTTACCCGAAATTGTTTGCGGACTGGTCCCCCGCATTTGCCAGGTAGATAATTCAGTGGTGCCTGTTTGAAGAATGGCTCCATCGCAATGAAGATCGCCAGCAAGCCAGATAGCGGATGGGTTTACGCCATTGGCTATATTGAATCGGCCTCCTGAGTCGATAATACAATCGCCGGCAATTTCAATCTGGCTCACATTACTTCCATAACTAAATAGCGCGGCTGATTTGATATGCAGTACTGATCGCACCTGCAAAGGATTGATACCCGCACCTGTATAGGTTTTGTTGACGCCCGCGGCACCGGCGGAAAAAACAAGATGGCCATATATCCGATTGCTCACAGAAACGGTGTAGGCCGCGGCACCGGGCACATCAAACTCGAATATGCCCTCCTCTGTCCCGGCATCTACTGCCAACCGTGACACCAGTCCGGTAGTATGGCCCCTTTCTGTCCGATGAATATAATGGCCACCATTTTCAATCCGGAAAAAGCCTTCACCGGATACGGATACCGGCGTACCATTGGCGGCGCCGGAATTATTAATGAATGTAGCGCGGTTCCCAATAATGATGGCCGCCCCTTCTCCACTAGCCTGAAAAGCAGGTGAAACAGTATTGGCATTCGGCAGCAACAATGTAATGCTGTCGGAAAATCCGGGCATCAGATGCAGTTGATGGACAACCACCAGCGTATCGCCTGCTGGCAATTGAACGGTATAGTTACCCTGCACATAACTGTGATCCATCAGCACCTCATCTTCGGGGCCAGGAACCTGGTTGTTCTCCCAGTTCAGGGGATCCGACCAAAAACCATTAGCCGCCTCACCATCCCATCGGAGCTGTGCACCTGCCAGCATGGGAATAAAGAATACCCACAGTAAACAATACATCTTACGCATGGTATGGATGTTCGTTCCTGCAGGTGTACTGGTGATAAGGCAAATCTACAACCGAGGGTGGCGAAAACCTTGGGAAAAAAACAGAAGATATCGGGAAAAACAACGGCAGAATCCGTTGAAAAACGGATGGCTGTTGCACAAATCTTTCAACAGGATTCCTTACCTTATTTTTTCCGGAAGAATATCCGGATAGGCACACCGGTCAAATCAAATTGCTGGCGCAATTGATTCTCGAGGTAATTGCGATAGGGTGTTTTAATATCGTCGGGAAAATTGCAGAAAAAGGCAAAAGAAGGCGTGGCCGTGGGTAACTGTGTTACGAATTTTATCTTTACCTGGTGGCCCCTCACTACCGGGGCATGGTATTGCTCCACTGCCTTCAACATTACATCATTCAGTTTGGAGGTGGGTATCTTGCGGCGGCGGTTCTCGTATACTTCCAGGGCTGCTTCCACTGCTTTAAATATCCGGGTCTTTTCTTTCGCGGAAATAAAGAGAATGGGAACATCATTGAAAGGTGCCAGCCTCCGCTTCAGCTCCTCTGCATAATCGCGCGCGGTATTGGTTTCTTTTTTCAACAGGTCCCATTTGTTTACCAGTACCACCACGCCCTTGCCTTTTCTTGCGGCCAGGCTATAGATATTCAGGTCCTGCTGGGTAATTCCTTTCTCCGCATCGAGGAGCAGCAGGCATACATCGGCTTCATCCAGCGCCTTGATCGCACGGATCACGCTGTAAAATTCCAGGTCTTCATGCACTTTGGTTTTACGGCGGATACCGGCGGTATCGATCAGGACAAATTCTTTTTGAAAGAGGTTATAATGGGTGTGAATGGTATCGCGGGTGGTGCCGGCGATATCACTTACAATAGTCCGCTCCTGCCCTATCAGGGCATTGAGCAGGGATGATTTGCCTACATTGGGTTGCCCGATGATGGCAAATTTGGGCAGGGCCTGCTCATCTTCTTCTTCCTCCTCTGGAGCAGGAGGCATCAGTTCCGTCAACGCATCGAGCAACTCGCCCGTTCCGCTTCCGCTGGCGGCAGCGAGGAAGAAAATTTGATCGAATCCCATGCTGTAAAACTCCATCGCTTCCAGCATGCGATCGTTATTATCTACTTTATTGACCGTTAGAAAAACGGGTTTGGTACTACGGCGCAAGACATCGGCCATACTATCATCCAGATCCGTGCGGCCGGTTTGGGCATCCACCATAAAGATGATGGCATCGGCTTCCTCCACCGCGATCAATACCTGCCGCGCGATTTCTTTCTCAAACACGTCTTCACTACCGGCCACAAACCCCCCCGTGTCTACCACGTTAAAGGTTTTGCCATTCCAGTCGGCCACACCATACTGGCGATCGCGCGTAACGCCACTTACATCATCTACAATAGCCTTGCGCTGCTCCAGCAAGCGATTGAAGAATGTGCTTTTTCCCACATTGGGCCGACCGACGATTGCGACTGTGAATGACATGATTGATTTTTTGATTAGCTGATTGACGTGAATCGTGAGGCGTGAGACGTGAGACGTGAGACGTGAATCGTGAATCGTGAGGCGCGGTGAACTCTCGTTTAAAAAAGATACCGATCACCTGAAAATACCCGAACAAGATCACATACCCCATCCGTTCCCTAACCGCACAATTTCCTATTTCAACACCAACCTATCCTAATTAAGTTAAACTTTAAACTCTAAACTCCCTCACGCCTCACGCCTCACGATTCACGATTCACGCCTCACGCCTCACGCTCAATACCCATACTCCCGCAAATACAACTCATTGTCCCTCCACTTCGGCTTCACTTTCACGAACAATTCCAAAAATACTTTTTGTTGCAGAAATGCTTCAATATCCTGGCGGGCTGCTGTCCCGATCTTCTTGATCATACTTCCCTTTTCGCCTATCAGGATCATCTTCTGTGTTTCGCGGTTCACGATGATGTCGGCGACAATCTTGACCAGGCTTTGCTTTTCTTGAAACTCCCGCACCAGCACGGTGGTGTGGTAAGGTATTTCGTCGCCGCAAAGCTCATAAATTTTCTCCCTGATCATTTCGCCCACGAAAAAGCGGCTGGGAAGGTCACTCAATTCGTCGGTAGGATAGAAGGGTTCGCCTTCGGGCAGCCATTCCAGAACCGGAGCCAGGAATTCAGCGGGGGTAATTCCGGCTATTGCTGAAATCCGCATCACTTTTTTGCAATAGGGTTTGGCGGAGAAAAAGATTTCCGCTTCCCGAACATGCGCTTCGTTGGCCCTGTCGATCTTGTTCAAAACCACGATGGCCGGTACTTTCAAGCGAAGGGCTTCAAACACTTCATGGGAAGCCTGCCAGTCGTCGTTCACATCTACCAGCAAAAGGGCCAGGTCCGCGTCTTCCAAAGCTCCCTTCACCGCCAGCATCATTTTTTCATGCAGCTTATAGCGGGGGTCAATAATGCCGGGCGTATCGGAAAGAATCACCTGGTAATCCTCGCCACTCAAAATTCCTTTGATGCGGTGCCGGGTGGTTTGTACTTTATGGGATACAATGGCCAGCTTCTCCCCGATCAATGCGTTGAGCAGGGTGCTCTTGCCCGCGTTGGGCCGGCCAAAAATATTCACAAAGCCGACTTTCATGAGTGTGCCTCCGGAAGATCTGAAATAAAAGAGGGCAAGATCGCTCTTGCCCTGGGTTTGTTGCGAGGGGGAGGATCGAACTCCCGACCTTCGGGTTATGAGCCCGACGAGCTACCGCTGCTCTACCTCGCGATGTGGGGTGCAAAGGTAAGGGGATTCTCCTCTCCTGCCAAATAATCGCTCAAAATATATTGGGCATGAATTTCGTTGTAAAGAAACTATTCACTCAAAAACCTAAACCCCGGATATGAAACAACATTTGATCGCCGGATTGGCCCTCCTGTTACTCACAACTTCCTGTAAAAAGGACGATGACGATGGTTGCGACATTAATACGAATACCATCGCCGGCACTTATACCCTGCAGACGCTGACCGTTTCCGGCATTGACGCCAGGGATGTATTTTTTGATGACTGTGAACAGGATAATGAGATTGTACTGAATGCCAATGGCACTTATCAGTCGGTGGATGCGGGTGTGGCCTGCGACCCTCCAGGCAATGCTTCCGGTAACTGGAACCTTTCCGGCAACCTGCTGAGTATCGACTTATTTCCAGAAACGCTGACCCTGGAAGATTTTGATTGTACCAACCTACGGGGTTCTGCAACCTATATGAGCCAGGAAATAAAAGTAACCCTCCGCAAAAAATAGCGGCACCTCTTTCTTTCTGCCCCCTTAACTACTTTAAACAGTAAAGCCGAATGCTGGAGCATTCGGCTTTACTGTTTAAAGTAGGTCTTACCGTTTAGCCACCGTGCTGGCACCGCTGGCCTTGAGTTCGCGGATCGTCGCATCGCCCCGATAATAAATATCGCTGGCGCCACTGGCCCTCACCGATAATTCTTTTTGAACGGTGATACGAATATCGCTGGCTCCACTGGCTTCCGCTTCGCAATATTGAATGGCCAGATCATAGCCCTTGAAATTGCTGGCTCCGCTGGCATCAATCTTCAGGTTTTGAATTTTACCGGTGAGCCGGGCATCGGATGCACCGCTCTGGTTGATCCGGGCTTCCTCAAATTCCACATTGCCTTTAAGATCGCTGGCGCCTGAAAGCAGAATGCCGGCAGTGCCTGCTTTCCAGGTATCCATCAACTGCGCATCGGTGGCGCCATGCAGGGTAAGCGAATTCAGCGACTTATAGGATATATAAGCCCTGAGCCGCATATTGCGGGTATTCCAGTACTTTGATTTTGCCTTGAGGTCGATATGCAATACACCATTCACCACTTTAACGGTAATGTCTTTGATGTATTCATTTTTTGAAGCACTAACGCCCACAGACTCCTCCGTGCCTTTGGTGAGGTAAACATCGAAACCGCCCGATACTTCCACGCCGGTGAAACCGGAAACATGCCTCAATTCCACATTCTCGTCCTTGATGGTAGTTTGGGCTTGAGTTGCAGCCTGAAGTAGAAGAATAGCGGCCAACACTCCTATAATTTTCCGCATAGCTGATACATTTTATGCTGTAATACGGGAGGGTTAAGAAAATGTTACAGGCCGTTTGATTTTTTTTGGCTTAATTTTGCGCCAGTTCTTGCAAACGAAAGCTTTGTAAGTTTTCAGTGTTTCCCGGGGTGTTCCTGGCGGTCCGCCGCCACGATCTGAGATTATACCCGTAAACCTGATCAGGGTAATGCCTGCGCAGGGAAGGAGGTCAGTTTTTGCCCTTTCTCCAACAGCATTTCCCTCTCATTTTTTAACCTTAAATCGAAAAAAAATGAAGAGGATTGCATGGTTCGGCTGTTTATTAACCACAGCCATAACCGGTTATTCCCAAGAATCGCCCGCCGACAGTTTTTATGCCCTTTCGCCCGTGGAGGTCAAAGCCATCCGCGCCGCCGAAACGGCACCATTTTCCAAAACCAACCTGAGCAAGCAGGAAATCCGAAAGCTCAACCTGGGCCAGGACCTGCCCTTCCTGCTCAACCAGACCCCATCGGTAGTAGCCAATGCCGACGCGGGCAATGGCATCGGTTATACGGGTATCCGTATCCGAGGTACAGATGCCACACGAATTAATATTACCCTCAATGGCATTCCTTTCAATGATGCCGAAAGCCAGGGTAGTTTTTTTGTGAACCTGCCCGATTTCGCCTCCAGCGTGAATACCATCCAGATCCAGCGCGGTGTGGGCACATCCTCCAACGGAACGGGTGCTTTTGGCGCCACCGTGAGTCTCTCCACTCATGAGCAAAACCGGGAAGCTTACGGTGAAGTCATCAATGGGTATGGCTCCTTCAATACCTGGCGGCATACGGTGAAAGCCGGCACGGGATTGATCAATGAAAAATTCACACTCGATGCCCGCCTGAGCCGCATCAGCAGCGATGGCTTTATCGACCGGGCCAGCAGCGACCTGCAGGCATTCTATGTATCGGGAGCCTGGCTGGGTAAATCACAATCGCTTCGCCTGAATATTTTTTCGGGAAAAGAAAAAACCTACCAGGCCTGGAATGGAATTCCCGCCTGGCTTATTAAGGAAGACCGTACCTATAATTCCAGTGGTACCGACCGGCCGGGTGAACCCTACGACAACGAAACGGATAATTATACCCAAACCCATTACCAGCTTTTCTTTGATCAAAACCTGGGCAGGTTCTGGAAATTCAATACAGGCCTATTCCTCACCCGCGGTAAAGGCTATTATGAAAACTACCGCGGCGGAGAGGCTTTTGAAGACTATGGCCTCAGCCCTATTGTTGTAGACGGCAACCTGCTGGAAGAAACCGACCTGGTGCGTCAGAAATGGCTCGATAACCATTTCTATGGCCAGATTTTTTCAGCGCAGTATGAGAAGGGAAGAAACCAGGTAACCCTCGGCGGAGGCTGGAGCATTTACGATGGTCTGCATTTTGGCGATATTATTTGGGCCAAGTACGGTTTCGATGAAGGATTTCGCTACTATGATGTGGATGCCCTAAAAAAAGACCTGAACCTGTATGCGAAATGGCAGTTTCCCATTGGGCGCTTCTTTCATGGATTCGCGGACCTGCAATACAGGCATGTTTCGCACGACATGAATGGTTTCAGTGATAACCCTGCCTTGATGATCAACCGGAAATTCAATTTTGTGAATCCCAAAGCCGGTGTATCCTATCAGCAGGGACCCTGGCAGGCCTATTTGAGCTATGCGGTCGCCAACAAGGAACCCAACCGCGATGACTTTGAAGCCAGCCAGGAGAATCAGCCAAAGCATGAAACCCTGCACGATATTGAATCCGGTATCACACACCGCGGCAAACGTCACCAACTAGGCGTTACGCTTTATTATATGCGCTACCGCAATCAGTTGGTGTTGACCGGTCAGATCAACGATGTGGGAGCCTATACGCGGGTAAATGTGCCCAATAGTTACCGGATGGGTATGGAATGGCAGGCACAGTACCAGTTTAGCCCCAAATTTCTGGTGACAGGTAATCTTTCCCTGAGTGAAAACCGCATCAGGGCTTTCACCGAATACCTGGATCAATACAATGCGGATTTTGACTGGATCGGCCAGTCAGCCATTGAACATAGGAATACCCGTATCGGATTTTCGCCGGGTGTAATCGCCAACCTGGGACTGCACTGGCAGGCCACCGAAGCCCTGAACCTGGCCCTGATGAATAAATATGTGGGAGATCAATACCTCGACAATACCGAAAGCAGCGAACGAAAACTGGATGCTTTTCACACGCAGGACCTGCGGGTAATGTATAAAGTGAAGGATCTTGTTTTTAAGGAATGGGATGTCACTTTTCAGCTCAATAATCTGCTCAACAGGAAATACGAACCCAATGGATATACCTATGCATATGTATATGACGGTGCTGTTGTAGCCGACAACTACTATTACCCCATGGCCGGCACCAATTTCATGCTGCTGGTTAGCGTCAGGTTATAAGTAGAAATCCATCCTGTACCGGCATGCCGGTACAGGATGGATTTTTTCATTGTGAAATGATTGGTGATTCGCGGAATACTACTGGTTGAATTTCTCTTCCCAGGCCAGCATACCACCCACCAGGTTTTTGGTATTAGTGAATCCCATGGTATCCAGAATGAGGCAGGCCTGTCCACTGCGATTGCCACTTCGGCAATACACAATCAGTTCCTCGTTTTTCAAAGCTTCCAGTTCATCCACCTGCATGGTCTGAATCTTTCCTAATGGGATCAGGGTTCCGCCAATATTGAATGCCTGGTGTTCGTGTGGCTCGCGCACATCCACGATGTTGAGCTTTTCGCCGGCATCCATTCTTTGTTTCAGTTCTTCGGGAGTTATGGTTTGCATATTCTTCCTTTTTAAGAGTTATAGGTCTTCCTGCCTGGCCGCTTCTTCGGGTGAGGGTCGATAGGTAGTGTCAAGCATGGGCCGCTCCGTTTGCAGCTTGATATCCATCAATTGACCGGGTCTGATATAGCGATAGCGGCTATCGGGCCCCAGCCTTTCCGGGCTTTGCCAGTAAATATAGGCATTACAGGTATCCGTTACATCCGGGTCGGCCAGCACCACACCGAAATAGATTCCGGAGCTTTCGATCTGGGATTTTGCCTCGCAATAGGTTTTGCCGATCAGCAGGGGTACAATAAACTGGCGATCGCCGAGTCCATCACCCAGCACCAGGTCAATTTCACTACCCATCCGAATCTTGGTACCCGGTGTTATTTTGCTGCCATTGAAGAGTTGTTCCAACACTGCATTCTTTGCAAAATCGGGGCGAAAACTGGTATCGCCCACGCGGAGGTTATAATTCTTCAAAGTCATTTCCGCACTGCGCAAACTGGAGCCCACGATATTCGGCATTTCAATCAGCGGCGGAACCGATCGATTGATGGTCAGGTACACTGTTCTGTTCACTTTCACCATTTCATCGGCTTCCGGCACCTGGCGCAGTACCTGCATGGGTTTGGTGGTATCCACATAAATCGAGTCCAGCACTTCCACCTCAAAGCCTGCATCTTCGAGCAGGGACACGGCTTCCTCATAGCTCTTGCCCTGTACCAGGGGAACCGTCTTCGACTCGCCATGATGTGTTAGCCAGTCGAGCGAAAGAATAAAAAGCAAAAAAATGATAAAAGCGAGAGCGATGCCGGCAACGACATTCACCCATAAAGGCCTTTTCGTGATAAATCCAAACATGCGATACGATTGAATAAAATTAGTTGTTTACGCCTGACCGCCCACCGATAACGCCTCTTCCAGCAAATTAGTATAAAAGTCGCGCAGGTTGCCTCCCATGGCTTTTACCTGCTGCGGCACAATGCTGGCCGCACTCTGCCCGGGAATCGTATTGATCTCGAGCATATAGGGCCGCCCCTCTTCTTCCGAATAGATAAAGTCGATTCGCACCACGCCCCTGCAATTGAAGAGGGCATAGATATTTCGCGCGGCATCCCGCACTTTTTCCGCGATGGCTTCATCCACTTCCGCCGGTGTGGTTTCCGTGGATTTGCCTTCGTATTTGGCCTCAAAATCAAAGAAAGCCTTTTCAGCATGCGCTTTCACTTCGGTAAGCGGCAGCACATGAATAGAGCCGGCCGTGCGATACACACCCACGGTAAACTCACGCCCCTTCACCATTTCTTCAATCAATACCTGGCTATCTTCCCGGAATGCTTTTTCTATAGCTTCCGAAAGCTGTGCGGCCTCATCCACCCGGCTCATGCCGATGCTGGAGCCGCCATTATTGGGTTTTACAAAAACAGGAAAACGCAGTTTTTGGATAATGTCTTCAGTGGAATAAGGAATATCCCTGAACAGGTGCACCGACTCCGCCACGGCGATGCCGCCCATTTTGGCCACGGCCACCGTATAGCGCTTGTTGAAGGTGAGCGCCGAAACGGCCGCATCGCAACTCGTATAAGGAATTTGGAGCATATCAAGATAACCCTGCAATTTTCCATCCTCACCCGGCGTGCCATGCAGGGCAATAAATGCCGCGTCGAAATGAATCCGATTCCCGTTTTTCTGAATGCTAAAATCGTTCCGGTCAACCGGAAACTTTTCCCCCGAAGCAGCATGAAAAAACCACCCCTCTTTCGTTATATCTATATAATAAACCTCGTAACGTGCAGGATCCAGGTTTTCCCGGATAGTTGCGGCGGTTTTATACGATATCACTGATTCTCCGGAATAGCCCCCGGTAAGCAGGGCGATCTTTTTTTTCATGGATGCTTATGGAGTTAGACGTATTACGTTATACGTATTACGTAATACGTCTTAGGTTAAATGTTTTAGGTGGGCATGTTATAAGTCTTACAAATCGCGACTAAGATACGCAGTTGGGTCGAAAACACTAACAGCTAACCCGACTACATAGAGTTAGAGATGAAGTGGATGGGCCATGGGTTGCCCAATCGAAAAAAAAACAGGGGTCTAAATAGAAATAAGAAAGGTGAAGGCCGTTTCTCCTTCACCTTCATACGACGGGAAATATCACCCGCCCATAAAGAAGTGGCTGAGCCACTGTCGTAGTGTTGTTCTAAGATAAAGCTTTTATGCTATCCAACCCCTTTTCAGGCGGAAAAAATTATGCACATCAGAGGTGCATCTTTTCCTTTTTGGCCATCAGCTCTTCTACCGTTTCCTGGTACATTTCATCCGGCACACAGCAATCAACCGGGCAAACAGCCGCACATTGGGGTTCCTCGTGAAAACCCTGGCATTCAGTGCATTTATTGGGTACAATATAGTAAGTATCCACACTGATGGGCGCGTTTTTCTGATCCGCATCCACCACCGATCCATCGAGCAGGGTGAAAGCTCCTTTTACGGAAGTTCCGTCGGATATTGCCCATTCCACACCCCCTTCATAAATCGCATTATTGGGGCATTCGGGTTCGCAGGCCCCGCAGTTTATACATTCATCTGTTATCTTGATTGCCATATTTCGTTTATTTAATGGGTAGTCAATTAATTTTGTCCCGGCACCGACAAATTTAAAACGCTTACATGAATTTACAATACCGGATTCACTTATTGCATCGATTAGGTCAATATCTTTTATCGAACGATGCGGAATGGCAGGCAATATGTGAAAGGGCCGAAAGAGAAAATCCCTGGTTTATCCCTGCATTTGTTCAATCTGCCATTAAAGCTATCGCGCATAATTACCTCGATGAAGCCGCCCTGAACCAATGGGTAAAGAACTACCGGCTGGCCGATAACAACACAAAGCCACAAAAAGTTGGACTGGTGATGGCGGGCAATATTCCCCTGGTAGGTTTTCATGACTGGCTTTGCTGCTTTGTGTCGGGACATAAAGCCATGATTAAGCTTTCATCGAAAGACAAGGTTTTGCTCCCATTCATACTCGAAAAATTGACAGAATGGGACCCTGCTGTGCAGGACTATTTTGAATTGGCGGAATTTCTGAAAGGATGCGACGCCTATATTGCCACAGGCAGTAATAATTCAGCCGGTTATTTTGACTATTATTTTGGGAAATACCCGCATATTATCCGCCGCAACCGCAGTTCCGCGGCCATCCTGCAAGGTGATGAAAGCAGGGAGGAACTGGAGGCCCTGGCTGATGATGTGCAACTGTATTTTGGCCTGGGCTGCCGCAATGTAACCAAGCTGCTGGTGCCACGGGATTATGATTTTGTACCGCTGCTCGATGCATTCCGGAAATATGGGTACCTGGCCGATCATCATAAGTTCAAGAATAATTACGACTACCAATTGGCCCTGCATATTTTGAACAAGAAATTCTACATGACGAACGGATCGGTGCTCCTGGTAGAAGAGGCTTCTCTGTTTGCACCCATCAGCCAACTGCATTACGAGTTCTACGAGCCGGGAAATGAGTCTGCACTACTGAACGGGTTGCTGCAGCATCCGGATTTGCAAACCCTGGTGGGCCGCGGGCATACGCCATTTGGCCAAAGCCAGGTCCCCGGCCTCCTGGATTATGCCGACGGCGTGGATACCCTCGCCTTCCTGAGCAACCTTCCTTCATAAAACTGCAGGCCGGGCCTGAAAAAATTGGTAACTTGTGGGTCGCCAAAATCAGGTGGGAACCAGCGGAACTACGAAGACCTTAGTAAATGATTTGTTAAACTAAAGGTTCGGATAAAGAAGTTCGTATGTCAGTTTGTTACTTTGTATATGTGGGCACAAAAATTGAAATAATCCACCTGAAGCAATTAATTTTTAACTGATCTATTAAATCATCATAGCGTATGAAATGGAAACAACTCTTGCTGGTGATCTTTGTTAGTGCAGCTTCTGCCATTGGCAGCGTATGGGTATATGGCAAACTGTATCCCCGTCGTGCGGCCGTGGTGCAAATGCAGGATGGCAAAATGCCTGTAAATTATGCAGGTTATCTTGACAATCTGGCTGATGGAGCCGAATTAACAGATTTTACCAAAGCCGCCAATGCAGCTGTACCCGCGGTCGTGCATATCAAGACAAAAATTCCCGCCCGCCGGGTAGTGAACGACCTGCCCCGTAATCGCGGCAATATGATGGAGGACATGTTTGAGCAGTTCTTCAATTTTGGTCAACCCATGATTCAGCCTGAGCAAAGGGCTTCCGGTAGTGGTGTATTGATCAGCGATGACGGCTATATCGTTACCAACAACCACGTGATCTCTGATGGTCGCGAAGGCGTGGCAGACGAAATCACCGTAACCCTGCACGATCGCAAGACTTTCAAAGCGAAAGTAATTGGCCGGGATCCCAGCACCGACCTTGCCGTGCTGAAGATAGATGGTAAAGGTTTGCCTTACATGATCTATGGCAATGCCGAAAACCTGAAACTGGGCCAGTGGGTACTGGCAATCGGATACCCCTTGTCGCTGGAAACAACCGTTACTGCCGGTATCGTGAGCGCCAAGGGCCGCACCATCGGCATCAACAGCCGCCAGAGCGATAGTCCGGTAGAGAACTTTATTCAAACCGATGCCGCCATCAACCAGGGAAATAGCGGTGGCGCCCTTATTACCACCGACGGACAACTGGTGGGCATCAACTCCGCCATCCTTGCACCCAATGGTACTTATGCCGGTTATGGATTTGCCATTCCGGTGAGTATTGTGAAAAAAATAGTTAATGACCTGATTGAATTCGGAGACGTGAAGCGCGGCTTCCTCGGTATCAGCTACAACCCTAACAACACACAAAACGAAATGCTGGTGAAACAAGCCGGACAAAAAGATGGCCAGGGCGTGTATGTGCAGCAAGTACCCACGGATGGCGCTGCCCACGATGCCGGTTTAAAAAAAGGTGATGTAATTACCAAGGTGAATGGACAACCCGTATGGAGCGGTATTGAAATGAGTGGACAAATCGCGAGTTTCCGCCCCGGCGAAAAAGTATCGGTAACCTTCCTGCGCGATGGCAAAGAGAAGACCGTGAACGTTACCCTGAAGGGCGAAAAGAGCAAGATTGAAATCTCCTATACCGATATTATTGGCGACAGGCTTGGACTGGAACTTGAGGAACTGGATGCGCAAAATGCACGCAAATATGAAGTGGACGGTGGCGTAATCGTGAAAAAGATACGCGACGGTGGCGCTTTCAGCAGTACAAGAATGGAAGAAGGATTTGTGATTACTTCGGTAAATGGAAGGGCCATTAAGAACTCCCAGGAGTTCGCACAAGCCCTGAACTATGGCGATGGCCGCGTGATCCTCGAAGGCATTTATCCCAACTACGCCGGTACCTATACCTACCAGGTAAGATTGGATTCTTCAGATTATTAATAAAAAAACGCGGCCAAATGGCCGCGTTTTTTTGTGTTTTGCTGCATTCTTTTGAACCCGGGCAAATCCTCGGGGATCGAATTTGTTTATTCCCTTTTAATTCGCGTAAACCTTCCAGCCCCAGGCCGGCAGTGATATTTCTTTATCGGAAGCAATGGAGATGGTAGTGTTGTCAAAAACATTCGTCCAGCTACCAGTGGCTGCTTCATCATCAATTCGGAACTGAATAGGTTTCGCGGACATGTTCAGCATAACCAACACTTTCTTTTCACCCTGCTGTCTTACATAAGCCAATAATTCGCCGGGCGATGAGTTTTGCAAACGGAACGTGGTTACGGAAGAATCGCCTCCCCTTAAGGCCGGATGGGCGGATTTGAGTTGAAGTAAGGTTTTGTAGAATTCGGCTTTACGATACTGACCGTCCCACTCAATGGGATCTTTCTCAAAAAACTCAAGCCTTTTTTGATTCGGCAGTTCCTGTCCGCTATAAAGCAGGGGCACGCCATTCCAGGTAGCGCTGAAAACGGCAAGGGCTTCCGCCATATCGCCATACTTTTCATACTCAGTACCATTCCAGGTATTCTCGTCGTGGTTGCTGGTAAACCAGGCGCGCATGGATTGATCGCCTATAGCGCTATAGCGCATCAAGAGGCTGTCCAATACCGAAAGCGGTAATTTATCCTGATAAAATTCACGGGTCTTATGCATCCAGGACCAGGTATAGCTCGCGTCGAAAACTTTTCCATAATCCGGATTATCCAGTTCATCAAATTCACCCAGCCAGAACATTTTTTTCACCGAATCCACCTGCGGCCTTGCCTGTTGCCAGAAATCGAGTTCCACCCAGGCCGCGAGGTCGCAACGGAAACCATCGATATCACAGGTTTTGATCCAGTATTGCATGGCTTCAATCATGGCCTGGCGCATGGCGGGATTATTATAATCCAGTTCAATGATATCATCCATTCCGCTGGCTATCTGGAAATCACCGGTGCTGCTATCCTTCAGATAATACTCGGGGTTCGATTTCGTCCACACATGATCCCATCCCGTATGATTGGCTACCCAGTCGATAATCACTTTCATCCCCAACTCATGGGCCTGCTTTACCAGTTGCTGAAAGTCTTCGAGCGTGCCGAACTCCGGATTAATGCTGGTATAGTCGGAGCAGGCATAAGGACTGCCGAGGCTACCTTTTTTATTTTTTTGCGCGATGGGAGTAATGGGCATAAACCAGAGTGTTTCCACGCCCATCTCTCGCAGGCGTGGCATTTCTTTGGCAAAGGCATTGAAGGTTCCTTCTTTGGTGTATTGCCGCACATTCACTTCATAGATATTAGTGCTATGCGCCCAACTCACCGTTTTTTCGTTCGTCGCTCCCATAGTTTCAGCTTTGGGTTTTTGGTTTTCGTTTTGGTTGCAGGAAAAAAGCAGCCAACTGCTGAGCAGGATTCCCGCTGTGTAAATTTTTCTCATAAGCCCAATCGATTATCGAAGAAGAAGAAAGCCTGGAGGCGCTAACCCGCAATTTCCGCACAGGCTGCTACCACACTATCCACTTCTTCTTTTGTATTGTGTTTGGAAAAAGAAAAGCGTACGGTTACCCTGTTAGGGTCATTGTAGATGGCCCGGATTACATGCGAGCCAATATCGGCCCCACTGCTGCAGGCGCTGCCGCCTGAAACGCAAATGCCCTTCATATCCAGGTTGAAAAGAATCATCTCCGTTTTCTCATTCTTCGGAAACGACACACTGAGCACGGTATAAAGCGACTGCCCCGCCACATCGCCATTGAAACCCACGCCTTTGATTTTTTGCTGCAGTTGTTCCTGCATGTATTGCTTTAAGCCCAGGATATAGGCGCTGTCTTTTTCATAATCCGCCATGGCCAGCTCCAGCGCTTTGGCGAAACCAATAATACCATACAGGTTTTCGGTACCTGCACGCATATTGCGTTCCTGACCACCGCCATAAATAAGCGGCTGTATCTTTACATTGTCGTTGATATAGAGTATTCCCACTCCCTTGGGGCCATGAAATTTATGTCCGGCTCCACTGATGAAATGGACGGGTGTATTGCGAAGATCAATTGGATAGTGGCCCACCGTTTGCACGCAATCGGAATGGAAGATGGCGTTATATTTTTTGCAAATCTCCCCTACTTCTTCAATCGGTAGCAGGTTGCCGATTTCATTATTGGCATGCATCAGCGATACCAGGCAGCGTTCTTCACGATGCTCTTCCAGCAGGGCTTCCAGGCTTTCCAGATCAACGTGCCCACTGGGAAGAATCTTTACATAGCTGCTGGTTACCAGGTTCATTTTATCGTAATGCTCCACGGTATGCAATACGGCATGGTGCTCAATGGGCGAGGTGATGATATGCGTGCACCCCAGGTCGCGAATGGCCGAAAGGATCGCGGTATTATTACTTTCAGTGCCGCCGCTGGTGAAGAATATCTCACCCGGGTGCGCATTCAGGTGGGAAGCCACGGATTTGCGGGCGGTTTCAATCGCCAGCCTGGTTTCCCGGCCATAACTGTAAATGGAAGAAGGATTGCCAAAATGCGTGGTCATATAGGGCATCATGGCATCCAGTACCTGCGAATCGAGCGCCGTGGTAGCGGCATTGTCAAAATAAATCCGGTTCATTATAGCAATTGTTTGAGATCGGCCTGCTCGCTTCGGTACGAATCAGCCTGCGCGAAGGTAAGAATTACGGGGAGCTATCTCAAAATTCGTACTAACTTAGAACCCTGATGATAATATACCTGTAAAGTGGGCAACGGCCCCACAACAGCTACTAATTCTCCCGATTATGCAGTATTCCGAATTACTTGGTAAGGTAGAAGCCCGGCAATTGCAGTTTTTTGAATCCCGAGGCGATACGCCTTATGTTTATCATAATTTGCCCCATACCCAAAAAGTGGTGGCCGCGGCTGCCGAAATCGCGAATCATTACCAGCTTAGTGAACGTGATTTTTTTGTGGTAATTACCGCCGCCTGGTTTCACGACGCCGGCTATTATTCTGATTGCGAAAACCATGAAGCCAAAGGCGCTGAAATGGCCGCCGATTTTTTGCGTGAAATGAACCTGCCGGATGAAGATATCCAGGCTGTAAAAAAATGTATCCTCGCCACGCGCATGCCACAGTCGCCGACAGACCTGTTGGAACAAATCGTTTGTGACGCCGACCTCTACCATTTGGGTACCAACCAGTTTCCCGACAACAACAAACTGCTACGCCGTGAGATGGAAATGCGCAAAGGGCAACCCATCTCCGGAACGGAATGGCGACGCAATACCATTCGTTTACTCGAATCGCATCACTATTTCACCGATTATGCGCGATTGCTACTAGCCGATCAGAAAAATGCGCATCTGGAAAAACTAAAAGCAAAGGAAACCGCCAAATCGAAGAAGGAAACGGCTGTCCCCGTGGCTGCTGCACCTGCGGAAACCGGCGGAAAGAAAAAACCTGACCGAGGTATTGAAACCATGTTCCGCATCACGAGCAATAATAATCAGCGCTTGAGTGATATGGCCGACAACAAGGCCCAGATTATGATCACCGTCAACTCCATCATCCTCTCGGCAGTGCTGAGTATTTTATTAAGAAAGCTGGAAGAATATAGCTACCTGGCCTGGCCAACTTACCTGATTCTTGCCGTTAGCGTGCTCACGATTATCTTCTCCATTCTGGCAACTCGCCCCAACCTCCTTCCCGGCATATTTACCCGGCAGGACCTGGACGAGAAGAAAGTGAACCTGCTTTTCTTTGGCAATTTTTATAAGATGAAACTGGAGGATTATGCGGCAGGCATGCGCGAGGTGATGGAAGACCGCGACTTTCTGTATGGCACTCTCATACGTGATGTGTATTCTCAGGGAGTAGTGCTGGGCAGAAAATATAAATTGCTCCGGATATCGTACAATATTTTCATGTATGGCCTGATCATTTCCGTTCTGGCCTTTGTGGCCGCATCCATTACCTGGGCCCGATAGAAAAACGATAAGCATTGAACCCTCGATATTTTGACAGAGACCTGAGTTGGCTCAGCTTCAATGGACGCGTACTGGCCGAGGCAGCCAATGAAAAAGTTCCGCTGATGGAGCGGCTCCGGTTCCTTTCGATCTATTCCTCCAACCTCGATGAGTTTTACCGCGTGCGGGTACCGGCATTGATGGCCCTGGCCAACCTGGGGAAAGGCTCAGCACGGGAAGTATTGCCGTTAGCAACAACCACCATTTCCCGGCAATTGAACGAATTCGGTAGAGTCCTCCGGCAGCAATTGATTCCAGCACTGGAAGAGCATGGAATCCGCTTTTGTTACCAGCAACCCCTGCCTCCTTCGCTGCTGCCGGAACTGGAAAGTATTTTCTATAACCGTATTCTTGGTACACTGCACATTACATCCATAAGTGAGCAGGGGGCATTCTTTCCACAGAACAATACCATTTACCTGCTTCTACGCGAGAAAAATAAAGAAGGAAGGTTCTGGATTGTAGGTCAGGCTGCCGAGGGTTCGCAACGATTTTTTACCCTTTCGGAAAAAGGCACACGGCATATTGTTATTTCCGACGACATCATCCGGCATTTTTTGCCGGGCTACCTCCCGCAAGAATTTGAACCGGCTATTTATAGTATCAAGATCACCCGCGACGCGGACCTTGACCTACAAGATGAATTTGAGGGCGATCTCGCAGAAAAAATTGAGCGACAAATCAAAAGTCGCGACCTCGGCTTCGCCACCCGCCTGCTGCATGACCCCGAAATGCCCGGGGAATGGGTACAGGGGATAATGCGATTATTTGGTTTGCAAAGTGCAACTGTGATGGCCGGCGGACGCTATCACCAGTTGAAGGACCTTGCATCGATATCACTCCCTGATTCCGCACTGAATTATCCGGCCTGGCCCGCTGCCACGGTGCAATGGCCATCGGCGCAATCACTTCTGCAGTACACAAAGGAGAAAGACCTGATGCTGCATCCGCCTTACCAGAGTTATGATACGGTGTTGCGCTTCTTTAATGAGGCGGCCTCCCACCCTGCTGTCCGCGAAATTTGGATCAGCCTTTATCGCATCGCCGGCGACTCTCGCATCGCGCACACTCTGATTGCTGCCGCACGAAACGGCAAACAGGTGACGGTATTCGTGGAGTTGAAGGCCCGCTTCGATGAAGCGAACAATATCCGCTGGGCAAAGAAAATGAAAGCTGCAGGCCTGCGTATCGTTTACAGCATCCCCGGCTTGAAGGTGCATGCCAAACTCGCCCTTGTGAAATGGCAGGATGGTCATCGCCTGCGCTATACCGGGCTATTCGCCACGGGAAACTTTAATGAACGCACCGCGAAGTACTATACCGATCATATATTGCTCAGTTCAAGGCCTGGAATGCTTCGTGAACTGGAAATGCTTTTTCTTTTCTTACTCAAAAGAAGAAAACCACTCCATGAAAAAGAAATCAGCTTTCAGCATTTGGCCGTAGCCCAGTTTAATATGAAAGCAGTGTTCCTCTCGCATATTCAAAACGAAATACAACAGGCGCAAGCCGGGAAACTGGCAATGATCCGGATAAAACTGAATAACCTGCAAGATGAGGAAATGATAGAAGCCCTCTATTCTGCCTCAGAAGCGGGTGTGCGCATTCAGTTGCTGATAAGGGGAATCTGCCGCTTAAGGCCAGGCATAAAAGGCATGAGTGAACATATCGAACTGAAGAGGATCGTTGATCGTTATCTCGAACACGGGCGTATTTTTTACTTTTACAACGCGGGTGCACCGGTACTGATGGCGGGCAGCGCCGACTGGATGGAAAGAAATATTCATCGCCGGATTGAAGTGTGCTTCCCCATTCAGGACCAAACTATCCAAAAAGAACTGATGGAATTGCTCGATCTGCAATGGGCCGACAATGAAGCGGCTGTTTGGATCAACGCGGCAGGAGAACAGGAGCCCGTTAAAAAAGAACTGCCTGCCCTGCGGTCGCAGGAAGCGATCTGGCAAAAATGGCAACCACATGCGTAAATCGTATTTAATCATAGGAGCAATTTGGCTGCTCGTCTTAGGCGGATCCTGTCAGTCGAAAACCGATGAGCCTTTCATTACGCAAGGCTATGACCTGGGCAATCCAGAAAAAATATTCATGCCCGATATTTTACTCGAAGTTTCCGGTATCAGTTTTTACCCGGGCAACAATGATTCCATCTGGGCGGTGCAGGATGAAAGAGGAATGGTTTTCCAGCTTAAGCAAGGTGAAAAGAAATACAGGGATTTTCGTTTTGCCAAAGATGGTGATTATGAGGACCTCAGTTTCCTTAACCAGGATCTCTATGTGTTGCGAAGCGATGGCCATATTTTCCGCATCCCCGCAGCTTCGGGTAAGGGCCTCCTCGTTGACTCTACCCGGGAATGGAGTGACCTGCTTCCAGAAGCAGAATATGAGGGATTGTATGGAGATAGCCTTTCGCAATCCCTTTATGCAATGACGAAAGTAAATGGCTCCAGGAAATCCGAAAAAGGCACCAGCATTTACAAACTAAACCTGATAGAGGATGGGCGCCTGGAGAAAAGCGATCGGATTACGGTATCCGACGATACCATTAATTCGATCTTAGGTAAAAAAATGAAAGCGGGCCGCTTCCAGCCATCGGGGCTGGCGCGCCATCCTGCAACGGGCGACTGGTACCTGATAAGCTCCGTGAACAAATTATTGATTGTCGCCAACAGCAATTTTCAAATTGAAAGTGTATGGCCCCTCCTTCCATCGCGGTTCCGCCAGCCCGAAGGCATCGCTTTCGACCGGTTGGGCAACATGTACATCAGCAATGAAGGAGACGAAGTATCCAGCGGCAATGTGTTGAAGTTTGAATATCATCCACCCAATTCCCAACCATGAAGCGATTAGCCTGGTGGATCATAATTATACTACTGCCCGCTCTGTTACCGGCACAGGATAGCATTTTGCACCGGCTGATCCTGATCGGTGATGCCGGTGAGCTGGATAGCAGCCAAAAGCAGGTGTTGTCGCAGGCAGCAAGTTATACCCTGCCCGGAAAAACCAGTACCGTTTTCCTGGGCGACAATATATATAAAAGAGGCATCGGACTTCCGGGCAGTGCCGAGCAGGAAAGTACAGAAGCCATTCTGCGCTCACAATTCCAGCCCCTTAGGCAAGCGGGTTCCCGGGTCTGGTTTATTCCCGGCAATCACGACTGGGACAGGATGGGCAAACAGGGACTGGCCAAAATAAAACGACAATGGCAATTCCTGCAGGAGCAGGGTGATTCGCTGCTGCAATTATCGCCACCCGATGGCTGTCCGGACCCAATCGTCATTCCCCTGGCGGATTCGTTGGTATTGATAATGATGGATTCAGAATGGTGGCTATTTCCATTTCCCAAATACAATCCAGGCGCCGATTGCGCCTGTACCAGCCGCGAAGAAGTGATAGCGGCGCTGGAGCAGATTTATTTTGAGCATCGAGGCAAGATGATGGTGCTGGCTACCCATCACCCCTTTGCCAGTTATGGCACACATGGTGGGCGGTTCACCCTCCGCGATCATATTTTCCCATTAACTCATCTTAATAAAAATCTCAGGATTCCGCTCCCCGTTGTGGGCTCGCTTTATCCCTTGTTGCGAACAACATTCGCCAATCCGGAAGACTTAGGGCATCCCCTCTATCGGGATATGGTAAGGCGGGTGCTAAAGGCTTTTGAGGGCAGCCCTAATCTATTGCTGGTTTCAGGGCATGAACATGGCCTTCAGTATATCGAGCATCCAAATAAAGATTTGAAACAGGTTGTAAGCGGATCGGGTGCCAAACTGAACCATACCGTAAAGGGAAAATTTTCGCAATACGGAAAAGCCGCTCAGGGATTTGTAATAGCCGATTGGTTGAGCGCTTCTGTTTTGAGACTCCACTATCATGCATTTCAGAATGGCGGCTGGAGCCAGGTATTTACAAAAGACATAAATCTGCAGCCCTCGTCACCCGGTCCCGCAGCCCTGCTGGCTGCCATTTCCGGTGATAGCGCGAGGGTGCGGCTACGTCCCGCATTTAACGAAGTATCGCGTTGGAAGCGTCGCATGCTGGGTGAAAATTATCGCCGGGAATTTGCCACAAAGTTGCAGCTTCCGGTACTGAAGCTTTCTGAACTGGAAGGCGGCTTGCGTCCCGTGAAGAAAGGTGGTGGCATGCAAACCGTATCCTTAAGGCTGGAAGATGCCAAAGGAAAGGAATGGGTGCTTCGCAATATTGAAAAGAATCCCGACCCGCTGTTGCCTTCAACCCTCCGTGAAACTTTCGCACGCGACTTGCTCGACGATTACATGAGTGCACAGCATCCTTTCGCGCCACTGATTGTGCCGTCCCTTGCCCGGGCAACGGATGTGCCGCATGCCAATCCCCGGATCGGCGTTGTTGCACCCGACACCCTATTGGGCAAATACGCGCGGCTCTTTGAAGGAAAAATAGCGTTGCTCGAAGAAAGGGAGCCACTGGGCAATTCAGACAATAGTCCCAAAATGCTGGAGGAACTGCTGGAGGATAACGACAACAGCTATAATGCCCGCACCTATTTGCGTGCACGAATGCTCGATCTCCTCCTGGGCGATTGGGACCGGCATGCCGACCAATGGCGGTGGGCTGATACCCAAAAAGGGAAAATATTATGAGCCCGTACCCCGCGACCGTGACCAGGCTCTTTTTGTACGGCAGGGCCTCCTGCCTCAATTGGCATCCCGTTCCTGGGTGCTACCTACCCTGCAGGGTTTTGATGAAGAAATTTCAAAAGTAAAATACGCCTTATTCAAGTCAGGGTTCCTCAACGCCATGATGCAGGAACAATGGCCAGAGACTAATTGGGAAGCGGAAGTAAACGATTTTGTGAAAGAAATCACAGATACAGTCATTGACAGCGCTTTCCGGCAATTGCCTTCAGAAATCTATGCGATTCGTGGCGCAGCGCAGGCAGAAACGATGAAAAAAAGAAGAGATGCCCTGCCCGAAGCCATGCGAAGCTATTATCGGTTTATCAATCGTATTGTTGATATCAGGGCTACGCAAAAACATGAATTCGTTCAAATCAGCAGCGATGAAAAAGGTGATATCCAGGTCCTGGTACGCAAAATCAACAAAGAAGGAGAATTACGGGACACACTCGTATATAAAAACTTTGATCACAACTTAACCAAAGAAATCCGGGTTTACCTGGAAGCGGGAAACGACAGTATTGTTGTCAACAACAATAATTCCCGAATTCTGGTAAGGCTGATCGGAGGCACGGGTAGAAAAACCTATCAACTGGAGCGCAGCCACAAAAAACTGCGACTTTATGACCTCAGTTCATCGGCCCATATCAGCGGAGACCCCGGCGCCGCCATGATAAGATTGGGTAAGGATACCAGTATCACCCGCTTTGTACCCGTTAATCTCTATCATGTTACCATGCCGCTGATAACCGCGGGTTATAACCTCGATGATGGCCTCATTTTCGGCGCGGGATTTCAGCATACCCAGCAGGGATTCCGAAAGGAGCCCTTTGCGAGCCGCCATCAGTTTACAGCCGCACATTCTTTCAGTACAAAGGCTTATCGAATACGATACCGGGGCATTTGGACAGATGTATGGAAAAAGGCAGATCTCTACTTGAACATACAAGCGAAGGCTCCGGACAATACACAGAATTATTTTGGCAGGGGCAATGAAACCGTATACGAAAAGAAAACCGAGTCCATCCGGTTTTACCGCACAAGGTTCGCCATTTACCAGGTGGATGCGGGATGGAAATGGAATAATGAAAAAGGACTGCAATTCAGCACGGGTCCTTCGCTGCAATGGTACCGCTATGATGCCGATGAAAACGAAGGTCGCTTTATTGAAGGTCAGGGGCGGGTTGGCAGTTATGACAGCTTAACCGTGGATCGGGCCAAATGGCATGCAGGCTGGACGGCTGACCTTGAGTTGGACCAACGCAACCATCCGTTGCTGCCCAGTTGGGGTTCATATTTGAACCTGAATCTCCGTGCTTATCATGCCATCAATACTTATGCCCGATCCTATGGCCAGGTTAATATGGCCATCGCGCTCTACCGCTCGCTCAACGCCCGGCGAACCATCGTCCTGGCCAATCGCACAGGGGCTGGCATAACGGTGGGCCATGCCGCATTTTATCAATCGCAATTCCTGGGAGGGCATGAAAACCTGCAAGGCTTTCGGCAATACCGCTTTGCCGGCGACCACCTGCTGTGGAATAACCTGGAGCTGCGAATAAAGCTGGCCGACTGGGGAGGCTATATACTTCCCGGACAGTTTGGCTTTACCGGTTTCTACGATCTGGGGCGGGTTTGGCAGCGGGGCGAAAGTTCCAGGCGGTGGCACCAGGGAGTGGGCGGCGGCTTTTATTACGCGCCCGCACAAATGGCGCTATTCCAACTGGTGGCCGGATATTCACGCGAAGGCTGGCTCCCTTATTTTACCGTGGGTTTCCGCTTTTAACCGATGCTTTGGCAGCGTTTACCCAGTTTTCGATATCCCGGCTGAAAGAGGAAGCTTAATTTTACAGTATGCAACACCGAATTATCTCGCTTCCCGATCCCGGGGTGCCGGGGGAAGCGCCGGTCAATACGCAACTTTCTTTCAAGCCATTCCTGGACTATGTGCGCATGCGTCTGCAGGACAAGGACAGCATCAAGAAAGAAATTTATAAACTGATCCTGGAGAAATTCGCGCAATACCCGGAGCTGGAAGCAGAAGTGAAACTGGAAGATACGGGCAAATACATTGAGCTGCTGAACCTGCTATACATGGTACTCTCCACCGTGGTGGAAGATGAAAAAGAAGTATTATGGGGAATTTCCATTCCTGTTACTCCTAAAATTTTCTATGGCTCCAACGCATTGTACAAGTTGCTGACGGATGCGCAAACGCATGAAATAAAACCTGAATTGATTCAGGATGATCCGGAGATGGAAACGCAGAAATGCGAGCTGCTCTACAGTTTTCTCCTGGAAAAATTTTATCATTTCAATTTTCATAAAAAACAGGAAATGATACGTCCGGTGTTGGATACAACAACCGGACTTCAAAAATTCTACCGGATCAATCTCGATACCCGCTTTGTGGACATCAGCACCAGTGAAGACCTTCCCAAATTGAATCTTGAAAATTTACAGGTACACCTGCATGAGGAAAATGGCATGGACATTCTCCGCCGCATTCTTCCCCTGCATCATTTCCGTTTTTCAGGGTTCAGCATCATCACCATCACCGATGTAACGCCACAATATGCCCTGGAAAAGATTCGTAATATCCTTGTGGATGGCCATGGCAAGGCCGATGAAGAAAACTACCAGCCCATTTCTCAATCTCTGAAATCGCTGGTAGGCTGCAAGGAGATTGAGTTCACCCTCCTCCCCTTGTTTCGCATCAACCAGCAGATAGTACAGGATCCGGATGCCTATGCGCACAGTATTCTTTTTTCAATGGGTAAACAGGAGGGCGTGATGAATGAGTTCTTTCTGCCACTGGTTGAAAAATTCACCAGCAACCCCCGGATATTGTATTACAAAGACCTCGATCAATCGGGGCCCAGCCAGGTGCAGGTAGGCAAACTTTTTCAGTTGGCCGGCGTAAAATCCTATTCGCTGATGCCGGTTTATTACAACAATAAGCTGATCGGCGCTTTTGAAATGTATAGCCGGAGAAAAGGCGTACTCAATGAGCAGGTATTTGCCCGGGTTGACGCTGCGATGGAACTTATTGGCCAATTGATTCAAAACAGCGTGGAAGAGTTCAATGCCCGCATAGCAGATACCATACGCGATAAATTTACTTCCCTGCAACCTTCGGTACAGTGGAAATTTACCGAAGCCGCCTGGGATTATATCTATCGCACGCGCCAGGAAGGCAAACCGGTACCGGTGCGCAAGATCGAGTTCCGCGATGTGTTTCCCCTCTATGGAGCCATCGATATCCGGAACAGTACCATCGAACGCAACAAAGCGGTGCTGACCGACCTGCAGTATCAGTTTATTCAGTTGCAGGAAGTATTCATGCACATGAAGAACAAGCAAAATCTCGCACTCACCGATGATTTCATATTCAAGTGCAATAAATTTCAAAAATCTCTTGGCGGCATCATCAGTACACAGGATGAAATAAGGCTGAACCAGTTTCTCAACGACGAAGCGCATCCATTTCTTCATCATTTCGAAGAGGCGAATCCCGATCTCGCACCAAGGATACAGGAATATTTTGCCGCCATTGATCCTGTTCAGGGCAAAGCTTGGGAACAACGCAGGGCCCTGGAAGATTCCATGCAGATGATCAACAACGCCGTGAACAATTACCTGGACCTGATGAATGTGGAAATTCAGCAGGCCTATCCCAGCTATTTCGAAAAATTCAGGACAGATGGTGTTGAGTACGACATCTATATCGGGCAATCCATAGCGCCTGAACGGCCATTCGACCGGGTTTATCTCAAGAATCTTCGTCTCTGGCAGCTTGGTTCCATGGCGGCCATTGCCCGCCTTTCGCACCTGCTGGTACCCCGGATGAAAGTGCCGCTGGAGACCACACAGTTGATCTTTATCTATTCCAACAGTATTGATATCAGTTTCCGGAACGACGAGCGCCGTTTCGATGTGGAAGGAGGGTATAATATCCGGTATCATATTATCAAGAAGCGCATCGATAAGGTTCATCTCAAGAATACGCGTGAACGACTCACACAGCCAGGCAAAATCGCGCTGATCTATTTCAATCAGAAGGATGCGGATGAATATGCCTCCTTTATCCATCACCTGCAGGAGAGAAAGATCCTGCTACCCGACCTGGAATACCTGGAGCTGGAAGAAGTGCAGGGCGTCAGCGGCCTTAAAGCCATGCGGGTGAGTGTGGCATTGGACGCCGCCGAATCCGAGGAACGGTTGGAGGAGGAGAAAACAGTGGATTATAGTTGATTCAAGGCAATCGAAAATTCTGTAACTTACCACTGGCAGTTCCCGTAAACCAAAAACCGGGCATCGCTGCCAGGCTTTATGAGTAATGGTTCGGATAATGGCCGCCGCGACTTCCTGAAGAAGTCTGCTGCACTGGCGGCAATTTCGGCCAGCAGCCCACTACTGCTGAAAGCCGGACAACACGATGAGCAAATCGCTTCCATTTTCGAGAAAATTCCGCTGCGCATCCAGGTAAACGGCAAGCATCATGAACTGAATGTGGAACCCAGGGTAACCCTGCTAGATCTGCTCCGTGAGCAATTGGGACTTACGGGAACCAAGAAAGGTTGCGATCATGGTCAATGCGGTGCCTGCACAGTGCATGTGGATGGGCGACGTGTGAATTCCTGTCTTTCCCTGGCCATCATGAACCAGGAGAAATCGGTGACAACCATTGAAGGCCTCGCCAGGGGCGAAGAACTGCATCCCATGCAACAGGCATTCATCAAGCACGATGGGTTCCAGTGTGGCTACTGCACTCCCGGTCAGATCATGTCGGCCATCGCCTGCGTGAAGGAGGGACATGCCGGCTCCGAGGAGGAAATACGCGAATACATGAGTGGAAATATATGCCGCTGTGGCGCATACAGCAATATCGTTAAGGCCATTCGTGAAGTTGCCGAAGGAGGGCAGCCCTTATGATACCGTTTGAATACATAAGGGTGAGCACCGTTAACGCCGCCCTCAGCGCTTACCAGAAAAATCCCGGTTCCGCCTATATAGCCGGAGGCACCAACCTGGTGGACCTGATGAAAAAATATGTGCAGCAGCCTGCAAGGCTGATCGATATTAACCCCCTGCCCCTTCGGTATGTGAAGGAAGAAGGCAATGGTATAAGGATTGGCGCGCTGATGCCCAATTCAGACCTTGCCGCCAACGACATTATTACCAAACGGTTTCCGCTTGTTGCGCAGGCGCTGAAAGCGGGCGCTTCCGCCCAATTGCGGAACATGGCTACTGCGGGAGGCAATATATTGCAGCGAACGCGTTGCACTTATTTTTACGACACCGCAATGCCCTGCAACAAACGCCAGCCAGGATCCGGTTGTGCTGCGCTGAAAGGGCATAACCGGATGCACGCCATTTTTGGCGCCAGCGACCAATGCATTGCGGTGCACCCCAGTGATTTTTGCGTAGCGTTGGCGGCGCTTGATGCGCGTGTGGAAGTGCAGGGGCCGGCGGGTAAGCGCAGTATTCCTTTTTCCGATTTTCACCGCCTCCCGGGAAATGATGCTTCGCGCGACAATACCCTGAAAAAGGGTGAACTGATCACGGAGCTTTTCATTCCCGAAAACAACTTTGGTCAACATACTCATTACCTGAAGTTGCGCGACAGGGCTTCTTATGCATTTGCGCTACTATCAGTAGCGGCAGCGCTGGAAATCAGGGATGGAAAAATACTTCGTGCCCGCATATGTATGGGTGCTGTGGCCCATAAGCCCTGGCGCTTACCGGCAGTGGAGAAATTTTTAGCGAATAAGCCGGCCACGGAACAAAGCTTTCAGGATGCTGCGGCTATTTCCATGCAGGGCGCCAAAGGCTTTGGACACAACGATTTCAAAATCAAACTGGCTCCCCGGGCAATAGTAGAAGCTTTGAGCAGGGCTGCCGCAAATGCATAAACTCCGCCAGAATGAACAATAGTTTCTCCTCCAAAGTATTCTTGCCGAATGACCAGGAAAGGGTGGACGGTCGCGATAAGGTGACGGGTAAAGCCCTTTATGCGGCCGAGCATCCCATACCCGGCATCTGCCACGCCGTGGTTGTTGGCAGCAGCATCGCCAAAGGAACCATCCTGAGCATTGATACCAGCGCTGCCGCCAATGCTCCGGGTGTATTGGGAGTTTTTTCCCACCTCAATACCATCGATGTACCGGGATTTAAACCTCAGGAAGCAAAGGAAGGCCGGCCCGCACGAAACTGGAACGGCCTCAAAGTTTTTTACGACAACAAGGTTTATTCCAATGGCCAGCCCGTGGCTTTAGTGGTGGCCGATACGCCGGAAAGGGCGCGACATGCCGCCAGCCTTTTGCGTATCCGTTACCAGGAAGAAAAACATGAAACGGATTTCTTCCAGAATCTCAGCAAAGCCACGGTACAGGAAGGCGGCTGGAGCCGGCCCACTTATACCCGTGGAGAGGAAGATGCCTGGACAAAGTCGGAAGTGAAAATGGAGGCAGAATACACCCTGCCGATGGAAACGCATAATCCCATGGAGATGCACGCCATTATCGCGCACTGGGAGGGCGAAGATAAATTGACGGTCTATACCAAAACCCAGGGCCCTCGTGATACCGTTGGATCACTTGCCCAGGCCTTTCAGCTTGATGAAAAGAACATTAAAGTGATCGCGGCCTTTGTGGGGGGCGGCTTCGGCAGCGCCCTTCGTACCTGGCCGCATGAGATTGCGGCCGTGATCGCCGCTAAAAAACTGAAGCGGCCTGTAAAGTTGATGTTGAGTCGCGATCAGATGTTTACCATGGTAGGTTACCGACCCATGGCCTGGCAAAAACTAAGCCTTGGCGCCAGCAAGGAAGGAAAACTCACCGCCATTCGCCACGAAGCTATTGGCAGTACTTCCAGCTATGAAAACTTTACGGAAGGGATTGTAAACGCTTCGCGATTTATGTATGAGTGTGCGAATGTGTACACGAACTATAAGCTTCTTCCGCTTGATTTGAATACACCCATCTGGATGCGAGGCCCAGGCGAAGCTACGGGTTGCTTCGCGCTGGAATCAGCGCTCGATGAATTATCTTATCAACTCAACCTGGACCCCATTGAGCTGCGGATGCGCAATTATGCGGAAAAAGATCCGGAGCGGGGCCTGCCCTGGTCGAGTAAATACCTGAAGGAATGTTATGAAATGGGCGCGCAAAAAATTGGATGGTCTAAACGCCCGCAAGAACCCCGAAGCCTCGTGGAAGATGGTATGCTGGTGGGCTATGGCATGGCTTCCGGCGTATTTAGCGCCATGCGCTGGCAAGGCGCGGCCAGGGGCATACTGAAGCGCGACGGCACCCTGGTGTTGCAGAGTGCTGTCAGCGACATGGGGCCCGGCACCGCCACGGCCATGGTGCGCATCGCTGCAGAAACCCTGAATTACCCGATTGAGAAAATCCGGTTCGAACTGGGCGATTCCTCCCTCCCACCCGGCCCTACACAGGGCGGAAGCGCTACCACCAGCACGCTTGGCTCCGCGGTATATGATGTATGCACCGAAATAAAGCAAAAGCTGGGGAAAATGGCGGAGAAAGAACTGCACGACTACCTGCAACATGCCGGACCTGAAGACCTGGTATTTGAAAGCGGGCAGGTGTATCCCAAACAACAGGCTCAGCGCAAAATCAATTATACCGAACTGCTCGAACGCAATCGCATGCAGGAACTGGTGGTGGAAAAAAGCTCAGCCGGTGGACCGGAGCTGCGGAAATATTCGTCCTACTCCTTCTCAGTCCATTTTGTGAAGCTACAGGTACACCCTCGTACCGGTGTGGTAAAAATCATGAATATTGTAACCGCCGCCGATGCGGGAAAAATCATCAGCCCCAAGACTGCAGAAAGCCAGATGATCGGTGGTGTTGTAGGCGGCATCGGCATGGCCTTAACCGAAGAAACCATCATTGACCATCGATACGGACGCTACGTTAACAATAATTTCGCGGATTATCATGTGCCCGTGCATGCGGATGTACCTGCTATTGATGTGTTGTTTGTCAACAAACCCGATCCGGTTCTGAATCCCATGGGCGCGAAGGGCATGGGCGAAATTGCCCTGATTGGTTTTGCCGCTGCTGTTACCAATGCCATCTATAATGCGACGGGAGTAAGGGTAAGGGATTTGCCGGTGAAGCTGGAGAGCAGTTTAGGGTTTAAGGTTTAAGGTTTAGGGTTTAAGGTTGAATCTTTAGGTTCCATAAATATTCTTCAGTATTGGAGCTGGGGAACGCTATGATTGGGTGAGATGATGTAGGTGCAGATTTTTTTTACCGCAAACGCGACGAAACGATAAATGCCCAGGGTTGTCGCTGAGATTAACGTTTCGGGTATTGCTAATGCGGGTGGTCCAATTCCTTTAAACCTTCCGTCGCGTTCGTCGCGGATACTTTGTCCCGCCCTGGCGGGATTGCGGTGATAATTCCCGAGCTAAGAGATGCAAACAAAAAGCACAACCTCCACCAAATTAAACCTTAAACCCTCAACCTTAAACCCTAAACAAACTCCCTGATATCCTGCATCAGCCGGGTAGCTATATTATTGGCTTTTGATTCGTAATCGCTTTCGGCATAAATACGAATGATGGGTTCGGTATTGGAGGTACGAAGATGCACCCAGTCGTTATCGAATTCAATCTTCAAACCGTCTTCAGTATTGATCGGATTGCGCGGATATTTTTGCCGGATCTTTTCGAAGATTTCATTCACGTTGATCCCCTTGGCCAGCTCAATTTTATTTTTAGAAATGAAGTAATCAGGATAATTGCTTCTAAGCGATTTGATACCCGATTTTTGCGCGGCCAGATGCGAAAGAAATAATCCAATACCGATCAGCGCATCGCGGCCATAGTGAAAATCGGGAACGATGATTCCGCCATTACCCTCGCCACCAATCACGGCTTCCACTTCCTTCATTTTCTTCACCACATTCACTTCACCCACAGCGGAGGGATAATACTGACCACCATGCTTCAAAGTCACTTCCTTCAGCGCTTTGGTGCTGCTCATATTGCTGACGGTATTGCCCTTGCGTTGTTTCAGCACATAGTCTGCCACCGCCACCAGGGTATATTCCTCCCCAAACATGCTTCCGTCTTCGCAAACAAATGCGAGGCGATCCACATCCGGATCTACGGCGATGCCGAGATCCGCTTTTTGCCGAACAACTTCGGCACTCAACTGGCTCAGGTGTTCGGGCAAAGGTTCCGGGTTATGCGCAAAGCGGCCATTCACTTCTTCATTCAGTACCGTTACGGATTCCACACCCAATGCTTTTAGCAGCGCTGGCACATAAATAGCTCCGGTAGAGTTCACCGCATCCACCACCACTTTCAGCTTTCGTGCGGCAATGGCTTCGCGATTTACCAGGGGGTAAGCGAGGATCGCATCAATATGTGCCTGCAGATAATCTTTGGCTTCCATTGAGCCCAACTTATCAACAGATGCAAACTGAAATTCGCCCTTATCGGCCAGTTCCAACACACGCGCGCCCGCTTCAGCGGAAATAAACTCTCCCTCTTCATTCAAGAGCTTCAGTGCATTCCACTCCTTGGGGTTATGGCTCGCGGTCAGGATGATGCCTCCATCCGCTTTTTCCCATTTAACCGCCATTTCAACGGTGGGAGTGGTGGAAAGACCGAGATCAATCACCTGAATTCCCAGGGAACTCAAAGTGCTGCAAACAAGGTCGCGTACCATGGGACCGCTGATACGTCCATCGCGACCCAGCACAACTTTCGCCTGCTTGTTTTTTTCCAGAATAATAATGCCGTAAGCAGCGGTAAACTTCACGATATCCAGGGGGCTGAGATTATCGCCGGGAATGCCCCCGATAGTTCCACGAATGCCGGATATGCTTTTGATCAGTGCCACAGAATAATTTGTTGACGGGTTAAAGGTTTAATGGCCCCTGCAAAAATACGAGAAACGGGGGAGGATTTGCGTATTACGTAATACGTTGTACGTTATACGTTTGTTTAAGGTTTAGGGTTTAGTGTTTAATGTTTAATGCCTGCGTTGGTCAAAAAAAGCGTAGCGCCCTTTGCGACTTCTTTGCGCTCGTTGCGGTAAATCTCCCTCTACTTTGAGGATGCCTGTTATTCAGGAAGGTTTTACCGCAACAAGCGCAAAGAAGTCGCAAAGAACGCTAAGCATATTTCAGCAATTAAGCCTTTAACTTTAAACCCTAAACCTTAAACCCTAAACTTCCTATCATTTCAACTTTTCGGAAATCATTTGTATTTTACCTGCAAACATTTGCAACATGAAAACAATCATTTCCGTACTCACGCTAAGCCTGCTCTTAAGCGGCAATTTGATGGCCCAGAACACGCCGGCAAAAAAAGAGACCAAGATTCTGGAGCTCACCGGAGCTCTATCGGCCGGCCTGGTGTACAACACCTATATTACCATTGGCGCCACTACGGATAACCACGTGAAGAAAACATATGCTGATCAAAAAACACTTGACATTCTGAATGAGCAAAAGGCAATATTGGGTGCCATTAAAGAAGTGGTGGACAGTGTAGTGGAGAGTGATGAACTGGATGACCCGAACGATGTTGAATTCCTCAAAGATCTTTCCAGGATATTGAGTGGCCTTTCCCTTCAGGCCAGCTATTATGTTACTTATATCGGCAATAAAACGGATGCCAATATAGATAACTACGAAAAACAGCGACAAAAAAACTGGGATATGGTGTCACAAATGATGGGTCTCGACGATTAAGCTCGGGTTTGCAATCCAAAGTTGAACACGCTATATAGCCTGCGATCCCTTACTCGCAACCCAGCAACTCACACAGCTTGGCTTCCAGGTTGGCTCCGCGCAGATTCTTGGCCAGAATTTTTCCATCGGGGCCAATCAGGAAGTTTTGTGGAATACTCTGCACTTTGTATTGCTGAGCCACTTCATTATTCCAGAACTGAAGATCGCTTACATGTGTCCAGGCCAACTGATCATCATAAATGGCCTTCAGCCATTTTTCCTTTTGGCCCGGCCGATCAAGCGAAACACCGAGCACGGTAAAATTCTTGCTTTTGAATTTCTGAAAATTCGCCACCACATTGGGGTTTTCCACCCGGCAGGGTCCACACCAGCTGGCCCAGAAATCGAGCAACACATATTTCCCACGGAAAGAAGAGAGCGAAACAGGGTTACCCGATGTATCCGCCTGCGTAAAATCCAGGGCCACCGAACCCACCGCCGTAGCCAATTCGTTGTCGATGGTTTCTTTCAGGTACTTTCCGTAGAGATTGTTGACCGCTTTGGGCGTAAGACTGCTATAGCGCTGATTGGCCAGGGTCACATCATCTTTCAACTGGTATGTCGCTGCCAACAAGAAAGCGCTTACGGGCGAGGAGCGTCGTTTCGCAATAAACTTATCAATCGCCTGCTGTATGGTATCCTGATAGTGTTCCATTTGTTGCTGAAGACTATCCGTCCATCCGCCACTGCGAACCTGCTGGTTGATGGCTACCACTTTTTCAAATAAGGGGTCAAAACTTTTTTTGAAGGCCGCAAAATCGCGCACCGATGCGGAGCCTTTCCAATTCAATGCTTCCAAATTATCCAGGCTTCCCTTTATGCGGCTCCTGGATCCATCAATAAAAGTCATAAACGACTTGCCCTCTCCCAGCATAAGGGAGGCGAGCATGGGTTCCCTGATCTCCGCATTCATGCGAAACTTTCCACCTACCACCATCGCGCTATCGAGTATCTCATCAGGCTGATTGGCATTCACCAGGGTAATCCAGGTACTATCCGCTAATCCATTGATCCGGCCTTTTATACGGACCTTTTCCTGGCTAAGGGCCAACTGCGGCATAACAAGCGCCAGGAGCATACTGATAATAACTATTCGCATGGCACAAAATTAAGTCAGCAAGGGCTGAGTATCTGTTAAACTTGCAAGAAAATATAAGCTGTGTAAGATAAACTACTGCTGGCCTTTAATGGATTTTACGAATTGGGTAGCATTCACCAACGGGTCGCCTGCTGCGCCCAGCGCCTTGATAAAAGCGGATCCGATGATGGCACCCGCCGCAGAAACACTGGCCTGATCGAAAGTTTCGCGATCGCGGATTCCAAAGCCTACCAGCACAGGATTTTTCAGTTTCATCGAAAGTAGCCTGTCCAGATATGCCTGGGAAGTGGCCATATCCTTATCGGATCCCGTAGTAGAAGAGGAAGAGACCGCATACAAAAAACCGCTGCTAAGCTGATCGAGCCGACGCACGCGCTGCTCCGAAGTTTCCGGCGTTACCAGGAAAATAAAATCAAGCCCATATTTCGCGATGATGGGGCCATAATGCGATTCAAATTCAAATTCCGGAAGATCAGGAAGGATCAAACCATCCACACCCACTTCGGCTGCCTTCGCGCAAAACTTTTCAAAACCATACTGCAACACGGGATTCATATAGCCCATCAGTATGACGGGCAATTTCACGGCAGGCCGCAACGATGCCAGTTGTTCGAAGAGCAGGCTGATCTGCATACCGTTGGCGATGGCCACCGCACTGCTCTGCTGAATTACCGGACCATCCGCGAGGGGATCACTATAAGGCATTCCCAGCTCCACAATATCGGCGCCCGCTGCCTCTACCGCACGAATGAGCGGAAGCGTGCTGTGCAACTCCGGATAACCCGCGGTGAGGTAAATGTTGAGGACCTTATGAGGAGTGGTCGAGAAGACTGTTTTGAGACGTGACATTTTAACCGTTGTACGTTATACGTTGTACGTTTTACGTTTTTAGTTGAAGGCCTTTGCAGGCTCAATAAATTTAAGCGCCAGTACTTTTCAGCTAATAAAAAACAAATTCCTACTCATAGTCATTTCCTCCAAAAATACCTATTACGTAATACGTAAAACGTACTACGTATAACGTCATCCCATCTCCCTCATATACGTCCCCAAATCCTTATCCCCCCTCCCGCTCAGGCACAGAACTACTTTATCCGTTGCTTTAAACGACAACTGATGCAGTGCTGCCAGGGCATGGGCTGTTTCGAGGGCCGGAATGATGCCTTCGAGGCGGGCCAGTTCGAATGCCGCATCCAGCGCTTCCTGGTCGGTGGCGCTCAGGAAACGGGCACGGCCTGTTTCAAAGAGATGGGCATGCAGGGGACCGATGCCGGGATAGTCTAATCCCGCGGAAATGCTATGGGGTTCCACTACCTGGCCGTCTTCCGTTTGCATCAGCAGGCTCTTGCTGCCATGCAGGATGCCGGGTTTTCCTAACTGGGAGGTCGCGGCGGTTTGACCACTGTCAACCCCCAACCCTGCCGCTTCCACTGCCACCAGTTGTACCGACGGCTCTTCCAGAAAATGGTAAAATGCTCCGGCGGCATTGCTGCCCCCACCCACACATGCCAGTACATAATCGGGTAATTCGGTTCCTTCCTTTTCCTTCAACTGCCAGCGTATCTCCTCGCTGATTACCGATTGAAAGCGCGCTACCATATCCGGATAAGGATGCGGTCCTACCACACTGCCGATAATGTAATGCGTATCGTCGGGGTGGTTGATCCAGTCGCGGATCGCTTCATTGGTAGCGTCTTTCAGGGTTTGACTACCCGATGTCGCCGGCAACACTTTCGCTCCCAGCATTTTCATCCGGGCCACGTTAGGCGCTTGCCGTTCTATGTCTTTGGCACCCATATACACAATGCATTCCATGCCTTTGAGCGCACAAACCGTGGCAGTAGCCACGCCGTGCTGGCCAGCTCCCGTTTCCGCGATAATGCGTTTTTTCCCCATGCGAAGGGCCAGCAGAATTTGCCCGATCGTATTATTGATCTTATGCGCCCCGGTATGGCAAAGGTCTTCACGCTTCAGGTAAATGTTAGTGCCATGCAGCGCACCCAGGCGTTTGGCCTGATACAATGCCGTGGCACGGCCTGCATAGTCGCGCAACAACCCACGAAATTCATCCTGGAAGGATTTTTCCTGTATAATGGAAAGATAATTCTGCTGCAATTCTTCCACATTCCGAAATAGCATTTCCGGAATAAAGGCACCGCCAAAACTTCCATAATATCCCCGCTGATCGGGCACTGTATATTTCATAACTCCTGATTACTTTTTCGGGCCACGTATATTGTTTAAAAATTGTTGCACTTTATTCATGTCTTTCACCCCTGGACTTAGTTCAAAGCGGCTGTTGATATCTATCGCAAACATTTTCTTCCCCTGCTCCTCCGCCGCAAACTGACAGATGGCTGGCTCATCACCCGCTTCAATACCACCACTCAGGAAAAACAGTTTCTCCAGTTGGGCATCACGGAGCACACGCCAGTCAAATTTTTTCCCGGTGCCGCCATAGCCTGCACCCATGGTATCGAACATAAACATATCCGAGCTTTCATGAAAGGGACGTAGCATCCAGTCAATCGGATCATCAGGGCTCAGCCGGAAAGCTTTGATGACGGTAACATAATTCGCCACTTTCTCACAGAAAAAAGGCGTTTCATCCCCATGCAGTTGCACCATATCCAGCCGATAGTCATCCACAGTGCGCATCAGATCATCATAGGGCATATTCACAAACACGCCCACTTTGGCGATGCGTCCCTTTATCTGTTTCATTTTTTCCGGCGGCAGCTTCTGACCCACATAGCGTGGTGATTTTGGGTAGAAGATGAAGCCGGCAAAATCAACCCCCATTTCGTCGAGGGCATTCACCTGCTCGGGCAAAGTCATTCCGCATACTTTGATCCGGAAATTGTTTCTTTCGGCAGGTTGATTTTTCGCCTCTTTGCTGTTGTTGTGCATAATATCCCGGTTTTGATGACCGGCCAACAATCGTTATTTGGATTTTGTCCTCAGCTCTTCCACAAATAGGCGGAAAGACTGCGCGGGATCTTCTTCCTTCATAAATCGCTCACCCACCAGGAACCCCTTGAAGCCCGCTTCCCGTAAAGTTAAGATGGTTTCCACATCCTGTATGCCACTTTCTGCTACCGCCGGCTTATCTTTTGGTATTTGCCTTATCAATGAAAGCGAAGTGTTCACATCCACTTCAAAGGTTTTAAGGTTGCGGTTATTCACTCCTACCATATCCACTTCCTCACAAATATGTCCCAACTCCGTATCATCGTGAATCTCTAACAATACTTCCAGCCCGATGGTTTTGGCAAATGTGGCCAGTTCTCTCACTTTTTCCGGCGAAAGGCAGGCGGCTATGAGCAGAATCACATCAGCTCCGAACGCTTTGGCTTCCGCAATTTGCCATTCATCTATAATGAAGTCTTTCCGCAGGATGGGAATGTCGGAAATGACTTTTGCCTGTATCAGGTCGTCGAGATCCCCTCCAAAAAAAGGTTCGTCGGTGAGGATCGACATGCCTGCAGCTCCTGCGTCGTTGTAAGTGCGCACCACTTTTTCCACTTCCAGCTCTTTGGGCTTAAACCATCCCTTGCTGGGGCTTTTGCGTTTGAATTCGGCTATGATGCCTGAACTGCCGGGTATACTCAGTGTCTCTACCAGGGAACGGTTGGCAAAGTTCCAGAAGAACCCTTCTTTCCGAAACCGTTCAATCGAACTCATCGGTTTCAACTCAGCAATTTCCTTCTTCTTACTTTCAATTATTTTGTCCAGTATGGTACTCATTGCAGATCGATTAATTTTTGAAGACAGGCATAAGCTTTGCCGCTTTCGAGACTGTCTACCGCCGCCAGGTAAGCCGCTTCGTAAGAAATATATTTACCCGTACAATGCAAGGCCATAGCGGCATTGGCCAATACCACGGCATGTTGCGCCCAACTACCTTCCGCCTTAATAATTTTTCTGAATAAAGCAGCGGCCTCTTCTACCGTTCTGCCTCCATGGAGGTCATCCTGCATCACCATACGCTTACCCAATTGCTCAGGAGTCATCACCCGCTCACCTTCGCGGCTGATGACTTTGGTATCGCTGGTTAAGCTGATCTCATCGTATCCATCCAAACCGTGGATAATGGTATAAGCACGATCCGACTCCTGTAGCAAATAATTATAAATCCTTGCCATTTCGAGGGAGTACACGCCAATTAACTGGTAAGCAGAATTGCAGGGATTCACCAGCGGACCCAGCATATTGAAGAAAGTGCGCATGCCCAGGTTGCGACGAATGGGCGCTACCTGCTTCAGTGCCGGATGAAAAAGCGGTGCATGCAAAAAGCAGATGCCGGCTTCCTCAATCTCGCGGCGTAAGGCAGCAGGATCGTTTTTAAACCGATAGCCCATTTGCTCCATTACATTGGAAGCGCCGCTGATGGAAGATGAACCGTAATTGCCGTGCTTGGCCACCGGCTGACCGGCACCCGCCACAATAAAGCAGGCAAGTGTGGAGATATTAAAAGTATCCTTGCCATCGCCACCCGTACCCACAATATCAATGCTCGGGATATCACTCATCTGCACCGGTACACACAATTCCAGCAAAGCATCGCGAAAGCCCTGTAATTCGGGAATGGTGATGCTGCGCATGAGGTAAGTGGTCATAAAAGCCGTAACCTCATGTTCATTGTACTTACCCTGGCCAATCTCCACCAGCACCTGCCGGGCCTGCTCCCGCGAGAGCGATTTGTGTTCAAATAAATATGATAGGACTTTTTTCATTGTATAAACGAAAGACGAATTTGCTTATTTGTGAATTTGTGTATTTGTGGAATTTCCCAAATAACCGAATTTTCAAATTTCCGAATTAGTGATATCAAAACAATATCCACTCACGATTCACGCCTCACGCCTCACGCCTCACGTCTCACGCCTCACGATTCCCCCTCACGTTTCACGCCTCACGTTCTTCCCAGCCAATTCCTCATCATCCTCTCCCCCATCGGCGTGAGCACGCTTTCCGGATGAAACTGCACACCCTGAATGTCGTACTGCCTGTGGCGCATGGCCATGATATAGCCGTTATCATCCAGGGCCGTCACTTCCAACTCTGCCGGCAATTGTTCCTTATCTACAATCCAGGAATGATAGCGACCTACTTCCATTGTTTCAGGCATTCCGGCAAAGATGTCGCCGGAAACATCTGGTTGCCCTTCCGCTTTTTGGGGATTCCAGGCGGCCGTCTCTATTCTGTGAATGGGTGTGTCTACGCCATGAAACACGGTGGACAGGTTTTCCAGCATCCCGCCAAATGCCTCGGCGATAGCCTGGTGTCCCAGACAGACGCCGAGAATGGATTTCTCCGCGGCATAGCGCCTGATGAGCGGAAGCAGGAGACCTGCCTCCTCCGGAATACCCGGGCCGGGCGACAAAATGATGCGGTCATACACCGCAATATCCTCCAGCGCAATCTGATCGTTGCGCACCACATCTACCCGCTGGTGCAGGATCTTTTCCACCAGGTGTACCAGGTTATAGGTAAAGGAATCGTAATTATCAAAAACCAGTAATTTCAATTTATTCGGATTTATCGTATTCAGTTCATGCTGTTCAGGATACTTCTTCGGCCAGAACAATGGCTTTTTTCAAAGCACCCAGTTTATTGTTTACTTCCTGCAATTCATTTTCAGGGTTGCTGGCCGCAACAATACCTGCGCCTGCCTGGTAAGTAAGCGTATTTTGCCGGCTGAGCAGGGTGCGGATCATGATGGCATGTGTACAACTTCCATCAAAACCCATAAAACCAATGGCGCCGCCATAATATTCCCTCGCTGTGGGCTCCAGTTGATCAATGATCTCCATGGCCTTAAACTTCGGCGCTCCGCTGAGTGTACCCGCAGGAAAACTGGAAGCCAGCAGGGAAAAGGGGTTATAACCTTCTCGCAAATTGCCTGTTACTTCACTTACCAGGTGAATCACATGCGAATAATAATGTACCTGCCGAAAATGAGAGACTTCCACTCCATCGCAGAGACGACTCAGGTCATTACGGGCCAGGTCAACCAGCATCACGTGTTCAGCATTCTCTTTAGCGTCGGCCAACAGTCTTTCGGTTTCCTGGCGATCCAGTTCATCATCACCGCTGCGGCGATAGGTTCCCGCGATGGGATGCACAATGGCTTTTCCCTGGCGTATCAGCAATTGAGCTTCGGGAGAGGATCCCATCAGTTTATAATCTCCATAGTCGAAAAAGAATAAATAGGGAGAAGGATTCACGCTGCGTAATGCACGATATACATTAAACTCATCCCCTGTAAATGCCTGCTGAAAACGCCTGCTCAGCACAATTTGAAATACGTCGCCACGCATACAACTCTCCATACCCTTAGCCACCATTTCCCGGTAAGCTTCATCCGCCATATTCGAGTATTCGTTGCCCTGCAGGCGGAAGGGATAGACCGGCACGTCTTTGCGACGTATCAGTGATTCGAGTAGGTCCGCCTCCGACTCCAAACCCGCTATGCGGTTCTCGCAAATGAATAATTCATCTTTGAAATGATTAAAGGCAATTACATATTGATACAGCCGGTAACGCATCAATGGAATGGGGCCTGACGATTCGGGCGACCAGCCGGGTTTTTGCGCAGGCTCCGCTAACCGGATGGCATCAAAAAACTGTACGGCATCGTAGCTCGTGTACCCATACAAACCCTGTGCAAATCGCGCTGCCGCTCCTTCACTGTGGCCCAGTTCAAACTGCTGCATAAAGTCGCCCAAAATTCCGGGCACGGCCTGCGAGGAACTGATCTCCACTTTTTCCGGATTGCGGCCGGGTAATTTGTACTCCAATAAATCGAGGCGGCTCACTTCCACGCCCGCGATAGCGTTAATACAAATAAAGGAGTAACTGTTCTCCGCGGCATGATGATCGGTACTTTCCAACAGCAGCGTATCGCGAAACCGATCGCGCAGGCGCAGGTAGATGCTTACCGGCGTATAAACATCGGCTAACAGGCGCTTGCAACTGGTATCAATCTTTATTTTTTTCATACATAAAAAAAGCCCCGAATGATTCGGGGCCTTATACTTCTTTTATACAAAAGCAGTGTCAGTACAGTAACCCCAGGGATTCTGTATGCCACCACCACTGAATATTTTTTTGCTGCATTTTCATTGCACTGCAAATATGTGTGCAAATACTGATTTCGACAAATTTTTTTTTGGTGACAACAGGCCTCGGGTAACTGTACCAATGTCTATTTTCTTCGTCCCAGTCGATACCCTAAGGCAAGCTGTATGGAATTGTTGCGTATTGCTGCGTCTTGGCTGGTGATATCGCTCAACCCCTTCACATAACGCATGTCAATAATTAATCCATTGTCAAACTCATAGGAACTACCCATTATCCAGGAAAACTCAGTCGAACTCAATTGGTCGCTGATATCTTGCTTATTGCCATTTTCATTGACATTAGCAGAAAGCAGGAAACCGAGCTGCGGGCCTGTTAGAATCTGCAGTGCTTTCCAAACGCGGGTCTGCAGTATTGCCGGAACCTGCACATAATTGAAATCGTAAGACCCACCTTGCATACGGGCCCCCTGCATGCTAAACAAAATTTCTCCCTGAACCGAAACATGGGGCTGAAATCGATATTGCGCGAATCCGCCTAATACACCACCCAACTTATTGCGCAGGTTATGGGCCGATTTCTCGTCAAAGTTGCTGATACCGGCGCCTGCTTTAACGCCTGCTGTCCATTGGGCCCCGGCCTGCAGGGTGAGCAGCGTTGCGAGTAACAGAAGGATGGCGGTAATTGAAACAGTCATTTTTTTCATACTATCAAGGTTTAAGGTTTTTTGCAGAATGAGGATACAAAACTATTCTGCGCTCAGCTCCGGGCCGGGTTAGTATGAGTAAACTGTCAAATCCATCGAGTAAAAGGTAAAAGGCGTAAAAAAATCAATTGATTTGCCGTTCCTATAAATGCTTTGGGCTGCAAATGCTGATTATTTAACTTCGGGATTCCCCGGTTTCGTCCATAACAACCGGAATTATATACCACGACTAAAACCACATGAATGAAAAAGTTATTGCTCTGTTGCCTGGTATTTGTACAGTTGGTACAGGCCCAGGATGGTGGCGGATACAATCTGCCTCCGAAAGATATCCAGGACATGCTGCTCGCCAAGCCCACGCCCGGCGTTAGCATTGATGACAAAGGCGAATGGATCCTTTTTACCCAAACAAGTCTTTACCCTTCCGTGGAGGAATTGGCCAAGCCCGAATTGAAAATAGCGGGTCTGCGGATCAATCCCGCCAATTTCGCGCCCAGCCGTCAGAATTATGTCAATGAGATTTATTTGAAGAACATCAAGACTGGCAAAGAACATAAGATTACCGGTTTGCCGAATCCACTGTTTGGTACCAGCTTTAGTTGGAGCCCCAACGATAAGAAGATTGCCTTTTTCCAGGTGAATCGCGATAAAGTGGACCTGTACACGATTGACCTGGCCAGCCTGAAAGCTACGAAGATCAACAAGACGCCGGTGAATGCCGTATATGGCGGTTATAGCTGGTACGACGACAATACCATTCTTTATAAAACCATCCTAAAGCCTGCAACAGCTGCGCCACAGAAGCCTTTGTTGCCTACAGGGCCTGCAGAACAGGAAGTGTACGGCAAGGCTTCGCCACGCCCCACTTATCAGGATATGATTAAGACACCACATGATGAGCGTCTTTTTGAGTTCTATGCCAGTGGACAACTGGTGAAGAATACAGGTGGTGTGGAAACCAAGATTGGCAAGCCCGCCATCTATGCCAGCTTCAGTGTGTCGCCCGACAAAAAGTATATGCTGGTGCGCACCCTGGAGAAACCCTTCTCCTACCTGGTGCCTGCATCCGGATTTCCGAGTGCGGTTGTTGTTACCGACATGTCTGGAAAAGTAATTAAGAACGTAGCCAAGCTGCCCTCTTCCGAAACTTCACCTTCGGGTTATGATAATATCCAAAATGTACCCCGCGGGTTTGAGTGGAGAGATGATGAAGCGGCTACGCTGGTTTGGGCCGAGCCACTGGATGGCGGTTTAATCAAAACCGAAGTGGAATACCATGATGCAGTGTATGCGCAATCGGCTCCCTTTACCGAGAAGCCCCGCGAGCTCTTCAAAACCAAAATGCGTTATCGCGGTACATCCTGGGGCGATGCGAATCTGGCCCTCGTTATGGAAGGATTGCGTAGCAAGCAGGTGATGCAGATGAACCGATACAACCCCACCACCGGCGACCTGGAACTATTGCAAACGCGCAGCACCAATGATCGCTATTCGGATCCCGGCAACCCGGTAACGCGCCTGAACAAGTTTGGGAAGAATGTGTTGGTGACGATCGACAATGGCAATAAGATACTGATGAATAATACCCAGGGGGCTTCGCCCAAAGGAGACCTTCCATTCCTGATTTCCTATGACGTGCATACTAAAAAGGCCGATACCATCTGGCGTTGCAATGAAGGAAGTTATGAAATGATCACCAAGGTGCTGGATCCCAATAAGCTCACCGTGATAAGCCGACGGGAAACCGAAAAGGATATGCCCAACTACTTTCTGAAAGACCTGAAGGCAAGAATTGCGGACCGTCCCCTTACACAGTTCACCACGCCTTACCCCCAACTGGAAGGTGTAAGCAAAACCAAGATCAAGTATAACCGCGAAGATGGCGTTACCCTCACAGGCGACCTTTACCTGCCCAAGGGATATGATGCCAAACGCGATGGCCCTCTGCCAGTATTTATCTGGGCCTATCCTGCTGAATATAATTCCGCAGCAGATGCTGCCCAGGTTCGTGGTAGCGAACACCGCTTCACACTGCTGAGCTGGGGCTCCCCGGTTTATTATGTAACACAGGGATACGCAGTACTCAACAATGCGGAAATGCCGATTGTTGCTACCGACAAGGACAAAAAACCTAATGACAATTTTGTGGACCAGTTGAGGATGAATGCGGAAGCTGCTATCAAGAAGCTGGAAGAGCTGGGCGTGGGCGACCCTAACCGGGTAGCGGTAGGCGGCCATAGCTATGGCGCTTTCATGACAGCCAACCTGCTGGCGCATACCAAACTGTTTAAAGCAGGTATTGCCCGCAGTGGCGCCTACAACCGTACATTGACGCCCTTTGGATTCCAGAATGAGGACCGCACTTATTGGGAAGCTCCAGATCTGTACAATGACATGAGCCCCTTCATGCACGCCGACAAAATCAAGTCGCCCCTGCTGCTAATACATGGTGATGCCGACAACAATACCGGCACCTACCCCATTCAAAGCGAGCGGATGTTCAATGCCATCAAGGGACATGGAGGTAATGCGAAATACATCAGCCTGCCTTATGAAAGCCATGGCTATGCAGGTCGTGAAAATATCCTGCATACCCTGGCGGAGCAATTTGCCTGGCTCGAAAAATATGTGAAGAATGCGAGTAAGGAGGAAAAGAAAGATAAACCTAAAGCTTTCTAAACTTCTATAAAAAATGGCCGCCTCCGGGCGGCCTTTTTTTATAGAAGGCATCTTATGAGTTATTTAGCTGCTGCCGGCTTTGCCCTGATAATGGTCTTCTTCGACCGGTTTGGCGCCTTTACAGTCTGCTTTACCACCGTTAATCTTATGCCCTTCAATTCGCTTCCAATCTCTCTAATGGTTGTTTCTATGACACCCGCCCTTTCAAGAGAAGGATATTTGAAGCCCGCTACATATTGGCGCATTAAACCCGGACTAATTCCAGACCGTACGGCTACCGCCGAAATATTCAGATAATCCTTTGCTGCAAAGAGCGCTGCGAGGTCATACGCAAGTTCAAACTTAAATGCAGGAGGCCGTAACGAATGGAACTTCCCTAATTGCCGGGTCATTTTATGCTGTAACGCCTCCACTGAACTGGCAAATTCAACAAGAAGGTTGTTCTGGAAATTCACTCTTCCCCAATATTTCCCATCTTCTGCCTTTTCGATAATCAGGATAATTTTTTTCATTTCACAGCTTTGATGAGGCTATTGCAAACCAGCCTGTTTTAAAATGCTTTTGAGTGTGCCCGTTGGTATATCTCCTGAATGCATGGGAACGGTCACTTTGCCCATCTTTCGAGGATGAACAAATTGACGGTGTGACCCCTTTTGCTCCTTCACATACCATCCGTCTTTTTTCAACAGCCGAATCACTTCCCTTGCCTTCATACCTGCAGATTCAAATCATTATGTGTCGGCTCCTGTAGACATAAAGGTAACATTTATGTTACCATACAACAAAAAAGATTTAGGCAAAATCTGCTAAACAGTATGTCATAAATAGAAGCATATATAAATCCTGGAAAATGCACTTTCTTTGCATGGTTCAGAGATGCAATTCATTGAAACCATACAAACTCTTCACAATCGCCTGCATCCTCACCAGGATCTTTTGGACCGCATTGTGGCGGCGCAAGCCTGGGCAAAACAAAGATTGGATCAGCCGATTACCTTAAACGAGATGGCAGCCTATGCCTGCGTTTCCCCTTTCTATTTCATACGCCAGTTTAAGGCGCATACCGGTTGCAGCCCTTCCGCATGGCAGGAACTAAGACCAGGAGCAGGCTCTTCAGTTCTATACCGGGTTATTGGGCTTTAAAGTAAAGAATGATATACCAATGGGAGAGCACCGGTGGCTAACCGTGGTTTCGCCGCATGAACCCGATGGCACGGAGTTGGTACTTGAACCCATGGCTTTCGAACCCGCCCGGGTTTACCAGGCCAAACTTTTTGAAGCAGGCATACCGGCCACTGCTTTTCTGGTTGATGACGTGGATTCGGTGCACCAGGAACTGCTGAAAAAGAAAGTTGATTTCAGTATGCCTCCCACAACAATGGGACCTACCCGCATTGCCGTTCTGGATGATACCTGCGGCAACCATATCCAGCTTTTCCAGATGTTGTGAACTTTCATGTATTCAAATTCGGCGCATACCACCCTTCATGTGTTCATGCTGAAAGTCTTATATTAGCAGGAACTCAAAAGGGAAATATGAATAAACTGAGCATTCTTGCGGGTGTTCTGTTCCTGGTATCCTGCGGCAACAACAAGCTTGTGGAAATTAATACAGAAAAAGAAAGTTGGCAACTGGTATGGAGCGATGAATTTGATTATGAAGGGCTTCCCGATTCTACAAAATGGATCGCCGAAACGGGTGGGCATGGCTGGGGTAATAATGAACTGCAATATTATACAGCGGGCCGGCTCGAGAATGCCCGCGTGAAGGATGGAATGCTGGAAATAGAAGCCCATCGGGAAAAAATGGAAGGGATGGATTACAGTTCCGCCCGACTGATCACCCGGGGAAAAGGCGACTGGCAATATGGCAAGATTGAAGTACGTGCGAAACTCCCCAAAGGTGTGGGCACCTGGCCCGCCATCTGGATGCTGGCCTCTACCCAACCCTTGAAATGGCCCGATGATGGCGAAATCGACATCATGGAGCATGTGGGCTTTAACCAGGGATTTATCCATGGTTCCATCCACACTAAAAAATACAACCATATCATCGGCACACAGAAAACAGATACTACTTTCCTCGATGATTGTTCGGAGAACTTCCACCGCTATCAACTGGAATGGAACAAGGATTCTGTGATTGTGGGCATCGACGACCAACCTTTTTTCCATGCCGCCAACGATGGCACCGGCTACGAAGCCTGGCCTTTCGACAATAAAATGTTCCTGCTGCTCAACATAGCCGTCGGAGGAAATTGGGGTGGACAAAAAGGAGTGGATGAATCGATCTGGCCACAAAAAATGACAATCGATTATGTTCGGGTGTGGCAGAAAGACAAACAATAAGGTGACAGCTATTCTTTAGCTGATGGCAGCTTTTTTACCTTTGGTGCTGCGTCAAAAGGTTCATAGTCGAGGGGAAGCATATCAGCCATTTTATCGCCCCATGCCCAATACGACATGGCAAATACATTTTGCGGCGGGTAATAACTTCCATCAGGATAAATAACAACGGTAGCCGGCTCCACCAACCAGATGCAACTGTGCTGAAAATAAGGATTGCGCCTTTCGTGATGATACTGTAAATAGGCCGGATCTTCCAGTTCATTTCGATAACTGATACAGATATAATTGGGAAAGTAAACTTCCTTATGGGTAGCAGTCCGGGTATAAAGAATGCTGTCGGCAGTCAGCAGATCTTTTCCATAATGCTCGATATAATCTTTTTGACGGAGAATTGATTCATAATACCGGGACGAATCTGCCTTACTGCTATCACGGTTATCGCCCGGGTTCATTTCTACGACTACATTCCCGGCATTTGAACTTTTGAAGTATCGGGTCTTATAGAGTTCCCTTACCCTTTCCTTTTCCAGGTTGGGCTCCCGCCACATCCGTTTTACATGAAATCCTTCTTCCTGGATAGAGTCCACATAAAACGATCGCCAGAAATGCATCATGCTTCCATAATAAGCCTGATCACGCTCCCGTTGCCAGCGTTTACGCACTTCCTTCTTTCCCCCGTCCATATCCTCAAATAATACATAGCCTGCATAGCGGGACGTATTCTCTTTAAACCTGACTTCGAAATCTTCCAGTTGATACTGGATACGATATCCTAATGCACGATTTTCAATCTCGAGTGGCTCATCGCAATATGCAATTACCCGGTTACTTCTTTTAAAATAGCGAAACCGTATCGCTTCCTTATTCTTTATACGGCATTGTGCTGCGTTGGGTGTAGCTCCCAGGAAATAGTCGGTAAAGGTGAGCCCCCATTTATCCCAGCCCTCTTCTACGGAAGGCTCCACTGTCACGTTTTCCAGTTCGCGTATTTTCACCTGCATTTCCACCCGCAGTTTTAAGGGAAGCTGGTTTGCATCGAAAGAGTACACACTTATTTCATAACCGATGGAAGAAATGACCAGATCATATTTACCCGGAGGAATATTCCTTAATTCAAAATTGCCTTCTTTATCCGATGCAGTTCCGCGGGAAGTATTACTGATAAATACGCTGCTTCCTGCAATGGGCTCGCCATTATCCGCTCTTACTACCTTCCCGGTAATATGGGATTGTGGATGTGCTTTAATACAAATGGCGAGGGCCACAAACAAAATTGCCGGTATGCGTATCATACCGGCAATATAAGATAACCATGCACAGCTTCTGTGCCATTAACATTTTTTAACCTAGTCCAGGCCAAACATCCCCTTGTTCAACTGCTGAAGAATTTGCGTTTTGTATTCCGCAGCAATCAGTAAAGAAATATTGTGCGGGCTACCCCCATACGACACCATGCGAACCGGAATGTTCATAATAGACCCGAACAGCTTCTTGATGATGGCGGAGGTTTGGGATATTTCGTTACCGACCACGGAAATGATCACGTGGTTATGATCAACCTCCAGGGTACCGAATGGTTCCAGTTCCTTCAGTATCTCGCTCAGGTATTGGGGATTATCGATCGTTACCGATACGGCCACTTCCGAAGTGGTAATCATGTCGATTGGCGTCCGGTATTTTTCAAATACTTCGAAGATCTTGCGCAGGAAACCGTAGGCCAGCAACATGCGGCTACTCTTGATGCGGATGGCGATGATATTATCTTTGGCCGCTACGGCTTTCACACCCACGCTGCCCGCCTTTTCCGTAATCAGGGTTCCTTTGGCTTCGGGCTGCATGGTATTGAGCAGCTTCACGGGGATCTTGTATTGCTGCGCGGGCCAGATGGATGCCGGGTGCAGGATCTTGGCGCCAAAATAAGCCAGCTCGGCCGCCTCATCGAAACTGAGTTGCTCGATGGGAACCGTCTTCTTCACCACACGGGGGTCGTTGTTGTGCATGCCATCTATATCCGTCCAGATTTCGCAAACCGATGCGGAAATAGCGGCGGCGATCAGCGAAGCCGAATAATCGCTTCCTCCTCGTTTCAGGTTGTCCACTTCGCCACGGGCATTGCGGCAGATATAGCCCTGGGTCACAAACAATTTCTTATCGGCATGCTGTTGCAGCAACTGCCCGAGCTTGCCGCGGATGCTGCTGATCTGGGGCTCGTCGTTATTGTCGATCGACATAAACTCCAGGGCGGGCAATAAAGCGTGGCCAATGCCTTGCTCTTCGAGGTAGCAGCAAAACAGGCGGGTGCTCAGGAGCTCACCCTGTGCCAGGATGTCTTTACTCAGCGCTTCACTGAAGGATATTTTCAGGATGATCTGGAGGAATTCGAAATGTTCGGCAACGATGGCTTTGGCCTTTTCCAGGGAAGCAGGCTTTTTCACCAATTCACTAACGAACTGTTGGTAGTGTGCTTCGAGTTTATCGATGCAGGCCTTCGCGGCTTCGCGATCACCACGCGCAATACAGTCGCCAATTTCCACCAGGGCATTGGTGGTACCGGAGAGTGCCGATAAGACCACGATGGCAGGTTCTTCCTGACGGGTTACCAGCGAAACGATATGGTGCATCCTTTCCGGCCTGCCCACGCTGGTACCTCCAAACTTCATTACTTTCATGCTTGATGCTCCTTCCCGAATTTTGGGGTTAATGAATAAGAAATCGGGCGCAAAGATAGGAAGGAAAGCGGATCAGATAACGCAGGTTAAATTTTGGTAGATACGGCCAATCGACAAGACCCCTTATTCATATTCAAATAAGTGCGTCTCCACCCAGCCCGGCACATTATAGTATTCAAAGCGCACTCGGGTTGGCAAAGAATCTTCGTGAGCCTCAACAATTGAAATCATGTTTTCCCCTGAAAGTCCGTCCCTGTCATTCCAAATCTCAGCAGCAAATTTTGGGAATTCCCAACCAAAAGGCAGGTACGCGTCAGACTCCACAAACGGATAGTCAGGCATGAGACCGTATAGTGGATTCCTGAAATCGGAAAACGTGACTTTAAAATAGTAATCGAAACTTGATGGAAACCCCGGAACCCATTCCTCATAGTTTTGCTCAAATACATTCGAATTATTTTGCAGAATGCTGATGGTACCGGTCGTTTCTTCTGTGTTTATAACCGTACCATTATCATCAAGTGTGGTCCACTTTCTGCTCACTTGAATCAAACCGTTATTTACATGGGTAAACCTTCTGGTTTTCACTTGTTCTAATGGCATAAGAGGCCAAATAAACATATTCGTTCCGTGCAAAATGGATGAGTCATACGTAACTAATCCCTGGTTATAAAAAATAAAAATGCTGTCAATGGATGGGTCACTCCAGTTTTCAAATGAAGAATCTGTCACCAGATAGGGATATTTATCCGCACCCTGATAAAAAAGACTCACCCTCACATAGAAAGAATCTGTTTGGGACTTTAGCTCCATAGTTTTTAGTCGTCCCAGATCATCTTACTTATAATGAAAGATGTCAACAGTATCCCAACCGCCGATATCCTCCAGCACATAGACAGCCTTTAATTTCTTACCCGATGGATCGGGAACGGGAGGCGGACTTTCCTCCAATATCTCCTCCACTTCCCGCTGGCAGGAAACAAAAAAAACGATAGAAAAAGAAATACCAAAGAGGAAAAGTAAATTGCGGATAAGGGTTGTTAACATCTTCAAGCCATGTGGTTTACAACAAACATAGGAAAAATAAAAGAGATGCTTTCCCGGATTAACCGAAAAATAATGGCATGTACCTTGTGAGCTAGATGGCTGCGGGAAAGTGCAGTTTGAATCGGACTGCGAGGCCCTCGAGGTCTTTCACGACAACAGGCAGTAAAGGAATGCCATCGCGGAGCCGCTCTACCTGCATTTCTCTTTCCGGATCGCCGGGCACCAATACTCTTTCATGGCCAGGCAAAGGCTTTGCCCCGCGAAAGCCACGGATCCAATGATCCATAGCGGCTTTGTATTCATCGGCAGGGCGGAATGCATCGATACGCATGGCACCGAGAAAATGGCCAATTCCTTTGCCGGGTTGCTGAGCTGGCATGGGCACGTAAGCGGGAAACGGTGGTACCCAGGGTGCATAGTTGGCGCCGCTCAGCAGGGCGCTGAACATATCCACCACGGCGCCCAGGGCATAACCCTTATGGCTGCCATGGTCGCGGTCGCCCCCTAATGGCAGTAGCGCGCCACCGGTTTTGAGAATATGCGGATCATTACTTGGCCGGCCCTCGCTATCCTGTACCCAGCCATCGGGTGTGGGCTGGCTTTTTCTTTGCAAAATTTCCAATTTGCCATTGGCTGCTGTGGTGGTGGCCAGGTCGGCCACAAAGGGTGGCTCCTCTCCTGCCGGCGATACCACACAAATGGGATTGGTGCCCAACATACGATCAATGGAAAAAGTAGGCGCTACCAGTGGGCTGGCATTGGTCATGGCCATACCGAGCATATCTTTTTCCAGGGCCATCATGGCATGTACCGCCGCTATGCCGAAATGATTACTGTTGCGTACCGATACCCAGCCCGTGCCTACCTGCTCCGCTTTGGCAATAGCTATTTCCATCGCCTTTCGTGCCACTACCAGCCCAAGGCCACTATCGCCATCCACTACGGCTGTTGAAGGGGTTTCGTGTACAACAGTAATATCCGGATCGGCTTTTACCCTGCCAGCTTCCCAAAGGCGCACGTAGCCGCTCAAGCGCGCAACGCCATGCGAATCCACGCCGCGCAAATCAGCCGCCAGCAGGCTCTCTGCAGCAAGACTTGCATGTTGCGAAGAACAACCTATACTTTCGAATACTTTTCTGGTGAACTCCAGCAAATGGGAATAAGCGTAGGAAGGGCTATCAGCCATACGGTATCAAAGCAAGGGCGAGGTTGAAGGCCCCGCCCCGGGTTTTATGAAATATGGAGGCTTTAGAAAGGCAAATCATCTGCCGGTGCATTCAAATCCGCAGCCGCCACCGTCTGGTTGCCCGACTGGGCCGACGAACCCTGATTATAAGTTCCCGGCTGCGCGCCATCCTTCCTGCTACCCAACAATTGCACTTCACGTACACGAATGGTAATGGAGGCGCCAGTGCTGCCATCATTCCGCTGATATACGCGGATATCCGGCTGGCCCTCTACATAAACCTGAGTACCTTTTGTAAGATAAGGAGCCACCGCTGTACGGTCGGTCCAATAGGCGCATTCTACCCAGGTAGTCCGCTCCTGTTGCACACCCTGACTGTCCTTAAAGCGCTCACTATGCGCCACGGAAAAGTTAATCACTGATTTCCCATTCACCGTGTTCACCTGGCAGTCTTTACCCAGGTGACCGATTACTTGCAACTTGATCATATTTCACCGTTTTTGAATTACCAAATAAAGCGGCAAGTTAGCATTATTCTCCTCCCCGGGATACACCAAACAGGAACCTTTTACAATAAGCCGGATCAGTGTGAATAACTTGTGCTAACCCACCGCCACTCAACCTTAGGACTGCAAGATAAATCAGTCAACCAGCCCATTCCAAGGGATAATCACCAGAAAAAAGGGGAATATTCCCAAATGATCCGGTGAAAAATGGAATCAACATGGTATTAAAACGATAATCAAAAACAAAAGCCCTACCCCTTACTTCCTATAGCACATAAAAAAAGAGACGCCCGAAGGCGTCTCTTTTTTATTTAGAAAAAATCATATCATTCCCTGCCACTGGCACTATCGATAGTGCGACCGAAGAAGATGGCATTCATCATCAACCGTGTACCTCCCAGCCAGAAAGCACGGAAGTTGGGATTGTCGGCAATATTGATCACACGGCCTCCGCCTACTGTATTCACCAGCACGGCGGCGGTGTTGGCCAAAGCATCCGCATTCTCCCGGCTCACCCATCCGCTTTGCAGGGGCTTATCGCCATAATAAAAGGGAACGCCATAAGGATTCTTGCCCATTTCCATAAATACACGATTGCCTTTAAACATACTCACCGTGGGTCGGCGATATCCGTAAGCTAAAGGATGCGTGCGATCAATTTTCGCTTCAAAAATAGCCCCGCGCAATTGCTGCGCACCGGCCACTTCCGAACGGTCAACATAGCGCGCCGTTTCGGGATCGGCTTCCGGCGTTTTGGCACGCTTAAAGCTTACAGTCGAAATGCCTTCGCGCGCCGCCCAACTCACGGCATCTTCCAACAAAATCAACGTACCTCCACCCTGCACCCAGGATTTGAGCTTTTCCTTATTCAATTCCCCATAGCTGCCACTCACCAGGATAATAGTATTGTACCGATCGAGATTGGTCCGGTTAAAGGTGCCCGGCTCCAGGTGTGTTGCGGGTATGTCCATGCGCTGATCCAACAGGTGCCATACTTCACCGGCATCAAGGGCACTTACGCCGGGACCCGTTACCATGGCCACGCTGGGTTGACGCAATACCTGGAAGCGACTGCTACCCAGGTCGCTGCCACTGAGCACCGCGCCTGATGAAACCGCATATACATCAATGCCATTCTTGCCCGCCAAATCACTCACAACCTGGTAAAGCTGATCTGCCGTGATCGACTGCATCTTCACCGGAATCTGAATAGTGCCATAGTCAAACTGCATGCGCTTGCCATTGATGTCCATCGCAAAGGGATTGCTGGCCACCTTGGCCACAATGCCTGATTGCTGTAAAGCATGCAGCATACGCGGCGCATAAAACTCATCCCAGTTGAAAAGATAACTGTACTGACTCTTGCCGCCTACAACAACACCCTTTTTCCATTCGGCTTTCTGTACGCGCTCACCACGGTCGGCCGACTTACTCAATGCATAGGGCAGGTCGAAAGCGAGCGGAATGGTCCAGGCCGTAATGTCATAGAAAAGACTGTCTTTGTAGTTCAGGGTCTTTTCAAAGATGCCCCTGATCAAACGGCTCTGCGGCTGCTGCAAAGGCACCACGTAGGAATTCGCGCTCGCAAAGTTCTGACCTTCCGCACTCATATTTCCTTTCAGTTTATACACTTCAATCTGATGGCGCAGCAGCATTTCTACCAAAAGCTGTGTACGGGCGGCATCGTGCGGGTCACCAAAAACATAAGAGCCCGCATTGGCGGATTCTTTGGCTGCCGCCTGGTAAAACTCGCGTTGCCATTCCAGAAATTCACGGCGAAGGGCATTGGCTCCTTCCAGTGTGGAAAGTGCCGTTACAAACTGGTTGCGTATGGTAAAGGGAAACGACAACAGTCCATTCGCAGTTTCCTGCAAATGGCCGCGACTACTGGCCTGTTCAAACAGGATACCGATCGCGCCATTTACATCCGGATAGGTGGAGCCTTTTCCATAATAGAAATCATCATAATTCTCCCGCGTAAAATAAAGCGAACCAATTCGGTCCAGAAACTTCGCATGAAATTCACCCAACTTACCCGTCAATTCCTGGTTCTTATCGGGCGTAAGCGGGTTCACCCTTGAGGGAACGCCGGGCTGAAAAAAGAAAGTGGCATTGCTACCCTGCTCGTGATGATCGGTGAGGATATTGGGCTTCCATTTATGAAACCACTCGAGGCGGTTCTGACTTTCGCGGTGTACAGCCGGCAGCCAGTCGCGGTTCAGATCAAACCAATAGTGATTATACCGTCCGCCCGGCCATACTTCATTGTATTCGCGGCTGGCCGGATCGCTCACCAGGTTCTTGCTTTTGTGCTGGTTTACCCAGGTTGAAAAGCGCTGCAGTCCGTCGGGGTTGAAAGATGGATCGAAAAGAATAACGGTGTTGTTGAGCAGGTCATCAATCTGCCGCCCCTGCGCAGCTGCCAGGTAATAAGCCGTAACTAAGGATGCGTTGGCGCCGCTGGCTTCATTTCCATGTATGCTGTGCCCGATATACACCACAATCGGCATTTTGGAAATATCGAGTTTACCCGATTGCGAAGGATCCGTGAGCTTTATATGCTCCTGGCGGATCTGTTCCAGCTTTTGATGGTTGGCCGGAGAAGTGATGATCAGCAGCACCTGGGGCCTCTTCTCATACGTAAAGCCCATGGTCTCTAATTTGATTCTCTCGGGCGCCGCTTTGGCCACGGCATGCATATAGTTGACCAGCCGGTCGTGGGTAATATGGTATTCCCCCACTTCATGATGCACAATGTCTTTGGGTTTGAGAATCGCAGGATTGTACTGCACCGAATCGGGCAGGAAATAATTCAGGTCCTGCGCCATAGCGCCCGTGGCGCAAAGCCATAGGCAGGCGAATAGGAGCTTTTTTCTCATGTCAGAGCTTTGTTTGGATTGTTTTTAGAAGAAAAAAAAGAAAGGTTGGAAGATAGGAATTTTTGTGTAATGCCTTCATTATCTGCTACACAGAATGGAGGAACGGTAATGGATCCTCCACCCTGATCATGCGTATAAACTTTCTCTGTACCTTTGCCCATTGTTTTGTCCCGAAGCGGGAAAAAAGGAGAATTTATGAGTAGAAAAGGAAAAGTGTTGGTGGCCATGAGCGGCGGTATTGATAGTACCGTTACCGCCCTGATGCTCAACGACCAGGGATACGAAGTGGTGGGCATCACCATGAAAACCTGGGACTATAGCAGCAGCGGTGGTGGCAAAAAAGAAACGGGATGCTGTAATGTAGACAGCTTTAACGACGCGCGCCAGGCGGCGGTGGAGCATGGCTTCCCCCATTATATCCTCGACATACGCGAGGAGTTTGGGGATTTTGTGATTAACAATTTTGTGGATGAATACCTGGCAGGCCGTACGCCCAACCCCTGTGTTCTTTGCAATACGCATATCAAGTGGAGGGCACTGCTGAAAAGAGCCGATGCCCTGGGTTGCGACTATATCGCAACGGGGCACTATGCCAAAGTGCACCAACACGATAACGGCCGATACTATATCAGCAAAGCGGTAGACCATACCAAGGACCAGAGCTATGTGCTATGGGGGTTGCAACAGGACCTGCTGAGCCGCACCCTGCTGCCCCTGGGTCCTTATCGCAAAACGGAGATCCGCCAGATGGCATACGATTATGGCTATCCGGCGCTCGCCACCAAAAGTGAGAGCTACGAAATCTGCTTTGTACCGGATAATGATTACCGTGGCTTCCTCAAACGCCGGGTTGATGGACTGGAAGAAAAAGTGGCGGGTGGTATGTTTATCGACAAAGACGGCAAGGTGCTGGGCCAACATAAGGGTTATCCTTTTTATACCATTGGGCAGCGCAAGGGTCTGGATATAGCCCTGGGGCGACCGGTATTTGTAACCCATATCGACCCCGACAACAATACCGTTACGCTGGGAGAGGAAACCGATTTGAATCGCAGCGAAATGCGAGTAGGCAAACTCAACCTGCTGAAATACGATACAATTACGCCGGGCATGGAAGCCACAACCAAGATCCGTTATAAAGACGCGGGTACCCTTTCAAACCTCTATCCCGAAAAAGGAGAAGTGAAAGTGAGCTTCTATGAGCAGGCCAAGGGTATAGCACCGGGACAAAGTGCAGTGTTTTATGAAGCGGATGATGTGATTGGGGGAGGAATTATTTTACGTTAAACGTCGTACGTTGTACGTTTTACGTTTTACGTAGTACGTTTTGCGTTAGTTTTAAGTTGTAAGTATTAAGGTATAAGTATTAAGTTGGGAAACGAGTTGTTGGTTGCGGTTTTGGGGTTTATGGTTAGGAGTCAAGGGTTAGGTACGGTATTCTCAAGTTCTTATATTGAAATTCAGAAACTAAGGAATTTCAACTATTTTACCCCAACCCTTAAGCATTATGCTTCAACCAGTCGCCAATTTCACACACCGGCCGGCAGGATAACCAAATTCTCAAATCCCCAAATTCTCAAATTTCTCTTACGCAATATCCACAGTTCCAATGCGTTTATTATTGTCGCCTGCCCGCTTGGGGTACTGGCACGGGTATGCAGCTAAAACACTGTTCTGCATGTCTTTATGATTAGAATTTGTATCCTGGAATTAACTGACTGGTATGAGCACCCCATCCATTTCCCGCTTTCTGGTACTATTGGCGATTGTTTTCGGCCTTTTTTCCTGTTCCGATGAGAAGGAAGAGTTCATGACAGAGCCCTTGAGCGACTATCTGCCCCTGGAGCCAGGGAAATATATCACTTACCGGATTGATTCGCTTGTGTTTGTGGATTTTCAGCGGAATCCTGAAGTGCATAGCTACCAGGTGAAGCATGTGGTAGATGCGGAGCTGACCGATAACCTGGGCCGTCCTTCATTCAGGGTTTATCGTTACCTGAACGACGAGAACGCTTCCGGTCAATGGATTCCCAACGGAACTTATTTCATCACACCCCTCGCCGATCAGATAGAATTGGTGGAAGACAATCTCCGCTTCATCAAGCTGCACGCACCTTTGCGCGAAGGAACCAGTTGGAAAGGTAATGCCTACCTGCCTACAGACCCTTATGATCCCTTCGGATATAACTTCAGCAATGACGATGACATGCACAACTGGGATTTCTATTACGATCTATTTGAACCCAGCTATTCGGTGAATGGAGAAACCTATACGGATGTGTACACGGTGCAACAACAATATGATTTCTCTAACGTACCCATCGCCGATCAACTCAGTTATGGCTATATCAATCGCTCCGCTGAAAAATATGCGAAAGGCATTGGCCTCGTGTACCGCGAATATGAAATGTGGGAGTATCAACCCAATTTAAGCGGCCCTGATCCTTATTATACCGGCTTTGGTATAACGATGTGGATGATAGACCATAATTAGGCCGATATTGCCTTAGCTTTGCTATTGGCAAAATGAAAGCATGAAATTATCTACCGCATTCCTGCTATGCTTATTGTGGGCAACAACCAGTTCCGCGCAATACCAGATGTATCGTGTTCAACTCAAACACAAGGGAGCTACCAATTTCCATTTAAGTCAGCCGCAGGAATATCTAAGTACAAGAGCCATAGATCGCCGGAATCGCTATCTTATCCCAGTTGATAGTTCTGATCTCCCCATTCCCGCAACTTATATTCAACAAATTCAGGCTATACCCAACCTAACGCTGCTCAATCAGTCCCGCTGGCTCAATGCCGTGAGCATCCGCAGTACTGATGCCGCTGCCATTTCTGCCCTACAGAACCTGCCCTTTGTAGCTTCCGTTGAAGGAATAGCGGCAAGACCTGTTGCCGGCCGCGACAAATTAATGAATACGGAATCTCCTGCACCCTTTGCAAGGCCCATGGATCAGCAGGAAGATTATTTCAACTACGGCAATGGCTCCTTCACCGAAATCAATTTGCACAAGGGTCAGTTTTTGCACAACCTGGGGCTACAGGGGCAGGGCCTACAAATTGCCCTACTCGATGGCGGATTTCGAAACTATACCAGTTTGCCTGCTTTCGACAGTATGAATGCGAATGGCCAGGTGCTGAGTACCTGGGATTTTGTGGCGCGTGAAAGCAGTGTGGCCGAAGACCATCCTCATGGCATGCAATGCCTTTCCACCATCGCCGCCAATATCCCTGGGCAGTTTGTGGGAAAAGCGCCCAAAGCGAGCTTTCATTTATTCAGAACCGAAGATGTAGCATCGGAATACCCGATTGAAGAGTTTAACTGGGTTTGCGCCGCCGAACGGGCCGATAGTATTGGGGCCGATATCATTTCTTCCTCGCTTGGATATGGCTATCAATGGAGCAACCCTGTAGCCGATTACCCTTACAGCTTCATGGATGGCAATACTACCATGGCTGCACGCGGCGCCGATATGGCCGCCGCAAAGGGAATCATGGTTTTTAATTCAGCCGGCAACTCGGGCAATGATTACTGGAAATTTATCACAACACCTGCCGATGGCGATAGTGTGGTAGCTGTTGCTGCCGTCAACAACAACGGTATCGTGGGCAGCTTTTCCAGCTATGGGCCTTCGGCCGATGGCCGCATCAAGCCCGACCTGGCTTCCGTAGGCGTTGCCGCCATGATTCAAAGTACCAGCGGTTTTGTAGCCACATCCAACGGCACATCATTTGCCTGTCCCAACCTGGCCGGATTAGCCAGTTGCCTCTGGCAGGCATTCCCGGAATTCAACAATATGCGGATTATCCGTGCCCTGAAAGAATCCGCCCATCAATACAATGCTCCCGACGACCGCACCGGCTATGGAATTCCGGATATGAAAGAAGCATTCGGTCTTCTCCTGAAGGAATATTCCCATGCCATGGCCGAGGTAGAACTTTGTGATATTACCATTAGCTGGTCCAGTAAAGACCTGAAGGGCATGTATTATATTTTGGAAAGAAGGCACGAGTCGGAACCCGGGTTTACACAGTTTATGACCGCACCCCATAATGTGTCGTCCAACCGGCTGACTTCGCATTCCTACGGCACGCGCTTCCCCTTTACCGATTGGGGAACGGGTAACTTCGAAATCCGCATCGGCCAGGTTATCGATTCCAGCCAGGCGGGGTACAGCGTCGTGTATCTTGATACTGTAAGCCTGCTGCTGGAAAATCCATGCGTGTCATCTGAAGGGCCTTATATCCGGCTGCTTGGCAACCCGGTACAAAGCAGCGGTCCGGTTTTACTACAGATCTATTCCGAAAATGCTGTGGACGACATGCGCATTGAGGTCTACAATGCCACGGGGCAACTGCTTTATCGGGAGCGTAAGGCAAAACAACCGGGAATGGCTTTTGAATGGCTCCCTTACCAATCCTGGGTTGCAGGGGTTTATTTTATCCGGGTGATGGACGGAAGGAAAACGCTCGGGAAAACTACCCTGCTAAGGCAATAGCGGCCGGCGTAGCAGGGCGCCGAAGAGCGTATCGGCCTTTTGCGAATACCCTGTTATTAAATGCTGATCCACCCGTTCCCATGCCGACTCTTGCAGCCAGGCTTCTACATTCATTTCATTTTCTTCCCTGAATACCGAGCAGGTACAATACAACAGGTAGCCGCCGGGCTTGACTTTTTTAGCCGCTTGCTGCAAAATCTTTGCCTGCAATTGCGCATATACCTGGATGGATCCATCTTCGAAAAAATATAACTGCTCCGGATTGCGACCCCAGGTACCGCTTCCCGTACAGGGCAGATCGGCAATCACAAGATCGAATAATCCTTTGGGTAGCGGGGCCTGGGGATCAGACAGGTCAATAACCATCGACTGACCGGAGACAATCCCCGCGTTTCGGAAACGATTCTTCAGGTTGAGTAAAATGGATGGGCGGATATCGGACAGGGTTAATTGAATGTTGCCTAAAACATCCGCCGCCAAAATGGATTTTCCTCCGCTGGCCGCGCAGGCATCCCACACCTGGGGGCTTGCCGGCAATTGCGCCTGCTTCATCAGTTCACCAATGGCCTGGGAACTGAGGTCCTGTATCACCACTTCCTCATCAATCCTAAGTATGTCCTGCAATTTCGTGTTGCT
>JBIQMS010000028.1:0-65983 GCA_044463125.1 Terrimonas ferruginea
GGTACCGGGCGGTATATGCCACAGATATTGCCGCGCTGAAGATGGAATATCGCTGGCAATAGGCGTCCAGTTGATGCCATTATCAACAGAATATTCCAGGCTCTGGTTGCCTGTACCCAAACCCTGGCTTTCCCAGGAAATATAGAGCGAGTCGCTATCGCTGAATCGTTCACCGCCAAAGGGGTAAGTAAGGGTATGCCCTGCAGTAATAGTATCGAAAACGACAACATAGGGCTGATTTCCTCCCGCATTGAGTTGGAAACCCGTGATCTCCACGGTGTAGTTACCGGGCATGGGATTTTCAATCAGCACTTGCTCCAAATTATTTACATGATCGGCGCCGCGGGTAGCGGGCTGAGTTACCTGCGTGCCGGTTCCCTGCAACACAAAGGGAAGCACTGTACTGCCATCGGGCCTTCGCACCACAATATCCAGGTCATTAATCAAACTTTGCGATGCGAGGGGTAGCGCTGCCGGATCGTTCCAGTGCAGCATCACTTTCAGGCTGGCTATATTACTTCCTGCGGCAATCGATATGGCATGTGTGGCTACCTGAGCCTGGCTCACTGATCCACTGAAATAGTTTTCATCTTCCAGCATCTGTATAGACCGCCAAAGATTCATCCAGCCAAATCCGTAGGTATAATCAGGTCCGACATTACCCAGATCGGTGGCGCCATTGCACAAGAGCGCTTTCATCAATGCCGCATCGGGGTTAGCACCGCCATTCTGTTTTTTGTACTGTTCATACAACAGCGCGAGGCCACCAGTTACAGCCGGTGCGGCCATACTGGTGCCATTGTTGCGATTGTAATTATTACCTGTAACGGTGGAATAAACCCTGGTACCCTGCGCAGCAATCTCCGGCTTTATTCGCCCATCCTTCACCGGCCCCTTGCTGGAGCTGGCCGCCAGTTCACCATATTCCCAGGTATTGCCAACACTGATGGAATTTTTAGCGGATTGAAATCCTCCCAACACATTCCCAAACCCCGGCGTATAACCATCGCAAACGAGTGTGCCGCTATTGCCTGCAGCAAAAACGTGCATGAGAAAGCCATACTGGTTTTGCTGCATGTCCACCACGCGTGAATACAGATCATACATCCCAAAACTCTCACAATCGTCCACCACGTTTCCATAGGAATTATTCGTCAATACCATACCGTAATCCGATATGTATTGCGGCGTGTATAAAAGAATATTGGAAAAAATCTGCGCCACAAAATTGGAGGCGGGCGCGTAACCCATGTATCGCTCATCGCGGATACCCGCACCGGTCATGGTACCCATTACGTGCACGCCATGTGGTCCGGCAGTAGCATATGAATGATTATAGGCCCGCCGAATAAGATCAATATGCTGAAGTGGAGTGCCGTCATCGCCCACGCCCAATACCACCCCTTTCCCACTCAGGTCATAACCTCCTGGCCCATTCGACTGTAATACATTTGCCCGGGCATTAGCGCGGCTTTTATCGTTCAGGGCCTGATCTGGCGCCGGTGCGGCCTGCACGAACTCTACAAAGGGCAAAGCAGCCAATCGGTTCAACTGATCACGGGATACCTGCAAGCCCAGGATACGATATGCCAGATAGCGTTCTTCGGAAAGCGAAAATCCAAGTTTGGCCAACTCAGAGCGAATGTCGTCCACAACAAATGAAGCGCTAAAGCTAATCCACACTTCGATCTTTCCCTCACCACGCTGCGCATGCGCAGGTAGATTGCTCCGTAACAGGGCTGGCTGTATTTTATGTAGTGGTTCCACGGGAACCAAAGCCCGTATACCCAGTCTTTTTAAGGTTTCAGCCGTTGGCTCCCCTTTGGTAAATGCCAGCCAGGCGTTACCCGACACGTAATCGCCCAACTCAATCCCCGCGCTACGCAACTGTTGGCGTTGCGAAATATCCGGAGCCGCAAAAAACTGAACAAAAACCTGGCCCTTACCGGCAAAGCGGGTTAATCCCCTGCTCAGGTCCTTTATTTTATTGGCAGTAATATTAGGCGTGGGATCAATAGTACCGGAAATCAATTTGATCCGGTATTTTTCGGGATTTTGTCCGAAAGAATGGAAAATGGTTGCCAGCAGAATGACAAGCAGCAGGATTGGTTTTTGCTTCATAGTATTGGGCTTGCTGAAATACAATACAATAAACGCAAAAACAGGCGCTTTCCGTTTGTTTCCGTGGTATTTTTTAGTCAAAAATTGTTCAGGATTCCGCCGCTATAGGGGTAAAACAGTAGTTGTGCAGGGCCTGCAGGAACTGATGGAGCGACTCCATGGTTTTAACAGGTTGAATCACAAGTAGAAACAGCTTGCCGGTCTGCTTTAGTCGGGCTTTATTGGTTTCCGTTTGCACAAAGCCCAGTATCCGGTTGAATAGCTCCGATTCGAAATAAGGGGAATCAGGACGATTGATGAAGAAGCAGCGAACGATATCTTCTTTCAGCGACATTTTTTCAAAGCCCAGTTCCACGGCCAGCTTCCGGCAGCGAACGGTGGTAAACAATGCTTCCACCTGCGCCGGGAGAGGACCAAAGCGATCGGTCATTTCATCACGCAGCGCCAATAACTCTTCTTCGCTTTCGCTATTATCGAGCCGTTGGTAAAGACTCAGTCTTTCGGTAATGCTTTCCACGTATTCGTCTGGGATCAGGATTTCGAGATCGGTATCAATGGTACAATCCTGCACAAAGTCGTCCTGTTTCTGAATTTCTTCGCGAAAAAGTTCCCTGAATTCGGTTCGTTTCAGTTCGCGGATGGCTTCGTCCAGTATCTTCTGATACATTTCAAAACCTATCTCCGCCATAAAGCCACTTTGTTCGCCTCCGAGCAAATTGCCCGCCCCGCGAATATCCAAATCGCGCATGGCTATCTGAAAGCCGCTTCCCAATTCACTATGCTGTTCCAGCGTTTGGAGGCGCTTACGCGAATCGGCCGGCAATGTGCTCATGGGTGGTGCCAGCAGATAACAAAATGCCTTCTTGTTGCTGCGGCCTACCCTTCCCCGCAACTGGTGAAGGTCGCTAAGCCCAAACTGATGGGCATTGTTGACAATAATGGTATTGACGTTCGGAATATCCACCCCGCTTTCCACAATATTGGTACATACCAAAACATCGTAGCGGCGGTCAATAAAATCCAAAATCTTTTCTTCCAGCTCATGTCCTTCCATTTGACCATGCGCATAACCGATGCTCAGGTCAGGACAAAGTCCCTGCAGAATGGCCGCCATTTCGGCAAGGCCACTAATACGGTTATAGATAAAAAATACCTGGCCACCCCTTTCCGTTTCAAAATAAATGGCATCGCGAATAAAATCCTCATTATACACCTGTACTTCGGTTTGAATAGGCTGCCGGTTGGGTGGCGGCGTATTCATGATGCTGAGATCACGCGCTCCCATCAAACTAAACTGCAGGGTTCGGGGTATGGGTGTTGCCGTTAGCGTAAGACAATCCACCGTGGTGCGCAGGGTCTTGATCTTTTCTTTATGCGCCACTCCGAATTTCTGCTCTTCATCCACGATCAGCAAACCCAGGTCTTTAAACTTCACATCTTTTCCCAGCAATCCATGGGTGCCTACCAGTATATCTATTTTTCCTTCTTCCAGTTTTTTCAGCGTTTCCTTTTTCTGTTTGGCCGATTTAAAGCGGTTGATATAATCCACCGTAACGGGAAAATCGCGCAATCGCTCGCTAAAGGTTTTGAAGTGTTGAAAGGCAAGTATCGTTGTTGGCACCAACACCGCAGCCTGCTTGCCGTCCACGCAGGTTTTGAAAGCTGCGCGAATAGCCACTTCCGTTTTTCCGAAACCTACATCGCCACATACCAGCCTGTCCATGGGTGAAGGCGATTCCATATCCTTCTTCACATCGGCTGTAGCTTTGCTCTGGTCGGGGGTGTCCTCATAAATAAAGGAAGCCTCCAACTCAGTTTGCATATAGTTGTCGGGCGTATGGGCAAAACCCTGTTGCGCCTTGCGTGCGGCATAGAGTTTGATCAGGTCGAAAGCGATCTCCTTTACACGGGTCTTGGTCTTTTCCTTGAGTTTATTCCAAACATCACTACCCAGTTTATTGATCTTGGGAACGGATCCTTCCTTGCCGGTGTATTTGGCAATCTTGTGCAGTGAGTTGATGTTGACGTAAAGAATATCACTGTCTTTGTAGATGATGCGAACCGCTTCCTGCAATTTCCCATTCACTTCCATCTTCTCCAGTCCGCTATACACACCCACGCCGTGATCAATATGCGTTACATAATCGCCGGGCTGTAGTTCCCGAAGCGTGCGCAGCGTAAGGGCTTTGTTCTTGTTGTAGGCCTGCTTTACCCGGTATTTATGATAGCGTTGAAATACCTGGTGATCGGTATAGCATACAATCTTCAGGTCTTCATCTACAAAACCTTCGTGTATGGAAACGGTGATGGGTTCAAAAACCAGCTCCGCTTTCAGGTCATCAAAAATGGTTTGCAGCCTTTCCAGTTGTTTGGGATTGTCCGCAAACAAAAACAGGTTAAACCCTTTGGCCACCCAGCTTTTGAGATCACGTATCAGCATCTCAAACTGGCGGTTGAAGGCCGGCTGCGACTGGGTATGAAAATCCAGCTCAATGCCGGCAGCGGCACCTGAAGGCAGCTCGGCTCCATGCCCCCATACCAGCAGGTGCCGGCTTTTCATGGCCTCGCCCAGCGCGTCGGGGCGAATAAAATCATCCAGGGTCAGATTTATTCGCTGAAACTTGTCTTCTTCCTCAGCCACAGATGCCCTGGAAGATTGAACCGGCTTTGCATCCTGCAGGTTCTTGCTGATGGCCATGAAGGCTTCTACTTCCTCAAGCGTATCCTGGAGTTTTTCACGCAGAAATTGTGGGTCCTGAATCCATAGAACGGTATTCTCCGGCAGAAAGTCGAAAAGGGAAATACGTTGCCCTTCTCCCAGTTGTGCATCCACATTGGGAATAATGGTAACCTGGATCAGCTTGCGCTCACTCAACTGTGTTTCAGGATCTACGATCCGGATGGAATCCACCTCGTTGCCAAAAAGCTCAATCCGATACGGCTTTTCGTTACCGAAAGAATATATATCCAGAATACCACCACGGATGGCAAACTGGCCAGGCTCATATACAAAATCGGTTCGCTCAAATCCATAATCGGCCAGCTTCAGCAGCATGGCCCCCAGGTCGATGCTGTCGCCGGTTTTAATTTGAATTACCTGCGATGCGATCCGGTCGGGCATCACCACTTTCTCCAACAATGCTTCCGGGTAAGTAACCAGCACCTTCCTGTTGCCGCCGGCGGCAACACGGGTCAACGCTTCCGTGCGCAACATAACGTGCGAGGAATGCAGAAGCCGGAAATTTTTGCGGTTACGAAAAGAGGAAGGAAAATAAAAAATATCCAGCCCTCCGGTAATATTCTCAATTGAATTATGAAAATAGGCCGCTTCTTCCGCATCGTTGAGCACGATGAGGTGATTGAGCTGGCTATTCGAATCATGGGTAAGGGCTGCGGAAAAAACAAAGGCGCTGCTGCTACCCTGTAATCCCGGAAGAAGAATTTGTTGCGGCTGGGCAAAAGAAAGCCTGTCCGCTATTTGAAATAAGCGGGGGTTCTGTTGATAAAGCTGCAACAAATCCTGAATCATAATTCCGCGCCGCAAAGATAAGAAGAATCCGCATGTTCACCCTGCGTTCTTCCTGCCTATTGTTCCAGCGCAATCTCACCCAGATCATGGGTTTCGCCTTCGGCCACATTCACGTTCTCCATCGTCCAGTCTTTATAAGGGTCTTTGGCATCAATCACTACTTTGTAATTACCCGGCTTCACCGAGAGGGCAAAACCGCCAGCTACAAGAGAAGTTTTCACTGTATCCTGCCCACTAATGGCCCACACCATTTCCACCGCATCCTGTGGCGTTACTTTACCAATAATATTGGTTTGTGAGGATTGAAGTGCAAACCAGCCGGTACAAAGTGCCAATACCAGTCCGGCCGAAAAGAATTTCCTTTTCATAATAAAAGTTTTTGGGTTAACAATCTTTTGCTGGTGGCTGATGATATCGGGAAAGCAATGGAAATATTCCAAGTACTGTGCCAATGGTTTTTTTATGTGGAAAACTCAGCTTACATTAGATACAGGTATCCGTGAAGCTGGGAAAGAGCAGCAAAAAATAAATCCTTTGTCTGCTCCTGATTCAATCATCAATAATCAAACCTAGTTATGGCTGTTCAACCCTGGCGTACCGGAAAAGTTATTCGCATAGAGCAGGAAACTCCCAGCACCCGCAGGTACTGGATACAGGTGCCGGAGCTGGAAAGTTTCGACTTTCAACCCGGCCAGTTTGTTACCCTCGATTTACCCATACACGAAAAACCCAACAAACGCTGGCGCAGCTACTCTATCGCCAGTTGGCCCGATGGCACCAATGTTTTTGAACTGGTAATTGTGTTGCTGGAAGGGGGAGTGGGTACCACATGGTTATTCAACAATGTGGAAATTGGTACCGAATTGATTTATCGCGGCCCACAGGGTGTATTTACGCTTCCCGATCCTATCGATCGCGATATTTATATGATTTGTACCGGAACGGGAGTAGCGCCCTTCCGCAGTATGGCTCACCATATCCTGCGCAACAATATCCCGCATAAAAAGGTTTATCTCATATTCGGTTGTCGCAAATTTGGCGATGCACTCTATGCGCCGGAGTTGAAGGAACTGACAAGACAGGTGCCCAGTTTTCAATACATCACCACTTATTCGCGCGAAGAGCCGGGTAACTACGACCACCTCGTAAGAATTGGCTATGTACACCAGGTGTATGAAGAGCTTTGCCAAAGCCAAATGATCCCCGATCCCGAAAATCCCGGACAACAACTGGTTAAGCCCGCCTACTTTTTTCTCTGCGGATGGAAAATGATGATTGACGAAGCCAAACAAAGGATTCAGGCATTGGGCTATGACCGAAAATCAATACACCAGGAGCTGTATGGGTGAGAGACGTGAGGCGTGAGGCGTGAGACGTGAGGCGTGAGGCGTGAGGCGTGAGGCGTGAGACGTGAGGCGTGAGGCGTGAGTGGGTTTAAAGTTTAGGGTTTAAGGTTTAAACTCTAAACCTTAAACCCTAAACCGATTCACGCCTCACGTCTCACGATTCACGTATCTTGCGCTTATGGAAATCATACAGGCCAATTATTTAATCAGCAGCGCCAATTATGAGCAATGTCCTGCGGGTGACCGGTCCGAATTTGCTTTTATCGGCCGAAGTAATGTGGGCAAGTCGTCGCTGATTAATATGCTTTGCAACAAGAAGAACCTGGCCAAAACATCGGCCACGCCAGGCAAAACACAACTCATCAATCATTTCGATATTCTCTCCAACGACAAGAAGAAATGGTACCTGGTGGATCTGCCGGGTTATGGCTATGCCAAAATTTCGCAACGCGACAGAAACCGTTGGGAGGAAATGATACACCATTATCTCCGCAAAAGGGAAAACCTGAAGTGCGTGTTTGTGTTGATCGACAGCCGCCACGAACCGCAGGCCATTGATCTCGAATTCATCCGCAATCTGGCTAAATGGTCCGTGCCATTCGCCCTGATATTTACCAAATCCGACAAGAATAAGCCCGGCGCCACCCGGCGGCATGTGCAGCAATTTATCGACAAGCTGCTGGAGGAATGGGAAGAATCGCCCCCGTTTTTTGTAACCAGTGCTGAAACGAAAGAAGGGAGAGGATTGGTGTTGGGATTTTTGGAAGAAATGTTACGTAGTACGTAGTACGTATTACGTTGTACGTTTTACGTTGAGTTTAGGGTTTAGGATTTAAAGTTTAGGGTTTAATACGAAGGGACTGCCTTAAAGTAAGAAAAAAGATAAATCAGATCCTCTTTCCTTTTCAAAACCTTAAACTTTAAACCCTAAACTCTAAACCCAAAAACGTACTACGTACTACGTAATATGTAAAACTTTTCCATTAGCTTCGCGGCAAGCCAGCCGCATGGGAACAGCAAAAATTCAGTACCGCCTCATTGCCATTTTATTTGTCGCGACAAACCTGCTCTACTATTTCGCGCAGCGTGACACGCGGGTGTTGTCGGAAAAGCCCCTGCCTGTGCAGCAACAGGCGCCTGTAAGCGCCATTGCCGACACCCTCCTGCACCACGCTGCCGGCAGCCAGTAAGAGGCAAATACCCTCCACAAGGTATTCCATGACCAGCCGGGGTCGGCTATTTTTCCCAAAAAAAGATGTACAGAATATTGTTAGCTTTCTTCCTGATTTGTTCAGCCCCCGTGGGCATGCAGGCACAGGACACCACAAACCCTGTTCAACCCGACAGCCTTGTCGTTAACAATAACCTCGCAGACAGCATTAGAAAGGAAAAGGAACGCGCCGCCCTGCATAATGACCTCAACAACTTTATGCAGGATTACAAGAAAAAGAATGATAAAGCAAAACGAAACGCATTGCTGCGGATTGGATTTGGCGTACTTATGCTTGCCGTATTGGTGCTGAGCATCCTACGCAGGAGAAAAGCCAAAGCTGGTCAGGGAAAATAGAGAAGTGTTGGGAAAATATGGCGGAAAAACAGCCCTGACCCATGCGGATGATCGCACGGATCCGGTGCCTTGTTTGCGGGCCGCACTGGCCCGATCAGTTTACAACCTTATTTGCGCAGCAACTGCTGGCAAAGGCTTCGGGTTTGGCCTTAAAGGCAAAGCCCATTCCCAGGATATAACCCATGGCTTCCTTCAGCGCATCGTTGCTCTTGAAATGCGGATTGGTGTTGATGTCCGCATGCACTTCCATGTCTACGTTATACTCCGTAAACAGGTTGCACAATTCGTAAGCAATTTCGATACTCTTGGCTACTTCCATCAGCATGCGTTCTTTGATGGTAAAGGACTGGCGGGTCTTTTCATTGTGAATGAACATAAAGCCCCCATGCCCTTCCCGCAGGAATACAATAACGGTGGCAAACTCTGTTTCCCTGCCTTTTACCTGGGAGTCGGTGCCGATGCAAACCTTGAGACGGTAGCCGGCCGCAGTTTCACGCTTAATCGCGTTTTCTACTGCGGATTTGATCGGAAGTTCAATAGGATCTCCATTAAATCTTCTCCATCGCATAAAAAAAGAGGTTTTCCTAAGTTATAGAAAAACCTCCATTTGACAAAAAGGGCACGGATTATTGTTCTGTTAACAGAACGGAAAAGATTTATTGAATAAGTACTTTATCACTCCATTGCTCTCTTTCATGCAGGTATTGCAGCAGGTAAAATCCTGTGGGTATGCCTTGTGCCGGCAATTGTTGTACACCGGCTTGCAGCTTACCGGAGCTGATCAGGCGTCCGTTCAGGTCGAGCAGCCTGTATCCGCAGGCGAAGGGCGCTTCCACACGGATGGCATTGGCTTTGGCCGGATTTTGCAGCAGCCTGGGACGGCTGCCTTTCATGTCTTCGCGAATGACGATGGTATTGGAATAATAGCGCCGTCCGTCTTCCAGCTCGGCACGGATCCGGTAATAAGTAGCCAGGGCGGGATGATCGGGCAGATATACATGTTGCCTACTCTGCGCTTCTACAGGCAAAAGGGTTTCATAAAGGCGCCCGTCGTGCGATATCTCGATGCTTTGCGCAACAACCTGCTCATCGGCTTCAATCAGCCAGTTCAGGTTGTGCTTACCCTGCAACCAGGCTCCGTTGAGCTGAAACCGGTGAAGGGGCAGCACGGTACCGCCATCCACATCAATATTAGCCAGCAGTGAATAGGAACCCAGGCTGGCATATTCAGGCGCATAGAGATTTCCCTTGCCTTCCACTTTCAGGTAATAAGTGCCAGTGGAAAGTGTGGTATCGGCGATGGAGTTGAGGAGACTTCCAGGATTATAAGTACTCAGGGCCACTTCATTTTCATCGTACAAGGTCACCTGCAAATCCAAATCGGATCCCGCATTGCCTGTGCCTACGTTGTAAGGAATAGCATCCAGCTCAAAACGGCCACTGCCGGGCATAATAAAGCGGAAATAATCCAGATCGGTATTTCGCTCAATGATGCCCGTCATCTCGAAACTGTTGTTGCTAAAAACAGGAACCGTGGCATCTGCAAAGCTGGTACCATGATCATCATTGCGATAGCCAAATCCATTAGCTGCGGAGGTAATTACATCCAGATCGTTTTGGAAATTATTACATCCATAGGAATTGGGGCCATTGTGCCAAAGGGTAAAATTGCGGGAATAACCCACACCCATGATGGGTGCCCAGCCAATTTCTCCGGAACCGGCACCTGAATGATAATCGGATACTTTATTGCAGGTTTCATCGTAGCGCGACTGATGATACAATCCCAGGGTATGACCGGCTTCGTGCGCAGTAGCTTCCGCAATATCCTTGGTGCGGTAACCATGCAGCCCGGTAAAAACAAAACAGGGATTATCGTCGGGCCAGGAAAAAGAACCCACAAAAGCCACACCGCCGGCCGTTCCGTACCATTCATAGGTGGTGGTCAGAATCACACGTGTGCGCTGTGTAAGCGCAGACGCAAGGAAGCGGGTTGAATCCGTGGTAACATTGATGTTGAAGGGACGATAGTCTTCAGCCACGCGATTAAAGATCTCGATGATCTTGGCCTCGCTGAGACCAGAGGGCGCACAATCTATGGCACCCATATAATTCCAACTGGTACCCACTACACGATGACCATCAAAATCGAGGAAGATGGTGGCCGTCGCAGATGGATAACTATTCAGGATGGGTACCTGTGCGCGCAGGCATAGTGTGCCCAAAAGGCAACTACCCAGCAATAGTGTACGGACAATGTTTTTCATAACAGGCGGATTGGATGAACAACAACATTAAACATTAAACCTTAAACCTTAAACATCACTCACAACTCACGTCTCACGACTCACGATTCACGTCTCTCCTCACTCAGCTACTACATCATAAAATCCCTTCTTCTCCCACACATAGCCCTCACCCTTTTTCACCAGCATGTACATGTCGGCATGTTGAAAACTGATGATACGGCCAGCATACGCGACCGTACCATCAGGGTTGGTGGATGAGGATAGGGTCAGCGTAGCGCCCGGAAAATCTTTCAGGCGAAGCACCACACTGTGCACCTTGTTTTCATATAAGGAGGTAGCGGATACGTAGTTGGCGGTAAACACGGCAATCTTTTTTTCAGACTGCATCAGTTCTTCGCTGCGTCCGGCCGATGTGGCGGGCAGCAGCAATTGCTCCATATCGGAAACAGATATGGATAATTCGGCGGGAAGCGCTGTAAAGAGACGGGGCTTTTGTAAGTTGGGTTCATTGATGGGTGCCTTGCTTTGTGCAGTAGCATCCAGCATCAACAATACGAAAAAAAGCAGGGCCAGGCCCGGTAGAATACGGCGTTTCATGGGATATCTGTTTGGACAAAAGGATTTTAATCTGTCGGCAATTCGCATTGCCTCAGCTTTCAGGGGGGTACGGTACTACAAGTTTCCGACAATTTTTAACCGAACCCAAGATTCGGGTATGCGGATTCATCAAAATCGGGGACTAGTACGCAAGCCGTTTTCGTAAAATTGCGAGAAATAAGCGTTTTTCAGTACTGGCCGGTGCTAAGCATCACCAGGGTGCAAGCTTCCATGACTTTTATACCAGCTTCCTCCAATGTGGAAGCAAACGCGGGGTTCTCTGCGCCGGGGTTGAAGATGACCCTGCGCGGATTGAGTTGCCTGATATAATCGTAATACTCCTGCTGATGCGCGCTGCTGAGATAGAGCGTTACGGTATCGATATTCTCCAAAGGAATTTTCTCTGTCTCTACCAGCACACCATGCACTTTCACGGCTTTGCGGCCAATGGCGAAAACCGGGTGACCATTCTTCTGCAATCTTTCTACGGCGAGATAACTGTATCGCGAGGGATTATCGGAAGCTCCGAGGACCAGGGTAGGTTTTGCTGCATTCATTCCTGCAATTTACACGCGAAAATCTGAATTTCACCTGCCCTCCTGCTTCATGCCACCTGTTGATGGGTATAACTAAACTTCATCCGATACTCCAGGGGAGTCAGCCCCACATAGTTGCGAAACACATCTCGGAATGCGGTGGGATCGCTATACCCCACTTCATACATCACTTCGCTCACCGTCTTACGCCCTTTTTCCAACGCTTTCTTTGCCGCTTCCACACGCACCCTTTGCAGGTACTCTACAATAGTGTTGCCCGTTGCTTTTTTGAACCGTCGCTCAAAGGTTCTTCTTCCCAGCGTCAGGCGCCGGCAGAGCTCATCCACCGACAAGCGCTCGGCATAATCTTTTTCGAGTATATCCTGTGCCATACGCACTTCCCTGTCGTCATGATCTTTTTGTCCGCGGAAAATAATGAAGGGCGATTGGGTTTCGCGATCAATATCTATCTCAAAAATTTTGGAATGCAACACTGCCATTTCCCTGCCCACATATTTTTCTATCAGGTAAAGATTTAAGTTGAGTGATGAATAGGCGCCACCGCTGGTATAGATGCCGTGTTCGTCGGTTATGATTTTATCATCTACCAGATCCACTTGTGGAAACATTTTGCGGAACTCCTTCGCTGCCAGCCAATGAGTAGCACAATGCCGGCCTTCCAGCAATCCTGTGCTGGCCAGGAGAAAGGCGCCAATACACAAACTGGCCACTTCGGCACCCTGCTTATACTGCCGGACGATCCAGGGTATAAAATCTGCATTGGCTTCAACCACCTTTGCATAATTGCCGTGTATGGCAGGAATAACAATCAGGTCGGTACGCTCTACCTCATCAATACTCGCATGCGGACGAACACTAAACAAACCGTTGCTGATCTGTGAATCGCTGCTCATGCCCACCAACACTACTTTGAATAAAGGATGCGATCCCGATTGTTCCAACTGCGCGTTGGCCATGGTAAACATCTTATAGGTAGCTTCCAGGTTGCTGAGACTGGTATCACCTTCGGGGATCAGAATGGAAACATGTTTCATGTAATGAGGTATTAGGCTAGTTTGAAAAGATTGACTACCCAAAATTATGCCTGCCATCTGTCGCAATCAACATCCCTGAATGACGGAAATCCCCCGCATTGCGGAGGGGAAAGCCTGGGGTTTAGAGTTAGGGTTTAAAGTTTAGGGTTTAGAGTTTAATACGCTGATATGACACAGCATCACTTAAACCTTAAACCCCATACAACGTATTACGTATTACGTAGTACGTATTACGTACTACGTCTGACTAAAGATTCTCAATAATTCCCGCTATCCCCTGTCCCCCGCCTACACAGGCCGTTACCATGCCATATTTCTTTTTCAGCCGCTTCATATCATTGAGTACCTGAATGGTGAGTTTGCAGCCGGTGCAACCCAGGGGATGACCCAGGGCAATGGCGCCACCGTTGATATTTACTTTTTCCGGATCCAGGCCGGCTTCACGGATTACCGCAAGTGACTGGGAGGCGAAGGCTTCATTCAATTCTATCAGGTCGATATCGCCAAGGTTCATGCCGGCCTGCTTCAGTACTTTGGGAATGGCGGCCACCGGGCCAATACCCATGATGCGCGGATGCACACCCGCCGATGCACAGGCTACCAGCCTGCCGATGGGTTGCAGACCCAGTTCCTTCATGAGCTTGCCACTCATGACAATCACGAAAGCTGCCCCATCGGATGTTTGCGATGAGTTGCCGGCGGTAACAACACCACCGGCGGCAAATACGGGTTTCAATTTTGCCAATGCTTCCAGGGATGTATCCGCACGCGGACCTTCGTCGGTATCAACGGTATAAGTTCTTTTCTGTTTCTTTCCTTTTGCATCCAGGTACACTTCCTCCACTTCTACCGGTAAAATGCCGCTCTTAAAATACCCCTGCTCAATAGCGCGCATCGCTTTCTGATGCGACTGGTAGGAAAATTCATCCTGGTCGTCGCGACTCACCTTGTATTCTTTGGCCACGGCTTCTGCGGTCAGGCCCATGCTCAGGTAATAATCCGGTTCATCGCTGGCAATGGAATATGCCGGAACGGTTTTCCATCCGGCCGTGGGAACCAGGCTCATGCTTTCGCTGCCTCCGGCAATAATGCAATCGGCCTGGCCTGTCTGAATCTTGGCAGTAGCCATCGCGATGGTTTCCAAACCCGAAGCGCAATAGCGGTTCACCGTAGCACCCGGCACTTCATAGCCCAGAGCCCTTGCCGCAATGATGCGACCCACCTGCAAACCCTGCTCAGCTTCCGGCACGGCATTACCCACCAGCACATCATCAACCTGCGAAGGCTGCAACTGTGGCACGGTGGCCATCAATCCCCGGATGACCGTAATGGCCAAATCATCCGGACGATAAAAACGAAATCCACCTTTCTTCGATTTGGCAACAGCACTGCGATAACCGGCCACGATGTATGCGTCGTTCATGGAGTAATAAGTTGGAAGTTGTAAGTTTTGAGTTATTTCTCCGAAAGTTGTTTATGCAACTTTCCAGTTCAAATTTACGGATATATCTTTGCCTTCACAATTTTTCTATACCCCCCTATATCATGCATAGATTTCTGTTCATTTTATTGCTCACGCTGGTCAACCAATTCGCTTTAGCGCAGGAAGACAGTTCCATCCGTTCCCGCCTCGAGTCCTTTTTGGCTTTTACCGAAACGATGGATGTGGACAAGGCCCTCGATATTACCTACCCCCGTGTTTTTGCCCTGGTTAGCCGCGAGGATATGAAAAAGGAACTCAAAAAAACTATGAACTCGGAGGAAGTGTCGGTGCGGTTAGACAGTTTCCGGGTTGATACCATTTTCCCGGTTTTTCAACTCGACAGTGGCCATTATGCCAAGATTTTCTACCGGATGAATATGCACATGAAAATACTGCAGCAGGCGGAGGACGAGGAGGAAACGGATCCGGACATGATGGTGCGCATTTTTGAGTTTCAGTTTGGCGAGGGCAACGTGAGTTTTAACAAGGAAAAGAAGGAATTCAAGATCAGGCATCGCGCGGCACTCGTAGCTATCCGCGATGATATATCTCCTCAATGGACTTTTCTGAACCTGGAAATTGATAGCCCGCTTTCTGGGATTCTGTTCAGCGAAAAATTATTGGAAAAACTGGAGACTTATAAATAAGCCGGCATGTATCAGCTTTTACGCAAAATATTATTTCTGTTCCCTCCCGAAGCGGTACATTATTTTTCGATGAATACCCTTCGGCTGCTATGCAGTGTGCCGCCGATCCGCCTGCTGATTGCGAGCATCTATACGCCCAAATTCGCTGGCCTGTCCCGCCAGTTTCTTGGACTAACCCTGCGCAATCCCGTAGGGCTGGGCGCCGGCTTCGACAAAAACGCGCGCTATCTCCGCGAGCTGGAAGCCCTGGGCTTTGGCTTTGTGGAAATTGGAACCGTAACGCCCCTGCCCCAGGCCGGCAATGAAAAGCCCCGGCTTTTCCGTCTTCCGCAAGACAAAGCCCTGATCAACCGGATGGGCTTCAATAATGATGGAGCAAAAGTAATCGCGGAACGATTGAAGAAATGGCGCGAAAAAGGCCCCAGCAATCTTATTGTAGGCGGCAACATCGGCAAAAACAAACAAACGCCCAACGAGGAAGCCTGGAAAGATTATGAAACCAGTTTCAGGGAATTACATCCTTATGTAGATTATTTTGTGGTGAATGTAAGTTCACCCAACACCCCGGGGCTGCGTGCCTTGCAGGAAAAGGAATCGCTCCGCCGCATTTTGCTGCACCTGCAGATGATCAATAATGGGAAAGCCCGTTCCCGCCCCATACTCCTGAAAATTGCTCCCGACCTGAACCAGGAAGAAATTAACGACGTAATTGATCTCGCTCTGGAGATCAAGCTCGATGGTATTGTTGCCAGCAACACTACCATTAGTCGCGAGAACCTTCTAACCAATGCGGAACAAGTAAAAAGCATTGGGGCTGGCGGGCTCAGTGGCTTACCAGTACGCGAAAGATCCACCGAAGTAGTACGCTACATAGCCGAACGTACCGGAGGGCAGGTTCCTATCATCGCATCAGGAGGAATTTTCGAACCGGCAGATGCAAAGGAAAAATTGAGTGCGGGAGCCAGTCTTGTACAGGTATGGACAGGATTCATTTACGTAGGGCCTTCCATCGTAAAACGAATTGCGCGGTCGCTGGGAAAATAATGGTGTGGGAAATCAAATCAGAATTATTCGCCCTGCAAATAAAATCCAGCCATGGCGGCTAATGCGGCCGTCTCGGTACGAAGACGATTGGTGCCCAGTGTTACCGGTATTGCGCCTTTGGTCAGCGCCATGGAAATTTCTTCATCCGTGAAATCGCCCTCGGGACCAATCAGGATAATTTTTTCCTCGACTTTTTTCGGGCTGGCTTCCAGCCAGGACTGCCGGTTGCCGGGCTGGCAATGGGCGATATAGCAGGTGGAATGGGAGTGGATGAAATCCTGTTCAAAAAAATCTTCAAAACTACAGGGGTCCCGTAATTCGGGCAACCATACCTGCTGCGATTGCAGCATGGCGCTAACCAGGATGCCTTCCATGCGCTCGCGACGAAATTTTTCCCGGACAGTTCGTTGTGTAAGCAAGGGTACTATCCGGTAAAGGCCCATCTCCGTTGCTTTTTCCAACAACCACTCATAGCGCGCCGCATTTTTTACCAGCGCTACGGCAAGCGTAAGTCGGCGCGAAGCCCGGGGATAATTTTGTTTTCCCCGTATTCTTACCCGACAATGTTTTTTATGTGCTTCCTGCAATTCAACTTCAAGCAGGCTCCCCCTTCCATTGGTTAGTTGCAAGGCATCACCCGTCTGCATGCGCAGTACCTGCGCAATATGCCGGGAGCTGTCTTCATCCAATTGCAATTCATCCGGCGCCGGATCGGCAAAGGAATGGTAGAATAAAGCCAAGTTTAGAAATTTTGGGGATTCAATCAGAAGGGGTCTTCATCATCCGGTATATCGTTCATGCGGCTACCCGTTTGGATATACAATTTCTCTCCGCCACCACCATCATCCACGGGCCGCCAGCCTCCGGGAGGCAGGCCCATTCCGCTGTAAGGATCTTCATCCCAACTGGTGAATTTCTGAATATGCAACAATGCTTTGAGTTTGATGGTATCGAGCGAACCATTCCGGTGTTTTGCAATCTTCACTTCGGTTAGCCCCTTCACATTCTCGCCCTCAGCATTTTGTGTCATTTCATAATAGTCGGGGCGATAAAGGAACATCACCATATCGGCATCCTGTTCAATGGCACCCGATTCACGAAGATCGCTCAGTTGCGGCACACGGCTTCCTTCCTTGGCGCCCCTTTGCTCCACTGCACGACTCAACTGCGAGAGGGCAATAATCGGGATATTCAGTTCCTTGGCCAGACCCTTAAGGTTACGGGAAATATTACTGATCTCCTGTTCCCGATTGGTATTGCGGTTGTCGCTGGAGCCACTCATCAGTTGCAGGTAATCGATGATGACCATGCCGATATTATGCTTATTCTTCAGGCGGCGGCACTTGGCGCGCAATTCAAAAATATTGAGGGCCGGTGTATCGTCGATAAACAGGGGCGCCTGTGCCAAACGTTGAATACCCTTGGCATAGAGTTGCTTCATTTCATGCTCTTCGAGCTTGCCACGCGCAATTTTCTCCAGCCATATCTCACTTTCGGCGCTCAGGATCCGTTGCACCAACTGACCAGCGCTCATCTCCAGCGAAAACAGCGCAACCGGTGTGGGTTTGGTAGGGTGCATGGTAGCATTGCGAGCGAGATTCAGGGCAAAAGCCGTTTTACCCACCGCGGGCCTGGCCGCCAGAATGATCAGGTCGGTATTCTGCCATCCATAGGTTACACGATCAAGCGGCGCGAAACCACTGGGTACACCAGTTACATCTTCATTGCGATGACGCAGGTCTTCGATCCGCTGAATGGTTTTCACCAATACAGAATCAATACTGTCGAAATCTTTTTTGAGGTGATTGCTGGTAATCTGGTAAAGCTTGCTCTCCGCATCATCCAGGAGGTCGAATACATCTGTTGAATCTTCAAAAGCATCGCTGATGATTTCACCACTGATCCGGATCAGTTCGCGTTGAATAAATTTTTGCAGGATGATTCGTGCATGCGCTTCGATGTTGGCGGCGGAAACAACAGCATTAGTCAGCTTGGTTACATAATAGGCGCCACCAATCATTTCCAGTTCTTCCCTGAAGCGCAATTCCTCCACCACGGTAAGGATATCGATAGGCTGGCTCTTATTGGCCAGACCCTGCATGGCCGCGAATATCTTTTGATGGGCTTCTACGTAAAAACATTCCGGCTTCAGGGTCTCAATTACCAGGTCGAATGCCGATTTCTCGAGCATGATTGCTCCCAACACCGCTTCCTCCAGTTCCTTGGCTTGCGGTGGTATTTTTCCATATACCATTGAACCCAAATCCACATTGGCACGGCGCTTTTGCTTCCTGTCCTTACTGCTCAGGTTCGTAAATTCCATGTTAAGAAAATATGATTAATTCGTTATCGTAATGTTTTTGAAAGACGGACGGCGAAAATAACGGACGCACCCCAATCAATTCCCCCGTTTGGGAAATTTTTCTTTGTTCACGAATTTCCCACGTTCCACGGTTGGTTATCCACAATTTCAGGCGATCCATATCGAAATTACTAAATTTTTTGGCGAGCCGGTGGAATAATTCCGCACCCTGTTTCCACAATAAAAAGCCCATTCAAGGTGTTTACTATTTGAGTCTGCCACGACTCTCAGTTCTTCAGCCAGCCAACTCGCTTCCATGAGGATTTTATCACTAAAATCTGCAATCATGAAAAGTTTCATCATGGAAGGCCGCCCCTCTGCCCCCCTGCTATCACAAACGAGGCAACAAACCTGCTACACCTGGATAGGCTATTCGCCCGGCGACCGCCAGGAACATTTTGCCGGCCAAACTTTTGAATGTCCACAGGATGCGCTGGTTGATTTCGTTGAAATCTATCTCGCCACAGTTTTACGCAATGGCATTCTTCAAATGAGCCTGCACGAATTTGATCCCGAAACCGAAACCTGGCAACCCGCCCAGCGCACCTGCGAATTCTCCCTGCACGAATGGCAACGAGAAAACTGGGTGAGGTTTAGTTTTGAACCGCTTCAGCTTCAGGCGGGCCAAACTTATGGTTTCAAACTGGCCGCGCGTGATATGCTGGTGGCAGTTGCTGATGCTGCTACCGACAACACCGGTTATTTGCACAAGGGCAGGGAGTGGAATAGCGAAACGGAAAACCAGGGTGGCCGATACTTTCAGTACTTCAGCCTGGTATTCCGGATAGGACAGGATAGCCGGGCCTAAACCGGTTTGTCAACGGGCGGTTATTGCGGGCCATGCAGTAACTTTCCTGAAAATTAAACCATGCCTTATCCCCTGATTACCGAATCGGGTGTGGATGCGCTTATCCAGTCGTTTCGGGAAGAGCTGGCTCAGCAAAATAAGAGCCTGCATGTTTCGGATGTTACCGATCGCGAAGGAAATCAATATGTAGACCTGGTGCAGGAAGGCGGTGGCGTACTCGGCATCGCCCTTGTTGGATATACGTATGTACTTGAAAAAATGGGCATCCGCTTCTTCAGTATGGCCGGCACCAGCGCCGGCGCCATCAACACTTTGATGCTCGCCTCCCTTGGCCGCAAAGAGTCGGAAAAATCGGAAGCCATCGCGAAGCATCTTTCGGAGCTCGACATGTTTTCCTTTGTGGATGGCAAGCCCGGCAATAGCCGCTTCACCCGCTGGATCAAAAACCTGGTTCAGAAGATCGTGTTGAAACCCCGTGCCCTTGCACGATTGGTATCTATCCTGAAGTGGACCCTGATAATCCTGCTATTTAGCTCCCTGGCCTGCTTTGTCTTCAATTTCTTTTATCCCGGCATCGCTAAATGGCTGGGCCTGGCAGCTGCCATCAGCTTGCTGTTTATCCTGCTTTTTGGATTCTTTCTCCTGCAACGATTCCGCAAAATCGCGCGCAGCGGCTATGGCCTCAATAGTGGACAGGCTTTTCACAACTGGCTAAAGAGGATTTTGGAAGCTTGTCATATACAACAAGATACCAATCGCGGACCCATTGATTCGCTCAAAGCATTTGGCGAACACTTTATGCAGGTGCCTCCCTTGCAGCTTAGGCCCGACCCCAGGCGACCCGTACAGGATCCTCCCCATATGCCCATGATGACACTGATTACCTGCGATATTATCGCCAAACTGAAAATTGAATTTCCGCGGATGTGGGACCTGTACTGGGAAAAGCCCGAACAGGTTCATCCGGCCGACTTTGTCCGCGCCAGCATGTCGATTCCCGTTTTCTTTGAATCGTTCCGGCTGGAAGGCATCCGACAAAAAAGCAATTTCGATACCTGGAGCCGGCAGGTCAACTGGCAGAATGAAAAAAGGCAAATTCCCGACAGCTCGCAGTTCCTCGATGGGGGTATTCTTTCCAATTTCCCCATCAGCATTTTCTATCATCCCGGTTATCCCGTACCCCGAATGCCCACATTTGGGGTACGCCTGCAGGATGGCATTATTGATGCGGCCAACCGAAGCAATAACACCCTGTTCAAATACCTGTTCTCTCTTTTCTCCACCATTCGCTTTCATTTCGATCGTGATTTTATTATCCGCAACCGTGCCTTCAACAAAGCGGTTTGCTCCATTGATGTAAGGGGGCATAGCTGGCTCAACTTTTTTATGGAGGACCAGGAAAAAATCAAACTTTTCCGTAAAGGCGCGGAAGCCGCCATCCGCTTCCTCCGCGAATTTGACTGGGATGCCTATAAGTCGGAAAGACTGGCCAACGCCAACTGGATGGAAGAAAGATTCGATAATCCCAACAACCTGGAAGCCTTTCCATTCTCGGCGGTGAAGATGGGGCAAAAAGGACCCGCCAATGGTTGAAAACTGATCAAAAAAGCAGCAGGCGATTCCGTTATCTTTGCCGCCAGAACAATAGAAGAACAAGTATTGAATTATGACTATCTCGTATAAATGGCTAAGTGAGTACCTGCCCGTACAAATTGAACCGGAAAGACTGAGCAGAATTCTAACGTCCATCGGCCTGGAAGTGGAGAGCATGCACAAATTTGAAGAAGTGCGGGGCGGACTGAAAGGACTGGTGATCGGTGAAGTATTGCATACCGAAAAGCATCCCAATGCCGACAAACTCACCCTTACCAAAGTTTCCATTGGTGAAGGGGAACCCCTCTCCATTGTGTGTGGCGCGCCCAATGTGGCAACTGGCCAAAAAGTGGTGGTGGCTCCGGTGGGCGCTACTATCTACCCTGTGAAGGGCGATCCGCTCACCATGCGCGTGGCAAAAATCAGGGGCCAGGAAAGCCATGGAATGATTTGCGCCGAAGACGAGATTGGATTGGGTGAATCGCATGCAGGCATCCTGGTATTGCCAGCCCAACTCAAAGCCGGTATGCCGGCCGCTGAGTATTTTCAACCTTACGACGATATCATCATCGAAATTGGTTTGACCCCTAATCGCATGGACGCGATGAGCCATTGGGGTGTGGCACGCGACGTTTGCGCTTACCTGTCGCACCACGACAAAAAAGATATCCGCGCAAAAATCCCCAACAGCAATGGATTCAAGGCCGAGAAAGCCAGTATTGTTCTCGACATCCAGGTTGAAAACAGCAAAGCCTGTCCCCGCTATACAGGCGTCTGTATCAGTCAGCTAAAAGTGGGTGAGTCGCCCAAGTGGCTGAAGGACCGACTGCGCGCCATTGGCCTTCGACCCATCAATAATATCGTAGACATTACCAACTATGTGCAGCACGAAACCGGTCAGCCGCTGCATGCGTTTGATGCCGACCAGATAAGAGGCGGCAAGGTGATCGTTAAGAACCTCCCGGATAACACGGTATTCGTGACCCTTGATGAAAAAGAACGCAAGCTGAGCAGCGAAGACCTCATGATCTGCGATGCCGAAGGCGGCATGTGTATAGCTGGTGTTTTTGGCGGCATCAACAGCGGCGTAACGGAAGCTACCACCAATATTTTCCTGGAAAGCGCCTGCTTTGATCCGGTAAGCATCCGCAAAACTTCCTTTCGTCATGGATTGCGTACCGATGCGGCTACGCGATTTGAAAAGGGGACGGATATATCCGCTACCATTCCCGTATTGAAGCGGGCCACACAGTTGATTCTCGATATTGCCGGAGGAGGAATCGCCTCCCCTATTACCGATATTTATCCCGACCCGAGAGAAAAGGCGCAGGTGGCCATTAAATATCATTATCTCAAAAAACTCAGCGGCAAAAATTATCACCCTGATGCGCTGAACCGGATTTTTACCAGCCTGGGTTTCGAAATTGTGAAAGAAGGTATGGATGAATTGCGCGTAGCCGTTCCTTATCACAAGCCAGACATTAGCCTGCCCGCCGACCTGGTGGAGGAAGTATTGCGCATTGATGGTTTGGATAATATCCAGATACCGGAAATGATCAGCATTACACCCGCCGTGGAGGAAAACCAACTGGCTTTTGCCCTACGGGAAAAACTGGCCAATTACCTGGTGGGGTTGGGTTTTCATGAAATCATGACCAATAGCATCACCAATTCCGCCTTCTTTTCGGAGGAGGAGTTGAAAGATGCTGTGAAGATGCTCAACAGTCTGAGTTCAGACCACAATATCATGCGACCTTCCATGCTGGAAACCGGCCTGGTATCCATTGCCTATAATCTGAACCGAAAGAATGAAGACCTGCGCTTCTTTGAATATGGAAAAACTTATTCGAAAAACGAAGAGGGTGCTTATTTGGAGCTGGAGCATCTCTGCCTTTACCTCACGGGAAATACCCTGGAAGAAGGATGGAGGGCCAAGCCACAGAAATCGGATTTCTATCAACTTAAAGGCATTGCCGGCGCCCTTCTGAAAATGACAGGTGTTGAAGCCGACCGCTATGAAGCCCTGCAACATCCCAAATTCGCGGAAGGCCTCGTAGCCCGATCGGGCAGCGACTGGTTGCTGCAACTGGGAACGGTGAGCCGCACTGCCCTACAGCGCTTCGATATAAAGCAAGCCGTTTATTTTGCCGATTTCAACTGGGAGCTGTTGTCGCAAAAAGCAATAGCGAAGAAAACGGAGATTGCCGAAATACCCCGATTCCCAGCGGTAAAACGCGACCTGGCATTGCTGGTGCCGCGTGAACTGCCCTATGCTGAGCTGGAGAAAGTGGTGAAGGGCATACGTTTACAGAATCTGCAAGAGCTGCAACTCTTTGATGTGTTTGAAAGTGAAAAGCTGGGAGAAGGCCGGAAATCGCTGGCGGTTAGTTTCACCTTCCTCGACGAGGAAAAAACGCTAACGGATAAGGAGATTGACAACTGGATGCAAAAAATAATGCAGACCCTGGAAAAGGAACTGGGGGCGCAAGTGCGCACTTCGTAACTTTAAAATTAAGATCAACCCAACGAGTGGATAGCTTTGGAACAGGACCTCACGATCATAAAACGTGTACACGATAAACTGCAACGATTGCTGAAGGAACAGCAGCATTTGCGGCAGGAAAATGAGCGTCTGCGACAATCACTGCAGGAAACGCGCGGCCGGCTGGAACAGCAGCAGGCGGAACTGGAAAGCTGGAAACAAAAAGCGGAAATTAACCAGTATGCAACAGGTGCAATGGACGAGCTGGAGAAAAAACAATTTGAAAAACGCATCAATGCCTATCTGCGCGAGATAGACCGATGCATAGCATTGCTTAGCGAGTAGTCGCCGGCAACATCTGTAAAGTTGGTTGCTATTAAACCCTTTTAACCACCCGCATTTCCATTTGGTCATCACCCTGTGAAAGTTCCAGCGTGTAGGTGCCATAAGGAAGATCGTTGAGACCGCTCCAGGTAAATGCTTCATTTTCGCGGGCTACTGCTTTTTCGAGGCTGCTGCAAACACTCCCCTTGTCGTCGCGTAACACAGCTTTAAGATGTGAACCGTTGGCGGAAGTCAATTCCAGTTGAAGGGCATCAATAAAAATTGATGGCTTAATTTTGGCGAACATGTTTCAATAAGTGTTTTGGTTAAGTTCGCTTGCATGGGGTTGGGGAAGCAAGATTCAAAAGGTGCGGACAGAGCCTCAATACCAAAGGGGAGTCGAATATAAAAAGCATTTTTTAAAATTGCAAGTTATGCCTGAGTTAATTGCCGCGACAATCGTGATTGGCGACCGCAACTACCGCATCAAAATGAACCCGGCGGATGAGGAAGTGGTGCGAAAAACGGTGAAGACCATCAACGAAAAGATACTGGAATATAAAACCCATTTTGCCGGCAAAGACATGCAGGACTATATCGCGATGGTATTGATATGGCTGGCCACCGAAAGGAGCCAGGATGGTTCAGCCCTGCCGCCGGATCTGTTTCAAAGATTGGCTGATATGGAGAAATCAATTGACAATCAACTCTCTATGTAAATTTTTTCATCCCTAGTATTCGCTTTCGGTCCGGTCAGGTAACATTCGCCCAAACCCCGGATCCCACCCTACCACCGGGCCTGAAAAAGCATTGCCAGTCAGGCTCCTATCGGCTAAAGGTTCAAATATGACCGGCCTTTATTCAGCGCATTTTTTTATCTTCGCCTATTGTCCCTAATTCCGGACATCTGCCATCATTATGAGACGCAGAACAGACCATATCATTTTGGAACACATTAAACAACTCATTCATGGATTCGAATATATTGTCCATTGTCATCGGGGCCGCGGCGCTCATAGTCGGGCTTCTGGCGGGTAAGCTGATCTTTTCAAAAAACACAAAAAGAAAGGTCGAAGAAGCAGAACTCCAATCGCAAAATATCATCAAGGAAGCCAGTCTCCGGGCCGAGACCATCCGTAAGGAAAAGGAACTGGAAGCAAAGGAGAAGTTTGTACAACTGAAATCCGCCCATGATCGCGAAGTAAACGACCGCAACCGCAAGATCAACGACGCTGAAAACCGGATTCGCCAGAAAGAACAATCCATCAATCAGAAAGAAGCCAATCTTGATAAGCAGATCAAGGAAAACGAAGCGATCAAGGAAAACCTGAATCGCCAGATCGACCTGGTCAATATCAAACGCACCGAACTGGAAAAACACCAGGAAGAGCATATTCGCCGGCTGGAGAAAATTGCCGGTCTTTCCGCCGAGGAGGCCAAGTCGCAGATAGTGGAGAGCCTGCGCAACGAAGCGCAAACCCAGGCCCTGGCCATGCAGCAGGAAATTATTGACGAGGCCAAGCAAAAAGCGAATAAGGAAGCCCGTAAAATCATCATCCAAACCATTCAACGTACCGCGGCGGAGCAGGCTATTGAAAACTCCATCACGGTATTTAACCTGGAAAGTGACGAGATCAAGGGCCAGATCATCGGCCGTGAGGGACGGAATATCCGCGCCATTGAGGCAGCCACGGGTGTTGATCTTATTGTTGATGACACGCCGGAAGCCATCCTGCTTTCCAGCTTCGATCCCCTTCGTCGCGAGATCGCGCGCCTGAGCTTGCAGCGACTGGTAGCCGATGGACGTATTCACCCCGCCCGTATTGAGGAAGTGGTGGAAAAAACCCGCAAGCAGATTGAAGAGCAGGTGATGGAGATTGGTGAACGTACGGTGATAGAACTTGGAATTCACGGCCTGCACAAGGAACTTGTAAGAATGGTGGGCCGTATGCGCTACCGCAGTTCTTATGGTCAAAACCTGTTGATGCATAGCCGCGAAACTGCCAATCTTTGCGCTACCATGGCGGCCGAACTGGGTATGAACCCCAAGCTGGCCAAGCGTGCGGGTCTGCTCCACGATATTGGCAAAGTACCCGATGAAGAAAGTGAACTGAGCCATGCCCTTCTGGGTGCCAAGCTCGCTGAGAAATACGGGGAAAACCCTGCGGTGGTAAATGCCATTGGCGCCCACCACGATGAAATGGAAATGCAGTACGTGATCTCACCCATTGTGCAGGCCTGTGATGCCATCAGTGGCGCCCGGCCCGGTGCCCGCCGCGAGATCATGCAGCAATACCTGCAGCGGATCAAAGACCTGGAGAACCTGGCCATGGCCTACCCGGGCGTGGAAAAAGCTTATGCCATCCAGGCCGGCCGTGAGCTGCGCGTGATTGTGGAAGCAGATAAAGTAACCGATAACGACTCCGAAAAACTCTCCTTCGAAATAGCCCAAAAGATCCAAACCGAAATGACCTTCCCGGGGCAGATAAAAGTGACGGTGATTAGGGAGAAGAGGACGGTGAATGTAGCGAGGTAAGTATTACGTACTACGTACTACGTATTACGTAATACGTAGTAAGTTTTAGGTATTTTGGGATTAGGGATAATTATCAGTTTGAGTTTTTATGAATGATAATTTAATTCACTAATTATCAATACTTAAACCCCGAAAACCCATTTCAAAAATCCACAAATCAAAACGTACTACTTACAACGTAAAACGTAAAACCCAAATACATTTGGATATTCACCCCGGGCATCCTACCTTTGCCCTCCTTAAAAAACAGAGATATGAACGCTATAGCCTATGTACATGAGCAGATGAGCAAGAAGAAGGAATTCCCTGCTTTTGGTCCTGGTGATAATATTACCGTGAACTATAAAATTATTGAAGGTAATAAGGAGCGTATCCAGTCGTTCAAAGGTGATGTGATCAAGAAGCAAGGTACTGGCTTTACTGCCAGCTTTACCGTTCGCAAAATCTCTGACGGTGTGGGTGTGGAAAGGGTATTTCCCTATGCATCTCCCAATATCGATTCCATCGTATTGAACAAGAAAGGCCAGGTACGCCGCGCCAAACTGTTCTATCAGCGTCAGCGTAGTGGTAAGAGCGCAAGGATCCGTGAGAAGCGCATGACTACTGCTGAAGCAGCCGCGAAATAAGCCAATAAGTTTTTAGTGATAGAGCCTCCGAAGTTTCGGGGGCTTTTTTTGTTGATTTGTTGATTTGTTTATTCGTTGATTTGTTCATTCGTTGAATCGTTGAACTGTCTACCTACCGGCAGCTAAATTCTTTCATTAGAATAGCTGTTGAGTTGTGGATAGGAATATGGATTTCCGGTAATGGAGATCATTTTTTATTATACCATTGATTTTCTTGACTTTAAACATCCAAACCTTTCAACAATGATGCAATTCTACAAATCAACGATTCAACGAATGAACAAATCAACGAATAAACAAATCAACGATTCAACAAATCCACAAATCCCCAAATCACCGTATCTTTGGTATCTAATTATCAATGATCATGATACAAACTAATCTTCTCGGTGTGTTGGGTACCAACGAAATCATCATTATCCTGGTTATCGTGTTGCTGTTATTTGGTGGCCGCAAAATACCTGAGCTGATGCGTGGACTGGGTAAAGGTGTGCGTGAGTTTAACGATGCCAAAAGCAATGTGAAGAAAGAGATTGAAGAAAACTCTGCTGAAATCAAGAATCCCTGATCGCATTCTTTTATCTCCATAAGTTTACTTACGTAGCTACCAAAAGCCGGGCAACTATTGTTTTCATTTCAATCCATTGAAGCATACCATGCCGATCTTCGGCAAGGGAGGGTAACCTGTTTGCAGGCCGTAACGCATTATCTCGGCCAAATAAGAGATAAGGAGCGGCTGAATGCCTTTGTGGAAGTGTATGAAGAGGAAGCCCTGGCCCGTGCCAGATCGCTCGATGCTCTACGCGACAATAGTGCTGAGCTGCCTCCCCTGCATGGTGTTGTTATCGGCATCAAGGATGTGATTGCTTATGAAGGGCATACCCTTACCGCCGCCTCGCGGATGCTGAAAGGTTTCCGGTCGCTGTATACGGCCACTGCCGTGCAAAGACTGCTGGATGCCGGCGCCATCATCATCGGCTCGCTCAACTGCGATGAATTTGCGATGGGCAGCACCAACGAACATTCCTGCTATGGTAAGGTGTTGAATGCCGACGATGAAACCCGCATACCGGGTGGATCATCCGGAGGATCGGCCGTGGCGGTGCAGGCAGGGCTTTGTATGGCATCGCTGGGCAGCGATACCGGCGGCTCGGTACGCCAACCTGCCGATCTCTGTGGCGTCATCGGATTCAAACCCGGTTATGGCCGCATTTCGCGGCATGGACTGATCGCTTATGCTTCCTCCTTCGATCAGATAGGCATTTTCGGAACCTGCATAGCAGACATTGCCCTGCTGTTGGAGATTATGGCGGGCAAAGATGCTTACGATAGCACCGCCATGCAGGAGCCTGCTCCGGCATTCAGCCAGGAACTGAAAAAAAGCCAACCACGCCCCTATCGTATTGCCTGGTTCCCACAAGCGTTGAATCATCCCAGCCTGGATCCGGAAATAGCTACAGCCATCAGGCAGTTGCTGACTGATCTGCAGGAAAAGGGGCATACTGTGGAGCCGGTGGAGTTTGACCTCATCGACCATATCGTTCCAGCATACTATGTACTCACCACGGCCGAAGCGTCGAGCAATCTTTCGCGCTACGATGGCGTGAAGTACGGGTACCGGTCAGAAAAGCCTGCCGCAGATATCCAGCAACTTTATGAGGATAGCCGATCAGCAGGATTTGGCTGGGAAGTGAAGCGTAGGATTATGCTGGGCAGCTTTGTGCTAAGCGCCGGCTACTACGATGCCTACTTTACCCGTGCACAAAAAGTTAGAAAATTGTTATATGATCAAACACAATTGATTTTCAAGAAGTTTGACTATATTTTCATGCCCACAAGCCCCAGTCCGGCCTTCCGGATCGGTGAAAAGACCGAAGACCCGATTTCCATGTATCTCGCTGACATATACACGGTTATGGCTAATTTGGTGGGCATCCCCGCTATTTCCCTCCCACTCTTCCGCCACAGTACTGGCATGGCTTTTGGCATACAGGTGCTATCCAACCGGACGGATGAGTTATCTTTGCTCCGCATTTCTGACGAGCTCTTACACCGATAGACGAATTAATTGATTTTTGGCCGGACCGGTTTCATACTCCATTCATCGTGGAGGGGATGCTAAACTTTGCTGAAATGTTCACAAAAATCCTGGTCCCGGGCCTTTTGGTCCTGGCTTCTTCTTTTACATCGCGGCCTTCGGGTGGCTATTCATCCTATCTGAAGGATACTACCGATCTGCTGCTCAAGGACAGTTTGCAGATTAAGGGCGCTAACGATCCCAAAGCAGCCCTGAGGGAAATTCCTGTGGAGGAGTTTACAGGCTTCGGTATTCTGCAGGAGCAGCTCCATCCCATGGCCATCAGCTTTACCAACAGCTATCGTGCCAGCATGGGCAGGCGCCTCGCTTCCATCAAGGAAAAAATTCAGCCCCAGTTTTACCTGATTGAATCCATTTTCAACGAATACGAATTGCCTGGTGAACTGAAATACCTGGCCATCGTGGAATCGCAATTGCAAACCCGTGCCCGTTCTCATATGGGAGCGGTAGGTCCCTGGCAGTTTATGCCGGTTACCGCCCGTGCTATGGGATTGAAGGTAACGCGTAGCATTGACGAGCGCCGCGACCTTACCAAGAGCACACATGCGGCCGCAAAATACCTCCGCTATCTTTTTAAGGAATATGGCGACTGGTTGCTGGTGATTGCAGCTTATAACGGTGGTCCGGGAAATGTGAACAAAGCTATTCGACTGAGCGGTTCACGTGATTTCTGGAAATTGCAGCACCTGCTACCCCGCGAATCGCGCAATCATGTAAAGAAATATATTGCCACACAGGTAATCATGGCAGGCTTTGCCGGCATCACGGCGCTCACGAAAGACGAAAGTGAAAGACTGCAGCCCGAGTTGATAGTGACCAATGGGATTGAACCGGCCACAGAGGGCGATAAAGCAACACTGGCCCGCCCCATTTCAGGACGCTATCATTCCAGCATTATAGCCCGCCATCTGGATATGGAACCTTCCGATTTTATGGCCCTTAATCCGGGCTTCGACCGAATGATCGCCACGCATGGCACCTATGAACTGCGCCTGCCCGCCGATAAAATGGAGACTTTTCTCGCTCGCAAACCCGAAATTCTGACCGAATCCCTGGAGCGGTTGCTCGATGGAGGATTGGGTAAGAATTAAAGAACGATTACTTACACCCTGGCCAGGGTGTAAGTAATGGTGATCGGGTTGCCCTGGTAACTGATCGCAGACTGAAGCACCAGCTCCGTATCGGTTGCCGAAATAACTTCGAAGCGGTAGCCATCAGCCACATCTTTGGCTTTTATGCCAGCCTCCACCCGCTTATACAGGAAATAAGCTTTATCGCTTTCCTTTTGGTACGACCATACAATGGCCCTTTCCCCTGCACTGCATCCCGCCGTTGCGGCATTGATGGTGTATGTGCCCTTGCCATTATTGGGAAGATACCAGCTACTGCCTTTCAGGCATTCCGCCGGGCCCTCATCGAGCAGGGTGAAGGAAAGTCTTTCACCCGCGCCCACGCCGCCAAAAACAATATCAGTTACCTGCCAGCTTCCTTTGAGTTGATCACGTGCCGGCAGGTTGACGCCCGCCTTGCGGGAAGAACCGCAGGAAACAAAAAGGGAAGCAAGGAGGAGATACAATAGATATTTTTGCATGATCAGTTATTTTTTTGTGCCGCCAAACCGATAGCCGAAGGAGAGTCCAAAACCAGTATGGTTGAACTTTGAATTATTGTCGCCGGGTGGTCGGTTCCCAATATTCACCAGTCCCAATTGAGCATTCAATTGAAATGAAAAATTATTGGCTAGCTCATAACCTACCAGCAGGTTGGCACCTGCATCGATACGTTTAAGTTCACCGAGTTCGTCGCCAAACTCAAAATCTACAGTGGTTCCGCCTATTTTATAATTGGCATCCAGGCCAATAGCCAGATAGGGACCAAAGCCGAGTAACATGCGTCCGGTTCCCAAATCGGGCTTATATATAAAATTAACCGGAATTTCGATATAAGATATGTTGAGGTCAAAAGGAAATTCCGATCCATTTGTCTTTGCACCTTTCATACTAAACAGCACACCGGGCTGCAAATAAAAATCCTCCGCAACAGCAAATTCCACATTAGCGCCGGCATGAAAAGCTGTGCGCAATTTCCCCATGATCTTTTCATCATCTTCATTCCTGCCGTTAACGTTATTAAAATTCACACCAGCCCTGACCCCGAAAGTAGTTTGTGCGTTAAGGCCTGCAGCCATCATAATAGCGATGGCGAGGCATACAATTGAGCGTACCATAGTTTTTTATTGGTTTGGTTTTTGAAATTTTTAGAAATAATCAGTTGACAATTACTGACCCGCTTCCTTCTTCGCGTCTTCCACCATTTTTTCGTTGGCGGTAATCAGGAATTCCACCCGGCGGTTGTTGGCCCGTCCATCTTCCGAATCGTTGGCATATTTGGGGGCGCTTTCGCCAAAACCCTTGATGGTTAAGCGACCGGAGCTGATGCCCTTGCTCCTCAAATAGTCGGCCACCGATTTGGCTCTTCTTTCGGAGAGGCCCTGGTTATAGGTATCGGTGCCGGTATCATCGGTATGACCCTGTATTTCGATATCGGTATCGGGGTATTTGTTAAGAATCGTTACCAGGTCATCGAGACTGGTTTTGGCGGCGGCGCTCAACGCCGACTGATCAAAACCAAACAATATCTTATTGTTGAATTCAACAACAATGCCTTCTCCAACTCTTTCCACTTTTGCGCCGGGTACCTCGTTCTTTATTTCTTCTGCCTGCTTGTCCATTTTCTTGCCAATCACCGCGCCGGTTACCCCGCCCACGGTGGCGCCTATAATGGCTCCCAGGGCGGTATTTCCGGTAGCTTTACCAATTACCGCGCCCACGGCGCCACCACCGGCCGCACCGATAACCGCGCCCTTTTGGGAACGATTCATATTTTTACAACTACTGAAAACAAGGGAAAAAAATACGAGGGAGAACAGAAAACGAGTAGCTTGTCTCATATTCATTGATTTTGGGTTCAACCTTATCTTTCAAATGGTATGCCAATCCAACTGAATGGCAGATAGTAATTTATGTAGTACGTAAATTTACCTGCTTTCCAGCACCTGTTTCATCGCTTTTATTTTCCATTCGCACTCTTCCCATTCTTTTTCGGGATCGCTATAGAAAGTGATGCCGGAGCCGGCCGGCAGCGACAGATAGCCCGATGCCTCATTGTAAAGGATGCTGCGTATGACAACATTGAAATCAAAGTTCATCGATGGATCGATATAACCAACCGCGCCCGAAAACAATCCCCTCCGGCTTTTTTCGTATTGTGCTATCAACTCCATCACTCTTTTCTTGGGGGCGCCCGTCATGGAACCCATCGGAAACATGGCTTCCATGATGGCGCTGAATGTAACCTGGGGCGAAAGTTCCCCACTAATGGTGGAGATCATTTGATGCACCTGTGGAAAGCTGTAAATGCCATACAGTTCATCCACCTTTACGCTGCCTTCCTGGCAAATGCGCGCGAGGTCGTTTCTTACCAGGTCCACCACCATCACATTTTCAGCCCGGTCTTTTGTACTGGTCTGCAAAGCCTGGCGAAGCACCGCATCGCGGTCCTCATCGCCCGGGAAGCGGCTGGCCGTTCCCTTCATCGGCTGCGATATGATTCGCGAGCCCTGCCTGCACAAAAAACGCTCCGGGCTGGCGCAAATCAGCCAGTTGTCGCCCTGGCGATACAATGCCGAAAAAGGATTGGGAGATAAAGCGCTGAGGCGGCGGTACACATTCACCGGATCAATTTTTACCGCTTCGGCATAAAACTCCTGGCAAAAATTGATCTCATAGCAATCGCCCCTGGCAATATGCGCTTTCAGGCGCGCGATTGTATCGAGATACTCAGTCCTCGTCATTGCCGAACGGATCTGCACAGGCTCGGTATTGTTGTCGTCAACAATAGGGGTATTCAGAATATCCTGATAAACTTGCTGCGGATTCCCACCTTCAATATGCAACTCCTTTTCCGTAAGGCGAATGAGCAGCTCGGGTTCAAAAAAATACAGGTTGGGAAAGCTTATCGGGCTCGATTCGTGGCTTCCGGAAAATGGCAACTGGCCTGCCGCCAGATCATAAGCCAGGTGACCCATCCACCAGCAAGGCTCCTGCAGGGCCTGGTCCATTTGCCGCAAACCCGCCATATCGGCTGCATGAATCGCGCGCTTTGCACCCACGCCCAACAGGCATTCCTGGGTATGCGGCGCAATATGGTAGGCATGATTATCCAAAAAACAAAAAGTGTTGAAAGGGCGCACCCAGTTCAACACTTTAAGTTTTAATTCCCGGAATGCCGGGATATCGGAGATGGGAACAGTAAGTTTGGGTTTATGCAAAGTTGCTTTATGGATTCAATACCGGTTAGATGAGGGAAGACTATTCAGGATTAATAATCATCTTCCTCATCATCAAAATCGTCGCTATCACTAAACATATCCTTAAACTCATCGTCGATTTTAAAATCGTCCTCCTCTTCAGCCGCACCTTTCTTTCCTGCAGGTCCTTTCTTGCCTTTCGATTTGGGAATATCAAACTCATCAAAATCCGGATCCCACTCTTCTTCTTCCTCCACTTTATCCCAATCATCTACTTCGTCCTCATCCACGTCGTCATCGTCATCATCATCATCGTCTTTTGCCTTTTTAGATGCGGCGGCTTTTGCTCCTTTTTTGGCAGCAGGTTTTTCATCCAGCTCCCCATCCAGTTCATCCTCCTCTTCCAGCTCTTCCGATTTCTTCGCTTTGGAGGAAGCTTTTTTGGAATCCGCTGAATTGGAAAGGTCCTGGGATTTTCCAGTTAGTTTTTTGTCCTTATCGGATTTTGATGCCATAGTCAGATAGGGTTATGGGTGTAAAATTTCGGCGAAGTTTTTAATTGACCAAATTTTTTCAACTATTTTTTTACCTCTGATCAGGCGATGGAAATGATCTGATCCCGACCCGGTCCATTGCTGATATAGTGCACATTTACACCGAGGTATTCATTAATAAATTTCACATAGTCGTGCATAGTGTCAGGCAATTCTGACGCTGTTTTCGCTGCACTGCTGGGCTTATCCCAACCTGAAAAGTTTTTGTACACGGGAATTACTTCCGCTTTATCCAGCCTGAAGGGAATTTCGCTGCTGCTCTCCCCGTTGATCTGGTATGAGGTACATACCGAAAGTTCATCAAAAGCGTCGAGCACATCGGCCTTGGTCATCACCAGTTTGGTTACGCCGTTGATCATGCAGGCAAAACGCAGGGCCACCAGGTCGATCCAGCCACATCGGCGGGGACGGCCCGTGGTAGCGCCAAATTCATTGCCGATCTTCCGCAGTTTCTCGCCGGTTTCATCGTGCAGCTCTGTTGGGAATGGTCCTCCACCCACGCGCGTGCAATATGCCTTGGTAACCCCGATTACATCTTTAATTTTTTGTGGTGCCACGCCCAGGCCGCTACATACACCCGCTGATACGGTATTGGAAGAAGTTACAAAGGGGAAAGTACCAAAATCAATATCGAGCATGCTTCCCTGTGCACCTTCCGCCAGCACCTTTCGGCCCTTGCTCAACTGATCATTGATAAAATATTCACCATTCACAATATTCAGCTCACGCAAAAATTCAACTGCTTCAAAAAACTCTTCCTCCCAGGCGGAGATATCTTCATCAAAACCATAATTATCCAACAAACGCTGGTGTTTCAAGCGCAACTTGATATAGGCAGTAGTAAAATTCTTATCGATCAGATCACCTACGCGCAAACCGTTTCGGCCGGTCTTGTCCATATAAGTTGGGCCAATTCCTTTCAGGGTGCTGCCAATTTTTTGTCCACCCTTTGATGCTTCGGCTGCCTTATCCAGCGCGCGGTGAGTGGGCAGAATCAGGTGCGTGCGCTCGGCAATAAACAGATTCTTTTTCAGGTCCACGCCAAAACCTGCCACCGTATCGCATTCGCGCTTCAGGGTTACGGGATCCAACACCACACCGTTACCAATCAGGTTCAGCTTTTGTGCATGAAATACACCCGAAGGGATCTGGTGCAACACTACTTTTTTGTCGCCAATGTATAGGGTATGTCCCGCATTGGGCCCACCCTGGAACCTGGCCACCAGGTCATAATCTTTGGCGAAATAATCTACTATCTTGCCCTTGCCTTCATCGCCCCACTGGAGGCCGAGTAATACATCTACCATGACGGATATTAATTGTTGATTACGTTTTTTTGGTCAACGGCGGCAAAAATAAGGTTTAAAGAGAAGTAGTAAGTAGTAAGTTTTACGTTATACGTTCTACGTTTTATGTTTTCCGTTTTCTGCTGATGAGTAATCGGGGAAGAATGGAATATTCGGGATCGAATAGTCTGTTCAATCAACGAATTATGCATCTATTTCGGCCCCGCGTAAAATAAAATGCGAAAACCTTAAACCCTAACTTTCAACTTTAAACAAACCTGCCAGCCCCAAGGCGGCTCATCAAATAACCGAATCCCCAAATCACCGAATTAATACTACCGTTCCCTGCCTTTTCACTTCCACATCTCCTTCCATCACCGCTCTTAATTGCCAGATATAGACGCCGGCGGGTTGGTCATTGCCCGCATTGCGGCCATCCCAGCCTTCGCCCAGCGTTCGTGTACTAAAGAGTAATTGACCCCATCGGTTATATACCTGAAAATAATCCAGGCTTTTTACGCCTACGGGGAAGGGGAAAAACAGGTCGTTGCGGCCATCGCCATTGGGGGTGAAGGCATTGGGCACATACAATTCAGGGCCGGCATACACTTTGATGCTCGCAAATCCCTCACCCTGGCAACCGGCGTCCGTTGTTCCACTTACGCGATACTGAATTTCCTGCCCTGCCGCAGGAGCCGTGAACAGGGGTGCGTCGGATTGTGGGTTGTTCAGGTAAGTGGAAGGCGTCCATGTATATTGCGTGGCCGGCGAAATGGCCTGCAGATTAAACTGGGCACCGGGATATACCACCGTATCGGATGGCAACACCTGGATCTGAATCGGAGGCGTTACGGTCAGTACCATCTGATCAGGCTGGAGCGAACGGCAATTGTTTGCGTCGGTTACATGCAGGCTGTAGGTTATTGATTGCGCGGGCGACAATACGGTTGGGTTGGCCAACTGTGGATCGCTCAGGTATTGTGCGGGCGACCAGCTATAGGAAATGCCACCCGAGCCCTGCAATTGGTAATTCTGTCCGGCACAAATGGTGGCATCGGCGCCGGCATTGGCCACAGCAGCGGGCCTTACCGTTACCGTTATGTCATCATTGGCCGTACATTGACCCAGCGTATAAATAACTGTATAAGTGGTTGTTGTTGCAGGCGACACTGCCGGGCTGGCGATGTTCACATCATTAATACTTATTGCGGGTGTCCAGCTAAACTGCGTGGCATTACTGCTGGTTTGAAGCTCTACGGATTCGCCTTCGCAAATCGGTGCCGGATCGGTCATGGGCGTAAAGCTGAGTGTATTGGTCAATCCTACATTCACCGCGGCACTGCTGGTTTCGCAACCATTAGCATCGCGAACGGTGATGGTGTAACTGCCCGGGGTCAGCAGCAGGATATTGTCCTGTTGGAAGCTGGAACCGCCATCGGCGGAATAACTATAAGGCGCCGTGCCGCCGCTGGCTGCCACTTCCACGCGCCCGTCGGCTCCACCCGCACAGGTGGCATTAGTGGTGCCAGTTATCTGCACCAGCAGTGGAGCCGGTTGAATGATGGTTAAACCCGTTAGCGAAAAAGTGCAACCGCGCGCGTCTCTTATATAGGCATCATAACTGCCGGCTGGCAGATCAAACTGCGATGAGCTTTGAAAATTGATATTGTCGATGGAATAGCTATAAGGAGGCGTGCCCCCTGTTGCATTCAGGATGATCTGCCCGTTGCCGGATCCGCTGCAGGATACCGGCAATACGTTCGCAGTTGCGGTCAGCTGCGGCGGCGATGCCAGGTCAATAGACGCGATGGTGTAGCTGCAACCGGCAGCGTCGGTTACCAATACTGAATAATTGCCTGCAGCCAGCCCGGTAAACTGCGTGCCGTTGGTGCCGGTTTGCGTGGTAGTGCCATTCAGCACAAAAGTGTAGGGCGCCGTACCGGGTGTTGCGATATTGATATCGATTACACCATCTGCTGCGCCAAAACAACTAACCGCAGTGCTGGTATGTGCAGCCGTAAAGCCGGTACCCGTTCCAATATTCACGCTGATGGCATTGCTGGTGGCGCAACCATTGGCATCGGTGATACGAAGGGTTCTTGTACCGGCGGATATACCTGTGAAAGTAACCGGGTTGTTGTTGACAATATTTGTGGTTCCATCCAGCACCACCGTATAGGGTGCGGCCGTACCGGCGGGGAACTGTACGGTAATGGTACCGTTGTTGATGCCCGGGCAGGTAGTGGGTGTATTGGTGACGGTAGGATTCAGGCCCGCACCCGCATTCACGGTTACATTGATGGGGGCCGAGGTACATACCCCTCCTTCACGAATAGTAACCGTATAGTTTGCCGGTGCTAATCCATTAAATGTATTGGATGGCTGCCAGTTGCCGCCATTTAACGAATATTCAAATGGCCCGGCGCCATTGGGAGTAACCGTGATGGTTCCATTATTTAATCCTGCACAGGAAGTGGGGGTGGCCGACGCGGTACCGGTAACCGGCGAATTTCCGGCAGTTACCGTAACCGTAATGTTGTTAGCGACACAGCCTGTACTGGTATCCCTTACATTAATAAAATAACTACCCGCCAAAAGACCGGTAATCACATTCGAAGAGCCCCAGTTGCTTCCGTTAATCTGGTATTGGGTATGCGAAGTGCCACTGGTAGTAAGGGTAATGCTGCCATTTCGGGCGCCGGGGCAACTGCTGGGCGTGCTGGTGAAACTTACCTGCAATTCACCGGTGGTACCCACGGTAACCGGCACCGCGCTGCCGCAACTTCCGTTGAGGTCGCGCACCCAGGCGGTATAGTTACCAGGAGGCAGATTGGTAAAACTATTAGATGCCTGCCAGGGACCCGTGGCAGAGCTAATGCTGTATTCAAACTGGCCACTACCATTTCCTGCGGGTACAGCAACGGTTATACTGCCCGTGCCATTGGCGCCACAGGAAGAGGCCGTGGCACTGGCGGTAGCGCCCAGATCCGTAGCTGATGAGCGGGTTACGCGCATGGTGTCGTAGCCGGCAACCTCAACATTCGGGTCATCATATTTTGCGTAAACCGATTTAATGATATAGGTGGTAGTGGCACCTGCAGGCGGACAAATATTCGGAAACAGCAATTCCAGGTTACCGTTGCCGGCTATCCCGGAAGGCGTATTCAGAGTAGCTATTGGAGTGGCGTTGCCGGCAATATAAAGTTCGGCACGCAGGAAAAGCGAATTGCCGCTGGAGGGCACAAAACGCCAGGCTTCATTTCGTCCCCTGGCACCCCAGGGAGCATCCGATGCCCGGCGGCCCGGTGCCATCACCGCCTGATCGCGGGTAGCATTCTGGATGCCGATCATGGCACGGCCCTGATTCCAGTTTGTGCAAATCTCCTTGCTATAGATCAGTACTTCAATGATGCCGGTGGCTTCGTTCAGTACAATTTGCTGGGTATTTTGAAACTGAGCATCACATGCAAAAAGAGGGACTTCAAAAAAACTGACGATCCATTTGCGGTTGGGAACCACACCAATGGTCTGATATTGTATCCGACGATTAGGCGATGAGGTAACATTTATATTCAAATCGTGATAGGCACCCATGATCTGCGCCGCATCGTAAAGCGCGCTGGGAAGGTCTACGGGACTCCCTACTTCACCTAAAGCACTTCCATCAAACAATAGACCATAATGCGCGGCCTGCCCGGCACGGGTAGCGTCAAAGCAGACGGTGCCATTGCTGCCTACAACAAGATTAGTATAGTTGACGCCATAGAAACTGAATGGAAAGCCGATGGGAATTAAAGCGCTATAGGTATCATCCTGCACCAGATTGGTGGGGGTGCCAAAAGTTTCGGGGGCCAGGTATTGCGGTACACAGGCATTCCCATTCTGCACAATGGGATTCACTTCGTAATTGGCAGATGAAGCATGTATATCCGGCACCAGGGCCCTCAGCGTGAAGCAGGGATTTAGTGAACAGCCCGAAATCGTGGTATCGCGATTACAGGCAAAGGAAAAATCCTGTGATCGGCTGAAGTACGGATTCGCGAGCACAAAAAGGATAACCAAAATACGGTATAACCGTCTTTTTCTCATAGCAGTGTGGCAGTAGTCCCTATCTAAAAAATATATTAGTACAAACAAGTTAAGGAAAAACTTTCACCTCCCATCAGGAATCAGGTCCTGTTTTTACCCATTCACCACATCTTCCGTATCAAATCGCTCCACCGACTCAATCCCCGGAAGTTGCTTTAAACGACTCACCAGCTCATCCAGTTCCTCCTTGTCGTGCACAAACACTTTGATATTCCCTTCAAACAGTCCTTCTTTGGCCTCCACACTCAAAGCGCTGATATTGATACGCAACTCGCCCGAAATCAAGTTGGTAATTTTATGTATCACTCCCACATCATCCATGCCAATAATGCGCATACCGGTGAGGAAGGATATCTCCTTATTCTTGGCCCATTTGGTCTTCACGACCCGATGCCCGTAATTGGCCAGTAACTTGGCGGCATTCGGACAATTGGTTCTGTGGATGGTGAGGCCCTTGCCGGTGGTAACGAAGCCAAACACGTCATCACCGGGTATGGGTTTGCAGCAATTTGCCAGGTTGTACACGATCTTGTCGCTGCTTTCCCCGAATATGATCAGTTCCGCATCTTTCTTGTTGATATTATTCTGCGGGCTGAACTCCTGTTTAAACTCCTGCACAGTCTTGGCCGGCCTGGGCAATTCGATGTTTTCCCCAACAACCTTGAATTCTTTCAGGTCTTTCAGGTCCACATTCTTCACCGCTACCTGGTAAAACAGATCGAGCTGCGAGGGTAGCTTGAACCAGTGTACCAGTTGCTCTATATTATGCGCATTCAGGGCCGCGCCCATACCCTCCAGCTTCCGTTGAATGGTATATTTCCCTTCGTCAGCAATCTTTCTTTTTTCTTCTTTCAGCGCGTCTTTGATTCTTCCCCGCGCCTTGGCAGTTACCACAAAGCTCAGCCAGTCTTCGCTGGGCTTTTGCTTATTGCTTGTGATGATCTCCACCTGGTCGCCGCTGCGCAGCTTATGGCTGATGGGTACCAGCTTATGGTTCACTTTGGCTCCGATGGTCTTGCTGCCCACGGCACTGTGGATCGCAAAAGCGAAATCCAATGCGGTGGATCCTACCGGTAACATCTTCACATCCCCCTTGGGGGTATATACATAGATCTCTTCGGCGAGGAAACTGGTCTTAAAGTCCTGTAAAAAATCGATACTATCGGTATCCTGGTTGCTGATTACTTCCCGGATCTGTTGAAACCATTTATCGAAACGGCTTTCATCCGCCGCGCCTTCCTTGTATTTCCAGTGGGCGGCCAGGCCTTTTTCCGCAATCTCGTTCATTCGCTTGGTGCGTATCTGTACTTCCACCCATTTACCCTGTGGCCCCATCACCGTGGTATGCAGGGCTTCATAGCCATTCGATTTGGGATTGCTGAGCCAGTCGCGTAAGCGCTCCGGCGATGGCGTGTATTCGTCGGTAATCATCGAATACACTTTCCAGCAGTCTTCTTTTTCCCTTTCCGATGGTGAATCGAGGATGACGCGGATGGCAAAGAGGTCGTACACTTCTTCAAAGTCCACCGCCTTCTTCTTCATTTTATTCCAGATGGAATGGATGCTTTTAGGCCGGCCATAGATCTCGAAATTAAACTGGCTGCGTTCCAGCTTTTCGCGGATGGGTCGGATGAATTCGTTGATGTATTTGGACCTTTCGCGCTTGGTTTCGGCCAGTTTTTTGGCGATGTCGCGGTAAACATCGGGTTCCATATACTTCATCGCCAGGTCTTCCATCTCCGTCTTGATATTATAAAGGCCCATACGGTGGGCCAGCGGAGCATATACATAAACCGTTTCGGAAGCGATCTTCAATTGTTTCTCCCGCTTCATGCTCTCGAGGGTGCGCATATTGTGCAGGCGGTCGGCCAGCTTTATCAGGATTACGCGGGGGTCATCGGTGAGCGTGAGCAGGATCTTTTTGAAATTCTCGGCCTGTTGCGAAGCGTTGATATCAATTACGTTGGAGATCTTGGTCAAGCCATCCACAATCCGGGCGATCTCCTGGCCAAATTCGCGTTCAATATCTTCCAGCGATATATCGGTGTCTTCCACCGTATCGTGCAGCAGGGAGCAGATGCTGGAGCGGACCCCAAGACCAATTTCTTCCACACAAATTTTGGCTACGGCCAGGGGGTGCAGGATATAGGGTTCCCCGCTTTTGCGGCGCATGGTTTTATGGGCCTCGGCCGACATTTCAAAAGCCGTCCGCAGCAATTTTTTGTCGCCGGGTTTCAACTTTGCTTTCAGCGAGCGCAAAAGGGAACGGTATTCCCTGAGGATCAGCTTTCTTTCCTGTTCCTCATTCAAGTTATAGCGGGGCGTTTGTGCGATGGTTTCCATGCGTAAGGACTACGAATTTACGAAAAAAGCGGCCCTTTTTTTAGTGAAATGCGCTACATTTGCAGCCCGATTCCAAAACCCGGCCCGGCCGGAGAGTCGGTAGGTTCTTTTCCGGATGTGGTGAAATTGGTAGACACGTCAGACTTAGGATCTGATGCCGCAAGGTGTGGGGGTTCGAGTCCCTCCATCCGGACAACCCCCGCCCCGGGGCAAGCAGGAGGCCCCTGGTCATCAGGTATAGGGTTCCTTCCATCATCATTATCCCCCAAGGGGTCTGGGGGACTTCAAAAATCAAATTATGGCAACAGTCACCAGGGAAAATATCGGCTTATTGCACGAGAAGCTGACCGTGGCATTAGAGAAAAAAGATTATCTCCCCTCTTTCGAAAAAGCGCTGAAAGACTATAGCAAGAAAGCCAATATACCCGGCTTTCGGAAGGGCATGGTACCCGCAGGGTTGATCAAGAAAATGTATGGCCCCTCTTTGTTTACCGAAGAGGTATTGCGCTCGGTGGACCGGGAACTGATCGGCTATCTGCAAAACGATAAGCTCGACATCTTTGCCCAGCCCCTGCCCCTCGATTCTGATTTCCGCCAGTTGGATGTAAACAATCCCGCCGACTATACCTTTCATTTCGAAATAGGCATGAAGCCGGAGTTTCAGCTTCCCGATTTTGCGAAAGCACCCATCACCCGCTATGTGGTAACGGTAACCGACGAAATGATTGATGCCGAAGTATCGCGCCTGCAAAACCGCTATGGCAATATGCTGGACCGCGAGGCAGTAGATAATGAAGAGAACGTATTGAATGTGCAGTTTACTGAACTGGACGCGGAAGGCAATACGCTGGAAGACGGCATCAGCAAAGACAATTCCCTGCTGCTGAAATATTTTAAGGAACCCGTTCGTGGTCAGTGGATGGGCAAGAAAGCCGGTGAAAAGGTTGACGCCGTACTCGCCGATGCTTTTGATGAAAAAGAACTGGAATTCATCTTAAGCGACCTTGGTCTGCAAAAAGAAGATTCCGGTCGCCGTTTCCGTATCGAGTTGACCAAGGTAGGTTTGCTGGAGAAAAAAGAGCTGAACGCCGAATTCTTCAACCAGTTCTATCCCGATGGCGATGTGGTAACCGAATCCGATTTCCGCAACAAAATTAAGGAAGAAATTCAGGCCTACTGGAATCGCGAAGCCCGCAACCAGATACACGACCAGGTATATCATCTCCTGCTCGACAATACGACTATTGAATTCCCCGAAGAGTTTTTGAAGAAATGGATGAAGTTGCAGGGGCAGAATGAAGAGGGCACTACCCCCAAAACCGATGAGCAGGTGGAGCAGGAATTTCCCGGTTTCCTGAAGGGTTTGAAATGGACCCTGATTACCGACAAGATTGTACAGGAAAATTCAATACAGGTGCAGCCGGATGAAATCCGCCAGTTTGCCCGCCAGCAATTGCTGGGCTATATGGGTGGCATGGGTGCCGGCACCGACCAGCCCTGGATGGACTCCTATGTGGAGAAGATGATGCAGGACCGGAAATATGTGGAGGATTCCTACAATCGCATTCAGACCCAGAAAATCTTTGAGTGGTCCGAAACCCAGGTAAAGCCCACGGATAAATCCATTTCCGCGGAAGACTTTACGAAGATGGTACAGGAACATCATCACTAATCGTTTTTAAAAGCAGAAGGCCTCCCGATGGGAGGCCTTCTGCTTTTAAAAACGGCTGCGATGGGATGGATTTGATGACTTAGTCTTCTTATTGATTGCGTAGGAAATATCAAACTGCATTCCAATCGTAAAGACGCGCTGCGCGCGTCTCTACTTTAATGATTCAGGATGTTTATAGCGGGCTTTACGAATAAAAATATTGTTTGTATTTACCGCGGTGGGGGATTCAATCATTGATGACATTTTTGTTATACGGTTAAGGAGATATTTATTTCAGCCTGAATCAACTTTCCGCATCTGCCGTACCTCGGTCGGACCGCCTTCCGACCGGGTGCCCGCGGCATTAGACGCCAACATATTCAACCCTTCCTCATAATGGCCAAAGCAAATAAAGCCAAAAGCGATAAGAACAAATAGGTAAATAATAGAACCCGATGAGTTATCTCTTTATCGAAATGTTTATACCCAAGCTTCTCTCTCAGAGCAATAAGTCTTTCTTCCTTCACTCCAAAGTACAAAACAAAAAAAATTGGAGATATAAATAAGGACAATTTGAGATACTTTTCAACTTTTGAATCATTCACTCTTACAGGTATATAATGTTCTACATGAAGCAATGCTGCAATAATAAAAAGTTGGATATATATCAAAAATGTCACACCAAGGATTGAACTTAAGTAAGCAGCATTTCTCCTTGGCCCTTTCGAGTAGTACGAATAAAATAAATAGGTTAAATATCGAAAAAGCTTCATTTTTCCTCAATTAAAAATCTAATGGGAGCACTCGTATAGACGCGCTGCGCGCGTCTCTCAATCATGCTATGATGTTGCTGATACAGGGTCAGCATCCATATCATATGCATTGGATCCTGCAATGCAAAATGGATAGGTTTTAATTTAAAAAAAACCTCATCTCTTCAGCGGCGGAGACGCGCGCAGCGCGTCTCTACGGATGAATTATTGCGAAAAAACCGCCCGCATCGGCGGCAAACTATGTCTGCGCAAATCTGCGCATTAATCTGCGAAAATCTGCGGGAACCATTTTGTCCTTTGATGATGTTGGCGGTGCAGGCATCATTTCCCGCAGATGGTCGCAGATTTCGACGCAGATTTTCGCAGAATTTTTCAAACCCTACTCACCACTCACGCCTCACGTCTCACGTCTCACGTTCTCCCCCCTACTTCCGCCTTTTCCTTGATTTCCTCGTATCATAATGAACCCTCGCCTGCTCAATGAGGGCTAGAAATTCCTGCTGCAAAATATCGGAAGGACTCGCATATTTTTTGGCCAGGGTAGAAAGGGCCGGCCAGGTAATGTCTTTGGTGAAGGAGGATTGCTTCAGCATGGACCCAAACAGGGCTACAGCGCTGCTGAATCCAAAGGAAGAATCGAGCTGTGGCAGGGGCTGGTACAAATAAAAACTATTATGCCGCATTTCCCGCGCCACGGTATCACCGGCATTCCGGTAGCGCAAATAGATATGCGCCATGGGACCCAGAGGTACCGTTTCGGATGAGGATGGTTCTATCTCAAAAATACCCGTCATGGCATAGCCGGAGCCAATTTCCCCGCCTTCTACTACTGCGCTGGTGTCGTTTAAGGCACCTACCTTATTATCGAACCCCAACAGCCGATAACTCTTTATCATCTCGGGATTGAACTCCACATTCATATAGGCATCATCGGCCACGGCATAAAGGGTTTGGGTAAACTCGCGCAACAATACTTTCTCGGCTTCCATATGGCTGTCGAGATAAGCGAAATTGCCATTGCCCTTTCTTGCGAGGGTCTGAATCTTGGAGTCCTTATAATTGCCCATGCCCACCCCCAGGCAGGTGAGATAAATGCCCGATTCGCGGTTGCGGGTAATCAACTCCTCCAGTTCCTCCTCGGTACGCAGCCCCACATTAAAGTCACCATCGGTAGCCAACACCACACGGTTGTTGCCCCCGGCAATAAAGTGATTGCGGGCAATACTGTAAGCCAGCCGTATGCCCGATTCTCCCGGCGTGCTACCACCCGGAGTCAGTTTGTCGATTACTTTGAGAATGGTATCCTTCTCCGCGCCACTTGTTGTATTCAACATGGTAGCGGTAATGCCCCCATATACTACAATCGCCACACTATCTTTCGCGCGCAAATTGCTCACCAGCATCCGGAAGGCCGATTGCAACAATGGCAGGCGATTCGGCATATCCATACTGCCCGACACATCAATTAGAAAAACCAGGTGGCTGGGTGGCAGCGTATCAAGGTTGAGTTTCTGCGCAGACAGGTTTACGAAATAAAGACGGTTTTGCGCATTCCAGGGACAGTCCGTTACCTGTGTACGGATATCAAATACCTGGTCCGGTGGCGGCCGGCGATAATTGAGGTTGAAATAATTCAGCATTTCCTCGATCCGTACCGCATCTGGCGGCACCACCGAATTCATGTGCAGAAAGCGGCGAATATTACTGTAAGAAGCCCGGTCCACATTCAATGACAAGCCCGTATTGGGAAAATGTCCGGCATTCACAAACCGGTTCTCCACGGTGGACGCATAGGTTTCATCACCGGCAAACCACTTGCGATGGTCTTCGCGGGCCATACCCCTGGTAAAGGAAAGCAACTTATTCTGCCGATGGGAATTGGCGCTGCTCAGTGGCGCGAGTTTCATTTTCACCGACAGGTACTCATCGGTGTGCGCGGCCACTATTTCTTTCTTATAACCATCCATCGAAAAGCTGAAAGTGTCTACCTTGTGCGCGCTGATGATACCAAATGCGCCGGTGGTGCCGCTACGGTACATATAACCGGTACGATGGCTTAGGATGGCGACATTTTGCAATGGGTTGCCTGATTCATCTTTCACCTCACCACGCAAGTAAAACTGCTGGCTACGTGCAGATGAGCATACGAGAAGGCATAGCAATATCGTGCAGGTGGTCTTCAATCGGATATATTGACTGCAAAATTGATAAAAATTGCTGGTAATCCATAATTATCAGGAAACCAACTGATAAATCTCCTTCAGGTTGCGACCCAGCCCATCATAATCGAGGCCATAGCCCACTACAAATTTGTTGGGTATCGTAAAGCCAACATAGTCGAGACTCAACGGAAACTCCGTCGCTTCCGGCTTATGCAAAAGCGTGGCCAGCTTCAAAGACCGGGGTTGCTGATGTATGAGTCGGGGAAGAAAATTGTGCAGGGTTCTTCCCGTATCCACAATATCTTCCACCAATATCACGTCGCGGCCAAAGAGGTCATCATCCAAACCAATAGTGGTAATCACTTTGCCGGAGCTTTGGGTTCCTTTATAGGAGGAGAGCTTGATGAAACAAATCTCCGCTTCTATCTGCAGATATTTAAACAGGTCGGAAGCAAACATGAAGGAACCATTGAGTATAGCCACAAAAAGCGGCCGGCGGCCCGCATAGTCCTCACTGATCTTTAGCCCCAGTTCCTTGATGCGTTGTTGTATAACCTCTTCGGCCAGGTAGGTTTCAAATTCCTTATCGTGCAGTTTAATCTGAGCCATAAGCATACCGCTTTCCGGGCAAAATTACCGGGAAAAAGCGGTCGTTTTTGATTTTCCGTTTTGCGAAGAATTATTGCCTGCCTCTTTCTTGCGCAAAGCGAGGCGGGTGCCCACGGTGGGTTCCATACCCCGGCTAAGCGAATTGTACTCGAGCAGGGCATCGAGCCGGAGGCCATTGGCCTGGGCAATATCATAAAGCGATTCGCCTTCCCGCACAACATGATAATCCTCTTCCGCCACTTTGCGTTTGCGTTGCAGATAAATCAACTGCGCTTTGGGCAGGCTTTCCTGCTCCTCCATTTCATTGAACTCAAACAAACGCTTCAGGGGAATATCGTACTTCATGGCCAGGGTAAGCAGGCTGGTTCCGGCCGGGGCATATATTACACGGGTCTGGTTGATCCGGAACTCGCCCTCGGGGTAACCGGGAACTGTTGCTGCCGCCGGCAACGCCTGCGAAGGCGATGCTTCCGTTTGCACAGCACTGATCGGCTCTACCTCTTTGGTGGCTGCAGGAGCTGATGCCCATTCCTGCCAGGGAATTTCCTTCTTGCCCAAAGCCATCAGCGAATAATCCTGAAGATTATATTCTTCGATCAGTTTGATCAGCGCAGTGGGATAACGTGGGCTGGTGGCATAGCCAGCTTTCTTCAAACCATAAGCCCAGCCTTTATAATCCTCCCCATCGAGCTTAAACAATCCGGCATAGCGGGTATTATTTTTCAGGAAATCGGAATGATCCTTATAGGAATCTTCAGGACTGGGGTATTTTCGAAAACATTCATTGGGCGCATCATCGGTATGCGATACAGACTCACCAGTCCAGTTCGATTTACATTTGATCCCAAAATGATTATTGCTACGCTGAACCAGGTCGCTGGTACCAGCCGTTGTTTCCAGAATCCCCTGCGCCAGCTTGATGGAAGCAGGCACTCCGCTACGCTGCATTTCGGCGATCGCCAACTGGCGATATTGTACTATATAGGCCTGCACCACTTCAGGGCCCTGGGCCTTTATGCAAAGACCAACCGCCAACAGGCCGGCCAGCAATATCCCTTTCTTTAGCATTTTGCTTTGCACGTTATTATTTTTTTCGAATCAGGTATAATCCATCCCGCAGGGTGATCACCAACTTATCAATATCTTCTCTCCCACGGATCATATCATTAAAAGCCTTCATGGCTTTGGCATTCTTCCCCTTTGGTTCCGTCTCCAGCGCCTGTCCGTGAAAGAAGATATTATCCGCTAAGATAAAGCCGTTTTCACGGATCCGGGGCAATACGAGGTTAAAATATGCCTCATAACCGGGCTTATCAGCATCAATAAACACCAGGTCCCAGGTTTCGGCCAATCCGGGAATGATCTCTAACGCATTACCCTGGTGCAAAATTATCTGGTTCTTAAAAGCTGAGCGATCAAAATACGAACGGGCCAGCCTGGCATCGGCCTCACGCAGCTCTATGGTATGCAATTGCCCATCGGCCGGCATGCCCGCCGCCAGGCATAGAGCACTATAACCCGTGAAGGTACCTATCTCGAGTACGCGGCGCGGGCGAAGCATGTGACTGATCATCGAGAGCAGCTTGCCCTGCACATGACCACTGAGCATATGCGATTCAGGATGCTGCGCATAAGTATAGGCACTGATCTCCGCCAGCAGCTCCGACTCGGGGCTCGTGTACGCGTCCGCAAAAGCTTCAATATGCGCGGGAATAATTTCCATTATGCTTTTTTCGACAAGGCCATCAGACCCACAAAAGTGATGAGCCCGTTCAATATCAACAATTCAAGCCCAATTTCAAATGATCCGAAAAGCAGAGACTGGTTCTTTTCGATCAGCAGGCAAATCAGCGGGGCGGCTATGCACACAAGGGGAACGAATTTATCTTTCACCTGCCGCCTGGTTAATATGCCAAAGCTGAAAAGTCCCAGCAGTGGTCCATAGGTATAAGCCGCCACTTTCAGAATCACATCGATCATACTGGGATTATCCACCCAGCGGAATACCATCACAAACAAAAGGAAAATACCTGCGAACACGAGGTGGACCCTCTGGCGGATTCTTTTTTTCTGTGCATCTGTCCATTCGCTTTTCCGCTGCATGCCAATGATATCGATGCAGAAGCTGGAAGTAAGCGCCGTAATGGCTCCGTCGGCACTGGGAAATAGCGCGGAAATCAGGGCAATGATGAATATTACCGACACAATAGGAGGCATATGGTCCATGGCGATAGCGGGGAACAGCTTGTCGGCGCCAATATCCTTTCCGTTTAGCATCCATTTCGTTACTTCCTTGCCATTTTCCTGAACGGTAGTATAAGCGGCACCCAGGCTTTCGCTGTACAAATACAGTAACCCACCCAACACCAGGAAAAGCAGGATCACAAAAAGCATGATCACACTGAGTGTAACCACGTTCTTTTGCGAATCCTTGAGGGTTTTTACCGAAATATTCTTTTGCATCATTTCCTGATCCATACCCGTCATGGTGATAGTGATGAAAGCCCCCGCGAGTATCTGTTTGAGGAAAAAGCTGCTATCATTCATATCCGTGAAAAATATCTGCGAATAGCCTTTATCGCCCATGGTAGAAAGAGCCGAGCCCAGGCCCATGTCCATCTGGTTCAAGATATACACCACGCATACTACCAGGCCGGTGAGCATGAATGTAGTTTGCAGGGTGTCGGTAAAAACAATGGTTTTTACCCCGCCCTCATAGGTATAGATCAGGATCATAATCAGGATAATCAGCGTGGTGACCCAGAAGGGAATCACAAAACTGAAACTGGAAAAAATGGTATCCTGCAAAATCTTTACCACCAGGTAGAGACGGGCCGTTGCACCCAGGGTGCGCGAAAGTATAAAAAAGGATGCGCCGGTTTTGTAACTGTAAAAGCCCAGGCGCGTGCTCAGATAATTGTAGATCGACGTGAGGTTGAGCCGATAATAAAGCGGCAACAGCACGTAAGCGATTACCAGGTAACCGATCAGGTAACCGATCATGATCTGGAAATACGCAAATGACGAAGCCCCCACACCACCGGGCACACTTACAAAAGTGACACCCGAAAGACTGGTACCGATCATCCCGAAAGCAACCAGCATCCAGTTGCTATTGCGGTTGCCGATAAAGAATGAATCATTATTCGCGTTGCGCGAAGTGTACCACGCAACGATCAATAATAAGATGAAATACCCGATTACAAAACCTAACAATAATCCCGCAGGCATAGTGAAGTTTTTATGAATAAATGAGCAGCGTGCTCAAAATTTTTGCGCCTTAACTATTTTGTCTTCCCTTTGCAGCAAATATAAAGGCTATGTCCATACAATCGGTTGCGGTTTTTTGCGGGTCGAAGTTTGGCAAGAATGAACTGTTTCAGCAACATGCCAACGAACTGGGCCATTTACTGGCAGCGGCGGGCCTCACCGTGGTATATGGTGGCGGCAGTGTGGGCCTCATGGGCGCTATTGCCGATAAGGTAATGGAACGAGGCGGAAAAGTGATCGGCGTAATTCCACAGGTGCTGGTAGATTGGGAGCGGCAACATAATGCCATATCCGAACTACTGGTAGTTCCTGATATGCATGTACGCAAGCGAAAGATGTATGAACTGGCCGATGCCGCCATTGTGTTGCCAGGGGGCTTTGGCACACTCGATGAACTGTTTGAAATGCTGACCTGGAATCAGCTTTCCATTCACGATAAAAAAATATTTATCCTGAATTCAGGCAATTTCTACGGGCACCTGATAGCCCATGTGGAACAAATGCATGGCGAAGGCTTCTTATACGAAGAAGCTTACAGGCGGCTGATCGTGCTGCCATCGCCCCGGGAAATCATCTCGCATCTTCAAAATGATTAGCGACGACCCGATGCTCCCTGGAACAAGGGCACCTGCAAGCCGGCACGCACAATGGGAATGGCTCTGCCCCGCGAATCGATATAGGGAGAAAAATCATCACCCAACACGTCAAACAGCAATGACATATAAAAAAAGGGTTGGCCGCTGCCGGGAAAGCGATTGGTGGAATATCCCGCACCAACCAGCAGGCTGGTTGCATCGATAGATAAAGTGTTGCTACTGCTACCGCCGCCGGGTGGGAAATATTTTTGTTTGGTGAAATTATGCTCCACCTGCCCCTGTACGAATAGAAACCTCACCGGGTATAGGCGGGTAAATACACCTGCGCCATAGGTTGACTGGCGCAACTTATCATCAAACACCCGCCAGTCGCGGAAGGAGGCATAGTTGTAGTTGACAACAAGCCCTGCATCCAGCCAGTGGGTGAAGCTATAACCAAACATAGGATTGCCTCCTATCTGAAAGCTATTACTGGAAAAACCCAGCGAGATACTTCCACCCGTAAACAGGTTTTCCTTGCGAAATCCTTTTTCTTCTTCATCCTGTGCATGTGATGACAGGTATCCGAAAAATGCCAGCAACAATAATCCTTTTTTCATATCGATTGATTTACTCCAGTTCCGAAATTTCATGTTGCGATAATTGCAGTATAGACTGCAGTTTCGACTTCTGCGGTCGCGCGGCTAGCATAAAACCGAGCATTACCGCTGCGAAAGCGAGATAGGCAAAATCGCCGGTCATTAAAAAAATGATGGCCGAAAGAATAATGATAAACTCTTTATTCGCCATATCCATAAGGAGGCCGACGCGGTAATACTGCAATTTTTCGGCCAGGGTCCGCTGCGGTTCCAGCGCCATCTGCAACTGTTTGCGCATGGCCATTCTTCCTGATAGCAACATTAAAAAACTAAGCAAGGCAAGGCCGGCGAGAATCCAGGTGCGGTAGGCATTCCACTCTGGCTGCATGGTTCCCCAGAACTGATTCAGCAGCAATGCAACCAGCACAAAGATGCTGGCGGCAATGGCCAATGCGGTGCAGAGTATTTTTATACTCTTCCAGGTGGCCCGCAATTCGTTATGTGTCGTTTCGCTCACAGGTCAAAAATTTTGCCGGCATTGAGAATATTGTGTGGATCAAATGTTTTCTTGATACCCCGCATCAGTTCCAATTGTACCGGATCGAAAGCGATATCCATATAGGGCTTCTGAATCAGCCCTACTCCATGTTCGCCACTTAGCGTTCCCCCCAGGCTTTTCACGAGCTGGAAAAGAGCGCGAAGGTCTTCGGTCATAGCCGCATCGCCATAGCTATTGGGTGTGCCCTCTTTTTTTATGCGGATATGCAGGTTGCCGTCGCCGGCATGCCCATAGCATACGGCATGAAAGCCTCGTTCACGCCCCAGTTCTTTCACGCCCCGGATCAACGCCGGCAATTCCGCTCGAGGTACCACGGTATCTTCTTCAATGGTATAGCCGGCCAGCTTCACCGCTTCGGCCGTGCGTCGGCGCAATTTCCAGAGTTCTGTTTTTTGCTGGGCATCGTCGGCGAAAAAGATTTCGCCCGCATCAAACTGCTCCATCAGTCCGGCAATCTGCTCCATTTCCTGCATCAGCAAATCCATATTGCTCCCATCCACTTCTATCAACAGGTGTGCTTCTATATCATCGGTAAGGGGTAAGGCAGTATGCTCCACCATCTGGCTGGTAATGAGCAGGGCATCAATCTCCACCAGCTCAAGGCCGGAGGGTGTAAAACCCGCACGAAAAATGGCGCTCACGGCTTCGCTGGCATTTTCCAACGAACGAAAAGGCACCAACATCAGCAGATCATATTTCGGAAGAGGAATCAGACGCAAAACTATTTTGGTAACGATACCCAGGGTGCCCTCGCTACCCACCACCAAATGCGTGAGATTATAGCCGGTGGAATTCTTCAGCACATTAGCTCCTGTCCAAATGATATCGCCAGTAGGCAATACCAGCTCCAGGTTCAGCACATAATCGCGCACCACCCCATACTTCACCGCTTTGGGGCCTCCACTATTGGCAGAAATATTGCCGCCGATAAAACAGGATCCACGGCTGCTGGGATCGGGGGGATAAAATAACCCCTTCTCCTTTACCGCATCCTGCAATACTTCGGTAATTACACCCGGCTCGGTCGTTACCTGCAGATTCCGTTCATCAATTTGCAGTATGCGGTTCATGCGCTCCATCGACAGCAGCACACCACCAAATTGGGGCAGGGCGCCGCCAGCCAGTCCTGTTCCTGCTCCGCGTGGAGTAACGGGTATCCGGTGATGATGACAAATGCGCATGATGGCGCTGATCTGCTCAGCAGTTTCCGGCTTAATAACCACATCGGGCAAAAAGAGAAGGGTTTCCGTTTCGTCATGCCCATACTGGCGCAGGGTTTCTTCGGCGACATGCACATAAGCATCACCCACTATTTGCCGAAACTGGCTTAGCAAAGTTTCATTCAGGGACACGTGCTCGAGGGTTGCGTTCATGAATGCGAAAATAAGGAGAAGTATTACGTATTACGTTATACGTTGTACGTTTTAGGTTTGGTTTAAGGTTTAAAGTTTAAAGTCCTGTAATGGTTTACAAAAGTATCATCGTAACTCTTTGGGAAATGGTTGATCTTCGTCCAACATCTTCAAAGCTCAGGAGGTTTCCCGCAGATCATCGCTGATTTTGGCGCAGATAACCGCAGATATTTATGCTAAGACAACCTTCCAGCCTCTGTGGACCATGCAGAAGCGCTATAAACCCACGACTTGAAACCAAACGTAAAACGTACTACGTAAAACGTATAACGTCAATACAGCTTAAACGTCGGACACCTCGCCTCCCTCGGCGTTCCTTTGTATTGATCAAAGATGCCGGTTTTTATGAGCGAGAACTCATAGGCACCCCGGCTATTGTTGTAGTTGCGAAGGGTAGATACCGTAGCGTCGTAGGTGAATGTGAAAACCATGTCTTTATGGCCCAGGCCTACCATAGGGATAAATGCGTCGGAACTGCGATAGTAGAGTCCGCCGATGAGTACATTGGTACCATCGCCGGAAAGATTATAATGTGCGTTCATGCCAATCAACCATTCGTAGGATTTGGCCTGCAGGGAAAAATAGGAATTGGGATTAAAGATCCACTGATCGTTGAGTTTGAAACTGCCATTGATAAATGCTGTATGCCGCATGGGTATGCGATTGTCCACATCTACTTTTTCACCAAAGAAGGTTTCTCTTGCCCGGTTGATATGCATGGTGGAAAAACCGGCATTGAAATAGGTATTTTCATCCGGGAAATAGGCATAGTTGATGCCGGCCTGAATATCGAGATAGCTGATATTGGTGCGATCGAGCTGTGGCGCCTGGCCAATATTATGGGAGTCAAAAAACTCACCGTTCCATTGCGAAGGGAAAGTAAGATTGGTGGTATTGATGCGCTTGTTGGCAATACCCACATTAAATCCCATACTGAGCAAGCTTCCATAGCCAATCAACTGGTGATAAGCCACTGAGCCGTACACTTTAGTGGAAGTGAGATTTCCACTACCCGCCACATCGCGAAGAATAACACCGCCAATACCCATCCAACTATTTTCACGTTGCACCACCTGCGCATCGGCAAAGGCGCTCATGGTTTTATAAGGCACGGACATGATCGATGACCACTGGTTGCGGTAATTGATACCAAGGCGATAATCCCCTTCGGGCATAAACCCAGTATTCGCGGGATTGGTAACCAAAGGCGAATTCATGAACTGCGAAAAATGCAGATCCTGCGCGGCAACCATGCCTGCAAAAAGCAGGGCGCCCATCCAGCTTGCTATGTGTTTTCCGCATCGCATATTCAATTCGCTACCTTATTAACGTTATATCACCTTTTCTGGTTGTCTTTGTTCCGTCAAAAAACTCTACATCCAGTGTATAGGCATATACATCCATGGGTTGAACTACCCCTTTCACACGACCATCCCAACCTTCGAGGGGATTATTGGTTTCAAATACTTTTTGTCCCCAGCGGTTCCAGATAATGAAACGCATTTTGGCTATTCCAAATCCGCGCACCATAATAACACTGTTCACATCGCCACTCAATGGCGTGAAGGCATTGGGCACATCCAGGGCCGGCACTACGATGGTGCTAACAGGCAGGCAAAGGGTATCGCTGCACCCCGCATTGTTAAAAGCGATCAGGCAGGCGTTAAAAGTACCCGTTGCCGAATACTGATAGGTGATATTATCTCTTGAAGTGGTTTCACGGGTATTTCCATCACCAAAATCCCAGATAAATCGCACCGCATCCGGTGAAGAAAGGTTGGTAAATACATTGGGTGTATTGGTAATGGGTGCCGTGGGCGTATAACTGAAATTGGCTGTTGGCGTTGGCGACACCACTATCACCGAGATAGACGTATCGCGGAGATTGCAGGTATTGGGATCTGTAACAATAAGCCTTATCTGGTAAGTACCTGGTGTGCTAAAACGGTGCGTGGGATTGGCGAGCGTTGAGAAATTGTCGGCTCCTGAGCCCGGATCACCAAAATCCCATTCAAAACTTTGTCCGCCCGATCCTGTGTAAGTGAATACAGCATCCAGGGGTACACATCCTGCATCGGGGCCATCGAAACTGGCTTCCACATTGGCGGAAACGCGCACCACTACTTGCAGCGAATCTGGGTAGTTACAATAAGCAGTATCCGCCAGTATCAACCAGGCATTATAGGTACCCGGTGCGGCATAGCTATGCGTTACAGGACTAAGCCCGGCGCGAACACGGGGCGAACCATCACCAAAGTCCCAAATAAAAGAGGTGTCTGTAAAGGGCCGAACGGGTAAAGTAGTGGAAAGGTTATTGAACTGGTAATTGAAAGCTTCACAGGGATCCAGCTTCACCACACTGGCCTGGAGGTCGGCTTCCAGAATGCCCACCCGGATATTCATATAAGACGTATCGCGCTGATTACAGGTGGACGGGTTGATGGCTATCAGCATCACGCTGAAAGTGCCCGGTGTCATGTACGTATGCTCTTGCCTGAATCCCTGATTTGCGGCAGACACCGGGCCCACCTGCGGACTACCATCGCCAAAATCCCAGATATACTCCGTCGCATTTCGTATCTGGTCGGTAAACAATACGGTCAATGGCACACAGCCCGCCGTGTCGCTGGCGACACCACCGATCTGCGACTGCACATCGGCGCCCACACCTGCCAAATTAAAGGCAATCTTAATCATACCCATATTACAGTTGGCCGATACAGGTCTCGTGGGACCCCAACTTCCGGGAGTGGTAGGGAATACCGCATTGCCGCCGCAGTTGGCGCACACCCCCTGGTAGATGACACCATTGCGGTCGAAGCGGCTCGTGCCGCCATCCACATGATCAGTGAACCCACCATTCTGCCCAAAAAAACTCGCGTAGAGCGGCGCTGGCCCCCTGGCGTCACGCTCCAGTACAAAAAAGTAAAAATCTTGGCCATCGGTAAGACGCTGCAATGCATCTTGTGTAACGGTCAAACCCATGGTGCCTGCATTGGGATAAGGATCCGCGGGCTGCTGGGTGGAACCACCCCAGCCGGATACATAAACGTTCTCACAGCGATCAACCAGAAAAGCTGTTGGCGAAATATTGGGTAATGCGGCACCGGTTCCGAATCGGGTGCGATAGACATAATTGGAAAGGTCGGGTTCTAACTTTGCTATAAAGATTTTACCCCCTGCCTGCTCAAAACCGTTGGGGGGAATATTTATGCCGGGCATATTGCCCGTCGTTTGTCCCATGATATAAGGAAAACCAAAACGGTCGAACTGAATTCCGTATACCTGATCAATAGCCGAGGTACCAATATAGGTGCTTCGAATCAGATTGGAGCCATCATTACTGATTTGCGCCACAAAACCATCAATCCTGTCCATAAAAGCCTGACCTATAGTGCCGGACTTAGGTCCGGGAAAGTTATCACTTTCCGTACCACCGGCCACATAAATATCACCAGATGGCGCTAACGACAACACATAAGCAGCATCATTGCCCGATCCTCCCATATAGGTAGAGAATTGAGGCGTTGCCCCTGCAAGGTTCGGATCCATCTTAATGACAACGGCATCCTGCAGACCAGCATTGCTGGTCTGAAATCCGCCGGTAACGGGGAAATTGGCGGATTGGGTACTGGCCGCCACCAGAATATTTTCCTGTGCATCCAGTATTACTTCACTTCTTCCATCATCCCCATAATTCTGCTGAAGGGATTGTGCACCACTTCGGTTCGATTTAATATTCACCCCATCATTGGCCGTTCCGCCAATCATACGGGAACCAATTAATGCGGTGCCGTTTGCGTTCAATTTGGTTATAACAATATCATAAGAACCACCTGATCCGATAGTGGGACCTGTTGTAGGATAGCGTCGGTTTGCGTCTCCTGTATTGGAATTGCTACGACCCGCAATTATAAGATTACCGTTCGCGTCCGCAATCAGACTATGGGGTTGCTCATTGCCCGCGCCTCCCAGGTAAGTGGCATAAATGCGCGTGCTGCCGTTGGGGGAGAGGCGAATAATGCCAATATCGCAGGGACGTTCACCGGTGGCATTGGTGCCACCCTGGTAGCTGGTTTGAAATGCGCCGGGCGAAACGGGAAAACTTCCTCCCGCCGTTTCAAAAACAATGCCCCCGCCATAAAAACTTCCATCTGGACCATAGGTAGCCGTAAAGCCCCAGTTATCGGCCGTACTGGCCGAAAGCGAACAGAATATTAGCGTGGGGTCAATCACCAGGGTCGCGCTGCGGTCATAATTACCGACCAGAAAACGAACGGTATTGTCCACAACAACATAGCTGCAGCGGATTTCTTTTCGTCCGGTAGCATCCGTTTGATAAGTATAGGGCGCTGATTCACGCCTTTCGCCGAGCGAGGTGGTTATTGCCAGTTCTTTATTCTTCACCTGAAGCTTCTCTACCCCTTCATACTGAAGCATAATCTGATTGGGATCAGCGCCGGGGCTCACAATGATATCATACTTCAACGTACCGTTATGCGTATAGTATCGCACATCAATTCCCGGATACACATTCTTCATGGTCATGGCCTGGAAAATCTGGCATTGGCTCGCCCATTTCGAGGGATCATTTCCGAGAAAGTAATTGTTGTATGTAACGATTTTTTTATCAGGGATCACCTGCATGCCAGAAGAGGCGTTCAGAAAATTCACATTCCAGGAATGAGACTTCAGAATGATGTTGCCTTCGGCATCACGTTGAATAAAGGAAGTGGTGGAAGGTTCATAGCGCTTACCCAGTTTTTGCAGGTAATCCCAGGTATTGGGATCATGTTGCAGAATGCTAAAACCATTTTCGCGGATAAAGATCGCCCCTGCATTTACATCAGCCCTGTATTTAACCCGTTCATCCCACTGACCTTTGTTTTCAACAAATTCAATATTGCTGAAATCCTGGCCAAAGGAAGTAGCGGATACAATCAACAGGCAAGCAATAAATATGGAGGATCTTAGGGTAGCCATTCGTCTATTAAATTACGTCAATAATCCGGTAACCGGCGCAAAAACTTATGTTAAGAAATGCTGCTCCAACTGTTTTTACGGGCCAGTGACTGCAGGTAGGTCTTCAGCCGCAAATTTTCGGCCGAATTCAGCTCAGGGTCTGCCTGCAATATGGTTTCTACCCATTTTCGGGCATGTTCTACGAGGGGTTTATCCTGAACAATATCCGCCATACGGAATTCTACCATACCACTCTGCCGTGTTCCTTCTATTTCTCCGGGTCCACGCAACTCCAGATCTTTCTCCGCGATTTCAAATCCATTATTCGTTTGTACCATGATCCGGATCCGCTCTCGTGCATCCTGTCCGAGTTTCGACGAAGTGAGCAAAATGCAATAGCTCTTATCCGCCCCCCTGCCTACCCTGCCCCTTAATTGATGCAATTGGGAAAGTCCGAATTTTTCCGCGCTCTCTATCACCATCACAGAGGCATTCGGCACATTCACCCCCACTTCAATTACGGTGGTGCTCACCATAATCTGTGTATCTCCACTAACAAAGCGCTGCATGTTTTGTTCTTTCTGCTGGGCAGGTTGTTTGCCATGCACCATGCTGATCCAATAGGCCGGTTCGGGAAAATAAGTCTTCACGGTATCGTATCCCCGCATCAGGTCCTCATAGGCCAGCTTTTCACTTTCTTCTATTAAAGGAAAAATGATATAAGCCTGCCGACCCTGCGCTATTTCCGCCTTGATAAAATCCATCACACGGCTGCGGTCATTCTCCAATCGGTGAACCGTGGTTATGGGTTGCCGGCCCGGTGGCAATTCATCGATCACGCTATAGTCCAGATCGCCATAGGCCGTCATGGCAAGGGTACGCGGAATGGGCGTAGCCGTCATCACCAGCACATGCGGTGGCAGTTCCGCCTTTTCCCAAAGCCTCGCACGCTGTGCCACACCAAAACGATGTTGCTCGTCGATGATCACGATTCCTAAACGGGCAAACTTTACCGCGTCTTCAATTACGGCATGAGTGCCAATCAGGATTTGTATTTCGCCGTTTTCCAAACCGGCCAGGATTTTTTTTCGTTCACCCGCGCGCGTGGAACCGGTAAGCAAAGCCACATTCACCGGCAATTCACTCAGTTGCCCGCTAATGGTTTGATAATGCTGTTTGCTCAATATTTCCGTGGGTGCCATCAGGCAGGCCTGGTAGCCATTATCAATGGCCAGTAGCATGGTGAGCAGAGCCACCATGGTCTTACCACTTCCCACATCGCCCTGCAAAAGCCGATTCATTTGCTTTCCCGATCCGGTATCGTTTCTTATTTCACGTATCACCCTTTTTTGCGCGCCGGTGAGCTCAAAGGGCAAATGATTTTTGTAGAATTCATTGAATAGTTCACCCACTTTATCAAACACAACGCCTTTTGAAAAACGGTGCCGCGCGGCCCTTCTCAAGTTCATGCGCATCTGCGCCATAAATATTTCCTCGAACTTGATGCGCTCTACCGCCTGCTTATAGGCCTCCATGCTGGCAGGAAAATGAATTTGTTGAAGGGCTTTGAACCGGCTCAGGAATCCGGATTGTTGCAGCAGCGGTTCGGGGAGGTTCTCTGATAAATCCGCTTCTTTCAATTGCTGAAAAAGGGCTTCGGATAAGCGCGCCAGTTGCCGTCCTCCCAGCCCCCTCGTCCGCAATTTTTCCGTGCTTGGATACACGGGCTCCAGATGGGGTTTGCCATCCTGTTTCAGGGGCGACCAAACCTCTATTTCCGGATGCACAATCTGCGCCTGCCCACTGAAAAAACCAACCTTTCCATACACCAGGTAGGATTGTCCCACCGAAAGATTTTTCTGAAACCAGGTCACGCCCTGAAACCAGACCAGGTCGAGCAAGCCCGTCTGGTCGCGCAACTTGCCCACCAGCCGCCGTGCCCTTTTTTCACCCACCTGCTCCAGGCTAATGAGGGTACCCGATACCTGAATGATATCCGTGCCGGGGTGGATGGAATTAATCGGGCTCACACGGGTCTTGTCCACATGGCGGTAAGGATAGTGAAAAAGCAGGTCGCGAAAACTATGGATAGAAAGTTCCTTGCGAAGCAGATCAGCCCGCTGGGGGCCCACGCCCTTGAGATACTCAATTGGGCTGTCTAATATGGTATGGCTTAAGGAAATAGCGCTTTTTTACAAAAATAGCGGCTGCGACCCAGCCCTCCAGCGCTGCTTACCGATGATTTACCGGTGCAACCCGTTTTTTTTCCCGCTTTTTTGCCATTAAACAGATTGGATTGGTTGAAAATGCAGCTTTTACACAATAAAAAAAATCTTGCATGCGTATTATCTCTGTCGTATTTTGGCCATACCACCAAACCTTCGAAAAAACCACCATGCTTCTCCCCACCTACCTGCTGCAGTTGGATCTGCCCCTGGGCGGACTCAGCAATGGCCTGCTCAGTTTTGTAAGCGCATTTGTTACCACACTACTTTGCATTCCACCGATAATAGCACTCATTCGTCGCTATCGGTTATACGATGTGCCGAATGACCGTAAGGAACACCGCCTTCCCATTCCCACGATGGGCGGTATTGCCATCATGGCGGGTATGATGCTTTCGCTCCTGCTTTGGTTTCCTTTCCGCTACGAGGCGGCACAGGTTGCATTTTTCTTTTCCATGATCCTGCTGTTTGGCCTTGGTATGATGGATGATTTGCGCGACCTGAATGCCAAATACAAATTTATGGTGCAAACAGGGCTGGCTTTATTGATCGCCCTCGCCGGCATTCGTATTCATTCTTTCGAAGGTTTTTTGGGGATCGATGAACTACCGCTGTTTTCCCAATACTTCTTTACCATTTTGGGCATCGTGGGTATTACCAATGCATTCAACCTGATCGATGGTATTGATGGCCTGGCGGGTGGTATTGGCTTTATGAGCCTTGTTACAATCGGGTTATTTCTCACACTTGCCGGCGACAACAACACAGCGCTGATCGCTTTTGCGCTGGCAGGCGCCCTGATGGCCTTTCTTTATTTCAATTTTAACCCCGCGCGCATATTCATGGGCGACACGGGTTCGCTGGTACTGGGATTTGTAACGGCCGTGCTCTGTATCCGGTTGATGCAGGTAAACCATGCTGCGGGTCAAACCCTGATTACACATACGCCGGCATTTGTGATGGGTATTGTGTGGATTCCGGTATTTGATACCATACGCGTATTCGCTACACGTATATGGCATGGGAAATCGCCCTTTGTGGCCGACCGCATTCACCTGCACCACCTGCTTACCAACCAGGGTTTCAACCATGCGATAGCCACCCGATTCATCTGTGCGGCACATGCCATCCTTTTATTCGGATCTTATGCCATCAATAGTTGGCGCCAGGAATGGGTATTGCTGATGCTGATCCTGTTTATGACAGGCATCACGTATATTTTTCGGAATATGGGGAAATGGAAGACTACGCAAGCGAAACCCGACCTGTTGCCTGATCCAGCACAAGGCGCAGCCGCTGATTAGACTCTTCTTCGGTACTGAGCAGATCGGCCAGTGTAATCTGGTTGAGTAATTGATCCATGGTTACCTGAATCATTTGCCATAAGGAGCGGGCAGAACAATCCACCGAGTTGGTACAAAGCCGCAGCGAGCCTGCATGCAGCCCACAGAAACGCTTGTCGAAAAGAACACCGCCCAGGGCCTTGAGCACATCGTTAATGATGATCTCATTCGCGGGTCGCGCCAAAATATAACCACCCTTATAGCCAGGGGTACTGTTGATCAATTTAGCCATACGCAGCACACGCGTGAGTTTGGCCACATAATGGCTGCTCAGTCCCTCCGCCTCGCTAAGGCGGGGAATACTCATTCCTTCTTTTTCCTTACAAGCTGCAATGCGGATAAGGATCCGGAGTCCGTACTCTTCCTGTGCTGTAATTTTCATGCTTTTTCTTTGATGGTTTTCAGAGAAATCCCAGTTCCAGTTGAGCTGCTTCCGACATACGGCTTTTGTCCCAGGGCGGATTCCAGGTTACGGCTACGTGCACATCATTCACTCCTTCTATTTGCCGCAGTTTCTGATCCACTTCCACCGGCAGGCTTTGGGCCGCGGGACAGGCCGGGGAAGTCAGCGTCATCACCACCTGCACATTATTAACAGGCAATATGGATATTTCGTAAATCAATCCCAACTCATAAATATTCACCGGTATTTCCGGGTCATATATGGTTTGCAGGGCATCCACCACTTTCTGTTTCAATGCTTCTGTATCCAACATCATGATTGCTGCATTTTTACTTTAAAGGCAAGCGCATAATTTTTCATCTGCTTCACCATGCTCAACAGGCCGTTGCTGCGTGTTTGCGCCAGGTGAGTCGTCATGCCTATTTCATTAATGAATTGAAGCGGGGCTTCCAGTATTTCATCGGGTGTTCTTCCCGACAAAACCCTAATCAGCATGCTGATCAGTCCTTTCACGATCACTGCATCACTATCCGCTTCAAAAAACACTTTTCCATCCTTCAGTGAAGCCACCAGCCATACCGTACTCTGGCAACCGCGCACTTTGTTCTCATCCTTCTTATGCTCCTGCGCCAGCGCAGGCAACTTCTTCCCCAGGTCGATGATATATTCATATTTATCGTCCCAGGAATCGAAGAGCGCGAACTCCTCCACAATTTCCCTTTCCGTATCCCGTATGGTAGTAAGCTGTTCCATTCTTATCATTTCAGCATCCGGATCGCTTTTTCCAAAGCGGTGGCCAGTTGCGTAATTTCATCTTTGGTATTGTAAAGGGCCAGCGATGCGCGCACGGTACCCGGTATGCCAAATCGATCCATCAGCGGTTGGGCGCAATGATGGCCTGTGCGAACGGCAATACCCTTGTTGTCGAGCAGGATACCAAGGTCCTGCGGGTGCGCTCCTTCCACTATAAAGGAGAGTACGCTGGTCTTTTGCGCGGCTGTTCCCACAAGCCGAACCCCTTCAATGGATCCGATGGCATCGGTAGCATAAGCCAGCAATTCATCCTCATACCGGCGGATATTCTCCCGTCCTATCCCCTGCACATAGTCAATCGCCGCTTTAAATGCGATGGTGTCAGCAATATTTGGGGTGCCCGCCTCATATTTATAAGGCAGATCGTTGTAACTGGTTTTTTCAAAACTCACTTCGCGGATCATTTCACCACCGCCCTGGAAAACGGGCATCTGCTCCAGCCATTTCTTCTTGCCATACAACACACCTACACCAGTTGGACCATACACTTTATGCGAAGAACAGGCGAAAAAGTCGCAGTCGAGTTTTTGTACATCAATATCGAGGTGCACTGTACTTTGTGCGCCGTCGAGCAATACCAGGGCTCCCACCGCGTGCGCGGCTTCAATTACCTGCTCCACCGGATTGAGCGTACCCAGGGCGTTGGACACATGCACCAGCGCAACCAGTTTTGTTTTTTCGGAAAGAAGGGAAGCGAAAACTTCCATATCCAATTCACCGGCTACCGTTACAGGAATTACCTTCAATTGCGCACCCGTCTTCTCGCAGGCAATTTGCCAGGGTACTATGTTGGAATGATGCTCCATTCCGGAAATCAAAATTTCGTCACCGGGCTTCAGGTTTTGCATAGCCCAGGTATAGGCTATCAGGTTGATACTTTCGGTAGTACCGCGGGTGAAAATGATCTCTTCGCGGGTAGCGGCACCCAGAAAATCCTTTACCGCATCGCGGGTGGCTTCAAAGGCAGCCGTAGCTTCTTCGGCCAGGCTGTGAATGCCCCGGTGAATATTGGCATTATACTGCGCGTAGTATTGGGTCAATGCCTGAATAACCGCCTGCGGCTTTTGCGTGGTAGCGGCATTGTCGAGATAAACCAGCGGATAACCCTTTACTTGCCTTTGCAGAATGGGAAAATCGCGCCGGAAACGGTCAACATCATACAGGCTATGTGAAAGGGTTGCTGTTTCCATGATTTAAAGCATTTCAAGCCGACGATGAATGGACTCTTCGGCAAATTCACGAATAGGCTCCAGCAAAATCTTTTCGAGAATATCGCTGGTGAAGCTGTGCAGCAGCAGTGATTGCGCCTGCTTTTCCGGAACGCCGCGCGACTTCAGGTAAAAAAGCGCTTCCTCGTCGAGGCGACCGATGGTGCAGCCATGCGAACATTTCACATCATCGGCAAAAATCTCCAACTGCGGTTTGGTATTCATGCTGGCGGCTTCACCCAGCAGCAGGTTTTTGTTCGACTGATAGGCATTGGTCTTCTGCGCATCGGGTCGTACAAATATCTTTCCGTTGAATACGCCGGTAGCTTCGCCCGCGATTACACCTTTGTACAATTCGTTGCTATAGCAATTCGGCATCACATTATCTACCACGGTATGGTTATCTACCAGGGTCTTGCCCTGCAACAGATATAGCCCATACAAATGCGATTCGCCATACTCCGCCTCCATCACCATATGCGTATTGTTGCGTACAATATGCCCGTCAAGCGAAATGGTTACCGTATAAGCGTAACTCTTGCCCAATTGGCGGATGTGCGTGGTACTTACCAGGCTGGCATCTGCATGGTCCTGCTGCAGTTTGTAGTGATAGAAGCGTGCGTCGGTTTCCAGCACCACTTCCGTTACCTGGTTGGTCAGGCTTTCGCCAGTGCCAAGGGTCTGGAAATTTTCCACCCACTGCAATTGCGCGTTTCTACCTACATATACCAGGCTTCGGGGCAGGGCCAGTCCAGGCTGGCTACGCGCATCCTGAAAGTGATATACATAAATGGGATGCGCCAGCTCGGTTGCTTCCGGCACAAATACAAAAACGCCTCCCTGCATGAGGGCGGTATTCATGGCATAGATCCCGTCCTTCAAATATTGACCGCTATGCCCAAAATGCTTTGCGATCAGTTCGGCATGCTCACCCGCTTCCTCCAGCGGCATTACCTGCAAGCCGGGTGATATGAATTTGGAAAGGCTCAAATCAAAACGGCCATTCACAAATACAATTTCGTTGGCCTTTTCGTGCCCGGGTAGGCGGTGGTGCTCAATGTCGGCTACGGCAACTACGGGTTCGGCATTCAGGGGCAGGGGATGCTCGCGGTTAAACAGGGAACTGATGCGGGTGTATTTCCATTCCTCGTGCTTTACGGCTGGAATCCCCAATTTCGAAAAATCTTCCAAAGCCGCATCACGCTGCCTGTCCAGCAATCCCACATGCCCATTCTTCTGCTGCTGATACTGGCCTTTATAATAACTAATGGTATCCATTGTCAATTTTTAGCGTCCTCAAAAAACTCAGGCTTCCTCGCCTACTTTAAATTCATTCTTGATAAAATCATATCCCTTTTCTTCCAGCTCAAGAGCCAGTTCACGGGTTCCTGATTTCACAATACGTCCCTGGTACAATACGTGTACAAAATCGGGAACGATATAATCGAGCAAACGCTGATAGTGGGTAATCACCAGCACGGCATTGTCTTTTCCGCGCAGCTTATTCACGCCATTGGATACAATGCGGATGGCATCAATATCAAGACCCGAGTCGGTTTCATCGAGAATAGCCAGCTTGGGTTCCAGCATCGCCATCTGAAAGATTTCATTTCTTTTCTTTTCACCACCGGAGAAACCTTCATTCAGCGGACGGCTCAGTAGCGACTGGTCCATATTCATCATGGCCATCTTCTCTTTCATCAGCTTCAGGAAGCCCACTGCATCCAGCGGCTCCTGTCCGCGATACTTGCGTACTTCATTCACGGCTGTCTTGATAAAATTCGTAGTGCTAAGTCCCGGAATCTCCACAGGATACTGAAAGGCGAGGAATAGTC
>JBIQMS010000029.1:0-63557 GCA_044463125.1 Terrimonas ferruginea
ATTGGTTGCACCCTCTTTATAAAGCAGGTGAAGAGTAAGGTCGTTGCGTACTTTGCGGGTAAGGTGCTTGTAACCGGGATCGGCAGCCCACATGAAATCGTGCACATTGGGCGCCACAAATTTCCAGGTGAGTTTATCTCCGGCAGGGCGATTTACCCTGGTTCCAGCCGCTTCGTATCCATAACCAATCTGGTTGGCATTTTGCAGGTAACCGGTGCCCCCCAGCATATAGTTTTTATCGATTTTGATATTCACTTCAAAATCGCCCCATACACCATGAAACTCCCGACCCACATAAGGTGTGGGATGCCAGCCTTCAAAATCGTATTCCGCCATCTTGGGATACCACTGGCTCATGCTGTAACGCACTTTGGTATTGGGATTATCGCGCCCGCTTCTGCGAATTTGCAAAGGAACCTGCGCCTCAAAATCCATATCAAATACCACTTTGCTTTTGGGAAGAATGGGCTTGTCGAGTGTTACCTCCAGAATGGTTTCCAGCACTTCAAACTTTTGCGGACGCCCGTTCATCTTCAGCGAAAGAATTTTCTGATAACCGATTTCATCGGGCTTCAGATTTTGAATTCGATCGCGAACACGGCCATCCCAATCGGATCCCCTGCCTATTTGAATGGTTCCCTGGCGGCGGCTCCGCTCATCCATCATGCTGCCGGGTTGAAAAGCATTAAAATACAGGTGATAGAAAACCCTTGTAAGGGTGTCGGGTGAGTTATTCCAGTATTCCAGTTTCTGTTTACCGGTAAAACGGTTCGTCTCCACATTCATGTCAATGTCCATCACATATTTTACCTTCTGCTGCCAGCGGTCGGGCTGCGCCATAACCGGGAGGGAGAAAAAAGCAAATAAAATGAGCTGGGCTGTTTTTCGCATGCGCTTGTTTTTTATGAATAGAAAGGGGGAAATTAAGGAAAAGGATTAAAGTTTAGGGTTTAAGGTTTAATGTTTAAAGTTTAAGGTTTAAAGGATTTGGGGATTTGTATTTCGCCTTTTTAGATATGAATATTATCCTATATCGCCACTATTAAACCTTAAACCCTAAACTCTAAACCCTAAAAGAAGTTTACTGCAATTACTATAATCAATTCATCAGCGTACATCTGCGGAAAAATCTGCGTAAATCTGCGGGAACTGCTTCATCACTTTAAAAAGCTTCAAAGTTCAGGAGAGTTTCCCGCAGATTGGCGCAGATTGTTACGCAGATTTTCGCAGAAACTATCTATGAACTACTTCCTACTTCCCACTCCCTACTCACTACTTGACATAGAACCCTCACGCCTCACTACTCACGTCTCACGCCTCACGCCTCACGATTCCCCACTAACTACTTACAACGTTATCGCTGTTCGCAACAATCTCCCCTTCGTATTAAAATACAGGTATTTTTTCTCCACATCATTCTTTTTCGCGAGAAGCCGGTATTGTTCAGTGCCGCCGGGCAGATAGAGCACCACGGTCTCGGTTACTTCGCGGTCGGCAAACTTGCTTTTTTCAAAACCATCTTTCACTTCTTCGGGCAGCTTTTCAAATTCCCATGCTTTCTGGGTTTCTTTCCAAAGACCCTTGTTGCTGTAGGAAGCAATCATGTTTTCACCGTCCAGTTCAAAATGAACATCCACCCTTACCAGTTGGTCGCGAAATTCAATATTGCTCGCGCCCTTGTACTGGTTGGCGAAAGTTTCTTCTACTATTTTGGGAATCTCCCGAATTTGCGCCTGGCTGCTTAGGGTAATAGCCAGCAGGAAGGTAATCGTCGTTACAATAGATCTCATCGTTTGAATTTTTGAATGGTTCCTGCAAAATTGCGGCCGGATCGTCAATGAGACCCGGTCACGGTAATTTTTATCATTATCTTACCATTTTTCCTGTCCCTTGCCGGCCACTACCAGTACAATTTCTCCCTTCACTGTTTTGTCGGTGAAATGCGCCTGCACTTCCTGCAGGCTGCCGCGCACATTTTCTTCATAAATCTTTGTGAGTTCGCGACTCACGGAGCAGGGCCTATCCGGGCCGAATACGGCAGCCAGGTCTTCCAGCGTTCGCAACAATCGCATCGGCGATTCATAGAAAATCATCGTGCGGGTTTCTTCAGCCAGGGATTGGAGATGGGTTTGACGACCTTTTTTTTGGGGAAGAAAGCCTTCGAAACAAAAACGATGCGCGGGCAATCCGCTGTTGACGAGGGCGGGCACAAAAGCGGTAGCACCGGGCAGGCATTCCACTCTTACACCCGTGCGAATACATTCCCGCACCAACAAAAAAGCGGGATCGGATATGCCGGGCGTACCGGCATCGGTAATCAGGGCCATTTTCTTACCCTCCAGCAATTGGCTCACAAGATGCGTGAGCACCCGGTGTTCATTGTGCTGATGATAGGGACTTAAGGGGCGACTGATCTGGTAATGCTGCAATAATTTGGAGCTGGTGCGCGTGTCTTCGGCAAGAATCAGGTCCACTTCCTTCAGCACTTCCAATGCCCGAAGGGTGATATCCTTCAAATTGCCAATCGGAGTGGGAACCAGGTAGAGCATGAATACTATTTAGCCGGCACAAAAGATATTGCCACCGGAGCAAAATCAGGGATTCACTTCAATTTCAAAGTATTCCATCACGGGATTGGAGAGCAGTTTTTTGCTGGCTTCTTCCGCAATGGCGCGGGCCTTATCGGCGCTGTCGGCTTCCACCTGCAGGGTAATATTTTTTCCTACACGCACATCCGCCACTCCGGCCAGTCCCAGGTTTTGCAAGCCTCCCATCACCGCCTTACCCTGCGGATCCAGCAATTCTTTCAATGGCATCACTTTGATTTGTACGGTATAACTCATGCAATTTGTTTTTTGAAGAGCAAAGATACCAAAAGGTAGGCGAGGAAAATAACAGGCACGGCAAACCATTCCAAAAATAGGATCGCCGCTATGGCTATTGCCAAAAGTATCAGTTTCGGAACATTATTCGCCAGCGTAAAATCCTTGAACTTAAGGCTCATGATCGATATACGCGACACCATCAGCCAGGAGAGTAAGATGATCAGCCCCGTCAACACCCATTTATTCAGCAAAAAATAATCTCTTACCCAGGGCTCTAACACATTCCAGTAAATGAGCGGGAAGGATGCTACCAATAAACCCACGGCGGGCGTGGGTACTCCACGGAAGCTGGTGGATTGCGAAGGATCGAGATTAAAAGTGGCCAGTCGCCATGCCGCCGCTGCCGGCACCAGGAATGCGATGGCTGTAAAAGCAAGGGAGGTATCCATGCCACCCGGCTCCTGCGCATAGGCGAGCCGAAGGAACTGATAAAGGATCATGCCCGGAGCTACGCCAAAGCTCACCACATCGGCCAGCGAGTCGAGCTGCTTGCCCAGCTCTGATGTTGATTTGAACAACCTCGCTACAAAGCCATCCAGGAAATCGACCAGCCCCGCCAAAGCGATGCATAAGGAAGCCATCCATATTTTTTCCGGCATTTGTATCAACTGGGTGCCCCTTGAGTCCTCCAACACTACAATGCCATTCTGTAACACAAATACGATGGCCATACAACCCAGTACCAGGTTGAGCAGAGTGAATAAATTCGGTATATGCTTCATGCGATGGTTTTTATGAATGCTTGCGGATTATTTATTTTTTATTGGCTGTTCTATTTCATGCAGGCTTCTATCTCTTCCACGGTGATGGGAATATTTTTCATCAGGTCCTTATGGCCGGTACGGGTAATCCACACATTGTTTTCGATACGGATACCCATTTGTTCCTCCTCGATATAGATGCCCGGTTCCACGGTAAAGAGCATACCTGCTTTAATGGGTTCTGTTCTGGTACCGAGATCGTGTACATCAATGCCGAGATGATGCGAAATACCATGATAAAGATATTTACGATAGGCCGGATTCTCGCGATCCTGGTTTTTAATATCCGCCTTGCTGAGCAAACCGATCTTCAAAAACTGTTTGCCGGCTTCCTCCCCCACTTTTTCCGTGTAATCCACAATGCTGATGCCGGGCTTTAGCAACGACTTCGCATAGTTGTGTAAATGTAAACAGGCATTGTACACTTCCTTCTGCCGCTTGCTGAAACGACCGTTGACCGGAATGGTACGTGTAAGGTCGGCGCAATAGCCGCCGTAGTTGGCGCCAAAATCCATCAGCAGTAATTCGCCATCCTCACAACGGTTGTTGTTGCTGACATAGTGCAGGGTGCGTGCCCGGTCGCCACTGGCAATGATGCTATTGTAAGCAGGACCTTCGGCACGCTGGCTGATAAAGCTGTGCAATATCTCGGCTTCCACCTCATATTCCATCACGCCGGGCTTCACAAAGCGCATCACCCTTTCAAAAGTTTCATGGGTAATATCAATCGCCTTTTGCACCACCTCTATCTCTTCCGCCGTTTTCACCGCACGCAAATCGCGCATGATGCGCGCCACACGGCCGTATTGGTGCAGGGGATAGCGCGCCTTCATTTCGTCGACAAAGCGGTAGTCCCGGGTACGCAGTAGACTGGCTTTACGGTCATTTTCGTTGGTATCGAGCAATATTGTTTCTGCGAGGTGAACCCAGGTTTGCAAAAGGGCATCCAGGCTATCGAGCCAGATAACCGTTTGCACGCCCGAAATGGCTTTGGCTTCGGCTGCCCGCAGGCGGCGACCATCCCATTTCTCCTTGAGCTTATTTGGCCGGGTAAGCACCAGCACTTCCCTGAATTTGGGGTCGGGGTTGTCGGGGAAAAGTACCAGCATACTGTCTTCCTGCCAAATACCCGTGAGCCAGTACAGATCACTGTTTTGCCGAAAGGTATAAAGCGCATCACCATTGCTGGGCACTTCATCGTTGCTCACAATTATGGCGATGGAAGCCGACGGCATTTCCTTTACAAATCGCTGACGGTTGCGGATAAATATTTGTGGATTGAGAGGTAAATGCTTCATGCGGATATTTTAAAACCTAAAATTCAGGGATTTATACATAAAAAACGAACGCCTCCCCGTGCCGGCGGCAAATTAGCGAATAAGGCAATACCCAAGGGCTGTTGGTTGATGGCAAAAAATTAGTTTGCGTCAAAAATGCATACTATTCAGCAAGTTAGCATGGCTCGTTTGAAAAATCACAAGAAATCGACGATTTTTTAAATTTTCTCCAAATTCTACCCCTTATTCTCCCATTCGCTTTAATGTGTAACCCTAACACTTGTTTGTATTTACGGGAAATTGTGTTTTACCTTTGTGCTTTATCAAAAACTGCTTGCTACTATGTCTATTTCCGTAACTACCGTACCCCCTATCGCGCTGGTACACCTCGGCATCAGAAATCGCGATAAGGTACGCTATCAGTCCGGACCCGATGAATTGGTTCAGGATACCCTGCGCATTGGCGACGGGGAATTGAACGATACCGGCGCACTGGTCATCAAAACCGGCGAGTATACCGGCCGTTCTCCGAAAGACAAATTCATTGTAAAGGATGCCATCACGGCCAACACCGTTCACTGGAATGAGTTTAACCTCCCCATTGAGGCCCGCTACTTTGATATTGTGTACAACAAGATCATGGATTATCTCAATGGTCTGCCGGAAATCTGGGTGCGTGACTGCTATGCCTGCGCCGATCCCCGCTATCGCCTTAATATCCGGGTGATCAACGAAAAGCCCTGGAATAATCTCTTTGCGTACAACATGTTTCTTCGTCCACAGGAAGAAGAGCTGGAGCGTTTCGCACCTGAATGGCATATCATTTCTGCGCCTGGTCTTTTGCTGGATCCAAAGGAATGTGGTACACGACAACACAATGCCGCCATCGTTTCCTTTGAAAAGAAAATGATCCTGATTGCGGGATCAGGTTATACGGGTGAAATAAAGAAGGGCATATTCACCATTCTGAACTATATCCTTCCCCAGCAACGCAATGTGCTGAGCATGCACTGTAGTGCCAACCGCGGCAAAAATGGCGATACCGCTATATTTTTTGGATTGAGTGGCACAGGCAAAACTACCCTCAGCGCCGACCCACGCCGCGAGTTGATTGGCGATGATGAACATGGCTGGACACAGGACGGCATCTTCAATTTCGAAGGTGGCTGCTATGCCAAAACGATTCACCTTACCGAAGAGAAGGAACCGGAAATATTCCGCGCCATTCGTCCCGGTGCATTGGTAGAAAACACGGTTTTTCATCCCGGTACCAATCGTATCAATTTTGATGATGCTTCCATCACGGAGAATACCCGCGTATCTTACCCCCTGCATTTTATCAGTAATGCCGCAGAACCTTCTGTAGGAGAACTGCCCCGAAATATTTTCTTCCTTACCTGCGACGCGTTTGGCGTATTGCCCCCCATCGCAAAACTGAACCCCGGCCAGGCCATGTACCAGTTTATTTCGGGCTACACGGCCAAGGTGGCGGGAACAGAGGCGGGCGTTACCGAGCCCAAGCCCACTTTCAGCGCCTGCTTTGGCGCTCCCTTCCTGCCGCTTCACCCCGGCCGCTATGCGGAAATGCTGGGACGGAAAATGCAGGAAAATAAAGTGAATGTGTGGATGGTGAATACCGGCTGGACGGGCGGCCCTTATGGTGTGGGACATCGGATGAAGTTGAAATTCACCCGCGCCATGATAAGTGCAGCGCTGGAAGGAAAATTGGATAAGGTGAACTTCCATCGACACGAAGTATTTGGTACGGAAATACCGATGGACTGCCCGGGCGTACCCGCTGATGTGCTGGACCCTCGCAGCACCTGGGACGATCCGAAGGCCTACGACGAGAAAGCCCGCTACCTCGCTTCCCTATTTATCAAGAATTTCGAGAAATATGCATCAGGTGTGAGCCCCGAAATACTCGCGGCTGCGCCCAGGATGTAATTGCATACCACCATGGACGGTTGCCTGCTTTTGCGCCCGTTCCGCTTTGCGGAACGGGTTTTTTGTTTTGTTTGACATTTCGGTTGAAATTTGTGGAGGTCCCCAACGTTGTAAGCCCATGCTCCGATTCGCACTGATTGGTTTATTGCTTTGCGCTGCACACGCAGACCTTGTGGCGCAGGAAGATCCGGAAGACCGCATCGCCTGGTCAGCCAGCCGCAAACTCACCTGGACCGATTACAAAGGCATCCCTGATCCGTCGATTTCCGCAGCGGCCTCTACTACTACCTATCTTTCCATTGAATACGAAATAGAAAACGGGAAACTGCGCTACTATATCAGCAGCACATTTTCGCCCAAACGCAGTTGGGTGCGCCATCAAACAGATCATGTGCTGGGGCATGAGCAAGGCCATTTCGACATAGCGGAACTTTATGCACGACGATTGCATCAGCGCATGTTGAATTACACTTTCGATCGCAGCAATTTCCGTGAGAAGCTGGAAGAAATCTATCAGACCATTCAAAAAGAAAAAGACGACTTGCAGAATCAATACGACCGCGAAACCGACCATAGCCGCAATGAAGCCCAGCAAAAGGCCTGGGAAGAAAAAATAAAGTTGTGGCTGAAAGAAGCCGACTCATTTGCCCAATACCCGAAGAGAGAAATTTGAGGAATTCGGGAATTTGGGGATTCGGGGATTCGGGGATTTGGGAATTGGGGGATTCGTAGGTTTGTGGCAAGCGCAGGCGCCCGACAGCCATTCACAGCGCGGCAAAGCCGCGATGTGAATTAGAATAAGCCGTACAGTTGTCCATCTACCTTGCTGATAATCTCTCCCAGGTCTTCTTCCCTTTCGGCAAACTTGTTCTGATCAACATCAATCACCAACAGGGGACCTTCCTTATAGCCTTCGATCCATTTGTTGTAATATTCATTCAGCCTTTTCAAATAATCGAGGCGGATATTTTCTTCGTATTCCCTACCTCTTTTTTGTATTTGTCCCACAAGGGTGGGCACGGAAGCGCTCAGGTAGATGAGCAGATCCGGCGGCTGCACCAGGCTCTTGAGGGTTTGAAAAAAATGATAGTAATTGTCGAAGTCGCGCTTGCTCATTAGTCCCATTTCGTGCAGGTTGGGAGCGAAGATATTGGCGTCTTCATAAATGGTTCTGTCCTGAATGATTGTTTCAGTGCCTTTCTGAATTTCCACCAGTTGTTGTAAACGACTATGTAGAAAATAGATTTGCAGGTTGAAGCTCCAGCGGGGCATGTCTTCGTAAAAATCCATCAGGTAGGGATTATGATCCACATCCTCGAAATGGGGAATCCATTTATAATGCTTGCTCAGCATTTCCGTGAGAGTGGTTTTACCCGCGCCTATATTGCCGGCAATAGCAATATGTTTTGGTTTTTTCGATTTAGCCATAGTGTCCCAGTGCCCGTGGGTGGACGATTCCGCTTTAAAAAAATGAATATAGAAACTTTACCTGAAAAAAAGCTTTCCGCCAGCGGAAGCTTTTCTGCTTAATTGAAATAATTCAGTCCCATGGCTTTGCGCACCGCATCGATGGTGGCCTGGGCGCTGGCCCTCGCCTTTTCGGTTCCCATTTGCACCACATGGCGCAAACGTTCTTCATCGGCAAAAATGGCTTCCGCTTTTTCACGGATGGGGCGGATGAAGTTTACCATATCCTCACCCAATTGCTTTTTCATATCACCATAGCGAATGGCGGCATTCTGAAAATCATCCTGAAATTTCTGCAAGGTATCGTTAGTGCTCACCAGTTTCATCAGGTCGAACAGGTTCTCAATATAATCCGGCATGGCACTGTTCTTCTCCGTGGGGCCGGAGTCTGTCTTCGCCTTTTTTATCTTTTCCCTGATCAGGTCATCGGAATCGGAAAGATAGAGCGTGGCATACTGGTTTTCGCTCTTGCTCATCTTGCCCTTGCCATCAAGGCTGGGAATCTTGATCAGTTCTTCTCCAAAATTGAAAGCCTGCGGTTCAGGAAACACATCGCCATAACGGTGATTGAATCGTTGCGCGAAATTGCGTGCCATCTCCAGATGTTGTTCCTGATCCTTACCTACCGGCACATAGAGCGCACGATGGATAAGAATATCTGCCGCCTGCAACACCGGATAGGTGAGCAAACCCGCGTTTACGTTTTGGGGTTGCAGTCGAACTTTGTCTTTGAAAGTAGTGGTCTTTTCCAGTTCTCCTTTATAAGCCAGCATATTCAGCAGCAGGTAGAGTTCTGCGATCTCCGGCACAGCGCTTTGGAGATAAAGGCAGGCTTTTTCCGGATCGAGACCCGCGGCCATATTTTCTGCCAAAACCCGCTTCACACTGGTACCCAGTTCTTTGGTGTCAGGATGCGTGGTCAGGGAATGCCAATCGGCCACCATAAAGTAGCATTCATACTCCGATTGCATGCGCACATAATTGCGCAGGGCACCAAAATAGTTTCCCAGGTGCAGGAATCCCGTCGGGCGAATTCCACTCATAACGATTTGCTTCTGTTGGGCCATATTCCTCTCCCGCATTTTTTGAAAGGCAGGGCGGCAAAACTAATGGGAAATTGGGAAAATCATGGATTTTAGGGAAACCTGTACGCAATAATACCACGGAGAGGTAACATAGTGGGCATTCTCATAATATCCCATTAGTTTTGTGGCATGGAGCTTACACCTGAATTGATCGACAAACTGGCCCGGCTGTCCCGGCTCCGGTTTAATGAGCAGGAAAAAGAAAGCATTCAGAAAGACCTGGAGAAAATGATTGGTTTTGTTGAGAAACTGAATGAATTGGACCTGGACGGCGTGGAACCGATGATGCACATGAGCCAGTCGGTGAATGTGCTTCGCGAAGATGTTGTCGCCGGCAGCATTTCCCGCGATAAAGCCCTGCAAAATGCACCGGCACACGACGAGCAATATTTTCTTGTACCGAAAGTGATCCGCAAATAAATCGCCCGCTTATGAGCCTTTCACCCATTATTGAGATTAACGGAATCCGCAAAAGTTATTATATCGGGCGACATGAACTGGAAGTATTGAAAGGCGTTACGCTTAATATCAATCGCAACGATTATGTAGCGCTGATGGGGCCCTCAGGCTCTGGCAAAAGTACCCTGATGAATATTCTCGGATGCCTCGATACACCATCCGGAGGCCGCTATGTGCTGAATGGCAATGATGTGAGTAAGATGGACGATAATGCCCTCGCGGAGATCCGCAATAAAGAGATCGGTTTTGTATTTCAGCAGTTCAATCTGCTGCCCCGCCTCACCGCACTCGAAAATGTGGCCCTGCCCCTGGTGTACGCCGGCATGAGCCGCAAGGAAAGAAACGACAAGGCACTCGCCATGCTCGACCTGGTGGGCCTTACTGACCGGTCGCACCACAAACCCAATGAACTGAGCGGTGGTCAGTCGCAAAGGGTAGCCATCGCCCGCGCGCTGGTCAACGACCCTTCCCTGATCCTGGCCGATGAGCCTACCGGCAACCTGGATACGAAAACCTCCTACGAAATCATGGAGATCTTTGAGCAAATCCACAGCCGCGGCAATACGGTGATGATCGTAACACACGAAGAAGATATTGCGCAACATACCCGGAGAGTGATTCGCCTCCGCGATGGAGTGATTGAGAGCGATAAGAGGAATGAAGCTTATAACGTAGTACGTAATACGTAGTACGTAATACGTATTACGTATTACGTTTTTGAGTGCCTGGTTTATTGTGGTCTTTATACTTTAAACCTTAAACCCTAAACTCTAAACATTTAACTCAACATAAAACGTAAAACGTAATACGTATTACGTACTACGTCCAACCAAATCGCATTTTTTTTGTTGCACGCATAGACAATCAGCGGATTTTCCGCCCCTAAAGCACGCCACATGTCCCTGAAAATTTATACCAAGACCGGAGATAAGGGCAGCACTTCGTTAATTGGCGGTACCAAAGTGCCCAAAAGCCATATGCGGATAGAAGCTTATGGTACTGTTGATGAATTAAATGCCCATATTGGTCATTCACGCGATCTGTTGACGGATCCCAGTGTAAGGGAGCTGTTGCAGGATATACAGGACCGCTTGTTTACTATTGGCTCTTCGCTGGCCTGCGACCCTGTGAAAGAACCGCGCATGCGCCTGCCCGATTTGAAGGAAACAGATATACAGTTGCTGGAAAAAGCCATGGATGATATGGATGCGCAATTGCCGCCCATGAAAAATTTCATCCTGCCCGGGGGGCATCCCACCGTATCGCAATTGCATATTACCCGCACGGTTTGCCGCCGGGCCGAGAGGGCCTGTGTGCGCCTGGAACTGGAAAGCCTTGAAGTAGATCGACTGATTCTAAAATACCTCAATCGTCTGAGTGATTACCTCTTTGTGTTGTCGCGGTATATTGCCCAACAACTCAAGGCGGAAGAAATTGCCTGGAAGCCGAGAATGGATAAAGAAAAATAGCCTCTTCCTTTTTGGATGCTGGTTATGGGGTAGACGCGTCTCCCAGAAGTCCGTCTTTCATGTGCAGAACCCGATCGCTCAAACCGGCTAATTCTTCATTGTGGGTTACAATCAAAAAGGTTTGCTGAAATTGCTTGCGCAGATCAAAGAAAAGCTGATGCAACTCACGGGCGTGGGCCGTATCGAGGTTTCCGGTGGGCTCGTCGGCAAAAACAATATCGGGTCGGTTAATTAGCGCACGCGCTACGGCCACCCTTTGTTGCTCACCTCCGCTCAACTGATTAGGTTTATTCTCCATACGATGCGAAAGGCCCATCAATTCCAGCAGTTCTTTTGCTTCGTTTCTTACCTGGCTTTTTGATCGCCGGGCCAGCCATCCCGGAATACAGACATTTTCTATCGCGCTGAACTCAGGCAATAAATGGTGAAACTGGAATACAAAACCAATATGGCGGTTCCGGAAATCGGAAAGCTTGTTGCCCCAGAGTGCACCAAGGTCCTGCCCATTCATCACCACTGAGCCCTTATCCGGCCTGTCGAGGGTACCCAAAATATGCAGCAGGGTACTTTTGCCGGAGCCGGAAGGACCGGCAATGGCCACCACTTCACCTTTCTGAATGTTGAGGTCCACCGACTTCAGTACTTCAACCGATCCATAATGTTTGTGAATATTCCGGGCAGTAATCATCAGCGCAATTGCTTTTCGGGCTCAAATATCCGGAAAAGCCGGGGGGTAAAAAAACCCATTCCGGAACCCTTCCGCCCGCTTTAAGAAAATCTTCCGAAACCGGGATGCAACGAAGGATTTGGAAAATTCGTTAATACAATTACTTTTGCGGAAAATTGGGGGGAACTGTCCCTACCCATATACCTGATTCCTAAAATATTAAACCCCTGAGCAGATGTTTTGGACCTTAGAATTGGCTTCGTACCTGGAAGATGCTCCCTGGCCGGCCACCAAGGATGAGCTGATTGATTACTCTATTCGCTCCGGCGCTCCCATCGAAGTAGTGGAGAACCTGCAGGAACTGGAGGATGAAGGTGATGTGTACGAAACAATCGAAGACATATGGCCCGATTATCCCACACAGGATGATTTCCTATTTAATGAGGACGAGTACTAGAAAAGCAAAAGCCGGTTTTCAACCGGCTTTTGCTTTTGCGTTATACGTAGTACGTATTACGTAAAACGTACTACGTACAACTTATCCCATCTTCTCAATCACTCCCTGCGTAACGCCTGTAAAACTAAATCCTCCATCGTGAAACAGGTTTTGCATGGTCACCATTTTCGTATAATCGCTGAAGAGGGTTACCACATAATTGGCGCAGTCATCGGCTGATGCGTTGCCCAGGGGGCTCATGGCTTCGGCATAATTGATGAATCCATCGAATCCTTTTACGCCACTACCGGCGGTGGTGCGGGTGGGTGATTGCGAAATAGTATTCACGCGTACTTTGTTGCGCACGCCATAGTGATAGCCAAAGCTGCGTGTGATACTTTCGAGCAGACTCTTGGCATCGGCCATTTCGTTATAGTCAGGAAATACGCGCTGGGCGGCAATATAGGTAAGTGCCACCACGCTACCCCAGTCGCTGATGGCGTCCATGTCCCATGCCGTACGCAACACTCGATGCAGGCTCATCGCCGATATGTCCAGTGTTTTGGCATTCCACTCATAATTCAATTCTGTATAATGCTTTCCCTTGCGCACATTCAAACTCATACCGATGGAATGCAAAACGAAATCGACCTTTGATCCAAAATGCGCCATCGACTCTTCGAAGAGTTTCTTCAGGTCATCCATATTGGTAACATCCGCGCCAATAACGGGCGCGTTTCCGCAGGCTTCGGCCAGTTTATTGATCTCACCCATGCGTAGCGCTACGGGTGCATTGGTTAAAACAATCTGCGCGCCCTGCTCCACACATTTCAACGCGGTTTTCCAGGCAATCGACTTTTCATCGAGTGCGCCAAAAATGATTCCTTTTTTTCCTTTCAGTAATTGATTTGCCATAGCCTTTGGTTTTATTGGCGGTAAAAATAAGAAGTTTCGATTAAGGAAGTGGAAAGAGCAGCGTCACCATTCTTACCAGCAGAAAAGTGAGCAAAAAAACAGCAACTGCCATCAGCCCCATCCAGGCCAGCAGCCGCCCGAGCGATTGCCGCGGCTTTAGCACACGCTGCGTCCATTTACTCAACATGTATATAGGTAAGGTGGCGCCAATGAGGAGCAATAATACAATAAGGGTTTTGGTCTTGTCCATACATACTATGTTATTGCCCCAGCGGACAGGCCATCATCTTCCCCTTGCATAAATTGATAAATATAAATCAGCAGAAATATACATAGCGTTAGCAATGCCGCCAATGCAACGAATAGAAGCAGGCTGTTTCCCAAAAGCTGCCAGCCTGTTTCACTCTCCTGCACGCGTTTATTCAGGAATCGATATAGAAAATAACCCAGCAACAATGTGGACGCTGCCAGGAAAAGGAAAAGCACAAATTTGAGGACGATACTCATGAATTATCCTGATACCAGTTCGCGCGCATTTTCCATCGCCGCGGCAGTGGGTTTGTCGCCACTCAACATTTGCGCGATATGGGTGATTCGTTCTGCCTGGGTGAGATGACGAATATGCGTGCGCAGCATTTTGCCATCGTTTTCTTTGTAAACAAAAAAATGCGCGTCGCCTTTTCCGGCAATCTGTGGTTGGTGGGTAATGCAGATGACCTGCCGGCTCATGGCCAGTTCTTTCATGATCAATCCCACCTGCCGGGCCGCTTCGCCGGATATTCCGGTATCAATTTCATCAAAGATCAGCGTGGGCAGGTCCATTTTTTTCGCTACCAGCGATTTAATGCAAAGCATCAGTCGGCTCAATTCGCCGCCGCTGGCCACTTTGGCCAATGGATTGAACGCACCGCTTTTGTTGGCATCGAAAAGAAGCTCAATCTGATCGGCGCCATCCGCTTTTAATGCTGTTTCCGTCAATTGCACTTTTAGCCGCGCATTGGGCATACCTACCTGCGCCAACAATTTATTCACCTGCTGCTCCAGGGGCGCAGCCTGCTTGTGCCGGGCCGCGCTTATCTTTTCTGCCATAGCCCGGGCCTCCTTTTCCAGTTTCACCACTTTCTTTTCAGCTGCCATGATGCTATCGTCAATATGCAATACGGCCGCCAGCTTCTCCTCCAGCTTATGTTGCACTTCCAGCAACCCGGCCGTGTCGTTAACAGCATGCTTCTTTTGCAGCCGGTATCCCAGCGAAAGGCGCTCGTTCATACGCTCCATTTCTTCCGGATCCACATTCACCTGTCGGCCAATCCGCTCCATATCACCACTCAGGTCCTGCAATTCCACATAAGTTGACTGAAGCCTTTGCAGGATTCCCGGTAAGTCGGCATGATAATCCCTGAATGGTTGCAATACCTGCAATATCGACTTTAATTGCGCGCTTAGTGGCGTTTCGCCATTGTCCAGCACATCAGTAGCACGGTCCAGGGCTGATCGAATCCCCTCCGCATGACTCATCATTTTCAAGGCAGCATCCAGCTCTTCCAACTCGTTGTCGCGAAAAGCAGCTTCTTCCAGCTCGGTAAACTGAAAACGGTTATAATCCGCTTCAGCCTCAAATGCCTGCTTTTGTTTTTGCAGGTCTTCCAGTTGATGCAGGGCTTCCTGCCATTGACGATACAGCAGACTGTATTGCTGTACCTGTGGCAATTGCCCGGCCATGGCATCCAATACCTGCCGTTGAAATAGCTGACCTGTAATTTCGAGTGTATCAAACTGGCGATGAAGATCCACCAGCAGGCAACTCAATTGTTGCAACTGTGCCAGGGTTACGGGACTGTCGTTCACAAATGCACGCGACTTTCCCTGGCTACTGATTTCACGGCGAATCACCAGGTCGGCCTCTTCTTCCCAGTCCATCGTAGCAAAAAGTTCCTTTACCGCCGGGCTGTATGCATCTTTAAACATGCCTTCTACCACCAGCTTTCTTTCTTTATGTACCAGTACCGACGAATCCGCCCTTTCACCCAATATCAAACCCAGTGCCCCTACAATGATGGACTTACCGGCACCCGTTTCACCCGTAATCACATTCATCCGGTTGGAAAAATCAATATCCAATTCCTCGATGATGGCATAGTTCCGTATAGATAATGCTGCGAGCATGAATAAAATTAAGTAACGCAAATTAGGCAGAAAAGCGCTAAGCCGGGATACTGTTGCACAAGAGGCATTAAAAAAACCAGCCCGAGGGCTGGTTCAATAGTATTGGGGTATCTGCTTATTTCACTTCTACCTGGTTGGTCAATTCCTCATCAACAAGGATACGACCACAGTTTTCGCAGATCATTACTTTTTTGTGTTGCTTGATCTCGCTTTGCTTTTGAGGAGGAATATAGTAGAAGCATCCACCACAGGCATCGCGTTCAACCGGCACTACTGCCAGGCCATTGCGATAGCTCTTGCGGATTTTCTCATAGCTCACCAGCAGGCGATGGTCTACTTCCTGGCGGGCCGCTTCGGCCAGCTTATTGAAATGTTTTTCTTCTTTTTCGGTGGAAGCGATAATTTTTTCCAACTCCGCTTTCTTGGAACCCAGCAAACCTTCTTTGGTGGCGATATTCTTTTTAGCCTTTTCCAGCAAAACAGCTTTCTCGGCTATTTCTTCGGTAGCGTCTTTAATATGCTTTTCGGCCAACTTCACTTCGAGCTGCTGCATCTCCATCTCCTTATTGATAGCTTCAAACTCGCGATTATTCTTTACGTTGGTGCTTTGCTTTTCGTATTTCTTGATCAGCGCTTCAGATTCCTTAATCGCATCTTTTCTTTGCTGTATGAATTCCGTTACGCCATTGATCTCTTCTTCAATGCGTGTTTGACGGGCATGCAGGCCGGTAATTTCGTCTTCGAGGTCAGCCACTTCCATTGGAAGTTCGCCCTTCAGGATATGAATTTCATCCAGCTTGCTTTCAATTTTTTGAAGGGAGATGAGTGCTGCAAGTTTTTCTTCAACAGAAAATTCTTTAACCTGTGCCATGTAAGTATTACGGTTTTTATGGGGTGTACCGGGGTTTTCGCTTTCAGGATTTTGCCTGGAAATACTGAACCGGGTTGGTTTCCACCTTTGTTTTAAGGACGGCAAAGGTAGGAAATTTTTGCTGCAAAAACTCCTGGAGCAGGTCGATTGTAAATTGTTCGCTTTCATAATGGCCAATATCGGCCAGCAGCAGGCGGCCCTCGGCATCAAAGAACTCGTGATATTTCAGATCGGCCGTGACAAAAGCATCGGCGCCCGCTGCTAATGCCCTGGAAATCAAAAAGCTGCCTGCACCTCCGCAAACGGCCACTTTACGAATGGGCTTGCCGGGGGGTATCGTATGGCGGATCATGGGCAGGCAAAATTGCTTCTGCAGCATCGCCAGAAAAGTTTCGGGCTCCATGGGCTGGTTCAGCTCGGCCAGCAATCCGGCGCCAATGCCCTGATGTTCATTGGTTAGGGGCACAATATCGTAGGCCACTTCCTCATAAGGATGGGCTGTTTTAAGCGCAGCTATCAGCCTTTTCTCTAACCAGGCAGGAAATATTACTTCCAGTTTCACTTCTTTTTCAAAATGCATTTCGCCCTTTTGGCCTACATGGGGCTGGGTTCCTTCACCCGGAAGAAAGCTTCCCAATCCTTCGGAGTTGAAACTACAGTTACTATAACGTCCAATATGTCCTGCTCCGGCATCAAAAAGCGCATTCCTCACTTTATCGGCATCCGCCACCGGAGCAAATGTGTAAAGCTTCTTAAGAATAGCCGTCTTTGGCGCCAGTATACTCCGATTGATAAGCCCCATCCGGTCGGCCATTCTGCCGTTTACCCCGTCCAGCAGATTGTCGAGGTTGGTATGGATGGCATATATCGCGATCTTGTTTTCAATGGCTTTCAGAATGGTTCGCTCCACATAGTTTTTTCCATTGATTCGCTTGAGGCCCGAAAAGATAATGGGGTGATGCGCAACAATCAGATTCACTCCCGATTGAATGGCCTCTTCCACCACCGCTTCCGTTGCGTCCAGCGAACAGAGTACTCCCCTACACTCCCAATCGGGATTTCCCAAAATGAGGCCGGCATTATCATAGGACTCCTGCAAGGAAGCTGGCGCCCAGGTTTCAAGGACATTTACTATATCGGCAATTCGCATAATCGGGGAATGATTGAGAAGGCAATTTAATTAATTGAAGTCAACTCAGCTTAACAGAGACCCTGATTAAATATCTTTGATTCCATGCCCCGGAAATATTTCAATAATCTTTTTCAACGCGTCATACATACGCTGGTAACAGTGAATCATGAAGTTACCATCAGCGGTTATCAGTTGGCCAAACGTACCTGGCAGCGGAAGCAGGCCCTTCGCCGCAATACCCGTAGTGTACTGTTTATTATCCTCGGTATCCTTTCAGCTTCATTCGGCCTGAAGGGTTTTCTTTTACCCAATAATTTTATTGATGGCGGTGTAACCGGCATTTCGTTGCTCACCAATGCCAAAACGGGGATCAGTCTTTCCTTACTGATTGTGCTGATCAATATTCCCTTCATTTTGATGGGCATGCGCACTATTAGCCGGGATTTCAGTGTGCGCAGCATTGCCGCCATTGCTTTACTGGCAATTGCCGTGGCCATCCTCCCCTACCCTGTTGTCACTAACGACAAGCTACTGGTGTCCGTATTTGGTGGATTTTTTCTTGGTGCGGGCATCGGTCTTTCCATCCGTGGCGGAGCTGTGATTGATGGAACGGAAATTCTGGCCATTTTTCTGAGCCGCAGGCGTAGCCTTAGTGTGGGGGATTTTATCCTGGTCTTTAATATCATCATATTTTCAGTTGCCGCTTATTTGCTGGGTACTGAAACGGCGTTGTATGCGATCCTCACCTACCTGGCGGCATCCAAAACGGTTGATTTTATCCTGGAGGGTGTAGAAGAATTCACAGGGGTTACGATCATCTCGCATCGCAGTGAGGAGATTGCCGATTTTATCCGGCACAAAATGGGACGGGGACTCACCATTTATGCCGGCAAGCGGGGATTTGGTAAAAGAGGCGAGAGTAAGGATGCCACGGAAATCCTATTTACGGTAGTAACCCGCCTGGAGATAAGTCGCCTCACCAACGAAGTGGAAAAGATTGATCCCCTGGCCTTCATTGTCATGCAAAGCATAAAAGATACCCGCGGTGGTATGGTAAAAAAAAGACCCCTCAAATAGGAAATACGGTTGTTTGTATTAAAATCTGGATATATTTGTGGCCCAACCCTCTGGCAGCTTACGAAACGATGGTTCAATTAAAAACTAATTATCATGCTTAAAAGAACCTATGGCCGCTTGCTGCTCGCCCTGCTGGTGGTAACCGGCTTCGCTGGTAAAACAACTGACACCTCCCTCACCAAAGCAGAACGAAAATTGCTGGTGAGCGAAATGAAAGAAACCCGCACGCAACTACTGAATTCCCTGAAAGGCCTTTCGGCGGCGCAACTCGACTTTAAACCTGCCGCAGATCGCTGGAGCATCAAGGAATGTGTGTACCATATTGTACATACGGAGAAGACTTTGTTTGAAATGATGCAACAGACGCTCAAGCAACCGGCCAATCCCGAAAAGAGATCGGAAATAAAAATTTCGGATGAAGACCTGATGAAAGGCATCCGGAATCGTGATACCAGGGTGAAGACTTCCGAAACTTTTGAGCCCGCACAAACAGGCTTTGGCTCCCTGGATGAGGCATTGGATGCATTTAAGGAAATCCGGGGCCGGCACCTCAAATATGCGCGCACCACAACCGAAGACCTCCGCAATCATGTAATGGATACGCCACTCGGCAAGATGGATGCCTACCAGTTTCTCCTGTTCATGGTGGGTCACTGCCAACGACACACTCTGCAGATCAGGGAAGTGATGGCCGACGCTAAGTTCCCGGGTAAATAATCCACAGGTCTCCTTCAGGTCCTGCCATGCAGACATACCGTGTTTTTACGCTTGCAGTCATAAGGCTTAAACCTTATTTTTAAACCTGTCATGGCGAAGCGATTATTATATGCCTGTCTGCTCCTGGTAAGTTTTTGCCAACTTTCCTGCAAGAAAGCTATTGAGAAGATCCAGGAAAACCGGATCATTGATATTATGGTGGACGGGCAATGGATCGTAACCCAGTTTGTGGAGGATGGCGTGAGCCGGCAAACGGAGTTTGCGCCTTATCGTTTTCAATATCATCGGGATATGACAGTAGATGCCATACAAAATGGAGCGGTTGAATATACGGGTGATTGGGATGGTGATGTGAGTACTAAAACGACCTGGGCCGATTTTGGCGCAGTGGCCGAACCGATTTCCCTGCTCAACGGAACCTGGCAAATCACGAATAATACACTCACCTATGTATTGCTTACGCAGCAAGCGGGCGCGAGCATGAAATCGATGCGGCTCGATAAATTATAAGGAGCAGAAACTTCAATCATTCGCAAAAGGTTCGGTTATTTTGTACGAAATTGCAGCAAGCAGCGTTACAAATTGTAAAAGCCTGAAACCTCAATCCTACCATACTCTTTCGAAGACCCTGGCGACTTTCTGTATACTTTTCGTGTGTATGGCAGGTACACAGCGCGGTTATGCACAAAATCCCGTCGCCAATTTCAGCGCCAATGTTACTTCGGGCTGCGCCCCGCTTACGGTTACTTTCACTGACTTAAGTTCGGGAAACCCCAGCAGTTGGAACTGGGAATTCAGCAATGGTACGCTTTCCAGTGCGCAGAACCCCGTAGTCACATTCAGCACTCCCGGCACCTACTCCGTAAGGTTGGTGGTGCAGAATGCAACGGGCATTGGGCAAACGGAGCGCATCGACTATATTACGGTGAACCCTTCACCGGTCGCCAATTTCAGTGCTGACCTCACCCTGGCATGCCTGCCGGCGACCATTCGGTTTACTGATCAGTCCACTACAGCCACCGGCAGCATTGTAAGTTGGTCATGGGATTTTGGGGATGGAACTACTTCCACCGCACAAAATCCGACGCATACTTACAACAGTACCGGCTTTTATACCGTAACGCTGCGGGTTGTGAGTAGTACCGGATGCCAGCATGTACGTACGCGTACCAGTTATATCCGCGTGGTAGGTTCCATTAATACCGATTTCAATTTCGTGCCGCCGCCCACCTGTCGCCCTCCTTACAATGTTCAGTTTCAGAACCAATCGAATGGGCCGGGCACCATCAGCTACAATTGGAATTTTGGGAATGGTCAAACGGCAACCGGTACTAATCCCGTTGCTACTTATGCCGCTCCTGGCACTTATACCGTAACGCTCAATGCGCAAAGCAACCTGGGATGTACAGGTTCCATACAAAAGACCATTACGATAAACAGCGCCAGCACCGACTTTATTGCTCCCGGCGACATCTGTCTCGGAGCACCCGCCAGCTTTCAAAATAATTCAAGCCCCGCGCCTGTCAGTTCTATCTGGACATTTGGGGATGGTACGAGTTCGGGACAAATTAATCCGGTAAAAACGTATTTGACACCCGGTACCTATACCGTTAAGGTGGTGAATCGCTATGCTACCTGTACCGATTCCGCCACGCAAACTGTAACCGTGAACGACAATCCGGGTGTCGACTTTAGCGCAAACGACAGTAGTTTTTGCCAGGCACCTGCTACGGTTCAATTTAATGACCTTACTCCGGGGGCAATAAGCTGGAATTGGAATTTTGGGGATGGCAATAGTTCGAACCAGCAAAACCCCAGTCACACATATAATAGCACGGGTAACTATACCGTAACCCTTATAGCAACCACATCAGCCGGTTGCCGTGACACGATGCGAAAAACGGCATTTATTCGTATACAGGAGCCGGAAATACAACTCAACCTGCCGGCGGGCGGATGCATTCCCTTCACCTGGGATCCGCAGGCCACCATCACTTCCCTTGACCCTATCGTTTCTTATGCCTGGGATCTGGGGGCTCCGGGAGGCATCTTCAACGTCGCGAACCCGCCACCCTTCACGTATACCGCATCCGGCAACTACGATATTTCGCTCACAATAACCACGGCCAGTGGCTGTACGCAAACCCTCACAGTACCCAACGGTGTGCGTACGGGGGTGCCGCCCATTGTTGACTTCAACGTAACTCCACTCGGCGGATGCGCAAGTGACACTTTTCAATTTAACAATCTTTCGGTAACCACTCCCGGCGCCGAAGTGATCTGGAACTGGAATTTCGGAGATGGAAGCGGTAGCAGCGAGCAAAATCCAACGCATGTGTTTGTGGATACCGGACAATTGAATGTGGTGTTAACCGTGCGAAACAACCGATGCGAGGCCAGCGATACCCTGGTGATGCCTATACAACCACCGGTAGCTGCGTTTAGCTTTGATGTTGTCTGCGGCAACTATGAAGTAAGTTTTACAGATGAAAGTATTGTAGACCCCGCTTTGAGTCCGCTCACCTGGGTTTGGCAAATGGGCGATCCGGCCAATACCCAGTTCAACGGCCAGAATCCGCCACCCTTTACCTATCCCGGGCCGGGCAACTTTACAGTAAGTCTTACCGTTACTAATGGAAGTTGCGACTATACCACCTCGCAGGTTGTGCGTCTATTGAACGAAGTCGCCAATTTCAGCGCCAGCAAAACAAATCTTTGTCCCGGCGAAAGTTTCACCCTGAATGCCACAGGTTCCGACCCTTCCAATATTCGCTGGTATGCCTGGAACGTGGGAGGTGTAAATCTGACAGACTCCTCGCGTAATGTTTCATACAGCATCAATACCATTGGCACATATGATGTAACGCTAACGGTTAGTGACCTCAACGGCTGCATCAGTACCCAAACCTTTCCGGGATTGATCACCGTTAACGGTCCGCAGGCACTGTTTAGCATTACGCAAACCGGCGATTGCAGCGACAAAACTTTCAGTTTTGTAGACCAATCCACCACCATAAGCCCGATTGTGAACTGGGAGTTTGATTTTGGCGATGGCGTTACACAGAATTATACTTCAGGGCCCTTTACACACACATACAGCAATACCGGCGTATTTCCCGTTAGGATGACAATCAGAGACCAGGGGGGATGCGAAAGCAGTTATCAGTTGCCGACACCGCTGCTTGTCTCCAATCCGCTTGCAGGATTCCGCGCGGATACATTTTATTGCCCCGGCGCTCCTATCAATTTTATTGATACTTCGTCGGGCACCGGATTGACTTATTTCTGGGATTTTGGCGATGGCAACACATCCACCGACGCGAACCCGCAGCATGCCTATGGACCAGATGACGCAGACTATACCGTTAAGCTCGTGATAACGGATATTAACGGCTGCCAGGATTCCGTCATCCGATTCAATTACATAAAGATCAGAAGCCCGAAAGCCGCATTCAGCATTCAGGATACTACCAGTATTTGTCCGCCCCTACGAACCACTTTCACTTTTGAAGGAACGGATTTTGCCTCTTATTATTGGGCTTTTGGTGACGGCGCAACTTCCAATGCCGAAAATCCCAGTCATTTTTATGGCGCGCCCGGATCCTATACCCCCACCCTTTACCTGACCGGCCCGGGTGGCTGCGTGGATTCAGCGCAATCGAATGTTACTGTTCACGACATCAATGATGTGCGGCTGAATTATGGCCCGGTCATTCGCGCCTGTAATGAGTTGAATGTGGATTTCGATCTCGACATTCCACCGGGATTCAAGTTTATTCTCTATTTTGGCGATGGCACAGCCGATTCTACACGTCGTACCACGCTGAGCCATTTCTATTCCAAGCCCAGCTTCAACCGTCCCTATGTCATCATCTTCGACAGCATATCCGGTTGCCAAAGCACCGTATTTGGTCCGTCGCGCATTGATGTTTTGGGCGCCATTCCCTTATTTGGCGTGGATCGTACCGAGTTTTGTGATAATGGCGCCGTGGAGTTTACAGATTTTACCACCCGCAACGAACCCATTGTGACAACCCTTTGGACATTTGGGGATGGCGGTACTTCTTCTGTTCAGAGCCCCACGCACAATTTCACGCAGCCTGGCACCTATATCGTTCGGCTCGATATCACCACCCAAAGCAATTGCAGCAGTTCTTACCAGGATACCATCCTGGTATATCGCACACCGCAACCCATCATTACGGCGCGCGATACTATTTGCGTAAATCAGCAGGAACCATTTGGAGGCAGCATCGCCGTTCCGGATTCAGTTACTTTCTGGCAATGGAATTTTGGAAACGGGCAAACAGCCGATACGCAGGATGGCGCAGTTACTTATACCAATACAGGCGATGTTACAATTTCATTAGTCGCATCCAATGCCATAGGCTGTAGTGATACGGTTACGCATCAGCTTTATGTGAGTCCGCCACCTACTGCCACGCCGGTGCAAAACCCCATCATTATCAGCGCCGGTGGCAGCACGCCACTTGCCATGGACTATACGGGCAATATTACCCGCTATGCGTGGACACCCGAATACAGGCTCAACTGCTTCGATTGCCCGATTCCCACGGCCAATCCCGCATCTACCACCACCTACCGGGTAGATATTGAAAGCGCATATGGTTGCCTGAATTTTTCGGAACTTACTGTGAATGTTGTCTGCAACAACCTTAACTATTTTGTTCCCAATACATTTTCACCTAATGGCGATGGGCGCAATGATCGCTTCTTCCCCAGGGGCACCGGCCTATTCCGGATCAGGAATTTCAGCATCTTTAATCGCTGGGGTCAGTTAATTTTTGAAAGAAGGGACTTTATGCCCAATGATCCCTCCATGGGCTGGGATGGCATGTTTAAAGGTCAGCCAGCGTCGCCAGATGTGTACGTATATATGATGGAAATCATTTGCGAAAACAATGTCGTCATACCAATAAAAGGAGATATAACCCTGCTGCGCTGATGAAATGCTGTTTACGATATTACCTGGTTGGCCTATTTCTCCTGCTTTGGCAGGTGAATTCAAGTGCGCAGGATATTCACTTTTCGCAGTTTTTTGAAACACCCCTGTTACGCAATCCTTCCCTGGCCGGCATATTCACGGGCGATTATCGCGTACAGGCCGTGTACCGCGATCAATGGCGGAGCGTAGCTACCGGGTATAAGACGGTTTCAGTGAATGGTGAATACAAGCTTCCTGTTGGAAAGATGGACGACTTTCTTACCATCGGTGGTCAGATATTATTTGACCGTGCCGGCAGCGCCGCACTCACGCAAACCAGTATTCTGCCGGTAATCAATTATCATAAATCATTGAGCGCAGAAAAAAACAGTTATCTCAGCCTGGGTTTTATGGGCGGTGTGGTCAACCGCAATTTTGACCGCAGCAAGATGACCACCGATGGCACTTACACCGGAGGTGGAGACAATGAACCTACCGTTATTCCTAACTACACCTACCTGGATGGCAGCGTGGGCATGAGTTACAATGCCCAGCTTTCCGAAGACCCTGAAGACAATTATTATCTCGGCGTGGCTTATCACCATTTTACCAATCCAGAGAATTCTTTTTTCCGCGATCCGGCCGTTACGCTTTATCCTAAATGGGTAGCTTCAGCAGGATTCCGGTTTGGGGTAACCGAATGGTCCTATATCACCATCCAGGCCGATCATTCGATGCAAAAAAAATATCAGGAAACCATCACGGGCGCGATGTATGGCTTAAAGCTCGGTCCTGAAATTGATAATCCTGAATATGTGGTGCATGGAGGTCTGTTCCTGCGCTGGAGCGATGCCTTTATCCCGGTGGTGAAAGTTGATCACCGTGGGTTTACCTTCGCCTTTAGCTACGATGTGAATATCTCCAAACTCAAACCCGCCAGCCTCGGCCGGGGCGGCTTTGAACTTTCGCTGAGCTATACAGGTATTCTTCCAGATCGGCACAACTCCAGCCTCAACGCCGTTCGTTGCCCGCGTTTCTGAAAAAGGGTTGAACCAAATTTTCCAGATTTTGTTAAGGAGGCAATCAAACCAAAAAAATATTGCCCATGCAAATCCAACCCGGCCACAAAGCGCCCGCATTCAGTTTGTACGATAGCGAAAAGAATAAAGTATACCTGAGCGATTTCTCGGGAAAGAATGTGTTGCTGCTCTTTTTTCCGCAGGCATTCACCAGCGTTTGCACCCAGGAGCTCTGCGGTGTCCGCGACAATATCGGACGCTACAGCAATGCCAAAGCACAGGTGCTGGGCATTTCCGTTGACTCGGTGTTTACCCTCGACCAGTTTAAAAACAGTCAGCAGTTTAATTTCCCCCTGCTGAGCGATTTTAATAAAGAAGTTTCCGGCGCTTATGGAGCGCTTTACCAGGACTGGATTCTGGATATGAAAGGTGTTTCAAAGCGGGCGGCTTTTGTGATTGATCGGGAAGGACATGTTCGCTATGCAGAGGTGCTCGAAAATGCGGGAGAGGTTCCCAATTTTAACGCGATCCACGAAATTTTGGAGCAACTCAACTAAAGTCTTGTTAAAATACCCAAGCTTGAAAGTTCTAAATCACTGATTTAGAACTTTTTTATTTTTATCGTAGTTCTACGTTGTGTAATTGGATTTTAGGTTCTATTATTGTCATAATAAATGTAAATTTGTTTCGTTGAGACGAATTTTACCCATATTATCCTTTATTCTGCTGATGGCCAGTGCCACCCAGGCACAGGGCGATCGCAGCCCCATTCCCGGAAAGGAAAAATCGGTTAAGTTCTATCCCAACCCCGCCACTACCCAGATTACCTTCGATCTGCAGGGCAAATATCAACCCGGTCTCAGCATCGCCATCTACAGTTTCCTCGGCAAGAAAATGCTCGAAACCCGCCCGGTGTCGGACATAACAACGATCCCTCTCACTAATTTTAATCGGGGTATGTATATCTTCTACCTCACGGATTCCAAGGGAAAAGTAATAGAAAACGGAAAGTTTCAGGTCAGCAATTGAGGAGCTTAGGGTTTAAAGTTTAGGGTTTAAAGTTTAGGGTTTAAGGTTTAAACCTGACAAATCGTGGCTATACTATACCACACCTGTAAGGTTTTAAAAAACCTTACAGGTGTGGTGGACTAAAGAACCTGCACGATCAAAAACTTTAGATACTGTGTCATATCCAGTCCGCGGATGATGGGATGATCCGCGGCTTGTGCCTGGAAAGTGACCTGCCTGATGCGCCGGCGGGCATCTCTGGCAGCCATATCAATGGTTTGCAGAAACAGATCTGCATTCACCAGATTGGTACAGGAGGAGGTAACTAAAAAGCCACCGGGCTTCACCAGCTTCATCCCCCGGAGGTTGATTTCTTTATACCCGGTAATCGCCTTTTGAATGGTTTCGCGGCTCTTGGTAAAAGCAGGTGGGTCCAGCATCACCACGTCATATTGCCGGCCATCTTTTGCCCATTGCTTCAATACATCAAAAGCATTGGCTTCTTCAAACCGAACTATTTTCTCCAGGCCATTGAGTGCAGCATTGCGGTTGGCCTGCTCCACGGCATTGGCCGATATATCGAGACCGAGCACCGACCGGGCTCCATAAGCTGCCGCATGAATTTCAAATGTACCGGTATAAGTGAATGCGCCCAGCACATCGGCATCCTTCACGATATGCTGAATGGCGCGGCGGTTGTCGCGCTGATCAAGAAAATAGCCGGTCTTCTGCCCCTGCTCCAGGTCCACATCAAACTTTAATCCATTTTCTTCGATGATAATTTTTGTATCAAAGGGCTCCGACAAAAATCCCTTTATCTGTGGCAGGCCCTCTAACTCTCGTACCGGCACATCATTGCGCTCATAAATTCCTTTGGGCTGAAATATTTTTTGCAGGGCTTCCACAATAGCCGGCTTCCATCTGTCCATACCCAGGGTCAGGGTCTGGATCACGAAGTAATCGTTGAACTTGTCAATGATCAGTTGGGGTAGAAAATCCGCTTCTCCAAAGACCAGCCGGCAATTTTCGGTATAACCCAATTTCTGTCGATAAGCCCAACATTCGGCCAGGCGACGGTGAAAGAAAGCCGCATCCACCTGCTCCTGCCGGTCGCGGGTAAGCAGGCGCACTACAATCTGTGATTGAGGATTGAAATATCCACGGCCAATAAACTTTTCATCATGCCCATGGAGCTCAACAATATCACCCGGCTGCGCCGCTTCATCCACACGGTCCACTTCATTCCCAAATACCCAGGGGTGGCCATTGGCGATCCGGGGCGCTATTCTTCTTTTCAGAATTACTTTACTCATAAAGAAGCGCAAGGTAAGGGATGAAGGCCATACAATTCCAACCCGCTCCTGGCACCGGGTACTGCCATATAAGGCCCATATTAGCTGCTTTCGCGGTCAATTTGTCCTGATACCCGCCTTGGCAATATTCTTGACAGGCTTACCTTTGCAAACAATTTGACTAAGATGGCAGAAAAAGATGTACACGAAACGGTAAACGAAACTCCTGAAAACCAATCGGAACTCAACATCAATGCGGATGAGAACCTGAAAGGGACCACGCACCTGAACGAGCCGCTTGAAAATGAGCCGGAAATCGAGAAGCTCAGGACAGAATTGCAGGAGTCGAAAGACCGTTATCTCCGTCTGGCAGCGGAGTTTGATAATTTCCGCAGGCGCACTTCCAAAGAGCGGCTGGAGTTGATACAAACCGCAGGCCGCGATATCATCAGCGAGCTGCTGCCGGTACTCGACGATTGTGACCGGGCCGAAAAGCAATTTGGTCAGGCCACGGAAATCGGCCCTTACCGGGAAGGTGTGACCCTGATATTTCATAAGCTCAAACAGATTTTACAAACACGTGGACTGAAAGAGATGGAATCGATAGGCCAGGAATTTAATGCCGACCTGCATGAAGCCATTACGGAGATTCCCGCCCCCGGCGAAGACGGTAAAGGAAAGGTGATGGATGAAGTGGAGAAGGGATATTATCTGGGGGAGAAGATTATAAGGCATGCGAAAGTGGTGGTGGGGAAGTGAGAGACGTATAACGTAATACGTTATACGTTATACGTAATACGTAGTACGTAATACGTAGTACGTTTTTGTTTCGGGAAATATCGCCTGCTGGCATGACTTGAATGAATAGACAACGTCTGAATCAATATCAAATTCGAAAGAACGTAAAACGTAATACGTATTACGTCCAACTTCATTACTGATGAAACGCGACTATTACGAAATATTGGGATTAACAAAGGGCTCCAGTGCGGATGAGATAAAGAAGGCTTACCGAAAGGTAGCCATGCAATATCATCCGGACCGGAACCCGGGCGACAAGGCCGCTGAGGAGAAATTCAAAGAGGCCGCTGAAGCCTATGAAGTGCTGAGCGATGCGGACAAGCGTGCGCAATACGACCGTTATGGCCATGCCGGAGTAAGTGGCAATGGTCGGGGAGGTTTTGGTGGTGGTAACATGAATATGGATGATATCTTCAGCCAGTTTGGAGATATTTTCGGTGACGACATTTTTGGAAACTTTTTTGGCGGTCAGCAAAGAGGCCGTGGCGGTGCCCGCGCACGTGGAGTAAGAGGAAGCAACCTGCGCGTAAAACTGAAACTGACCTACGAAGAAATTGCCCGTGGTGTAACCAAAAACATCAAGGTAAAAAAATATGTAACCTGCCAAACCTGTGGTGGCAACGGCGCTAAAGATAAAGGCAGTGTGCAAACCTGCCAGACCTGTGGTGGCAGCGGACAGGTGCGTCGCGTGCAGAGTACTTTTCTCGGACAAATGCAAACCGTAACCACCTGCCCTACCTGTAATGGCGAAGGCAGTACGGTGACGGCCAAATGTTCGGCCTGTAAGGGCGATGGCCGTGTGTATGCGGAAGAAACCGTGAGCATCGATATCCCGGCGGGTGTGCAGGAAGGCATGCAATTAACCGTTTCGGGCAGGGGCAATGCCGGTGAGCGTGGTGGCCCTTCGGGCGATCTGATCATCCTGATTGAAGAGGAATCGCATAAGGAATTGCAGCGCGACGGACTGAATGTGGCTTATGACCTGCATATCTCTTTCCCGGAAGCCGTTTTTGGGACACAGGTAGAAGTTCCTACCATCGACGGACGCGCGAAGATCAAAATTCCGGCAGGAACGCAGAGTGGCCGCATTTTCCGCCTGAAAGGAAAAGGTTTTCCTGCGGTGAACTCTTACGAAAAAGGCGACCAGCTGATTCATGTGAGTGTGTGGACGCCCCAGCACCTGAGTGCCGATGAAAAGGCGGCCCTGGAAAAGCTGGCGCAATCGCCCAATTTCAAACCCACACCCGACAAAAACGAAAAAGGTTTTTTTGATAAGATCAGGGAAATGTTTTCCTGATGCGTGACCGAACAAAAACGGCCCCTGACCGGTAATAAAACAACGCGCCAATGCGCCAAAAAATCAACCGGGCAGATGCCGTTTTCAGGTTGCAAACCATTAACTTGTTGCACAATTAACTTAACAATACCGAATCATGAGCTTTAATTCAGAGTTTGAGAAATATGCCGTAAAACACCGTGGTCTTTCCAGCAACTTGCTGCACAGCTACGGCAACCACCTGGTAACGGCCATGACACCCAATATCATTGAGGAGCGCCCCATGAATGTGGCTGTTATGGATGTGTATAGCCGTTTGATGATGGACCGCATCATTTTCCTGGGCTACCCCATCAACGACGAAATAGCCAACATCGTTACCGCCCAGTTGCTCTTCCTCGACTCAACCGATCGCACGCGTGACATCAATATGTATATCAACAGCCCCGGTGGCAGCGTTTACTCCGGTCTTGGCGTGTACGACACCATGCAATATGTAACCCCAGATGTTGCAACCATCTGTATTGGTATGGCCGCTTCAATGGCTTGCGTACTCCTGGGTGCAGGTACCAAAGGCAAACGTGCGGCCCTCAAACATTCCCGCATCATGATGCACCAGCCCAGCGGCGCCATCGGCGGACAGGCCAGTGATATTGAAATCACCGTCAACGAAATCCGCAAACTGAAGGTGGAGCTTTACGAAGTGGTAAACTACCATACCGGCAAACCTGTGGATCAGATTGAAGTGGATTTTGACCGGGACAAATGGATGACCGCCAGTGAAGCCAAGGAATACGGTATTGTAGACGAAGTGCTGCTGACCAATCCAAGGAAGGACAAGAAAGACTGATAAACCCTGCTTAACTCACCGATAAATTCAAGAATATGTCATTCAATAAATTTTATATCAACCCAAGCTGGAGAATGGACGAAGAAGAAGAGGAGCAGGAAGAAAGACCAAAGTCGGACCTGATGATGTTCAGCAAGAAGCTGGAAAAGTATTTCTTCGAATCGCGCAGCGTGCATCTCTGGGGTGTTGTTGACGACAAGAGTGCCAAAGATGTGGTATCGAAGCTGCTTTTGCTCGATTATGATAAGCCAGGTACCGAAATCAAATTTTACATCAACAGTCCCGGTGGTGTGGTTACCAGCGGTATGGTGATCTATGATACCATGCGCATGATCAAGAGCCCGGTAAGCACCATCTGTATGGGTTTGGCGGCCAGTATGGGCAGCATCTTGCTCAGCGGTGGTCAAAAGGGCCATCGCTATATCTATCCAAATGGCGAGGTGATGATACACCAGCCCTCCCTGGGTGGTTTTATTCGTGGTGTGAGTACAGATCTGGAGATCCAGGCCCGTCAAACCAAGAAGGTAAAGGAAATGGGAGCCAAGATTTTGGCCGAAAATTGTGGCAAATCCATCGAGCAGGTAATGAAGGATTTTGACCGCGACTACTGGATGAATCCCGAAGAAGCGGTAGAATACGGTATTGTAGATAAGATTATTACGAATCTGTAAACGTATATTTATCAAATACTTAAATAAGATTGGAGCAAAAAACCGTCAATTACCCGGCGGTTTTTTAATTTTGCTGACGTCTGATTAATAGCATTATTTACCCAAATCATTAAATGGCGAAGAATACTCTACATTGTTCTTTCTGTGGCCGTAGCCGGGATGAGGTTAAGATCCTGATTGCGGGACAGGAAGGTCATATCTGCGAAAACTGCGTGGAACACGCGCGGGAAATCATTGAACAGGAGCTGATGGTGCGCGACGACAAGACACCGGCATCGGCTTTCAAGCTCACGATCAAAAAACCTATAGAAGTCAAAAAATTCCTGGACGAATATGTGATTGGCCAGGACGAAGCCAAGAAGGTTTTGGCTGTTGCGGTTTACAACCATTACAAGCGACTGCAACAAAAGCCAGGTGACCCTAACAATAATCAACAGGAAATTGAAATTGAGAAAAGCAATATCGTGATGGTGGGTGAAACCGGTACCGGTAAAACCCTGCTGGCCAAGAGTATTGCACGTATGCTCAATGTTCCCTTCGCTATTGTGGATGCCACGGTGTTTACCGAAGCTGGTTATGTAGGTGAGGACGTGGAAAGCATTCTCACCCGGCTGCTGCAGGTGTGTAATTACGATGTACAGGCGGCCGAGCGCGGAATCGTATATATTGATGAAATCGACAAGATCGCGCGGAAGGGCGATAACCCCTCCATCACCCGCGATGTGAGTGGCGAAGGTGTGCAGCAGGGAATGCTGAAGCTGCTGGAAGGAACCGATGTGCTGGTACCTCCACAGGGCGGGCGTAAGCATCCCGAGCAAAAACTCATTAAGATCAATACCCAGAATATCCTCTTCATTTGCGGTGGTGCTTTCGACGGCATCGACAAGATCATTGCCCGCCGTGTGCAGACCAACACCATTGGCTTCAATGTAGACAAGGATCTGCAGGACAATATGAAGAAGAACCTGCTGCGCTATGTGAACGCGCAGGATCTGAAATCATTTGGCCTGATTCCTGAGCTCTTGGGCCGTTTGCCCGTAGTAACGCATCTGGATCCCCTGGATGCCGTTACACTGCGCGCCATCCTCACCCAGCCCAAGAACGCGCTGGTGAAGCAATACCGCCGCCTTTTTGAACTGGAAGGCATTGAATTGCATATTGAAGATGAGGTACTCGACTTCATGGTAGAGAAAGCCGTGGAATACAAGCTGGGTGCAAGGGGACTCCGCAGCATTTGCGAAAGCATTCTCACCGATGCGATGTTTGAACTGCCTTCGTCGAAAGAAAAACAATTTACACTTGATCTGGACTATGCCAAACGCAAGTTCGACAAGAGTAAGCTTAGCCTGGTAAAGGCTGCCTGAGTTTTATATCTGTAAGCTGATCATAAGTAAAAGGACTGCCTTATCTTCGATAAGCAGTCCTTTTTTATTCTAAACCTAAAATAAACCTTATGCAGGAGTTGATTGAAAAGTTGAAATCAGAAGCTGGCCTTACGGATGAACAGGCACAGAAAGCCATTGCAACCATCAAGAACTATGTGGTGGAGAAATTTCCGATGCTGGAAGGCGCCGTCGGTAATTTATTTGGCCAGGGTTGAGAAGCAACCCCGGCCTATGGCTCATTTAACGAATTGACCGGCATTTCTTACCTCGTGGGTTATTGGCTGCCTCGTAAGGTGTCATTGCTCGGCTGCAGGATTCTAAAAAGATAATAAACAGCAGGGTCCAGAGAATGGTACGTTTATTCATGCGTATCGGATTAGGCTTGCAATATAGACCTGGCTATTTTAAAAAACGAAGAGATAGGCAGTTGATCTCCTCTTTCAGGTAATTGAATCGAATTCCTACAACGTAAATTCACCTGTATCGTTGGGAACACCCGCTACTCATGCATGGGATCGCCCGCTAATGAGAGAGGCCAGGTAATATTCACTTCCGTGCCCTTACCCGGCGCGCTGCTCACTTCCATTTTCGCCCCAATCATCATGGCCCTTTCCTTCATTCCCAAGAGGCCCAATGTTTGATGCCTGTTAACCAGCGCAGGGTCAAAGCCTTTACCATCGTCAGCAATCGTTAGCACCAAATCAGTTTCAGTTTTTACCAGCGTGGTTTTCACTTTACAGGGCCCGGCATGCCGGGCTATATTCGTAAGCGACTCCTGGTAGATGCGATACAGGCCGGTTGAAACTTCGCTATGCAGATGAAGTGTGCCCGCGTTTTCATTGGCCAGAAAGCTAACGGGTATCTGAAAGCGTTTGCTGAACTCCTGGCTCTGCCATTCCATGGCAGCCGGAAGACCCAGGTTATCGAGAATGGTGGGGTGCAATTCCGACGCAATTTTGCGGAGAGTGCTGATGGCCTCATCCACCAATTTGCTGGCTTCCTGCAGGCGGGACTGCAGCGAGGCGGGTTGCGCTTCATTGGTAATGGCATTTCCCAGCGAATAAATATCCATCTTTAGGCCTGTTAGCTGCTGACCCAGCTCATCGTGTATTTCGCGGGCAATGCGGCGTTGTTCATTTTCTTTCGCATTGTGCAGGCGTGCCGAAAGGCTACGCAACTGCGCATTGAGTTGCCGCTGTTCCGATTCCGATTGCCGTGCCGCCGTTATGTCGAGCCCCACTCCCAATTGGCATGCGTTTCCATCATACTCTATTGTCGCTTGCAACAATATATATGGAATAGCCTCAAACTTCCTTGTAAGCAGTCGAACAGACCGGCCATTGGACCCTTCCAATCCCACCACCTCTTCCGTATGCAATGGGAGCGTGTCCTGATCGGCAACGAATAGCTCATGGGGCCGCATTCGCCTGATCTCCTCGGTGGAATATCCCGTGATGAGTTGTAGGTTTCTGTTCCACTTCAGAAATCCCGCATCGGCATTGAAGAGATAAAATATGCCGGGAAAACTATTGGCGATGGCTACCGAAAGGTTTCGTTCCTCTTCTATTGCCCGTTCCGCTCTTTTATGGGCGATGGCATTAATTATGGCCGTGGGAAGGCGAAGCATATTTGATTTCAGTATATAATCATCCGCTCCTCCTTTCATAATCTTAACGGCGAATTCTTCGGAAACCGTACCCGTTACAAGTATAAAGGCCAAGTGTGGATACAATGATTTTACAAGGGAAAGCGCCCTCTCCGAATCGTATTGGGGAAGCGCATTATCTGAAAGGACGGCATCAAAGCGATTGTTGCGTAAAGCATCAGTAAATTCCGTTTCATTGGTGGCCAACACAGCCGAGTACGACAATCCTGCCCGCTGCAACACACGCTGAATCAGTTCCGCGTCGGCAGGATTATCTTCCAGTATCAGCAATTTCAACTCAGCCGCCATAGTAATTCGTTTCAATCATGCGTCTGGTTCAAAACCATCCAGTAAAGTCCGAGGTCCGATACCGCACGGGTGAAGGAATCGAAATTCACGGGCTTTACGATATAACTGTTCACACCCAGACGATAGCTTTCGATAATATCTGATTCTTCCCTGGAGGAGGTTAACACCACCACCGGAATGCTGCGCGTGCTTTCATTGCCCTTAAGCCTTTTCAATATTTCCAGCCCATCTACTTTGGGCAATTTCAGATCGAGCAATATTAGTCTTGGATTGAACTCCTGGTTACGGGCATTCCCGTCGGCATTGCCGAAAACGTATTCAAGCGCTTTTACACCATCATCAATATGATAAAGCCGGTTGGCAAGGCGTTGCTTCTTTAGTGCACGAATGGTGAGTTCCGCTTCATCGTGATTGTCTTCTATCAATAATATTTCTACCTCCTTATGTTCCATATTGGCAAATTTTTGTCAGGTGATGGGAAGGGTAAAGGTGAAAGTGGCGCCTTCGCCGGGTCGCGCATCGGCCCAGATACGGCCACCATGTCGTTTAACTATCCGGGCTACCAGGGCGAGCCCAATGCCTGTTCCTTCAAATTCGTTATCATTATGCAGACGTTGAAAAACCCCAAACAGCTTGCCTGCATAACTCATATCAAATCCTACGCCATTGTCGCTTACACTAAACTCGTACCAGTCACCTTTTTGTGCGGCCCTGATATGAATTTCAGGCACTTGCCCCCTCGAAGAATATTTCAGCGCATTGCTGATCAGGTTGATCCAAACCTGCCTGATCAGGCTCTCATCGGCTTTCACCTTCGGCAGTTCGCCTATCTTCAGTTGGGCGTTCCTTTCCTTTACATCCACCATTTCCCCTACTACTTCCTGTACCATCAACTGCATATCAACTGTATCAAAAGCCATTCCCTTACGCCCGGTTCTCGAAAGATCAAGCAAATCATCGATGAGCTGCCCCATTCTTTGCGCATTCGATTTTATAACGTTGAGGCAGCGGCGTCCCTCACTATCGAGAGTATTGGCATGATCTTCAACCAAAATATCAGCATAGCCATCAATAATCCGAAGGGGAGCACGCAGGTCATGCGATACTGAATAAGTGAATGATTCCAGTTCCCGATTAATGTCGCGTATGGCCTCTTCTGTTTTCTTTCTCTCGGTAATATCCCTTATGGCCGCAGTTACCAACAATTTGCCCTGGGCCTTTATCGGTGCCAAACTGATTTCCACAGGTAGCTGTGTTCCATCTTTACGCAGTGCAAAAATTTCCAGCCCTGAACCCATACCCCTTGTCAACGGAGAAGCCATATAACCCTCCATATGTAAGCTATGGGCGGAACGGGCATCGGATGGTATCAGCTTATCTACCCGCTGCCCCAACAGTTCAGATCTTGCATATCCAAACAGAATCTCCGTTTGCCGATTTACGAACTGAATGTTGCCGGCAGCATCCACTATCACAGTGGCGTCAGGAGTTGCCTCGAGCAGATCCCTGAACCGGCTTTCGCTGGCTTTCAATTCTACCAACTTTTCTTCTAACTGTCGGGTTCGTAACTGAACCATCTCTTCCTGCTGATGGTAAGCGTCGCGCACTTTTTCCAGCATGGTATTGAAAGAATCCGCCAGCACGGCCAGCTCATCTTTGCCTTTATGATGCACTTCGGTAGAATAATCACCCGCCGCCACTTTGGCCGCCGCATCCGTGAGGTGCAGGATGGGCTGGGTAAGGCTCCGGGATATTAACCAGGCGATTATCGCTCCAATAATGAACAGCAGGAGTCCAACAATAATCAGCCATTTCAGGGAGGCGTTAACGAGTTGGAGTACCTGCTTTTCAGACAGGGAAATATGTAGCAACCACGATGTGCCAGGAATGGGATCCGTAACGGCCAGTGGATTTTTACCATTAAGTTTAGGTGCGGCTATCGCTACGTTCAGATCCGTCCACAAAGAACCGTCACTGTTGCCTATCAGAATATTCGAACCTTCGCCCAGCAATAAAAAAAACTGCTCCAGCGATTGCGGGCTGGTACGTTGTTGACGCCAGCGAATCAGGAAACCCTGCTTACGATCTTTGCCCTGCAAGCCGGCTACTATTGGATAATACAAGAAGGAATCTACATAAATAAGATTACCGATCCATACAGAGTCAGGATGGGTCAGCAATGCATCAGACAACAATGCTTTGCTCAGCAACTTTTCCTGGTCGGATGAACCCTCCCGATGGAGCAAACCACCCGATCTGTCCACTACCTGTGCTGATACCCACATTTCGTCTTCCAGCGATCGGCGAAGCATGGCCATTCCGCTATCATGCATCAATCGGGATGATGCTGTATCTAACAAGGATTGAACATTATTATTCTTCGCTAATTGCCTGTGTGCTCTGGCTACCGCATCGGCCGAACGAGCAAAGATGGCACTCATCTGATGCGTTACCTTCACTATCCTTTCATGGCCAATATCAATGGCCGATCTGCGTGCATAGGAATAGGCGATTACGGCATAAACACAGATGACGGCGAGCAGAAGAAGGCCTACAAAAAAGGGAAGCTTTTTGCGAAGGGAAAAAAATCCGGTGCGGGTACCCTTTGGGTCCGTATTATTGTCACCAATGACATCCATCGCATTGAAGAATGAACGGTTGACCGGTCTGTCTGCAGTACCGGATTCTCATTTTTTGAGAATAGGAGCGGTACGCTTATGCACATCTTAAAAGTAAAGAATTCATAGCGATAATACAAACAAGATTATCGTATCACAAACTGATATTGGCCTGCAGATAGGCTCACTTCTATCTCCCCCTTAGTATTTACTCTTAATTGCTTGTCGTTCAACCATACCGAACCATTTTTCGGAATGAGCAGTTTGCAGGTGGCCGATGCTCCAATAGGAACTTCCACCTTATACCAGGTTTTCTTTCGTTCCTTCTTCCAATAGGAACTTATTTTTCCCAGGGGACTGTTGAATTCAGCTTTCCACTCCTCAATTCCTTCTGCAAAATATGGCTGAAGGAAGAAATGACGAAAACCGGGATGAGCAGGATCCGGGCGAATTCCTGCCAGGCTCTTATACATCCATGCGCCAATTTCCCCAAACATGATATGGTTCATGCTGATGTCGGATTTGGCATCAATCGGCCAGTTTTCGTACAGGCTGGTCGCGCCATTCCTTATCCACCATCCCCAGGAAGGAAAACTGTCGCGGCTGGCCAGGCGGAAAGCCAGATCGGCATAGCCATTTTCGCTCAGGGCGTTCAGGATGGATTTGCTGCCTAATAATCCTACGTCTAACTTCACGCCATCGGCTCTCACCCTTGCCGCCAGGTTATCCGCCACTTTCTGCCGGTACAGCTCTGGCACCAACCCAAAATGAAGAGCCACACTCATTTCGGTTTGCAGGCCACTGCCATAAGTCGCTGTCTCTTTATTAAAATACTTTTCATTAAAAGCCCGGAGTATGCTATTGGCCAGGGAATCGTAATAGCTTGCATCGCTCTTATTGCCCAGGATCATTGCCGCCTGCGACAATATCTGTACGTCCCTGAAATAATAAGCGGTAGAAGTAAAGGCAACAGGCGTTTGTGATTTCACGGGAATCCAGTCGCCGAGGCCCCAGGTACATATCCCTGATGGATAATTGGCGGCGATATTGTCCACGTATTTTTTTATTGCCGCATAATTATCAAGCAAAGCCCTTTCATCGCCATAATACAGATACAGATTCCAGGGCAGGATGGCGATGGTACTGGTCCAGTCGGGACCATTTCCCCAATCATAACCCCATCCACCCGTTGGTATAATGGAAGGTAGCACTCCGTTGGGCTGTTGCTCATCGCGGTGGTCGGCCAGCCATTTTTCATATACCGTTATACCATCAAAATTATACAGGCCGGTTTCCTGTGCGATATGCGCATCTCCTGTCCAGCCATTCTTCTCCCTTTGCGGGCAATCCGTGGGATAGCCAAATAAATTGCTGAGGTATGAATTGTTGGTGGCTTTCCAGATTCCATTCATTAAAGGATGGCTGGAACTGATATTGCCTAAAGCCCGAAGGTCAGTATGCCACTCTTCTGCGCGCAGTTGATTTGCGCTCAACTGAAGCGGTTTGCTACTCTGTATTTCTACATACTGAAACCCCTTGTAATTGAAATGAGGAGAGAATTCTTCCATTGCTTTTCCCGACAATATATATATATCGGTTTGAAAGGGATCGCTATCATCTTTCGGACGATAGTGTACATCCAGGTTGGAAAGATCCACGCGGCCGTTAGAGTCGAGCCTCTCCCCGTGTATCACGCGCAAGAGGGTGGCTTTTTCTCCTTTCACCCTGATGCTGCTCACGCCCGCCATATTTATTGGGAACTTAGCGAGCCAGAGCGTATCGGCAAGCTGCCGAAACCATTCCGGCGCATGGGTGCGCACCGAACGAATGGCGGGCATCTGCTGTGCCACAATATGTGTGGATGGCGCTGCCCGCAAACTGGCATTAGCCCAACTGCTGTCAACAAAGTCCGCCTCATCCCACCCGGGCATCTCCCTGTTGGCATCGTAATGCTCACCGGTATAAATGCTGTTGAAAATTATGGGTCCCAATGCCGTCTTCCAGTTCCGGTCGGTACGTACATAGTCCCAGCTACCATCCTCGTATTCGATGCGGATATCCATACAGAAAGCTGGACGTTTTCGCCAGGGCGCCTCGTGGAAATTCCATACGGCTGTTGACTGATGATTGTACCAGCCATTACCCAATTGTACACCCACTACATTTTCTCCCGTCTTCAATGAAGCAGTAATATCGTGAACAACATAAAGTGTACGGCGATCAAAGCGGGTATAGGCTGGGTCCAGCTCATGATTGCCCGTCTTTACTCCATTAAGGGTCATTTCGTACAAACCTGCCACCGCTATATAAGCACGTGCCCTACGCACGGGCTTGTCGAGCTTAAAAACTTTTCGAAAGCAGGGTGCTATTTTCTCCTCAGCCCCGCGGCCATCGCTGATCCAGTGCCCCATCCATTTCGCTCTGCCGAGGTAGCCGGTTTCAAAGGCGGCAATCGCGCTCTTATGGACGTTCCCTGTATTGTCGCGAACGATAACACGCCAATAATAGCGGGATAGAGGCTCCAAAGCCGGGCCATTATAGACCGCTCGGGGAAGCGGATCGGTTTGCCAGCCAGAGCTCCAGGCTACTTCCTTTCCAGCTGCCAGCGCAATGGAATCACGGCCAAGACTCAGTTCCCAGCCTTGCAGAGTTTGGCTTTGTTCCTCCGCCTGCATCTTCCAGGTAAATCGGGGACGGTCTGTATCAATCGCCAGGGGTGTAGCGAGGTACTCTGTGCGCTGGTCCAATACACGAATCTGCGCACTCCCTAACATGGGAGCCAGGAACAAAACCAAAACTATCACTCTCGAAAAACTAAATCCAATCATGACATTAAGAGTTATCGACAATAACGGATTATTCCTGCAGGAATAATCCATTGAAGATAGCTAAATGTACATGAACGGTTATTCGTATTCGCTATTTGTACATGGGGGGAAGGTCTTTCTCAAAAAGCGTGAAGGGGTCCTCGTAAAAGCGCATGAAATCGGGAACCGAACTGTGGCCGGGAAAAGGCGCATAATAATGTGTAGCGCTATGCTGGTCGTTGCGCCATACGAGCACATAGCTCAATTGCAGGCCTTCTGTTTTCAATAAACGAAGCAACACATCGGTCCACCACCGTCCATTGGGGATGGACTCAAGCCCTGTTTCGGTGAAAGCGGCCAGCTTATTTTTCCTTTTCGCGAAATCCGATACGATCTTCAGTTTGCGCAGGGCCGCTTCCAGGTTATAGCTTCCGTCGCGGCCCATATCCGCATAGTTGTCCATTCCCACCATATCTACCCAATTATGGCCGGGATAACGTTTCAGAAACTCTTCTTCGGTGTTGAAGAGACAATCCGGTGAATAGGCATAGATAAAATTATGCACCTCCAGGCTGTCGCGCAGGTACGAAACGGTGAAGCGCCAGAGTTGCTTAAACTGATCTGGACTGCAATGTGCTGCTCCCCACCAAAACCAGTTGCCATCCATTTCATGGTAAGGTCTGAAGATCAAAGGGGCCAGGCTCCCGTCTTTTCCTTTAACGGCATGAGCCAGGCGCGCTACTCGTTTCAATATAGATTTGTATTCTTCATGATGTGATGCTCCGGGCAACATCAGTTGAATAGCCGGCTTTGAAACAGAATCCTTCCAGTAAAATCCACCTTCCGATGCCGGGTTATTAAAATGCCAGGCTACCGTGGTTACACCTCCCCTGTCATATGTAGCCACAATATTATCACGAAGCGCGTTAAAATTCCTTTGTATCTGTTCCTCGCTTTGTCCGCTCAAACCCATCAGGTCCACCCCAATTACGGCGGGATGAGAACCCGTTACGGATTTCACATCCGAACGATCCGCATCGCCATACCAGCCATGACCATATTCGGTGGCATGCTGGTGGCCGAAGAGGGTATGTTCGCGGGAAAGCATTTTAAGATTCCGGAATAAAGCCCTTGTTTCGGCGGTCGCTTCCCCATCGATCAACTGCGCCTTTGCCTGCTGGGCTGTACTGAACAGGAACACGAAAAGGACGATATACAATCTGTGATGAGAAATATTTTTCATGCAATCTTTATTTCAAGAATTATCTTTCCTATTATGCCCGAAGCTCAGGGATTCAAAATCGCCTCAATGGCGCGCAGCTCGTCGCTGCTGAAAGCCAACTTTGACAGGGAGCCCAGATTATTGATCAATTGCTCTTCGGAACTTACGCCAATCAATACGGAAGTAATGCGTTCATCGCGCAAAAGCCAGGCGATGGCCATTTGCGAAAGGGATTGTCCCCTGTTTTGCGCAATGGCATTGAGCGCCCGCATCTGTTCGATACGCTCTTCAGTGACCTCACTCAACTGCAAAAATCCATGGGCCTTTTTCGCTCTTGAATCTTCGGGTATTCCTTTCAGGTATTTGTCGGTCAGCAGCCCTTGCGCCAAAGGTGAGAAGGGAATGCAACCTACACCGTATTTCTCCAGCACGTCGAGCAGACCATTTTCTACCCAACGATCGAGCATGGAATATTTGGGTTGATGGATAAGACAGGGAGTGCCCAGGCTGGCAAGAATATCGATGGCTTTGCGTGTTTGCTCTGCATCGTAGCTGGAAATCCCTGCATAGAGCGCTTTGCCGCTACGCACTGCATGATCCAACGCCATCATGGTTTCTTCCATGGGCGTATCCGGGTCGGGTCGATGAGAATAGAATATGTCCACATAAGGAATACCCATTCTTTGCAGGCTTTGGTCGAGACTGGCGAGCAGGTATTTGCGTGAACCGTATTCGCCATAGGGGCCCGGCCACATGCGCCAGCCCGCTTTGGTAGAAATAACCAGCTCATCGCGCAGATAGCCGGGAAAATCTTTCTTCAGTATTACACCAAAATTTTCTTCCGCCGATCCGGGCGGTGGCCCGTAATTATTCGCGAGGTCAAAATGGGTAATGCCTTCATCAAATGCACGCCGCACAATAGCCCTGCCATTTTCAAAATTATCGACCCCGCCAAAGTTGTGCCATAGGCCAAGGGATATTGCCGGCAACAAGAGGCCGCTTTGGCCACAGCGGTTGTATTTCATTTTTTCGTAGCGATTCATTGGTTACGTATTACGTATTACGTTATACGTAATACGTTGGGTTTAAGGTTTAGGGGTTAGAGTTTAGAGTTTAGCGTTTAGAGTTTAGGGTTTAAAGTTTAATGGCTGCAGGATGATTACTCTTTGACAATACAACTAAAATTAACCAAAAAGATAGAATAGCCGAATTCCAGTTTCAGGCCCCATAACTCATTTCAATTCATATAACATATTACGTAATACGTATTACGTACTACGTATTACGTTTCCAGCAACTCCTTCGCAATCGCCTCATGTTCCTCCACGCTGGGGTGAAAATCGCATCCTCCTATATATTGCTTTTCGAAAATATGATACCTGATATTTTTGAAACGGTCCTTTATTTCATTGACTACCGAAGGAAGTACCCGGCGAAACCATTCTCTCAGCTTCTCATCCGCCATCGGGCTACTCAGGAGCAGTACTTCGCTGCTGGGATAAACTTTGTTCAAGCTGTCCAGAAAACCGATATAAGCCTGCACAAATGTGCTGGAATCCTGTATGCCATCATTCTGTCCCAGGCAAATAAACAATTTATCGGGTTGATATTTGCTAAAATCCCACGATAGTTGATTGCCGTACATATCCACTTTGTCAAATACCTGCGGCATCAAAATGGGCATATCGCAGCAACTGCGTATGAGGCCTATCCCGGATACTGAGCTAAGATGGACTGATGCGTTGAGTGCTCTTCCCAATCGGGGACCAAAAGCAAGCCAGGCATTGTGCTGGTCCTGCCATTTGCCGGCACCGCAGGGCACGGAGCTGGTATCGCTGCTTGCACCACAGGTAATGGAGTTGCCAAAAAATTCAAGCTTCAGTGTTGGTGCGGGTGGCAGCGTCGCTAGTCGAGAAGTGCGGACTCCATAAAAATCCATGTAACCGATATTGGCTTCGGTATTCTTAATCAGGATCACATGGTGTTGCTCTTTTTCATTGTTCGCGCCAATGCGCAAGGTATCGCGCCTGCCCCTTAATTGCAGTCGCTTCGAATCGCCATCCACCGACAATTGAATATAGTTGAGATTGGTACCCCAACGCATTTCGTCGCCGAGATAAATTTCACAACTATCGCCTTCAAACATAAACTCCAGTTGCACGCCCGGTTGCCAGAAGCGAATGGTATCTTCTCCCATCGGAAGCGTACGCCCGGTGATGCGAATGCCGGAATCGGAGGGGTGATAGAATGTGGAGGTGCTGGTTTTCCCGCAGCCGAGAAGGATTGCGGAAAGTAGTACGTAGTACGTAATACGTAGTACGTTGTACGGAGTACCTTTTAGGTTTAGGGGTGTGTTTGACAATTTGTGAATTTGAGGATTTGTGAATTTGAATACTATTATTTTTTGAATACGCCCCCCCGTCCCCCCCCCCCTTCGGGCGGGGCTATGGTATGTCGCCCCTTCTCCCCCACCCTTCGGATGGGGCTATGGGATGCCGCCCCTTCGGGGCTGGGACGCCTTACTACTCCCTACTTACTACTTACTACTTGCTACTCACGGGAACGCTGCCGACTTCACTCCGGTGTTCTTCACGCCATTGGCATCATAGGCCCATTGTTTGCCCCAGGTGCTGAGTTGGGTGGTGTCGCCCCAGGTGCGGCTCATATCAAAGCAGGCATTGGCGGTATTATTTCCTTTCCAGCTCCATCCGAAATAGCCCAACTTCTTTTGCTGGCAGAGTTGCATCAGAAGTGGAGCATCCACCTTGCATACAAAATCAGTGGGTTGCTGATCATCGGGCACGTTCCATCCAAATTCGCCGAAAACGAGACAAAGCCCTTTTGATAGGATGGCGTCAATACGTGTAGCGTAACTGCTGCTGTTGTTCCAATTGGAATAAGCATGCGTGCTGAAGATGATATTTTTCTCCGGATCAGCTTCCAGCAGCGCCTGACCATATTGAACGATGGCTGTTTCATTTTGTCCATAACCAGGCGCATCGATCATGATGGGTATTTTATAGCCTGCATTGCGCAAATTAGCAATGGCGGGCAGGTAAGCATTTCGCCATGCAAGGGGCGTAACCGATCCATCGCCCCATTCGTTCGCGATATTCAGTATCAGGTGTGCGCTGTATTTATTCAATACGGCTTTTACATCGGAGCGGGTATAATAGTTTACGGCGGCTACTATATCGTTGGCGCTGGTGCCTCCCGTAAAATCGTGCAGCTCTACCACAGGTATCATCTTTGCGGCCACACAGGCCGCAATCGCTTCGTCGAGTACGCTGAGTGCTGGCGTCCAGGGTTGCACTTCCACCTGCCACACAAGCCGTGCGGCATTGGCGCCCAACGATGCTGCCGCCGACAAGGAAGGTTTGTAATCGTTGGGAAACCAGAAGACCGGAAAATTATTCCCCCGCAACAATACATTTTGCCCGGTACTGTCTTTGAGGTTCGTTCCCTGCACATAGAGATGCGGTTTCACCACCGGCGCCGGTGGTGGATTGGGTCCGGGACCGGGCCCCGGGCCAGGACCCGGCGGAGCAGGTTCCCCACCCGACTTGCTGCAGGCGCCCAGGCAAAGCCATAGCGTACCCACAAATAAACTTCGTATAATTAGTTTGAGCATTCTTCTGTTTTGATTAAAATGAAGCCATACGCCAAAGGCTTTCAAGAATCGCACGGCTGTTATGATAAGGACATTTCCAAAAACCTGCTTTGTCTTTATTCATCACTTTGTATTCTTCATCCACTCCCCAAAACCATTCTCCCTTTTGCTTGTCCAGCAGATGTTCGCGGATGAATTTCCAACTATGCTTTGCCTTTTCCAACCATTCCCTATTACCCGTTTCCTGCCATTGGCAGATATAGGCGAGCAGGGCTTCGGCCTGGGGCCAGCTATGTTTCTCCCGAATCCATGTATCCGAATCAGGCTCCCATTCATACCATAAGCCTCCGTCGGCGTCCCATCCTATTTCTGCAGCGGCTATCAATCGCCGGGCATGTTGTGTAAAACAATCTATCAGTCGCCGATCGTCAATGGCTTCGGCGCAATCTTTCAATAGCCAGGCAGATTCTATCTCGTGACCAAAAGAGCGAAGTGTTCCCCTGGGTTCCCAGTTGTCGTTGAAAAAAAGTTGCAGACTACCATCGGGCCTGATAAAATGCTGGTCAAACAGTTCCAGCAGATGCACAATTCGCTCGCGCAGTTCTTCATCCGGAGCCACGCGATACAAAAGCGCATAGGCTTCCACAATATGCAAATGGGTATTAGCTGTTTTGCTTTCGTTCGCGTCCTTATCGCTCAGGCGCATATCCGCTATGGGCGACCAGTCACGATCGAATGCTTCCCAGTAGCCGCCATGTTCCGTATCGGCGCTATTCTGTTCGATATAGCGAAACAGATCGCGGGCCAGGTGCAATGCCATGCCATCGCCACTGATACGATAATAGGCCGCCAGTGCATAGAGTCCAAAAGCCTGTCCATACACCTGCTTCTTCCCATCCCACATTTCACCTTCTGGAGTGAGCGACCAGAAGAAGCCGCCATATTCATGGTCCCAACCCTGGTGCAACATCCAGGAAAATGCACTTTCCGCCATCTGTCGCCATTCTTCGCGTGGGTGAAAGCGATAGGCTTCGGAAAATGCCCAGCAGATACGCGCCATCATCACCATACCCTTAGGCGCTTCGGGATCCGGAACATTATTATTATCTACCGACCCAAAAAACCCGCCCCTGGTCTGATCCACCGCCACCGAACTCCACCATTGCAGAATGGAAGAAAGTTCCCGCCGGAGCTCGAGACGAAACTCCACGGGCAGTTCAACGGCAGAAGCAGGTGAAAGGGCTATTGGTTTCATCCGCCACTATTTTTTGGATTCAAAGGAGCTGTTTGCAGCGCCTGCGCATAAGCTGCCTGGTTACGGTCGATCAGGCTGGTGAGTGTACGCACCGTTTCAGCGGAGCTAAACCGGTCTTCAGCAGTATGCATTACATAATCGAGCAACTTGCAAATACTGCTGCTGGCTACATGCATGCGTGTGTCCGAGGATGCATAATAAATCAACACGCGGCCATCTTCTTCGGCAATCCATCCATTGCAGAATAATACATTGGATACATCTCCGATTCTTTCCTCCCCTTCCGGCGCCAGGAAATACCCGGCGGGTTTATAAATCACTTTGGTTGGATCCTCTAAGTCGGTCATGAATAAATATAGCACATAGCGCAGGCCGGCAGCGGTGTTGCGTACGCCATGGGCCAGGTGCAGCCATCCTTTTTCCGTTCGGATCGGCTCGGGGCCCAGGCCATTTTTCACTTCGTAGATGGTATGATAAACGCGGGGGTCAATCACCGTTTCTTTTTCTATGATGGCGGGATCGATAGACTTACTCAGTCCAAATCCGATGCCCCCTCCCCTGCCCGCGTTGATAAAGCCATCCTGCGGACGGGTATAAAATGCGTATTGTCCATCTACAAATTCAGGATGTAAAACCACATTGCGCTGCTGGGCCGATGGTGTGCGCAGATCCGGGAGTCGCTCCCAGGTTACCAGGTCGCGTGTGCGGGCTATGCCGCATTGCGCGACCGCAGCCGACTGATCGGATACCGGCGCGTTGGGATCTCTTCTTTCGGTGCAGAACAGGCCGTATATCCAACCATCTTCGTGTTGCACAATGCGCATATCGTACACATTGGTATCGGGTTCATCCGTTTCGGGCATAATGATGGGATAATCCCAGAAACGAAACTGATCAATGCCATTAGGGCTTTCAGCCACGGCAAAAAATGATTTGCGATCTGATGCTTCAACCCTGGCGATCAGCAGATATTTATCCTGCCACTTAATTGCGCCGGCATTGAGTACCGCATTGATACCAAAACGCTCCATCAGGTGCGGATTGGTTTCGGGATTGAGGTCGTATCGCCAAAACAGCGGTGTATGCTGCGCCGTAAGCACCGGATAGGCATAGCGGTCCACAATTCCATTTCCTCCCGTGAGCCGGGCATTGCAACGGTTCAGTATCTCATCCTGCCGCTGCTCCAGTTCCGCCAGACGCTTAAAGAATGCATTACTCATAGCTATCGTCATTTTATGAAATCAATTTTCCAGTTTATTCCACCAGGTTTTTTTCAAAACCAACACTATCAGAATAAGGATAAGCACGGTGACCAGTAAAGGCAATTCCATCCACAACACGATGTACATAGGCAGCAGGGTCAAACAGCATTGCGCGATGATGCCCAGTACCACATTGAACATATCAAGCCGAAACCGGTCATTCGCCTTAAAGGTTGGGTTGTCTTTTACAACAAGCTCGTGGATTGGTTTCCAAAAACCCCATGGCCTTACGGTGGTATAAAACGACTTTAACACCTCCGTATCGGTTGCGGGCGCCGTATAGGTGCCAATCAGGCAACCCGCCATCGACAATACAAAGAGCAGGGGCCACCAATAGAGATCGAGTCCTTCCACGAATTGCAGCATGAACAGTGCCCCTACCACGCCTGTAGTCATTCCCCAGAAATAGCCATGCGCATTAAACCGCCACCAGTACCATTTGAGGCAGTTGGCCGCCACATATCCGCCATAGAGCCCACCCACTATCCATTGCAGGATATCGTTTACGTCTTTTGCCAGAAATCCAAATACTACCCCAATGGCCACCACCAGCACACCTACGATATAATTCATGTGAATCACGCGCCTTGTGCTGGCATTGGGATTGATGCGCTTCACATAAATATCGTTGATGATATAGGCTTGCGCCGCGTTGAGCGTGCCACTGAATGTGCCCATGAATGCGCCCAGCAAACCCGTTAACACCAGACCTAATACACCTACCGGCAGAAAAGTATTGACCGTAGCAGGCAATACCCGTTCAAAGTCGGTAATGCCATCGGGTCCTTTCAGGTAAAGCTGATTGTAGTAGAGTAATCCCAGTACCGTGAGGCCGATCACCATACTATATCGCACGGGCAGGAGGATGATGCTCACAAAGCCCGTCATCTTGCTGGCTTCCTTCGGGCTACGCGTACTCAACACTTTTTGCATGTCATAATTAGGCGCGGGGCCCGCCAGTGAGGCAAAGATTCCTTTCAACAACATCATCATGAAAAAGGCGCCAAACAAACTGAAACCATCGGAAGCAATCTTTGCATTGGCTTCCGCGGCAATGGCCGACCAGTCGAGGTTGAGATTCCATCCAAAAAACGGATCATCCCAACCTTCGGGCACATTGAGCGACTGACCCTGCAGGTGTTGCATGGCAATAATGGCGATGGCGATACAGGCCAGTGTCATGATGGAATACTTGATCACGTCGCCGGTAACAATACTGTGCAGCCCGCCGATGATGGAATAAAACATCGCGAACAGCGTGAATACGATTCCATAGAAATGGGGAACGTATTTCTCAGCGATATCAAAAGGCAAATAAGGCTGTATAGCCTCCCAGGGAACAAAAACTTCAATGAACTTACCCAGGCCGATGAAGCCATAGGCCAAAAAACCGAGACAACTGATAAGCGCGAATGCGATGACAATTATTTGAGAGCCCTGTACCCCTTTTCCTTTTGTACCAAATCGCGTTTGCAACCATTCCGCTCCCGTATTGGCATTGCTTCGCCGCAGCCATTTGCTCAGGTACATCATCATAAATACCTGGTTGAATACGGGCCAAAGCCAGGGCAGCCAGATGCTTTTTAATCCATAGACAAAGCAGATGGAAACCATCCACATGGTGCCGCTGATATCAAACATATCACTGGCATCGCTGAGGCCCAGCTTATACCAGGGAAGGCTCTTACTTCCGAGCAGATAACTTTCTTTATTGACACGTGCCTTCTTCCGGTAATACCAACCTACCATCACCATCGTGATCAGGTATAGGATTACCATACTGGCATCGATCCAGCTCAATCGCATGGGTTTTGATTTGAACGGTGCACAATCACTTTTTAGAAAAGAGGTTGCAGGAAGAAGAGTCAACCCGCAACCTGTCTCTTCGAACGATTGCTAAAATCAACATTCACTGACTGCTTGAGATTGCTTGATCAGTATTTTCCAAAAAGTGTTGTCAAGTTCGTAAAACCTGTGTAATAACGGGTGATGAATTCGATTCGATTATTATTGAGTATTTACGGAGATCAGTTCAGGCCCATAGCATCTACATAAACCGTAAAGCCTCCGCTGCCATTATATTCCTTCACCCAGATTTCAGTCAGGGCGCTGGCGGCGGTCATAGATGCAATAGGTATGGCATAGTCGGTCCATTCCCCTTCCACTACATTGATGGTATAGGAATCTCCGCCATTAAGTCCGATATTAATATTCTTGCCATTACTACCCGCGCCGCCATAAATTGAAATCTTGAAATGCGTATAACCTGCAAATGGAATATTGGCTCCGCCCAATTGCAACGGCGATCCCCATCCTCCCACATAATCGATCTTCACCGATTTGGTGCCTGCACGAACGGGTGAACTATTGTTGTAATCTGCCGTACCACCCCAGCCACCACCGATCCAGCCGGTGCTGGTCCAGTTGCTGGTAACAGCATCATCATAAAAGGGAAGCGCTACCACGGGTGGTGGTGCGTTACCGGTAATATCCAACACTTCACTTGACAACACGGTAACAGTAGAATTGAGAACTCCAAGCGTCAGCACGCCCCGGGCCGAACCCACGGGCACGGTAACCACTATTTCGGTTGGGGACAGGCTTACAAAATTGGTAACGGGCGCCGTATTGGAAAAAGTAACAGAAGTAACCAGGTCAAGATTAGTTCCTGTTATGGTGATGTCTGCCCCAGGGTCAGCCGGGTTGGGCGTGATACCTGAGATAGCCGGAAGCGTCAATTGAAGGTTTACGGTGGTTTGTGTTTGTACATCGGAAGCCGTTCCAAGACTTAATGGCCCTGCTTTGGCTCCCGCAGGAACGGTTACCACCAATTGAGTACTGTTCTGGCTAACAAAGCTGGTGACAGGAGTACTTACCCCTGTGAAATAAACCTTCTTCGCCAGGTCCAAATCGGTTCCAGTAATTGTCAGATTCTCCTGGTGTTTTATTGGATTGGGTGAAATGGAGGTCGCTCTTGGAAGAATGATTTCCAACTCTTCAGGTCCTTCTGTTTGTACGCCCGATGCCGCTTCCAGCTTTACCACACCCGTTCTCGCGCTATCAGGCACCGTAACAACTATCTCAGTGGGACTCATACTAACAAAAGAGGTAACGGGTGAAATGACCCCTGTGAAAAATATTTCTTTGGTCAGGTCCAAATCTGTACCAGTTATCGTCAAATTATCTAACTGCCTCAAAGGATTAGGTGTCATTGCAGTAGCCCTGGGCAATACTACTTCCAGTTCCTGTTCCAATTCTATGTCCGTTGAATCGGTGCCGCCGATAAACAGGATGAGCTTACCCGATTGTGCATCTTCCGGAACCGTAACAACAATTTGCTCGAATGACTGGCTCACAAATGAGGTAACGAGCTTATCGTTGGGAAACACGATTCTTTTTACCCAATTGAGATAAGCGCCGCTGAGTGTAATATCCGTACCTGGGCGGGCCGATAAATCCATGGAAGTAACGACGGAAAGAACATTCAGGTTAAACTGTGTTTTCGATACTATGTCGCCCTGCGCCGTTTTCAAAGTAACGAAACCTTGTTCGGCGGAAGCAGGAACAATCAGCAGTATCAACTCCGGTGTGTGAAGCTTGAAATCACTCTTCTCCACCACCGATGAAACGCCGGTGAAATGGATGGCCGTAACCTGATCAAGATTGTGGCCAATAAAACGGATGGTATCGCCATGTTGAGCACCCGTTGGGCCAAAGCTGAGCAGCTCCACCATTCCTGATTCTTTATCCTTATCCTCCTTTTCGCATGAAACGAGGATGGTGAAAATGGCCGCTAATCCCAGCAGGGAAAAAATGGCTTTATTGAAAATGCTTGTCATTGTAGTTTGTTTTGATTCGGCAAAATTTGTCTATTGAATATCCTTGGGCACCACGCGAAGGTTGTCGAAGCAGATATCTGCATCGAGCGAACCGGGCCCATGGAACCATATTTTTACGCCGTACCCTTGCGGCCTTACTCCCCAGTTGGTCACATAGTTTGCCACCACCTGCTCAAAAGGAACAGTTACTGTTTCCCAAGCTCCCTCTGTATCAAATGGGGGCTCCCAGAAATAGGGCTCAGTATCCCAGTTTGGATCGGGGCCATTTACCTGGCCAATCATGAACTTGATACGGTTGCCATTGTAAGGCTTCAGCGTATTGATCTCAAACTTCATATTGTACTTGGCCGGATTCAATACCGCATCGTCGGGCAGGTTATGGCTGGTAGCCAAAGCATCTTCCTTGCCACCCATCCATTCCGTCCATCCCCAGGAACCGATGGTGGCGGTGATACGGGTGAAATTACCATTGATGGCCAACGGATCAGATGCCGGCACCACATTGCCGGAACCCCACCATCCTGACCAGGGATCGTTGTGGATAAGCATATTGCGATCATCGCGGAACCAGAAATTGGATTGGGTTTCACCAAAGTTGGTGGTAACAACAACAGGTCCGGGAAGCGCGCCTGCGGGTATTCGTACCTGAATCTGTTCATCTTCCACTTCTACCAACTCACCGGTAACACCGCCCTCAAAAGTAACCGTGAGTGGTTCGTAGAAGAAGTTGCCGCGTATGGTAGCCACTTCTCCTTCCTTCACATATTCACAAACCATACTGTTTACGACCGGCTCACTGATCTGCACTTCAAACTGGTGAATCAACTCATATCCATTGCTGAAGATGATACGCAATTGGTTCGACACCTGGATCGGTATCTGGCTGGGAACCGATACCAGAATGCTGGTGCGTGTGATATAGGTGGGCGTCAGTTGCGCCTGCTGGTCATTGAACCAGACTTGAACGGCATTCTGGAGGTTGTCGCCCACGATAGCAATCAACTGACCCTGCCCGGCTCCTACCAGCAGTGAATCCGAAGATTCGGGTCGGGTAATCCGCACATAGCTGATAACAGGCGTGCCCGTTTCATTGTCGTCCTTGGAGCAGGATGACATCCAACCGGCGGCGCTTACCAGCAAAAGCAGGTATAGCAGGGATCTCTGTATTTTCTTTATTGGTAACATAATAGTTATGTTGAATGGGTTGAATTATTTCGTTTCGCTTACGGATAATCTACCGGCGGATTGTTCAGGTTTGGCGCCTGGCTCAATTCCGCATTCGGAATCGGCAACAGAAAATTGCCCGAATTGGCATTAATGGTCCGCTCGCTAAACCAGGATGTTTTTGTAAAAGTCCATTCGGTAGGATCCGGCATTTGATCAGGCGCTGTAAAGAACAAGCCCCTGTCCTGCGAATTCAGGATCGCGTAAGCCTGATCGGGTGCCCAGTAATGAAGGCGAACCATATCGTACCAGGACATACCTTCCATGGCGAACTCTTTGAATCGCTCCGACAAAACTTTGTCGAGTGTAAGCGGTCCGCTTCCGTTGGGTCCACCAACTTCATAAGCGGGCAGTCCGGCGCGGGTACGTACGCGGTTATAATATTCGATAGCTGTGGCATCGGTGGTACTTCCATTATTACCAATCTCCGCTTCCGCATAAATCAGGTACATTTCTGCGAGACGCATCATGTAGGTATTGTGCGGATAGCGTTGTTGAGAAGCGATTCCGGCCAGGTCAATGGGAGAGCCGATTACATATTTCTTCACGGCCAGGAAATTCTGATCGGTTCCGTTGAAGGGATAAATCAATTTCTGGCGATCCGACACCTTCGTGATCTCAGGATAATAAAATCCAGGCAGCATAAAGGTTGCATGCAATCGCTGATCCAATGTGCGGCCACGTAATGTACCATTCGGCTGTGCATTAATTCCTTCGTACTGCGATACCAGCCACCAGGTGGCGCCTTTGTCACCACCCCATCCGCCAAAGGCGATATCAGGACTATAGGCCAGGTATTCCGGCATACTGTTGCTGATACCCCAGATATTGGGTCCGGCAAATACCCATTGTAACTCAAACAGGGATTCATTGTTATTATCATAAGGATGGCGGAACAGGTCTTCATAGCTATTAAGCAGGCTTTTACCGCTCATGGTAATTACCCGGTTGGCATAATACTTCGCGCTATCCAGGAATGACTGATTGCGTACACCACCCTGGCTTTCCACGCCTGCACGGGTAAGATAAAAACGTGCCAGCATGGCTTCGGCCGACCAGCGGGTGAGGCGACCTTCCTGTGCGGCAGCTTCCGGTAAATCTTCAGCGGCCGCGCGCATTTCGCGCGTGATGAAACGCCAAACACTTGGAACTGTATTGCGTGTAATAGAGGTATCGAAGAGGCGCTCCAGGTTATTCTCGATAATGGGAACCGGTCCCCAGTTCATCACCAGGAAACGATAGGCCAGCGCACGCATAAAGCGGGCTTCCGCTATGGCCATGTTCTTTATCGCCGGTGTTACATCCGGACCGCCATAGGTATTGAGGTTGTAGATAAGCAGATTGCTCTGGGCCACTACGGTGAAAAAAGCACGCCAGGAGGCACCGTTCTCTCCATTATCACCCGTGGTGTTGAAAAGAACATTACCCCGGTCGTTCCAGGCGGAAAAAGCCGTACCGCCCCGGAAATCGCCCAGGTTGTACATGGCTTTATCATTGTAATCGAACCAGACTTTGCTATAAAGCAGGGCGGAGGCAGCTAATACCTGCTCATTGGTCTTGTAGAAGTTCACGTCCACGATTTCACTTAGAGGCGGCTTCTCCAAAAATGATTTCTTGCAACCCGTAAATGCAGCGAGTGCCAGCATCAGGGCTAAACAATAATGTATTCCATTTATCTTTTTCATACAAATAGTTTAGAAGTTAACGCTAATGGTGGCATTGTACATGCGGGTGAGCGGATAGCGGCCGAAGTCGATACCGATGGCCTGGTTACCATTGGAAGAACCAGTACCCACATAAGCACCTACTTCAGGATCGTATCCCTTGTATTTGGTAAGTGTAAATACGTTTTGTGCTCCCACAGTCGCGCGCAAACCTTTCACAAATTTCAGTTTGCCCAGCAGCTTTGCAGGCAGGTTATAAGAAAGCGACACGTTTTTCAAACGCAGATAAGAGCCATCTTCCACAAAACGGTTAGTGATCTTGCCATAGTTGTTATCGGAAGAAATCTGGTTATTCGAAATCCGGGGGATACGTGTATCGGAATTCGATATAACAATATTGCCATTGTTATCTACCAGCTTCGCGTAGTTCATCGCGTCAACCAGGAAATTGCGGCTGAGGTTCACGTTATTGGGGTTGCTGTTGGCAGCAGCGATATAATTATAAATATCATTGCCATAGCTACCGGTAAAAAGAATACTCAGTTCAAAATCCTTATAGCTCAGATTGTTGGTAAAACCAAACGTGTACTTCGGCCAGGGATTGCCGATATTGGTTTCATCGTTGATATCAATTTTACCATCGCCATTGATATCGCGATATTTCACATCGCCTACCCAGATGCCGTTGTTGGGATCAATGGGTCGGGGATTGCCGTTGTTGTCAACCGGCAGAGCGCTGTTGGCGATTTCATCCACCGATTGAAACAGGCCTTCTTCAATATAGCCACGGAAGAGCCAGGGCTGCAGACCGATGGTAGAACGCTGTGTCCAGTTGTTCATCCACCAGGATGTACGCTGTATGAATGGACGATCGCCGGTGAGTGAGATAACCCGCGTATCGAAATGCGATACGTTGAAATTGGTTTCCCAGCGGAAATCGCGCTTGTTGATGATATTGGCGCCAATCGTCAGGTTCCAGCCTTTCGTTTTCAGCGCACCGGTATTTACCAGGGGTGCGGCCACGCCACCGGGGCTGCCACCCGTACCCATATACCAGGGAATATTGGCGTTCAAAATGAGGTTGTCGGTATTCTTCACATAGTAATCCGCTTCCAGTGTAATACGGTTGTTGAGCAAGCCAACATTGATACCGTAGTTATTGGTGCGGGTTTCTTCCCAACCCAGTTCCAGGTTTTTCAATTCCGAAACCAGGAAGCCGGTACCCCATGGGGTGGCATCCGTACTCAGGCGGGAATAAATGCCTGCACCTGTACCCTGGTTACCTGTAAGACCTGTTTCGTAACGCAGCTTCAGCTCGCTTACAAAATTGCTCTTGAAGAATTCCTCCTGGCTCAAACGCCAGGCTACCGATACCGAGGGGAAATTACCCCAGCGGTTTTCCGGGCCGAAATAGGGAGTACCATCACGGCGGAAAGTGGCGGTCAGCAGGTAGCGGTTATCGTAATTATAATTCAAACGACCGAGATAGGATTCAATGGACCAGGGATAGGTACCGCCGCTATTGGTAGCAGAAACCGGATCACCTGCATTCACATCAAATACATCATTGGTAAGAAAACCGGTGCGTGAACCGCCCAGGGCCTTGTATTCAGACTCCTGCGCTTCGTGGCTCACCATCACCTGCACATTGTGTTTACCAAAGCTGCGATTGTATTCCAGCATCTGGTTCCAGTTGTAATACCAACTGGAATATGTGCCTGTAGTGAGGGAGGCGATCAGGTTGTAATGCCATTGGTCGATCTGGTAAGTTGGCGTATAATAGGTGGAAAGTCCATTGCCAATACTACCATTGAAAGAAGTACGAAATGTAAGTCCCTTGGCCAGGTTCAGTCCCAGGTTGAGGCCGCCAAGCAATTGACGACGCATATTATTATTGGTGATCAGGTTGGCAAGGGCTACCGGGTTCACAGGTGCAAACTGGTTAGCGCCATTTACCGGATCACTGCCGCCCCAGGAACCATCGAGATTGGTTACCGGTATCTGGGGAGTGAGGCGAAGCGCATTGGCGATAAGCGGGCTTTCCGCATTGCCATAGTTGGTAGTGGTCAATACCTCATTGGTTTGGTTGTAGTTGATATTAAAACCAATGGTGGCCCACTCACGGGGCTTGTTATCGAGATTGAGTCGAACACCATAACGCTTGAAGCCCGAACCAAGGGCCACACCTTCCTGATCGAGGTATTCGCCGGAGAGATAATAAGTAGTGTTACCGTTACCGCCGCTCAGGCTGAGCTGATGCTTACCCATGTCGGCAACATTATAGAGTTCATCCTGCCAGTCGGTTCCCGGTCCCAGCAGACTGGGATCAAGAAATGCCTCGGGCGTGGTGCCACCCGCCAGGGCATGGTATTCTTTTACCATTTGCGCATACTGGGGAAGGTTCATCACTTTCAGACTTTTGGGAGGCATCTGCAGGCTATGCTGATAAGCGTAATTAATTTTTACATCGCCCGCCTTACCACGCTTGGTAGTAATGAGTACCACACCATTACTTGCACGGGAACCATAGATAGCCGTGGCGGAAGGTCCTTGCAATATTTGTACGTCGGCAATATCGGCAGGGTTGATACCCGCCAGCGGATTGCTACTGCTCTGGTTGCCGAAGGCGACATCTTCATTTGCCTGAATCTGCACACCGTCTACCACATAAAGCGGCTGTGTGCGGCCAAGCGAACTGATACCACGTATATTTACCGACATACCACCGCCGGGCTGTCCGGAGTTTTGGGTAATGTACACACCAGCAGCACGACCCTGTATGGCCTGCTCAATGGTGGTATTGATAGTACGTTCAATGTCTTTGGCGGAAACCGAAGTCTGCGCTGTGGTAAGGTTCGATCTTTTGGAAGAACCATAACCCACTAGCACTACTTCATTCAGGCTGTTGTCGGCCAGTTCCAGCGCAACCGTTACGGTATTCACATTGTCGATGGATACCGTTTGCGGGATTCTTCCCACATAGGAAATCTGGAGCTGCTTCGCCGAATTGGGAACACGAAGCTGAAAGCTTCCATTGGTTTGCGAGACGGCGCTGATGGAGGGGGAACCCACAACCATTACAGATGCCCCGGAAAGTGGGTTACCCGCATCGTCGCGGACAGTACCCGTAACGGTTCTTTCCTGGGCCAGGGCTATGGAGTAAGATAGCAGTATTGCACATAGCAATAGGAAAGCCCTGGAAAGCTTTACTTTTCTCATATAGCAAGTATTAGTTTACACTAAAGTTAATCGATATGCTCTTGCCAATACTAATACCTTTTTATCCTATTTTGATGCTTTATTTCGCCATTTGATGGCTTTTGTAAATCAATTATCTAATAATCAAATGATTAATCCAAAAGATGCAACGGATTGCAAATTTTATCATAGCTATACTATTTTATCCAAGTTTGCTACCTTTAGGATTATTAAACGATTGCGGTATGCAGAAAATAATCCGGGAGATCACCCCGCTGACCCAGGCCGACTGCTTTACCATCTTTTCGCGCATCAAGACGGAATTTGATTTTCCCTTGCACAGTCATGAAGAGCTGGAGCTGAATTTTATCATGAATGCCAAAGGTGCCCGGCGCATTGTGGGGGATCATATCGGCGATATCGACGATCTGGAACTGGTGTTGGTGGGATCCAATCTGCCACATGTATGGCAAACGCATAAATGCAAGAGCAAAGCCATCAAGGAAATCACCATTCAGTTTCATAAAGACCTGTTTGATGAAAAATTTCTGCGCCGAAACCAGATGAGTTTTATCCGCACCATGCTGGAGCGTTCGGCCAAGGGCATCCTCTTTGCCCGGCCCACCATCGAGCAGATCATGCCCAGGCTTACATTGTTGACCCAGAAGCAGGGCTTTGACTCTGTGCTGGAACTACTCTCCATACTACACGACCTGAGCATAAGCCGCAATATGCATACCTTGTCGGACGCAACATTCAGCAATGTGGAGCTTTCCTACAACAGCCGCCGGGTCGATCGGGCGATTGAGTATATGAACCAGAATTTTCAGAAACCTATTACCCTCACGGAAGTGGCGCGGCTCAGTAATATGACGGATGTGTCGTTCAGCCGTTTCTTCAAAAACAGAACGGGTATTACATTTATGGACAGCCTGCTCGAAATGCGCCTGGGACATGCTTCCCGCCTGCTTATAGACACTACACAATCCGTGGCCGAGGTGGCCTACAATTGCGGTTTCAACAATATTTCAAACTTCAACCGCCTCTTCAAAAAGAAAAAAGGCTGCACACCGAAGGAGTTTAGGGAGAATTATAGTTATGGGAGCAGAGTGTTTATTTGAGTTGTACGTTTTACGTATTACGTAATACGTTGGTTTAGGGTTTAGAGTTTAAAGTTTAAGGTTTAGGGGTTTAAGGTTTAGGGTTTAATGGAGAAGCGAAATAGGATAAGATAGTGGTGGTATTGTCAGTAAAAATATCGCCTATCTCATTTATGTAAAGACACTTGACTTCCCCCACTTAAAACCTTAAACTTTAAACATTAAACCTTAAACAAAAAAAGACCTGCCAGGAATAAACCTAACAAGTCTCTAATAAAATTCCCACTTACAACTTACTACTTACAACTTTCAACTCCCAACGTACAACGTATTACGTAAAACGTATTACGTATAACGTCTCAACTACACCCCCCCTGATTACCGCAATTCAAACACTTATAGCAAGTACCGCTGCGCATCATTATATGTCCGCATACATTACAGGCAGGCGCATCGCTTTGCATGTTTTTGGCGGCGGCGTTCACGGCATCCATGCCACTTTCTGCTTTAACGGGCTGGGTCATGCGCTGATTCTTTACGGGCTGGGGATTGCTGGTTCCAGCTGAAGGCGTTATGCGCACACTCGACAGTTCAGGATCCCTGGCGTATTCGAGGCTGGAAGGAATCTCATCCCAATCATCCTTGCCGGTATTCATCACTTCGGGCTTGTCGAGCACATGTACCAGGTCGGTGCGACCCAGGTATTCGTAGCCCAGTACGCGGAAGATGAAATCCACGATAGATGTGGTGGACTTAATATTTGGATGCTCTACAAATCCGGAAGGATCGAATTTGGTGAAGGCAAACTTGTCGACAAATTCCTCCAGGGGCACACCATATTGCAGGCCGATAGAGATGGAGATGGCGAAGCAGTTCATCATGCTACGCATGGTGGCTCCTTCCTTGGCCATATCAATAAAGATCTCGCCCAGGGTGCCATCGTTGTACTCTCCGGTGCGGAGGAATATGGCCTGGCCATTGATCTTGGCCTTTTGTGTAAAGCCACGACGCTTGGCGGGAAGCGAGCGACGCTCCACGATGGAAGCCAGTTTGCGCTTCAGCTTGGTATCGGGCGATGCCTGTACCCGCTTCTGCACTTCTTCCAGCAGTTCCTCAACGGTCAGCCGGCTCAGGTCAACGATGTTGCTGGAAGCAACAGTCGCTTTTTCTTCTACCTCAGCTTTGGCAGCTTCCGTGCCGGCTCCGTCTTCTTTTTTCTTCTTCTTGTCCGATTTATTGCTGAGCGGTTGCGACAATTTGGAACCGTCGCGATACAGGGCGCAGGCTTTCAGGCCCAGTTCCCAGCTCAGCATATAAGAATCGGCAATTTCCTCCACCGAAGCCTCATTGGGCAGGTTGATGGTTTTGGAAATGGCGCCACTGATAAAGGGTTGGGTGGCACCCATCATGCGGATATGGCCATGCGCATGAATATAACGCACTCCTTTTTTTCCGCATTTATTGGCACAGTCAAAAACGGGCAGGTGTTCGGCCTTCAGGTGGGGTGCACTTTCAAGCATCATGGTGCCGCATACATAGTCGTTGGCGGCATCAATCTGCTCATCGGTAAAGCCCAGCGCTTCCAGCAGGCTCCATTCAAAATTGTTGTATTGCTCGGGCACGAATCCCAGGCGCTGCAAACATTCTTCGCCCAGCGTGTATTTATTGAATACAAATGCGATATCGAAAGCACTCTTCACCGCCGCGTCGAGCTTCTTGATTTCATCGGCGATGAACCCTTTTTCGCTCAGCGTCTGGTGGTTGATATGAGGTGCCCCGGCAAAGCTGGCATGGCCCACCGCATAATTGATGATGGCCTCGGTTTGCGCTTCGCTATAACCAAGGTTACGCAAAGCTACCGGCACCGACTGGTTGATAATTTTGAAATAACCACCACCCGAAAGTTTCTTGAACTTCACCAGCGCGAAGTCGGGCTCCACACCGGTTGTATCGCAATCCATCACCAGGCCAATGGTTCCGGTGGGGGCAATAACCGTTGCCTGTGCGTTGCGGTAACCGTATTTTTCACCGAGCTCTACGGCATCGTCCCAGGCTTTACAGGCCGATTTCAGCAGGTAGTCGGGACAATAGCGCGCTTTCAATCCCTGTGGTTTCAGGCTCAGTCCTTCATATTCATCGGCGTCATAAGCGGCCAGGCGATGGTTGCGCATTACGCGCAGCATATGTTCCTTATTCTCTTCGTAGCGGGGGAAGGCGCCAAGGGCTTTGGCCATCTCGGCCGAAGTTTTGTAGGCAATACCGGTCATGATGGCGGTGATGGCGCCGGCAATACCACGGGCTTCTTCACTATCGTAAGGAATGCCGCTCACCATCAGCAGGGTACCCAGGTTGGCATAACCCAAACCGAGGGTGCGATACTCATAGCTGAGCTGGGCCACTTCCTGCGACGGGAACTGGGCCATCAATACAGAAACTTCCAGCACCACGGTCCATAAGCGACAATTATATTCATAGCCTTCCACATCAAAGATGTTCTTCTCAGCATCATAAAACTTCATCAGGTTGGCTGATGCAAGGTTACAGGCTGTATTGTCGAGGAACATGTATTCCGAACATGGATTGGAAGCGCGAATGGGACCACCTTCAGGACAGGTATGCCACTCATTGATGGTGGTATTGTATTGGGTGCCGGGATCGGCGCAGCGCCAGGCGGCATAGGCGATCTGGTTCCACAATTCACGGGCCGGAACCTTTTTCATCACACGGCCGTCCATACGTCCGGTGAGTTCCCAGTCCTGTCCTGCTTTCAGTTTATCGAAAAAGCTATTGGGAATACGAACCGAGTTGTTGGAATTTTGTCCGCTAACCGTACGGTAGGCTTCTCCTTCATAATCGGAAGCGTATCCCGCAGCGATCAGTGCGCCTACTTTTTTCTCTTCTTCCACTTTCCAGTTGATGAACTCTACGATCTCAGGATGATCCAGGTCGAGACAAACCATTTTGGCTGCACGGCGTGTAGTGCCGCCGCTCTTGATAGCGCCCGCTGCGCGGTCGCCAATCTTCAAAAAGCTCATGAGACCGGAAGAAGTACCACCGCCACTCAGCTTTTCACCTTCGCCACGTAGGTTGGAATAGTTGGTACCAACGCCGGAGCCATATTTAAAGATACGGGCTTCACGAACCCAGAGGTCCATGATACCACCTTCATTCACAAGATCATCATTCACACTCAGGATAAAACAGGCATGCGGCTGGGGACGCTCGTAAGCGTTGGACGACTTCTTCACTTGCCCATCTGTCGGATCCACATAATAGTGACCCTGTGGCTTGCCGGTAATGCCATAGCTTTCGTGCAAACCTGTATTGAACCATTGTGGCGAATTGGGTACGCACATTTGGTTCAGAATAGAATAAACCAGTTCATCGTAAAACACCTGGGCGTCTTTCGCGGTAGCGAAATAACCATAGCGTTCGCCCCAGGCTTTCCAGCAATTGGCCAGGCGATGCGCTACCTGTTTGGCCGATGTTTCGCGGCCGAGGGAACCATCCGGCTGGGGTACGCCGGCCTTACGGAAATATTTCTGCGCCAGTATATCCGTCGCTATCTGACTCCACTGTTTCGGTACCTCCACATTTGTCATTTCAAACACAACTTCACCCGAGGGATTTCGGATGACAGAGGTTCGATAATCATAATCGAACATGTCAAATACATTCACGTCGTCTTTCGTATAGCGGCGACGGAACTGCAGTCCGCTTTTGGCGGAAGTTTCCTTTTTACTCATAACTTAAAAGAATTTAACGGGTCCTGGTCCAAAAAAACCGGTCTGGCGACTGGCGTTAACGAAAGTATTTTTTGCTATCCTAATTTCCAACCTCCGAATATTAACAGGATGTGGATAAGAACCCAATAGCTGCATGTATGGCTTTACTGTACTGGCTTTCAGGATTTTTTCACATTCCTTTTCTGTTTTTTGGATAAATTTTTTTTGGAAATATCCCCATCAACACTTAATAAAAAATTAACATTAGGGTTCTTCAGAGACCCGCAGGAAATTCAATGGAATTTACCCTGTTTTCCTGCCAAAAAAGCTGATAAATATCAGATTTCGCTCTGAATTCCCGGATTTTGTCAATTGATTGGGAATGCCATTGACCCTTTTTTTGTTCATTTGCAACTTTGCCAATGGCCGGCAGGTTCCACCTTGGCTTTCATCGTCTCTAATAAAAATATCCATCGTATGCGGAAATGTTTCTTGCTCCTGGCTTTAGCTATTGTCGTTTTCAGCAACAGTTCTTACGCACAGCCACAATTCTCGGGATGGCTCGCCAATTTCAATACATTCAAAACCGGTAAGAAAACCAGCATCCACAACGATAACCAGTGGCGTAGCTCCGATGACGTAAAGCATATGCAAACACTGCTGTTGCGCGTGGGGCTCAATGTTGAACTCAACAAGTCGGTAATTGCCACGGCCGGCTATGCCTATATCTCCAACCGCCGATCGGTAATGGATGTAACGGGTTATGCTCCGGAGCATCGGATCTGGGAACAACTGGTCATCAATCATAAAATCAGCCGTATCGCTATGGCTCATCGCTTCCGGCTGGAGCAACGTTTTATTTCAAAATCGGTTGTTCAGAATAATGAGTTGAAGAACGACGGCTCTGTATTCGCCAACCGTATCCGGTATTTTATACGAAATGTTTTGCCCCTGAAAGCAGGTCCTAAATTTGAAAAGGGTCTTTTTGTCGCGCTGCAAAATGAAGTGTTTCTGAATATCGGCAACAAGGCGAATGTGAATGGTGAGTTTTTCGATCAGAACCGTTTGTACCTGGCGGCGGGCTATCGCATTTGCCCAAAGATGGACCTGGAAGCGGGTTATCTGAATCAATATATAAATGGCCGGGGCGATGCCTTTACCAATGTGCATGTGCTGCAACTGGCGACGTATTTGAGACTGTGATGAGGCGTGAGACGTGAATCGTGAGGCGTGAGACGTGAGTAGGGAGTAGTTTAAAGTTGAAAGTTTAAGGTTTAGAGTTTAAGGTTTAGAGGTGGTTGGAAGGATGTGAGTTTAAATTTGGTTTGAGAAAAAAAATCTGCGCAAATCTGCGTGGGAATCTGCGTAAATCTGCGGGAAACCCTTCTACACTTTAAACCTGTTCAAAGTTCAGTAGTGATTTCCCGCAGATTTACGCAGATTTGTTGCGCAGATGAACGCAGATAAATCATTACAGTAAAAGTGTCAACTTTTTTTAGGA
>JBIQMS010000030.1:0-60097 GCA_044463125.1 Terrimonas ferruginea
ATTTAGGTGGTCAGTTTCGATCGGAAAGAAGTGGTCAGTTTGGGCGGATTTTCCAATATACCATTTACCAATGATCAAATCGGCATATTTTGGCGCTACATCTTCTTTGCTGCAGGAAACTACAGCGGTACAAAGCAGCAAAGCAACTGCTAGCTTTGGTATGTGAATCATATTCATTTTCATAGTTGTGTTTGTTTTTATTTTTTGAATGTGGTGATATAGTCAATGGAGTTGGATAGCTCCAACGTATTATCTGTAAGAGTGATTACTTCAAACGAACCGGTTATCAGCCCGTCTTCTGTTGATACTTTCAACTCTTTTCCATTATCCAAAAGTTCGTAGGTGGCTGCGTTCAAAGTGGGCTTGCACTCTCCCATACTAATGGCGTAGTTGACATTGGTGAGGCTCCCGTCTTTTTTAAAGTCAAAATAGCTTTTCATTTCGCAACTGGTAGCGACATCTACCACTCCGTCAGGGCTTGTGGTTTTTTCCAGGTACCATCTTCCCTGCAATAGTTCATAGGGAGATGCGGTTGCTTCCTGTTTGTCTTTGCTGCACGAAACGAAGAGCAGGGAGGCGATAAATGTGAGGAAGAAGAATCTTTTCATAATTAAGGTTTTTGTTTTTTATTATATTGATGAAAAAAATTAATGGCGTTGAACGGTGGTAAAGTAGAGCGTACCCTTCAGCGTACCGGCGGCCCCGGTTTGGTTATGAAACTGAACAAATACCCTGTCATCGGATGCTTCCAATGCGCCAATTGTAATATTTACCCTGGCCCATTGAATACTGATTGGATCTGCATCTACATTTGAGAGCATTACGCGCATATCGTCAGCGTCAGAAAAGGGCGGCAGGTTGAGCCATACGCCGGCAACTGCATTCACTCCAATGCCCATATCAACATTCAGAGCGCTGAAGCCCATGCTCAATGAGGAGGGCCCATTGCTGGATACAGAGCCTTTTCCATCCACTGTAAGTGAGCCTGCGTCAAGATTACCGGTTACCTGTAAATCCCCACCCATGCGACTATTGCCGTCGTACACTCTAAATCTGAATGAGGCATCAGGCAGGCCGCCAATGGCCGAGTTGCCTGTGGCATGAAATTCTCCTCCTATTCTTGCGTTGCCATCGTAAACACGCAAGCGATAGTTGTCGTCAGTGGCACCGCCAACGGCGAATTTTACATCGGCCCGCATGGCTGAAGTGGCCCGTATATTGGCCGATGACACTTCCTGGTAGGCAATAAAATTTCCCTGCGCCATCAGGTCGCCGGTAAAAGTGCCATCGCCTGCAAAATAGCTGTTGCCACTATTTACATGTAAGCGGAAATTTCCATTGTAAGGTCCGGGGCCTAACCGTAGGTTGCCTGCCACATAACTGTTGGCATTACCCGCTATATCGCCATTTACATGAAGTCGGTATTGAGGGGTGCCCACACCAATGCCTACATTTCCATTTTGCGCAATGGAGATACGTTTGGTGCCGTTTGTCCAAAGGTCAAGCCCCTTATAGCCTATACCCGGCGGAAACTGGTTGCTGGTAATACCGGCCTGGTAAGGCGAAGCTCCAAATAATAAGGCCGCGCTATCCAGTTCGCCAAGGTTGTCTCCGCCATGGTCCACTACTATTGACCCGTTTACAGAAAGTTTCCTGGTGGGGTTTACAACACCGATGCCTACATTTTGTGCAGATAGCAGAATGCTAACGACAAGAAGAGGAAGAAGCGTAAGAATCTTTTTCATTGTTAAAGTTTAGCTGGGTCAAAACTATCTACAGGTGTAGTCCCGGGCAATGCTGTGTTATCAAGCGGTGGATGCGGGTTACTGGGTGGTAATTTGCGGAACGGATGGCAAAGCCATCCCCTTATAAGTTTAAAAATTGGAATAAAAACGGGAAGAAGCGAGGATAGACTTGTAAGGAATAGCTTATTCAAGCGTCATTAGGTGAAACTTACCGCAATGTTCACTGGATCAAGAAGAATTTTTCCCTGGCTCCTGCGCATACTCGCCGCCCTCATTATGCTACAGTCCCTATTTTTCAAATTCAGCGCAGCCCCTGAATCCGTATATATTTTTACCACACTCCATATGGAGCCCTGGGGCAGGATAGGTACGGGAATAATGGAGCTGATCGCTTCGGTATTAATCCTGTTGCCGGCTACCACGGTCCTGGGCGCCCTATTGGCCACGGGCATTATGGCCGGCGCTATTTTATCCCATATTCTCTTCCTGGGAATCACGGTGCAGGGCGATGGCGGTCAACTATTTCTGTATGCGCTGCTGGTTTTTATTTGCAGCGCCGCGCTGTTATGGATTTTTCGGCGGCAGCTCACCCGCTTTATTCCCGGTCGATTCTTAACTTCCCGTATCCATACACCTAAAACTGATGCCTAGTGTTTACAAATCAGATTCAACAACTGGTAAAGCAATTGGAATTTATGCTCGCTGAAATGACGGATGAGGAATATGCGCGCCCATTAGCCGTTTTTAATGGTAGCAGCATTGGCCAGCACTGCCGGCACCTGGTGGAGTTTTTTCAGGAGTTGGAAAAAGGTTATGCGGATGGTATTGTTGATTACGACAATAGGGCGCGCGACCCGATCCTCGAAACCCGGCGCAATCCCGCGCTGCTCTCCCTCCAGGAGATAGCCGGGAAAGCAGTGAAGTCCGACCGGCATCTGCAGGTGCGGGTCGCAAGGCCAGATGAACCGTCCGCATTATTTGTTGAAAGCAGTTATTTCCGGGAAATGAGTTTCGCGTTGGAACATGCCGTTCATCATATGGCCCTGATGCGGATTGGCATGGAGCAGATCAGGGATATTTCGCTCCCGGCTGAGTTTGGGGTGGCTTTTTCCACGCAACGCTACCGATCCTCCGGTACGAAGTGAGCTTATTTTTCCTCGAGGATATTGCGTACGATTTCTTCCTTTTCGGCTGCACTTAGTTGACGAATATCTATTCCTTTAATCGCTTGAATGATCAATTTATTTTGGGCAGAATACCGGCGACATAAGGGACAGGCAGCCAGATGTTGCCATAACCGGAACCTTTGTGTGGTTGACAATTTTCCCTCCTCCTTTTTGGAGATATAATCCACCGCCTGTTTGCAACTGATCTTACTGCTCATAGGAATTATTTTAGCATCCAGTTTTTTTCAAGGCAGGCGCGGAGCTGCAGTTTTGCCCGATGCAGCAGCACCCAATAGTTCGCGGCCGTTATACCGAGCAGCGTACAAATTTCTTCGCTGCTTCTATCATCTACATATTTCATCACGAAAACCGTATTTTGTAATTCTTTCAACTTTTTACTGCAGCCCAGAAACTGTTTCTGAAAATCTTTGGCTTCTGCCTGGTTCGAGAAATTCACGCTCCAGTTTTGCGGGTAAGCTCCTTTTCGCCAATGTTCTTTTTCATCAAAATAAAGATGTTCCTCCTGCTCTATAGGGATACGCTCTACAGCAGCCCTGGTAGATGATTTCCGGTAGTGGTCGATGATTTTGTTTTTCAGGATGAGAAAGAGCCAGTTTTTTACTGAAGTTTCCGATTTATAGTTATCAAAATTTCGCCAGGCTGCCAGAAAGGTTTCCTGCACCATATCCTTACATAGCTCCTCCTCCCGCAGTCGCGGCCACGCATACCGATACAGCGCATCAGAATACGCATCTACCCATTGCCGGAAACGCTCTTCATTCTCCATCAATTCCCCAAAATTATTCCTTTCCCCCGCTAAATTATTCCTGGCTGAATTTTATTTGTTCCCAGTTTTGATTGGCTTGTGAAGAAAATAACCAGGTAGCTTCTTTCCACTGAAATTGATAACGACTTTCGCCTTTCACTGGTTGGTTCTCGGTAAAAAAGGCAACAGGATCATAGCCGCCTATGGCGTAGCCCCCTTCTGAAAAATTTCCGGGCCTTTTTGATCTCCTGATGAACAGGCAGTCAGAACCAATAAGACCAGGAGAAAGTAATATTTCATGGTTGATTGTTTAATCTTATTTGATAGGAGAAAGTACTTTTAGAATCGATAATTGATTTGAGGTGTTATGACAAAACTGCGCGTGAGTCCATCAGGTCGAATATCGCGCACTACCAATGGTGCTCCGGCGGTAAGGCCCAGCGACCAGCGTTTATTGATGACCCGTTCCACTGCGAGCGTAGCATTCAGGGTTAATCCCTTTGAGCCCTCAATGGCTATTCGCTGGTTGTTTTCGCGGTAACTGTCTTCACCGAGGTGATATATTCCCAGCAAACCTGCTTCAAGGCTCCATAGCGGTTGGCGAAGAAACCGATAAGAACCCCGAAGCAATACATCACCCTTGCGTTTGAAATCGTTGGAGGGCGGATAGATGTCGGCTACGTCATTAGCCCAAAGTTCAGGGAGAAAGCCATTGCCATTGGTTTCGGTAAGGGGTTGCTGCCAGCCGGCGGCGAAGTTCCAACGATCATTTCTCAACGCAAAGCCAAGTATGGCATCAAAAGTGCCGAGGCTACTCTGGTACTGCATCGGCAGGGGAAGCCCTTTGGCTTCCAGGTCGCCATTGTTGAGGGGAATTTTAGTGCCCAGGGTAATAGAGCCCATCCACTTGCCTTTTGCCGGTAAACTATAGGTAGCGGAAAGGAAAAGATCGCCGGCACCGGACGCATCGCCCAGGTTGCCCGAAGCAATATTGCCCGTTAGTTTTGCGGCGAACAGCCAGCTTTTGGACTGCAGACCGTATTCCAGCGACGGTGCGAATACAAAAACATCATCATCACCCAGGCCTGCCGGCAATTGCAGCTTCAGGTAATTTTTATACTGGGGCTTTTGCTGGCTGCCGGTCTGATGACCGAGGTTGCCGATACTGCAAAAGCCAGCGTCGCTGCAACCCTGACCAGCAAGACTGCTGGCGAGGATGATGGCGCTGATAGTGGTTAGGATAGTTTTCATTCGATTGATTTAAAAGAATTTTTTCCAGTTTTTATCGGCCATGGCGTTCAGATTTTTCTCGTCTTTATTCCATGATTTCAGGGTGTTGTTGAAAAAACTGTTGTAGAACAGGAACAGTTTTCCGTTTATGATTTTAAAGGTTTCGGGATCCACGCTCACTTTTTCGCCCTTGGCGCCCATGGCGTAGGCGCACCAGCCACCATATTGGGGCTCATATTTGGTGGGTTGGGCCAGAAAGCTGGCTTTGTTTGCTGCTTTGTGCGTTGGTTCCCACTCCGCAGCAGAATGTTATAGCCAATAATGCAATAAATTTCATGGAGCTTTTTCCTATAGACGGCCAAACGGGAAATTCCTTACAATTTTTTTACCTGGCTATAAGAACTATAGGGGATGTGTATACTATCTATTCTCGCAAAATGCTGGTGACAATTTCTGCTACTATTTTGGTTGCATTTTTTTTGATGCTTGTTATATCATAGAATGGATGGATAGTAATTGTTTTAAAAGGGCCATTTACACAATGCTTCATATTGTGTGATTGGTGTAGGATAAAATTGTTATTGGGTCCGTTTCAATACAACATTCCAAACATCCACAAGGGAATCTTATGCTGATGGCCGATTTCGATTCCATCAGCAGCAACAAAACTTCGTTTATGGGTTTTGGTTTGTTTTTGTTGCTTGTCTTTTCCTCCCACTTCAAACAGGTCTTTGCTAACGGCGAAATCTCCCTCGCTGGTATAAGTAACGGTTTTAATGGCTTCCACCTGGTTGATAAAAAAGCTCTCCCGGGTGCTGCCTTTATCTGCATTGGCAGGACTAAGTGCAAATTGAAGATTAGGGTGATGTAGATATATTTTTTCTGGTTTCTGTAGCGCGCCTATACCGGTTGCTGAATGATAAAGGCTGTTTATGATTCGAAGGTCTTCCAGGTGACGAAGAAATTGAATCAATGAATTACGCGATACGCCGGTTCGCTCACTCAGCTTGCTGATATTGGGTTTGAACGGAGCGGATTCGGCTATGATATACAGAAGCTGCCGGATTTTTTCCATACTTCCTGTGGTGATATCGTGCAGGGACGGCAAATCTGTACTGATGGCCAGGGAAATGGTTTCCTCCAGCTTTTGTGAATAAGTATTGATATTTTCCAGGAAATAAGGGTAGTATCCATACATTAAATAGTCTGAAAAATGTTCAAGTGGTTTGAGCTTTTTGGTTATGCTTCTGGCCATATCCACATGATCAACAAGTAGCTGCTCCCATTCCAGTTTTGGTAACGAAACCTTGGCTCTAAGCGAAAGATATTCGCGAAAGGAGAGTCCGCGCAATTCGTACATCACAGCGCGACGGCTTAAATCGCCACGTGCTTTGTCGATATCCATAATGGAAGAACCGGTGAAAATGATGGATAGATCCGGTTCATCATCATAGATATTTTTTAATTCCTGTGACCAGCCGGCATACCGATGAACCTCATCCAGCAATAAGTATCGCCCCCCCTGTTTTACGAAAGCATCTGCCATATCTACCAGCTTATTTTCCGTAAACCATAAGTCATCGAGGCTTACGTATAATACCTGCTGGTCTTTTGGAAGGGCACTTGCAGCATGTTGCAACAACAAGGTGGTTTTGCCGGCGCCTCTGGCACCCTTTATTCCGATCATCCGATTGGAAAAATCAATTTCTGCCGCCAGGTAGCGGGAGAAATTATCCGGCACGCGGCTCAGTTTTTTGTAGGATTTTTCGAACAGGTGATCCATAAATTGTTGTTTCTGGAAAGCAAAAGTAAGGAAAAATGTTAAATGTAAAGAGCAATTTTATATTATTTTGCTTTCTGGAGACAACAATTTTAGAAAAATCCCGTCGTTTCGTACAGAATTCTGTCAGCCCAGAACCTTCGACCTAATTTTGCCTGGCAAACCATTAAACATACTGCTCCAATGAAACCCTTCTTCAAAGAACTTTTCGAATATAGCCATCACTACAACCAACAATTGGCCGAACTACTGACCACCCATGGCGGCAAAGCGCCCGAGAAAGCCCTGCAATTGTTCAACCATATACTCAATGCGCATCATATCTGGAATCACCGTATCGAAGGCAATAAACCGGCGGTGGGGGTTTGGGATATTAATCCCATGGAGACATTGAAGGAAATGGATAAGACCAACTTTGACCATTCTTTACAAATACTGGATCGGTTTGATCTGAATGAAACCATCCAATATTCCACCAGCAAGGGGATTCCATTCCAAAGCAGCGTGCGGGATATCCTTTTTCATGTTATCAACCACAGCACGTACCATCGTGGACAGATTGCCATGGAGTTCCGGCAACAGGGGTTGGAGCCGCTGGCCAGCGATTATATTTTTTACAAGCGATAAACAGCGTCCAGGTTTTACAAACACCTTCCAGGTTTTTTAAAACCTGGAAGGTGTTTAGCTAAGTTATACTTTCACCATCACCCGCAAAAAGTTAGCGGTAATGGAAGTATGGGAGGGATCAGCACTACTGTTATGCCGATTGAAGAGTTCCACCAGTTCGCTTTGCAATTCTTCCGCCTTACCATTTTTTGCTGCCGCCTCAAACGCGTTCATGGTCGGTCCATAATATTCCCGGAACCTGTCAACAAATTCGGCAGGCGAATAGGGCGCATTAAATGTGAATGCATCTTTCACAAAAGAGATATTGTCTTTAGCGACACCTGCTCTTCCAAATCGTTCGCTCACCTGCTCCTCCACACCCCAAAGCATGGGACTGATAAATCCTTCCGGTGGGGGCGGAGTATAGGCGGAGCTAATTTTCAGAATCTGTGCTACAAGAGTAGGGTCGCCGGGAATCCAGTTGCCCATCACGATGGTGCCACCAGGCTTGGTAACGCGTACCATTTCCCGGGCCACATCAAAAGGTTTGGGGGCAAACATGGCGCCGAAAACGCTGACCACCCAATCGAAGGATTGATCCGCCAGATCCACCAAATTGGTAGCGTCGCCCTCCTGGATATGGAGGTTGTTGAGGCCCGCAGCCTTTGCCCGGCGCTTGCCGGCTTCCACCAGGTTGCGCGCTATATCAACACCCAGCACCTCGGCGCCCAGCTCTGCTTCAGGTATTGCCGTAGTGCCATCGCCACAACCCAGATCCAATACGCGTTCGCCTTTCTGAATGCCCAGTTTGGCTACCAGTTCCTTTCCGCTTTCGCGCATGGTGTCGGCAATCTGTGTAAAATCTCCTTTCTCCCAAAGGGCTTTATTGGGGTTCACTGTTAGCGTGCCTGTGTTCATGATTTAGGATTTAGGTTTTTGATGAAAGGTCTTCCGGATAGCCAGTTTGCCTGATGCCAGACGGAAAACCTATTTTTGAATGATCGGCGAATATGATGAGGATTTCGGCCTGTACTGGCGGGAATTGATTGCCTTAAGGGTCTGCTTGTGCAGAAGTAGCAGGATCTTGAGCCATAGAAAGAAGAACTAACTTCCTTCAGGTTCCTGAAATTGATTTAAAAAATACCCGACTAATCAAACCTGGCATATGAAAATAATCACCCGAGTTTTCTTCCAATTGATTCTATGCGTTTTGTTTCATTCCGCATCTGCGCAATTGCCCCCATCTACCAATGGGAAATATGTAAAAGTGAATGGCCAGAACATTTATTACGAAGAAAGCGGCAACGGCCAGCCTTTGCTTCTGCTGCATGGCTTTGGCCGAACGCTTGAAGACTGGAAACCTTTTATGGCGGATCTGGCTAAATCGTATCGCGTCATTGCCATTGATCTTCCGGGTCATGGACGGTCTGATTTGATGGATAGTACCGAAACTTACCTGCACAAACAGGCGGCCACTCAGGTGATGGGGTTGATTGCGGCACTGAAGCTGGACAGTCTTTCCGTCATTGGGTTCAGCTCCGGCGCCTTTATAACCCTGTACCTGGCCACCATGAAGCCCGAACTTGCCAAAAAAATTATCGTGGTAGCTGGACAACTATATTATTCCGAAGGAACGCGGAATTTCATCAGTTCACTAGGTGGGCCGGATAATTTTGTTACTGATCCTAAAGAGTATAGTCAATTGCATGGTACTGTAAAGGGGAATTTAGTAGCCCGCCAGTTCTGGAATTTTAGAAAGCTATATGGAGATCCCTCCTTTACTCCTGATGTGCTGGCCAGCATCAAAGCAAAGACATTGATTGTACATGGCGATGATGACCCGGCGGCACCAGTAGAGAACGCATTCATGATGTTTCGGCATATTCCCGATGCACATTTATGGGTCTTGCCTTATGCTGAACATATTGGATTCTTTTTACCCGAAAATCAGCAGGAATTTCTTCGGCAGACCAAGGCGTTTTTGAATCGAGAGTAGGGCAAAGCTTTGAAACTAATTGTCGTCAATAGCCATCTTATGTTTTTGAAAGATGTGAGCCGCCACGAAATCCGAGAATGTTTTTTAGGATAGACTTATGCTAATCCAGGAGCTCCTTACTCCGATTGATCGCTTTCTGAAAACTGCTGGTCACATTCGCCTTCCCAATCGCAAATAGAAGTCGCGCGTCCTGAAGGGCTTTGCGTACCTGGGCGCTTTGCAGTTCACTCAGAATGATCCGTGTTCCACTTTGCCGGCTTTGTTGATGCAGTTCCTTCAACGCCCTGATACCTGAGGCATCAATCACGGGCACATCACGCAGCCGGATGATGAGCACTTTGGCGGGAGCTTCCAGCAGGCGGATCGTTTCCCTGAACTTGTAAATGGCTCCAAAGAAAAGGGGGCCGGTAATTTCAAACACCGCCACCTGGTCGGGCACCTTTTGTATGCCTTCACCTAATGTTTCCAACTCCGCTTCTTCCATTTCCTTATTGAGAATTCGAACATTACTGAACTGTACCATTTTTCGCATAAAAAGCAATACCGCCAGCAAAAGCCCCACTTCAATGGCCACGGTGAGATCGACCAGAATGGTGAGAAGAAATGTCGTTAATAACACCAGCGCATCACTGCGGGGTCCACGGAGAAGCGAGAGGAATACTTTCCATTCGCTCATGTGGTAAGCGACTACCACCAGGATGCCCGCCAGTGTAGCCATGGGGATGAGTGCCGCCCAACTGCCGGCAAACAACAGAATCAGCAGGAGGGTTACTGCATGGATCATGCCGGCTACCGGGGTTTTTGCTCCACTCCTGATATTAGTCGCAGTACGGGCGAGGGCGCCTGTAGCCGGTATTCCGCCAAAGAGGGAAGAGGCCATATTAGCAAGCCCTTGCGCCATCAGTTCCATATTAGAGCGGTGCCTGCCTCCCGTCATACCGTCTGCTACCACGGCGGAGAGTAGCGATTCCATGCCACCCAACAGCGCGATGGTAAAAGCGGGTTGAATGAGCTCGCGAACAGTAACCCAGTTCACCGAGGGAATTTCAGGTGTGGGAAGCGAGGCGGGCAGCGCTCCGAAGCGATCCCCGATTGTTTCTACCGGCAAATCAAAAACTGATACGGCAACGCTGGTCAGTACAATCGCGAGAAGTGAACCAGGCAACCACCGACTCAGCCTTGATCCGAATAATGCAATCAGAACGGTTGCCACGCCCAACAGCAGGGCCGTCAGGTTGATATGGGAGAAATGAGAGAGGTAGGATTGCCACTGACCCAAAAAATCGGCGGGAAGCGCACCGGTTTGCATTCCGAAAAAATCTTTTATCTGCCCGGAAAAAATGATGACCGCGATACCGCTGGTGAATCCGGCGATCAATGGGTAAGGAATGAACTGTATACTGTTTCCCAGCTTGGCCAACCCCATCAACAGCAGCATAATGCCTGCGATAAAAGTGGCGATTACCAGGCCGCTAACGCCAAATTCCTGTACGATGCCGTACACGATAACAATAAATGCGCCGGTGGGCCCACCTATCTGCACCCTGCTGCCACCCAGCGCTGAAATAATGAAACCGGCTATAATAGCCGTGTAAAGACCTTTTTCAGGCGATACGCCGGATGCAATACCAAAAGCTATGGCCAGGGGCAGCGCTACGATCCCCACAATCAGCCCCGCCATGAGATCATGAACAAATTGCTGGCGGGTATAGCCTTTCAGGGTATCCACCAGTTTGGGGGTATATTCTGAAGGCCATTTGCTCATGTGAAAATTTTATTGATAATATATGAGGTGGAAAATTGCATAGTGATTATACTTTGATCCAGAATTTTAGCAGACCATCGCGTTCATAACCAACTTCGTGATAAGCCGGTGGTATCTCCGCCTCCAGACTATGAAATGTAGCCAGCCTGGTGCCGGCAGGTTTCTGATCGAGCAGTTGAAAAAGCTGGCGATTATAATAGTGATACAACTCTTCCGTGTATTCCAATCCCTGGTCGATCTTCTCCGTTCCTCTAAGGTTTTCATAAAAAGCATTATAGAAGTAAAAGTGATCGTATTGGTCAAAGTCGAGACGTGTAAAATTTCCATGAAGAAAACGCACATTGTATTTCTGCAGCAAATCCTTCAGGCGATTAGCTTCTGCTACCAGGTTGCTTCGCTGCTCTATGCCAAAGTATTGCGATCCCGGCTGAAAATGTGCAGCAGCCAGGCAGAATTTTCCCGGCCCACTGCCAATATCAAGAATGCGGCTTTCTGGGGTTATGGCGAGGAATTCGGCAGCGAGTTGAGCCACCCGAAGCGGTGTCCAGTGACGCGAAGCCAGCGCATGTACGGAGGCAGGGTAAAGGCGGTCAAAATTCTGGTCGGATAAAAACGGGTCCGTGGCGGTCAGTATGGAAGGGTTATTTCGCATATTTATTGTTTCCAATTTTCATACAACAAAATTACCCGGGATGGAAACCCATTGCGGTTAACCTTGTCAACCCAAAATGTGAACTTTATCAATTTTTAAAAGATACCTTTGCTGTTGCAATGAGTATTCATGAGCTCTTCCCTATCGACAAATGGCACTTTAAAACAAGATCGGTTTTACAGGATCTTCCTGAAGCAGACCGAAAATTGCTGATGGCCCACCAACACGAAGAGTTGATGGCCAAAGGAGATGTCATTTTCCGGGAGGGAAGTAATCCTTCCGGGATTTTCTATATCGTGGAGGGCAAAGTGAAAAAATATAAACTGGACCCGGAAGGCAGAGAACATATTATTTATGTGGCCGACACGGGCGAACTCATCGGCTACCATGCTTTACTGGCCGGGGATCGATATCCCGATTCCGCTGCGGCTTTGGAAAAAACGAGGATCGCATTCATTCCAAAGGAAGACTTTCTTTCCGCTTTGCAACAATCCGAAGAACTGGGTAAACGATTGCTTAAATCCCTGAGTCATGAATATTCGGTACTGGTCAATGGCCTGGCCTTGTTTGCGCATCGTCCGGTACGCGAGCGCCTGGCGCTGCAATTGGTGGTGCTGCGCGAAAAATACAAAGTGAATTTTCAACCAGGCATGCCCGTGGAAATTTCCATGAGTCGCGATGACCTGGCGGGCCTTACCGGAACGGTGCGGGAGAATGTAGTGCGGGTGCTGCGTGAGTTCAAGGAGAAAGGGATCCTGCGCACCCAGGGACGAAAGATTATTATTGACGACGTACGACAATTGATTGAAATCGCTAATTATAAGTAACTTGTCGTTTTCGATAAATACTTATTTTCCGGTCTGTACTAAATGAAGGATGATGTTGTTAATAACAAGGGTATTCTTATTGCTTTTCATCTATTGTTTCCTTAATTTTTCTGCTACAGCGCGTCAAAGCGAAGTCAGCGACACGGTCTATCGAAGCGAAAGCCTGGTAATAACCCGGCTCACTCCTCATGCTTATGTGCATACTTCTTATTTTCAGTCGGAAAGTTTTGGCAAAGTACCCTGCAACGGGATGCTGCTTGCCCGCGAGGGAGAGGCTATTGTATTTGATACACCCGCCAACGACAGCAGCTCTGCGGAATTGATCAGTTGGGTTCAATCCCATCTTCAATGCAGGATAAAGGCGGTAGTGCCCACACATTTTCATGAAGATTGTCTGGGAGGCTTAAGCATTTTCCACAAGCAGCAGATTCCTTCGTATGCCACGTATAAAACTATTGCTTTGGCAAAAGCAAGAAAGTTTACCGTGCCGGCCAATGGGTTTAGGGATTCGATGCAACTGAACCTGACAGGCTGGGAAGTGCTGGCGCTTTTTCCGGGCGAAGGGCATACCCGGGACAATATCGTGGCCTATTTTCCAGAGGAGCAGGTTTTGTTTGGAGGCTGTCTGCTTAAGGCCCTGAATGCCGAAAAAGGAAATCTGGAAGACGCCAATGTAGATAAGTGGTCCAGCTCTGTTGAATTTTTGAAACAAAGATTCCCTCGCCTGAAATGGGTGATCCCCGGACATGGCGACAGCGGGGGGCTGGGTTTGTTAGATTATACGATCCAACTTTTTCGAAAGGAGTGAGGAATGGTAGTCTTTTGGGAAGGGTTTAAGTATTGGTTTAAGGAGTGATGACAACCAGTTGGTTGCAACCCTCGGTCGGAAGAGCGTCCGACCGGGGTCGTATTATGGTTTTAACGATGACTCAGTATCCCTTCTCACTTCCAAAATAGATAATACAAAGAAGAACCACGATGTAGCATTAAGGATCTTCAATATCAGCAAATTAACGGGGAGATTCCAACTGCGAAGGCGTTGTCTGCCCTAACAAAAACGCCCTCTACACCAACACATCCTGCCACTCTTTCACCCGCTTGAACGTGGCATTGGCAAATGGACAAAGTGGAATCACCCGAATGGATTCCTGGCGCACATACTGCACGAGCGTCTCCAGCAGCTTTTTCCCCACACCTTTCCCTTCGAGGCTTGCGTCAACCTCGGTATGTTCTATAATCATCTTTTCTGTGCCTGCCATCACATACACCATCTCGGCCAGGGTCTTGCCGCCCTCTTCATAATAAAAGCGCCCCTTTTTCTCGTTGTGTTCGTGTTTTATTTCCATGGTTCACACAATCTATCAAAAATTATGGATAAACGGCTTGCGGAAACCGGAAATTTCTATTTACTTTGAAGTACAAAGTACTTTTAAAGTTATGATCAAAGCAGATTATGATGGACTTATTTATGAATGCTCTCCATGAGCGATATGTAACGCGAAAATTTCCTGCATCGCTCGTAATCCTGATCCTTATTACCTGCCTGGGTGGAATATCCTGCGTGCAGGCGCAGAATCCGCTTTTTCCGAAGCAAACCCTGATAGAATATTATTTCATCAATAAAAAATCATAGTAGCTATGCAATCCAATCTGTTTTATTCGCACCCTATACTTTATTTCCTGGGGCAATTTATAAGCTATGCCTTTGGACTGGTTGCCTTCTCCATTGGTATTCTAAATATCTTTTGGGGCAATGATCAGGGATATGGGATATCGATTGCCCTGCTTTCCTTCATTTACTTTCCTCCACTATCGCGCTGGCTGGGTAAAATGACGGGAATTGAATTTCCGGGATGGCTGAAATTATTGCTGGCCATCTTTGTTGTGTGGTCGGCACTGGGTGTGGCCGAATTTTTTGATAAGGTAGACCTCATGCGGGATGATCTGGCCATTAAACCGGATCTGCCAGTGCGGGTTTGGCCCAGCCCGATTGATTGGATATAGTGAGTGGAATTCATATAGACTGTATCTATGTGACAATAATTTTAATCAATTAGATTTATAACATTTTTTGTCACACATTTGTAATCCAAGTCTAAAATACTTTCTATATGAATCAAAACGGAAGCGCGGGCAAGTGTCCTTTTCATGGCGCGGCGCAAAAAATGGCAGTGGCGGGTTCTGGCACGCAGAACCGCGACTGGTGGCCCAATCAGCTCAAGTTGAATATTCTTCGTCAGCACTCTTCGCTGACTGATCCCATGGGGGATGACTTTGATTACGCGAAAGAATTTCAAAGCCTCGATTATGATGCACTCAAAAAAGACCTGCATGCATTAATGACGGACTCGCAGGATTGGTGGCCCGCTGATTTTGGTCACTATGGCGGATTGTTTATTCGTATGGCCTGGCACAGTGCGGGTACTTATCGCATTGGCGATGGTCGCGGTGGCGCAGGTGGCGGACAGCAACGCTTTGCACCACTGAATAGCTGGCCCGATAATGTGAACCTCGATAAAGCCCGTCGTTTGCTGTGGCCCATTAAGCAGAAGTATGGGAAGAAAATTTCCTGGGCCGATCTGATGGTACTGGCCGGTAATGTGGCGCTGGAGTCGATGGGATTCAAAACCTTTGGTTTTGCAGGCGGGCGTGCGGATGTATGGGAAGCCGAACAGGATGTGTATTGGGGATCGGAAACCAAATGGCTCGATGATAAACGCTATTCCGGTGATCGCGACCTGGAGAACCCGCTCGCTGCTGTGCAGATGGGTTTGATTTATGTAAACCCCGAAGGACCCAATGGTAATCCTGATCCCGTTGCTGCTGCGCGCGACATCCGCGAAACCTTCAAGCGCATGGCCATGGATGATTATGAAACCGTGGCGCTGATTGCGGGTGGACATAGTTTTGGTAAAACGCATGGTGCGGCACCAGCCACTCATGTGGGAGCAGATCCAGAAGCGGCGGACATGGAAGCACAGGGACTGGGTTGGGCGAGCAGCTATGCCAGTGGTAAAGCCGGCGACAGTATCACCAGCGGTCTCGAAGTAACCTGGACCAAAACACCAACCAAGTGGAGTAATAATTTCTTCGAAAACCTCTTTGGTTTTGAATGGGAACTGACCAAGAGCCCGGCTGGCGCTCATCAATGGGTAGCCAAAGATGCAGAGGCGATTATACCAGATGCTTTCGATGCGTCGAAAAAGCATCGGCCTACCATGCTGACTACCGATCTTTCCCTGCGATTTGACCCCGCTTACGAAAAAATTTCAAGGCATTTCCTGGAGAATCCTGATGAGTTTGCTGACGCATTCGCGCGTGCCTGGTTCAAACTCACGCACCGCGATATGGGTCCCAAAGCACGCTACCTCGGTCCTGAAGTACCAGCCGAAGAATTGATCTGGCAGGATCCGGTACCGGCTGTAGATCATCCGCTTGTTGACGAGAACGACATCAAAGCCATTAAGGCCAACATCCTGGCATCTGGTCTCAGTGTGTCGGAGCTGGTTTCAACGGCCTGGGCTTCGGCTTCCAGCTTCCGTGGCAGCGATAAACGTGGTGGCGCCAATGGCGCGCGCATTCGCCTCGCACCGCAGAAAGACTGGGAAGTGAACAATCCCGCCCAACTCGCCAAAGTACTGCAGGTGCTGGAAAGCATACAACAGGAATTCAATAGCACGGCTTCAGGTGGCAAGAAAATTTCACTGGCCGACCTGATTGTGCTGGCGGGTGTAGCTGCCGTGGAAAAAGCCGCCAAAGCGGGTGGAGTTGACATCAAAGTTCCCTTCACTCCTGGACGCACCGATGCCAGCCAGGAGCAAACCGATGTGGAAAGCTTTGCACCGCTTGAGCCCATTGCCGATGGATTCCGTAATTATCAAAAAGCACGTTACACCGTATCAACCGAAGAACTGCTGATTGATAAAGCACAATTGCTAACACTTACTGCTCCTGAAATGACCGTTTTGGTTGGCGGTATGCGTGTGCTGAATACCAACTTCAATGGATCAAAGAATGGTGTATTTACCAACCAGCCCGAAGTGCTCAGCAATGATTTCTTCGTGAACCTGTTGGATATGAATATTGCCTGGAAAGCCACAGCCGAAGAAAGAGAATTCTTTGAAGGCTTCGACCGCAAAACCGGTAAAGTGAAGTGGACAGCTTCCCGTGCCGACCTGGTATTTGGTTCCCAATCCGAACTGAGAGCCCTGGCGGAAGTATATGGCGCGTCTGATGCGAAGGAGAAGTTTGTGAAAGACTTTGTAGCCGCATGGGATAAGGTGATGAATTTGGATCGGTTTGATCTGAAGAAGTGAGTAGTGAGTGGGGAGTAGGAAGTAGGGAGTAGTAAGTGGGGAGTAGGAAGTAGGAAGTGGGGAGTAGGAAGTAGGAAGTAAGGAATAGGAAGTAGGGAGAGGAGATTGTTGAATACCAAATGACAATAAGTGGAGTGGTAGTTATACTATCACTCCACTTTTTATAAAGCGGATGAGTACAAATGTTTCTCTCCCAATACTACCTGCTTAAATCGAGGACCTTCAACCCCTAACCCTTAAACTTTAAACCCTAAACCTTAAACTTACTATAACGCTCCCGATACGCCAGCGGCGAAAGTCCCGTAATCTTTCGAAACACTTCCCTGAATGATTTGGTATCGGTATAGCCTACTTCATACATCACTTCCTGTATTGTCTTACGGCTGGTTTCAAATGCTTTTTTGGCGGCTTCTATGCGCACGCGCTGTGCATACTCCAGGGCAGTATTTCCAGTAGCTTTCAGAAATCGCCGGTCGAAATTGCGCCGACCGATGGCAAAACGCGCCGATAAATCCGCCACCGAAAACTTATTATTGATGTTTTGCTCAATATACTCCTGCGCTTTCATGATTTCCGGATCCGCATGCTGCTTCTGACCTTTAAATATGGTGAATGCCGATTGAGCCTGCCTGTCAATTTCAATTTGAAACAACTTGCTGCAGAAGATAGCCGTTTCGCGATCATAGTATTTTTCTACCAGATAAATGGCCAGATTCAGAAATGAATAAGCGCCGCCGTTGGTATATATACCATTTTCATCGGTAATAATCTGGTCCTTTAGCAACCTAACGTCGGGAAATAGCTGACGAAACTGATCATGGGCCGCCCAGTGCGTGGAACAGACTCTTCCATTCAAGATTCCAGATGAGGCCAACAGGAATGCGCCGGAACAGATGCAGGCTACCTCAGCCCCCATTCGGTATTGTTTGGCGATCCAGGCAATCAGCCGATCGTTGTCTTTTACAGCATGTTGATAGTTGGCCGACAGGGACGGCAGAATGATCAGGTCCGATTTACCAATCTCGTCTAGCCGGAGTTCCGGTTTTATTGAGAACAGGCCCTGCCTGTATTCTGAATTATCGGATATGCCACACAAAACCATCCTGTTTATCTCAGTTCCGTTCCGCTCTTTCCAGAATTCGCCAGCGCGCGCAAAAATCTCATAAGTACCCACAATACTGGCGACCGTACTCAGGTTATTCTGACCATCGGGAACAAGGATGGAAATGGTTTTCATTTCGCTGTTTTTGTAAAGGTAGCAGTACCTGTTGTCCCAATCAACCCCCGGTAAAGTCTGATAACCACCCCTTCGGGTTCCATATTAGACATTACCTTGCCCTTCAAACAACAATGAATAATATGAAAGAAACTTATTTGCAGAAGCAGTACCTGATTGAGAGCGATCCGGGTACCGTTTATGAAGCGATCAAAAACGTAAAAGGGTGGTGGTCGATTTGGGCCGAGGGTGAATTTGAAAAGCCTGGAGATCTTTTCGATTACCGGCACAAAGACATGCACTACTCCCGCCAACGCATCGAAGAAATGGTTCCAGGTAAGAAAATTGTGTGGGAAGTGCTGGAAAGCCATCTCAGTTTTTTGGAAAATCCATCGGAATGGGCGGGTACGCGGATTTGTTTTGAACTGACTGAAGAATCGGGTAAAGCAAAACTGGTATTCACGCATATTGGCCTGAGTCCCGAATCGGAATGTTATGATTCCTGTACCATGGGCTGGGAGCATTACCTGGCGGGCAGTCTCTTGCCTTTAATAACCGAAGGCCGCGGCAATCCGGATACGGTGAAGCCAGATCTGGTAAAGAGCAAAAGCTAATCAAACAAAAACTTAAAGATCGAAATTGTTGATACCAATGAACAATATGAAACTGATTGATCGATTTCAGGAATTGGCCATGGCGGAAAAATGGTTCGAGATCCAGGATGAATTATTCGCCGATGATGTGGAAAGCATCGAGCCTAAGGACTCTCCCTGGTTAGCGGATGCCAGGGGTAAAGAGGCGGTGAGAGAAAAGGCATTGGCCTGGGTAAACCGTATTACCGCCGTACACTCCACCTCCACCACAGCACCAATCGTTGCTGAAAATCATTTTGTGGTGGGTCGTAAAATGGACCTCACCGTGCAAGACCTCGGTCGGGTGCAAATGGATCAATTGATGCTCTATGAAATCCGTGATGGAAAGATAGTGAAGGAGAAATTTTATTATGGCTGGTAGCGTGCCTGGGGTTTAGGGTTTAAGGTTTAGGGTTTAAGGTTTAGGGTTTAAAGTTTAAGGTGTTTAACCGAAATTGTAATAAAGAAGTAACGCCTTTACTTTTCACACCCTAAGAAAATTTGACGGTTATTAACATAATCAATTGATCTGCGCAAATCTGCGGATAAATCTGCGCCAATCTGCGGGAACTGCTTCAGCACTTTAATCAGCTTCATAGTTAAGGAGTGTTTTCCCGCAGATTTTCGCAGATTTTTCCGCAGATGCACGCAGATAAAGGGTTCTGATTTGGTACCCAAAGTCGAAGATCGAATCGTTCCCTTGCTTTAGTACTATCGTCGCGTTCTTTGCGAATTCGTTGCGTTCTTTGCGTTGAAACCACTTCGAATTTAGAGCAGGTTCAAATCCCGGAGAGTTTTACCACAACGAACGCAACGAAGTCCCCAGCTTGGCGGGGCAATGATAATATCCGGGTAATTGATTTATGCAGTTGCTTTCCCTTAAATGTTCCTATCTGACTACTTACTACTTTAAACCTTAAACCCTAAACTTTAAACTTCTTCATAATCAAGATAGCGGTTCCGGACTCGGTCCACCGGCCGGTTTCGACTTGTCTTCTGGTAATGGAATGAATTCCTCATTGTCGGTAGGCGGCAAAAGTATGCGGCCCTGCTTCCAGTCTTCCTTGGCCTGCTCAATTCTTTCTCTTCGGGAAGAAACAAAATTCCACCAGATATAACGATCGCCAACTGGCTCGCCACCCAAAAACATCAGCGTGCTGTTTTCCGTCGCCAGCAAACTGGGGTTTTCTTCCCTTGAAAAAACCAGTAGTTGTCCTGCACGATATCGATGTCCTCCCAGTTCAAGGCTGCCTTTGGCAATATAAACACCGCGCTCTGAATAACCGACCGGTATTCCAATGCGGGCGCCCTGCTGCAATTGCACATGCAGATAAAAAAGTGGCGAATGTGTTTTCACGCCATTCTTTAATCCAAACGCTTCTCCGGCAATTAACCGCATCCATACACCCTTGTCTGTAAACACGGGCAATTGCTCTGGTGTATAATTCTCAAAGTCTGGTTCCGCTTCTTCGTCTTTTTCGGGCAGGGCCACCCAGGTTTGAATCATTTCAAGCTCTCCTCCCGCCAAAACAGAGGGGTCTTCAAAGCGTTCGGAATGGGCAATACCGCGACCGGCCGTCATCCAGTTCACTTCGCCAGGCCGTATCAGCTTTTCCACACCCAGGCTATCGCGGTGCATTACCTGTCCACCGAAAAGATAACTTACTGTGGAAAGACCAATATGCGGATGGGGTAACACATCAATAGAAGAAGCGGGCGCCGTTATCTTTTCCAATGGACCAGCATGATCCATAAAAATAAAGGGACCCACCATCCTTCGTTGGCGGAATGGGAGTATTCTTTTCACTTTCATGAGCGGACTGATTGCCGCCTCTCTTGCTTCAATGATTAGCTCGGGCATGAGCCTAAACTTACCGAATATTATGGTTATTTTCGAGCCTGTTTATTTTTTCTTTTCGTTAATTCAGGATCTGTATGGGTTTTTGGGATAAGTTATTTGGAATGGGTAAGAATGTGGACCCCATCCCGCGGAGGCCCCTCCGGCTACAACTGACGCCTGCGCCACAAAATATGCCGGCCCTGGCTTCGCAGTATGTGGATGTTGTGCGCAACAATGACCGGTTTCAGCTCGACTATTCACCTGCTACAGTGGAGTTTGTGGATCGCTTTCTCCAGCGATTCAGCGATGCGGGTATTACGAATAATGATTTTGCCGAGACCATTTTTGTGGCAGGGGCTTATCTCGGACAAATAATGGTACTGCATCGTCAGGCACAATGGGTGAGTACGCGCCAGATGGATGCGGCCATGCGCCAAAAGCTGATGCCGGTGGTACTGCAACTGCCCGATGGCTCCATTACGGATCCTATTACCCAGGTATTTCGCCGGTATAGTATGGGTAAGAAAGAAAGCCTGCAGGAATATTTTCAGCAAATGCCCTGATCAGCTTATTGGGGAAAGTACAATTGTTTTACTGCGCTTGCCGGTAACCGATAAATATCATCAGATCCCATACCTGCCTTGCCAAGTTGTTGTTTCAATTCCTGCAAATTGCCGTTGAAGCTGACTAAATTTTCTTTCTTCACACGTGGTGAAGTGAAATAGAACCATTCCCCATCGGGCGATATATAGGGGCAGTAGTCGATAGACGAAGAGTTGATGGGCGCATCAAGGTGTTGCGCTTCCCGCCACTCTCCGCCCACTCGGTGGCTGATATACATATCACCCCCGCCCAGGTCGTCTTCTCTTTTGTAAGAAGTGAATAGAATAAAACGTTCATCCGGATCAATGAAGGCATTGAAATCGTATCTCTTGCTGTTAACAGCATCGGGCAACGCTAATGGTACGCCATAACCGTGCCCTTTAGGCTTTGCCACAAAAATATCTTCCAGGGTTTCGCCGTTATCGCGGGTGAAATACAGGTTACCACTTCGTGCGACGGAAGGGTAATACTCATCTTTTTCTGTGTTAATCGATGTATCGAGCGGTATCGGCTGCGACCAGCCGGTATCCGTTTTCTGCAATCGCCAGATATTGAAATCGCCGGCTTCCTTTTCCGAGTATAGCATCGGTCGGTTGGAGGCAAAATAAAGGGACGTGCCATCGGGAGAGAAAGCCGCCTCCAGATCCTTGTATGCGCCCGAAAACCAGGCAACCCGGGCTTCACCCCAGTTGTCTCCCTCTTTGGAAAGCTGCATGATAACACTCAGCCGGTTTTCGTATTGAAGGGTATAAAACAGTTCATGACCATCCGGCGACAGGGTGATATCCCGATTATCCCATCCATCGCTGATCAATCCCTCAAGAAAAATAACGGGCTCTTCAGTTGATGCATCGGTTTCCTTTATTGCTTCTTTGCAACTGGTGAAAAAAAGAAGGAAGAGCAGACTATACCGCATAATATCTGGGTTGGGAGAGATATGAGGATTCAAATATGCAGTTTTTTTTTATCCCTTTCAGAAGATTTGGCGATGGGGCTTAACTTGCAGCAGCTATGCGCATGAGCCGAATTCTTTTGTTTGTTTTGTTGATGCTATTGACCCGGCATTCCTATTCGCAATCGCAGATTTACAGAGCGCAGCAGGAACTGATCGGCTCCAAAGTATGGAAACTTGATTTTACCCACTGGCTGGAAAACAAACCTGCCGACACAATCTTCAATGGTCGCCTGAAAGTGTTGGAGTTTTGGGCCACCTGGTGTCGCCCCTGCCTGCGGGCCATTCCCCACATGAATGAACTGCAGCGGGAATTTCAGGATTCGGCGATTGTTTTCCTGTCAGTCACCCACCAAAGCCCGGAAGATACAAAAGCCACACTCGCTAAGTATAATTTTGAAACCATCGTAGTGGCAGATACCACGGAAAGAGTACATCAATTATTACGAATCGCCTATAACGGCGTAATGGGTTTACCGCGCACCGTAATTGTAGATGCTGAAAACAACATCCGCTGGTATGGAAACCCGCAGAGCCTCAGCCCCAAACTTATTCGGCGTATGCTAAAAGAATTTGGAAGCAAACAATACAAGTCACCTGGCAGCGTGCCGCGGGCAAATCCCCAATGATTATCTTTGCCGGTCAAGGCGAAGGAGGCAGTGCCCTCACATTTTCTGAATATAATTCTTAAACCATCAACTAAATGATAAAACCCGAAGACCTGAACCAGTTAATTCGTACCCGTCGTTCCACTTTTCCCGATCAGTTGGAAGCCGGCCGGCCGGTTGACGATACCATCATACGTGAGATCCTGACCAATGCCACCTGGGCGCCCAATCATGGGAAGGAGGAGCCCTGGCATTTTACGGTATTTGCAGGCGAAGGGCTGAAAAAGCTGGCGGAATTTCAGAGTGAACTCTATAAAGAACTTTCCGGCCCCAATTTTAAAGAAGGGACCTACAAAAAATTACAGACTAACCCCCTCAAAGCCTCGCATGTAATAGCCCTCGGAATGAAGCGGTCTGTCAATCCAAATATTCCGGAGTTGGAAGATATTGCCGCCATCGCCTGTGCGGTACAAAACATGTATTTGTCGGTCACGGCCTATGGCCTGGGCGGTTACTGGACTACCGGCGGCATCAGCTTTAAGCCCGAAGCCAAATCCTTTTTTGGCCTGGGTGAATCCGATCGCCTGCTCGGATTTTTCTATATTGGCCATGTTGCCGTTCCCAGCACCAGCGCCCGCAGGGCTTCGGTGGACGAAAAGACTACCTGGGTTTTAGCCTGAAAGCAAGCCGTATGAAGCGCTCAATATTCCTTATTATCCTGCTTGTTCTTAGCGGTTTCCTTTTTGTTTCCTTTCTGGAACCGGAGGATAAGTTTTCGCGCTTACGCAGAATTTACAGTGGTCCCGTAGAAAAATGGCCTCGCCCTTTGGTAGATGGTTCAGTGCAATGGCAGGAATTAGGAAAGCTTCCGCAGGGACCACTGGCAGGCAAGGAAGATTCCCTCCAACCCATGATTGAGTTGGGCAAGATCCTTTTCTTTGATCCCCGACTGAGCGGATCGGGCACCATCAGTTGCGCCAGTTGTCATCAGCCCGAAAAAGCCTGGACCGATGGAATTCCCAAATCAATTGGGCATGAGGGACAAATTAATAAGCGCAATGCGCCCGGTTTGCATAATGTGTGGTTTTATCAGCGCCTTTTTTGGGATGGGCGGAGCCGCAATCTCGAAGACCAGGCATTTGCTCCCATCAATAGCGAATCGGAGATGCATGGCGATATGCGGATGCTACCCGCAACTTTGCGCCGGATAAAGGGTTATTCCGAATTATTTCAAAAAGCCTATGGGTCGCCCGGCATTGATCCGGACCGCATAGCCGAAGCTATCGCCCAATTTCAGCGTACTATTAGAAGCGCCCCATCGGCCTTCGACCGCTTTCTCGCTGGCGAAAAAATGGCGATGACTGATCAGGCACTGCGGGGCCTGCATATTTTTCGCACGAAGGCGGGTTGCATGAATTGCCATAACGGTCCGCTTTTTTCCGACAACCAGTTTCACAATAACGGCCTTTCGGGCAACGACATCGGACTTTATTTCGTATCGCAGCTTGATGAAGATAGCGGCAAACTGAAAACCCCTTCCTTGCGCGATATAACCGAAACAGGACCCTGGCTGCACGATGGATCGGTTGCTGACTTGCGGGAAATTGTGGATCATTATTCCAATCCTGCTCCTTCTATAGGGCTCGACCGGCTGATCAGGCCGGCCCATCTCTCGGAAAAAGAAAAATTGGACCTCCTCGCATTTCTTAAGTCAATATCAGCGCCAGCCCTGCCATTTGTTCGCCCGGATCTCCCTGATTTTAATCAATAGGCCATCAGGGGGATATTTGTTATTTTTGTCCGTTCAAATTAAAAATCATCATAACCTTATTTCACATGAAGAAATGGATGCTTAGCCTTGCTTTTGCGACACTCGCACTTACTGTAATTGCACAACCCCCTGCCGGTGAAGCCAAACCAGGCGAATGGTATGGTCAGAAAGTGGATGCGGATGGCGCTATCGCCATGGCAGAATTGCCTGCCATGCTGGAAAAAAACCAGAATATCGACACCAAAATAAAAGCCACTATTGTGGAAGTGTGCCCCAAAAAGGGCTGTTGGCTGAAGTTGCAGGTAAACGATACTACCACCGCGATGGTGAAAATGAAAGATTATGCCTTCTTCCTGCCCGTGGCTGCCAAAGGCAAAACCGTGGTGATTGATGGCAATGTGCAACTCAAAACCATCTCCGTAGCGGAACTGAAGCACTATGCCGAAGACGCGAAGAAGCCCCAGGCGGAAATTGATGCCATCACCAAACCCGAAAAAGAAATCAGGGTGACGGCGAAGGGGATTACAGTGGTGGAGTGAGTTTTACGTTATACGTAATACGTTGTACGTTTTACGTTTTTTTGTTTAGGGTTTAAAGTTTAAGGTTTGGGGGATTGATAAAATCTGGATAGACTATCGTAGATATGTAATTCAGGACAAGTCTTTCAACATTAATTCAGACTCTAATTTTGATTAATAAGTTGTATTTCTCCTGTAATGCTATCGTCGCCCCGCCAGGGCGGGGCGACGATAGCATTACAGTACAAGTAGGTTACATCTTCCTCAAAAAACCAAACCCACACACCCTAAACAAATACGTATTACGTATTACGTAAAACGTATTACGTATCACGTAACCTTTTTTCCCGATTTCGACAAATCCCTCCCCCTTGCGGTTTTAAATTTGCCCTCGCTTTTACGATTCAATGTTTTGTGAATCAGTGAGGCAGATTTTAACCCCATGAATTTCAAGAAACTCGTAGGTAAAATACATCTCTGGCTTGGACTGAGTTCCGGATTAATCGTGGTATTCCTGGGGATTACGGGATGTATCCTCGCTTTTGAATTGGAAATCCGTAGCTGGACCCAGCCCTATCAATATACCGCCAAGGAAAACAGGCCCTACCTGCCGCCCAGTATGCTGCGCGAAGCCGCGTCTCCACACATGATGTCGGGAAAGACATTGGCCATCACTTATCCCGGCGAAGGAAGATCTGCCGTGGCTGCCTATTACGATAAGGAAAATTACGAGCTGGTTTATCTCAATCCTTATACAGGTGAAGTGCTGAAGCATAAGGATATGACCCGGGATTTTTTCCGCGTGGTGCTGAATGGCCATTTCTATTTGTGGTTGCCGGCCCATATTGGCCAGCCGATTGTAGCCAGCGCCACCCTGATCTTTCTGGTGATGATGATCAGCGGCCTGATCCTCTGGTGGCCCCGCAACAAAGCCGCCCGCAAACAACGTTTTTCTATTAAGTGGACAGCCCGCTGGCGCCGCAAAAATTACGACCTGCACAATGTGCTGGGATTTTATATGACCTGGGTAGCCATCTTTATCGCCATCACCGGGCTGGTTTGGGGATTTGAATGGTTTGCCCGATCAGTTTACTGGGTAAGCAGCGGTGGAAAAAAAATGGAAGCGCATGCGCATCCCCATTCAGATACCACACAGCAACTGGCGCAGGCCAATATGGCTGATTATCTCTGGGCACAGCATATACCAAAGGTAGCAGGCAATGAAAGCCTCGGCGTGTACTTCGCGAATTTACCCGACGATGCCATCGAGGTCGTCATCAACCATCGCCCCGGCACTTATTATAATTCGGATTATTATCACTTTGATCAATATACCGGCCAGTTGCTGGAAGCTCCCGGCTCCTACGACGGGGCTTTTAAGGACGCGGCTTTGGCCGATAAGATCCGGCGCATGAATTATGATATTCATGTAGGCGCTATCCTGGGCCTCCCTGGAAAAATACTGGCTTTTTTTGCCAGCCTAATCGCCGCCAGCCTGCCCATCACCGGATTCTGTATCTGGTGGGGTCGTCGCAAGAAATCAAGCCTGTCAGCAGTATCCCGAAAAGCGCAGCCGGCATTGGTGCCTGCGTCATAAGACTGTCAGATTCCCCTTTTCGTAAAATAGATTTCCGGATCCGGTTATTCTTCACAACATCAACCACGCAATTTTGCAATGGTCAGTTATGCCGGAAGAATGATTTTGATCAGTTCCACGCCTGATTGATCCCGGATGCTTGTCAATTCCCTGTAAAGATTTTATCAGGTTGCCGTTCATGACAATTACATGAGAAATCATACGCTATTGTCAAAGATATTTGCCACCGCAAAAATTTCAGCATGAACAAGAAATTGCTTTTCTCTTTTTTACTATTCACCGGAACCTATACTATGGCCCAGCAGGACAGTGCCATCCTGGCTGAAGAGCTGAAAGAAGTAGTGATAACCGGACAATACCGACCCCAATCGGTGAAACAGTCGGTGTACCAGGTACGGGTAATCAATCGCGACCGTATCGAAAAACAAGCCGGTACCAAGCTGCAGGATATACTGGCCAATGAGCTCAATATTCGTTTCAGCCAGGATCCCGCCACCGGAGGTTCGGATATTACCATGTTGGGTTTGAAAGGGCAGAATGTGAAAATCTTGCTGGATGGAATGCCACTCATCGGCCGCCAGGGCACCAGCAATGAGATCAATATTAACCAGATTGATATTAACAGCATTGAGCGTATTGAAATTGTGGAAGGACCTATGTCAGTAATTTATGGAGCCGATGCGCTGGCTGGTGTGATCAATATCATCACCAAAAAAACCAAAGCCGCGAAACTGGCCGTGCAGGCGCGCCTGCACGAAGAAACGGTAGGGGATGAATACGGTATCTCGCAAGGGATACATAACCAGTCGGTGGCTTTTCAATGGCGAAACAAAGGCTGGGATGCCGGCGCCGGCTTCACGCATAATTATTTTGGAGGCTGGAAGGACACCGCCATTGGCCGCGAGCTGGCCTGGCACAAAAAAGACCAGCGCTTGGCGCATGCATATTTGGGTTATCACAATAGTCGATTTAACCTGCGCTACCGCATCGATGGACTGGATGAGATCATCACCAACCCCGGCAATTTCGAGGAGCAGGCCCAGCCCGGAGCTATCGACCGCTTTGCGCGCGACCAGGAGTATCTTTCCCAACGCATCATGCACCAACTTCAGGGTAGCTATTTTGTGAACGGCCAGCTTAGCTTCAATGGACAGGCCGCTTATACGCGCTATAGCCGCCAGGTATATTCCACCTTGTTGAGCTACGATAAAGGGCAACGCTATATTGATCGTTCACCGGGTTCGCAGGGTGAAGTACAGTTCAATGGCTTTAGTTTCCGCGGTACTGCGCTATACACTGTATCTCCATTCCTCAGCTTTCAACCCGGGGTAGACATCAACCTGGAAAGTGGTGAAGGCGAGAGGCTAAAAGAAGGAAACAACCGGGTGAATGATTATGCTTTCTTTCTCACATCCGAGTGGAAAGCTTCTAAAAAGTTGAGTCTGCGTCCGGGTCTGCGATTTATTCATAATTCCGTTTACAACGCGCCGCCGTTGATCCCTTCGCTCAATGCGAAATGGCAGCTAGCCAAAGCCCTTGACCTGCGTGTGGCTTATGCCCGTGGATTTCGCTCTCCTTCGCTGCGCGAACTTTATTTTAATTTCTTCGATGCCAATCACCAGATCGTGGGCAACCCCGAGCTGAAAGCGGAAACCTCCCACAGTTTTACCGGATCATTGAGCTGGACCAAACTCAGCGCTAACCAGGTAGCTTACAGCACCGTGATCGGAGGCTATTACAACAGCGTGAAGAACCTGATCGACTATGCCATTTCCGCTAACGATCCCAATGTATTTCAGCTCACCAATGTATCGGATAGCCGCACTGCTGGTTTCAGCCTGAGCTCTATGGTAAAATACCGGAACTGGAACCTGGCTGTTGGCGGTTCCTATACCGGATTCTACAACGACTATTCAGAAGCTGATAAGGACCTGCCACAAATGCAATGGTCGCCTGAGCTGAATGCCAATGTTGGTTACAGCATTACAGCCATTGGCCTTGACCTCAACCTGTTTTACAAATTCACCGGCAAACGGCCACGCTATATCGCATCCGGTAACGAGTTCCTGCTTTCTAAACAGGACAGCTATCACTGGGCCGACTTCACCGTCAACAAAAAGCTAATGCGCTACATTACCCTGAATGCCGGTATCCGCAACCTTTTTGCCGTGGACCGCCTGCAGAGCTCTGTATCCAACGGTGGCATTCACACAGGTGGTACTCAGAGCATCGCCTATGGTCGAAGCTTTTTTGCCGGTATCGCTTTCAACTGGGATAAAAAATAATTTAATCAATATAGATAATCAAACTACAATGACTTCAACGAATATGCTACGTACAGGTACTATTGTTTTGGTCTCACTAATTCTCTTTAGTGCCTGCCGGAAAAAAGATGCAGGTCTGCAGGAAGCGGACAACCTGGTGAATTTTGAAAGCAGCGCGCAGGGAATGTCGGCCGATGAAAACAGTATCCAGATCAAATTAAAGCTTTCGCGTGCGGTGACACAAAACGTACCAGTGATTGTGAATCTGACACAGCAAGGCGTGGAATATGGAACCGATTTCACCAGTAGTCCCGCCGAGGTGGATGGCGCCATCATAACCCAGATTCCTTCAGGTAATAGTGAAGCAATCTTTACTATCTCCAAAGCGAGCGGTGCCCTCTTTGATGGCGATGAGAAACTGGTCTTGGATATTTACAGTTCTGGTTCTCCTGTTATCATCGGTTCAGCCAAACAGTTGGTGCTCAGTTTTGCCGAGTTGGTGGCCAGCACAGGCACCGCTACCATTGATGGGGGAGGTGCACATTATCCCAACAAAGTGTTTATCGACCTGAGCGCCAATCGGCAGACGGCTGTCAATCGCAATACCTGGGACCTGGGTTTTTACACAGGGGCCGATTTTCGCGTGATCCTCAACTCTTCATCAGCCATGATGGCAAAGCAGATTGACAAGAACGACCTGACGCAGGTGACCGCTGCTGATACGGTGGGATTTTCTTCTGAAGTGGCATTTAGCCAAACCATGCCCGTTACGAGCGCCCTGGCCTATATTGACCATCCTTCTGGCGACCTGACACGTACGGCCATCGCGGAAATTTCGGGTACTGCCGCCGACAACAAAGTATATATCGTAAATCGTGGTCTTGCGCCCGGCAGCCCCGCCACTGAAAGAGGCTGGAAAAAGATTCGTGTTATCCGGAATACATCGGGGGGATATACTTTGCAGCATGCGGATATTGCAGCTACTACCTTTACGACCATTGATATTCCGAAAGATGCCAGCTACTTCTTCAAGTATATTTCTTTTGAAACGGGTGCTGTTAATGTAGAGCCACCGGCCGCTAAATGGGATATTGCCTGGACCTATTTTTCCAATTCCGTCAATTTTGGCGGAGGCGAAGTTCCCTATCTGTATCAGGACATCATCATACAAAACAGAAATGTGGAAGTGGCCAAGGTACTCACTTCTGCTACCAGCTTTGAAGCCTTTACTGAAGCCAATCTTGCCGGCCTGAGTTTTTCTGGCGTACAAACTGCAATCGGTGCCGACTGGCGCAGCGGCGGCGGTCCGGGTACGGCACCCGCTGTTCGTACCGATCGGTTTTATGTGCTGAAAGATGCGGATGGCAATTATTATAAGCTCCGTTTCACGGCCCTCACACAAAATGGCGAAAGAGGATACCCGGCATATGAGATTGGGTTGGTGAAGAAAGGATGAGAGAGAGAGAATTTGGGGATTTGGGAATTTGAGAATTTGGGGATTTTGGGAAATTCGGTTAATTGAGAATTTGGGTATTTGATCGAATGATAGCTGAATCGCTTAATCCCAAATTCCCAAATTCTCAAATTCCCAAATTTTCACCTTTTGGTATTCGGGTATTTGAGTAATGCAAGTTTCGAATCGCTCAATCCCAAATCCTCAAATTCCCAAATTCTCAAATTGTTTTCTTTTTTCTCTTTTCGTAATTTTCTTTCCCGCTGCCGAAAGCTGAATGCTTTGGGATGTTGTTGTTTTGTCACCTAAACCTAATGATGATGAAAACAACAACTATACTATTGGGCGCGTTGGCGCTTGGTCTTCAGATGAACGCGCAGGCCCCGGCCGACCGGGAGAAAGTGGAGCAGCTTTGTGGCTGTTTTGATGTAACCTTTCAATTCGCGGAAACTTTTTCGCCGCAGAAGAACTATGCTTTTCACGACAGGGAAAAAATTTCGGGAGGCGTGGAGCTGGTGATTCCCGTTGAGCAAACGGATACCCGCATCGTGATGCAGCACCTGCTCGTGATTACCGATTCCATTATTGTAAAACACTGGCGCGAAGAGTGGACTTATGAGAATCCGGAACGCTGGGTGTACGAGGGGAATAACGTCTGGAAAAAGATTCTGCTAAGCCCCGATGAAGTAAAAGGCAAATGGACCCAATCCGTTTGGGAAGTAAGCGATGCCCCACGCTATCAGGGCCAAAGTCAATGGGTGGAGCTGGATGGCCATTGGGTTTGGCAGGCTACTGCCGACGCACCGCTACCAAGGCGCGAATACAGCGCACGAAACGATTATAATATCCTGCGCCGTACCAACCGCATCATTCTCTCCGATAATGGATACGTACACGATCAGGATAATGAAAAGATACAACGCGAGTCAGGCAGGGACAATTTGCTGGTACAGGAAAAGGGCTGGAATACTTATGTGAAGTTGGACCAGAAAGAATGTGCACCCGGCCTGGCTTACTGGGAAAAAACCAAAGACTATTGGACAAGCGTGCGCCTGGCCTGGGAAAACTATTTGAAAACACATGATCGCGTAATCCTAAAAAAGGAGATTGACGGAAAAGTTTTACATGATCATCTCTTTGTGCTGGCCAGTCAATACAGCAAGGGGCAATTAAAGGGCGACGCTATAGCTCAAAACATTCAATCCCTGCTTGATCAATACCTCGGAACCAATGGGGCGATCAGCCAGGCGAAATGATTTCTCTGACAGCAGTTGGCAAGCGGCAGACCCGAAAGGGCTGCCGTTTTTTTTGGGATAGATCGCCCTGCAGACAGGCAAATTTGGGCATTCGCCAAGTCGGAATTTCGGACTTAATGGTGTAGTCAACAACATTCTGCTAAATTTCTTCGTATATTGCTAATTCTTTACGTATTTAATTTGAATAGTATTAATCCCCCCAAAGGGTTGAAAATCAATGAAAAAATATTTGTGATTAACCTATAGCTTCATTTTGTCAAGAAAATTCAATATCTTCAGGTCTTCGGAAGACTATGGATCACCGTTAAGGAGAAGGCTTTGTATTGATATAGACCCAAACGAAAGCAAAGAGATCCGAAATTTCCTTTATGCAAATCAGGATGAATTTTTGAGACTGGCTGAACGGATACTTACCATGCCCAATTTATATTTTGATGGATACAAAAGGGAATATTCTGAAGGACGAAGGATAGTATCGGCAATGAGGTTTTTTGACAAGGAAAATACAAGAATCTATTGCCAGGAAATGAGTGACGAAAGAGGGGACTATTTCATTATTTGTGCAAAGAGGTTTGGCAAAAAGAGCCAAAGAAATAATAAGAAAAATATACCAATATTAAAGTCAATTTCGGGTTATGAGTACAAACATAAAAAATGATGATCTTCGAGGGTTGTTCCAGCCCAGGTCTGAAGAAAAGGAAATTGAGCATGATTCACTCATGCTGATGGCGGCTTTTTTAAGCGAGATCGAACTCTTTCAGGAGAAAAAAAATATCACTCGTAAAGAATTGGCTGAAAAGATCAAGACTTCACCCAGTTATCTTACTCAGGTTTTCAGAAGTAAAAAGCCGCTAAATTTTCTGACCCTTGCGAAAATAAAGAGGGTTTTGAATTTGCGATTTGAGGTTAAGGCTTTTGAAAAGGAACCTCGTTCAATGCATACTATCGCAACGCCTGTTTATAAACACATTAATGCCCGGGATCTGGTTCATGAGGCAATGCTAATGGCAAGTGATGTTCTTCCTCAAAAGGGTAGTACGTTTATAACAGAAGGTAAGTTTTCTGACAGGGAACCACAAAATATTAGGAGCAGCCATTCCGTAACCGCTTTGAGTTAATAACCAATCTTATGGCTGAACAGAGCTACGATATCAGGTTTTCTGCGATTGAAATTATTTCCAAGTCTATACTCGAGCCACCATCTGGATTCAAGGACTCCGTTAACGTCTTTTTCAACTTCTATATTGACCTAAAGCTTATTCCTGAAAAGGAAGTAGCGATTGTTGTAACGGATGCGGGTGTTGTTTGGTCGGGCGAGAATATTGAGCTTGCCCGGTTCAAGGTTTTATGTGCTTTTGGGGTCCAAAATTTTGGCTCTGTTTTCAAAAAGCTTAATAATAAAAAGTATGATGTTCCAGTAGAGTTAGAAGTTATTTTGAAATCAGCTGGTTTATCTACAATGCGGGGCGTAATTGCGGCAGAAGTTGTTGGAACACATCTGCAAGGTGCGGTATTGCCATTAATTGATGTTAACAGCATTGTTCGGGAACAAAGAAATAAGAAGCCTGCCAATCAGTAGATAGAATAGATTTTCCCTCCATTGCATTCTTTGGACTTATGATACCTTCCGCTCAGGGGCTAAACTTTATTCGTACCTTTGCCCACCTTAAAAACCACCCATTTTTTAGTAATGGCAGCGAAATACCGGGAATTTACAGGACTTAATTTGCCTTCAATAGAAGCGGAAATACTGGCGAAATGGTCAGAGAATCAGGCCTTTGAAAAAAGTATCAGCCTGCGTGAAGGGGCGCCCTCCTTTGTGTTTTATGAAGGCCCGCCCAGCGCCAATGGTATGCCCGGCATTCACCACGTGATTTCGCGCACCCTGAAGGATCTGGTATGCCGGTACAAGACCATGAAAGGTTTCCAGGTACACCGCAAAGGCGGCTGGGACACCCATGGCCTGCCCATTGAACTCGGCGTGGAAAAAGAACTGGGCATTACCAAAGAAGATATCGGGGTTAAGATTTCGGTGGAAGAGTATAACCAGAAATGCCGGGAAGCGGTACTGCGTTACAAGGACAAATGGGATGAAATAACCCGCAAGATGGGTTATTGGGTGGACCTTGATGATCCTTATATCACCTTCCGCAACGAGTATATTGAAACCCTGTGGTGGCTATTGAGTGAGCTTTACCAGAAAGGGCTGCTCTACGAAAGCGTGAGCATTCAACCTTATTCACCGGCGGCGGGCACGGGCCTCAGCTCGCACGAACTGAACCAGCCGGGCACCTACAAAGATGTGAAAGACACATCGGCCGTGGCGATGTTTCGGATATTGTCCGACGCAAAGAGCAGATTTCTATTCGATGCGGCGGCAAAAGATCATGGCGAACTATTCTTCCTGGCATGGACCACCACACCCTGGACCCTGCCCAGCAACCTGGGCCTCACCGTTGGCGGGAACATCGACTATGTGCTGGTAAAAACCTTCAATCCTTATACGCACCAGCCCATACAGGTTGTATTGGCTAAAGCCCTGCTCGGTAAATACTTCAAGCCGGAAGGCGAAAATGGCGACTTCGATAACTATTCAGCGGAAACCAAACTATTGCCATGGTCTATCGTGGCTCATTGCAAGGGTTCTGAGCTGGAAGGTTGTCGTTATGAACAACTATTGCCTTATGAAGCCAATTCTCCGGAAGCAATCCGGGCGATTACGCCCGATGCGGATCCTTTCCGGGTGTTGGTGGATGATTTTGTAACGACCGAAGACGGTACCGGCATTGTGCATACCGCTCCTGCCTTTGGCGCTGATGACTATAAAGTGGGTCGTAAGTACAATATCGGCATCCTTACCATGGTAGATCGCGAAGGAAAATTTGTGCCGGGGATGGGTGAATTCAGTGGCCGATTTGTGAAGAATTACAAAGACGATCCTGCCTATGTGGATGTGAATGTAGACATCAGTGTAAAGCTGAAGAAAGAGAACCGCGCATTCAAAGTTGAAAAATACGAACACAGCTATCCGCATTGCTGGCGTACGGATAAACCCGTTTTGTATTATCCCCTCGATGCCTGGTTTATCCGCACTACCGCCATGCGCGAACGAATGGTGGAACTGAATAAGACCATCAACTGGAAACCGCGCTCCACCGGCGAAGGCCGCTTTGGCAACTGGCTGGAGAATATGGTGGACTGGAACCTGAGCCGCAGCCGCTTTTGGGGTACTCCCTTGCCCATCTGGAAAACGGTTGATGCGAACGACAACTACCTTGATGTGAAGGATGGGGGCGAACAGCTTTGCATAGGTTCGGCCGCAGAATTGATAGCGGAAATGGAAAAAGCCGCTGCTGCCGGCATTCAACAACCTGAGTCCGTAGCCCGGCAGGGAAAGGAGATAGACCTGCATAAGCCCTATGTGGATGACATCATCCTTATCAGCGCTTCAGGTAAGCGAATGAAAAGAGTGCCCGACCTGATTGATGTATGGTTCGATAGCGGAGCCATGCCTTATGCACAATGGGGGTTACCGAAAGAACGAAAAGGGTTGCGACCTACCCGTGAAGAATGCCTGGCTTATTGGAGCGCGCAACAGCATACCAGCCCTAAGGAGGGTAAATGGGAAGGCGCTGATTTTATAGCGGAAGGGGTTGACCAGACCCGCGGATGGTTTTATACACTGCACGCGCTGGCCAGCTTATTGTTCGACAGCGTGGCTTACAAAACCGTAGTGAGCAATGGCCTGGTGCTGGATAAGAATGGCAATAAGATGAGCAAACGCCTGGGCAATGTGGTGAACCCATTTGAAACCATTGAAAAATTTGGCGCTGATGCCACCCGATGGTATCTGATCACCAATGCATCGCCCTGGGATAACCTGAAATTTGACAGCGAAGGGATCCGTGAAGTACAGCGCAAATATTTCGGCACCCTTTACAATACCTACCAGTTTTTTGCCCTCTATGCCAATGTGGATGGCTTTGCATTTAAGGAAGCCTATATTCCGCTTGCGCAAAGGCCAGAGATTGACCGTTGGATTCTTTCGGTGTTGAACACGGTGGTGAAGAAGGTGAATGCCGCGATGGATGATTATGAACCTACGCAGGCAGGAAGAATACTGGAAGATTTTGTGGACGAGCAATTGAGCAACTGGTACGTGCGTCTGTGTCGCCGGCGTTTCTGGAAAGGCGATTACGGACAGGACAAGATTGCGGCCTATCAAACCCTGTATGAATGTCTGGAAACCATCACACGATTGATGGCCCCCATTTCCCCCTTCTTCAGCGATGTGTTGTTCCGCGAGCTGAATGCGGTGACCGGCAGGTTTGGCCAGGCATCGGTGCACCATGCCGATTACCCGGTGGCGGATGAGTCGGCCATTGATGAATTGCTGGAAGAAAGAATGCAATTGGCGCAGGATGCATCCTCGCTGGTGCTTTCCTTACGGAAGAAGGTAAACATTAAAGTAAGGCAGCCTTTGCAGAAGATACTGATACCTGTATTGAACCCGCGCATGAAGGAGCAGCTTAGCCAGGTGGAAGACCTGATAAGGGCGGAGGTAAATGTAAAAGCTGTGGAATACCTGGCTCCGGATAATAGCTTTATTCGCAAAAAGATCAAGCCCAACTTTGTGGCATTGGGTAAGCGCTTGGGATCGAAAATGAAACAGGTAAGTGCGGCCCTCGCAAGTTTCAGCCAGGAGCAGATAGCGGTTTTCGAAAAAGACGGACAATATAGTTTGCCAATTGATGGCGAACCCGTAATATTACAGATTACCGATGTGGAACTGAGCAGTGAGGATATTCCGGGCTGGACGGTGGCGGCCAAAGGCCCATTGACGGTGGCTCTGGACATTACCCTTACGCCGGCCCTTATAGCAGAAGGGGATGCACGTGAGTTTGTGAACCGGATTCAGAAAATCCGTAAGGACAGTGGATTTGAACTCACCGACCGGATTGAAGTGGTGGTGGCGGCGGCGAATGGGATGGAGGAATCGTTGGCAAAATTTAAAGACTATATTTGCGCCGAAATTCTGGCCGACAAGCTTGAGTTTCGACCGGAAATAGAAGGAGGAATGGAAATTGAAGTGAATGACAGGGTATTAAAAGCAATTGTTTCAAAAAAAGGCTAAGTACTATGGCTAATAAGAAACCTGCCTCTAAGGCTAAGCCGGCAGCAAAAAAGCCAGCCAGCAAAGCAGCAGCCAAGCCAGCTGCCAAAGCGAAACCGGCCGCAAAAAAGGCGGCTCCCAAAAAAGCGGCTCCCAAGCCTGCTGCGAAGAAGGCGGCGCCCAAAAAAGCAGCCCCCAAAAAGGCGGCTCCAAAGAAAGCGGCACCGAAGCCTGCCCCTAAAAAAGAGGCACCCAAAAAAGCGGCAGCACCCAAACCCAAACCCACGGTACGAAAGCCTGAACCCAAGGCCGCCAAACCTGCTCCCGTTGCCAAGCCGGCACCAAAACCGGAGCCGAAACCCGAACCAGCGCCTGCGCCGCTGCCGAAAAAGCCGGCCGCAAATGATCCGCAATCGCTGGTATCCATAAAACCCGCGCCGCGACCGGTGCTGAAAAAGGAACCACCCAAACCTTCGAAAGTGGTCATTCCCAAAACCAGCACAAAATCTGCGGTTAAATATGAACCCGAATTCACTAAATCCGTTTTAGATACACATCTAAACGAACAAACCGGACCCACTATGCGCTATTCAGACAACGACCTCGCCGAGTTCAGAGAAATCATCAACCGAAAGCTGGATGCAGCCAAAAAAGAATTGGCTTACCTGCAGGGATTGATTACCCGCCGCGATGAAGGTGGCGATATGGACGAGGCCCGCTATATGACCATGGAAGACGGAAGTGTGAGCATGGAGCGTGAGCAGTTGAGCCAAATGGCCAGCCGCCAGATCACCTTTATCGATCACCTGGAGAAAGCGCTGATGCGCATTGAAAATAAAACCTATGGCGTATGCCGGGTTACAGGCAAACTAATAGATAAAGCACGACTGCGGGCAGTGCCGCATGCGACATTGAGTATAGAGGCCAAGCAGATGATGAATAAGTAATAAAAAACGGAGCTCAGCTCCGTTTTTTACGTAATACGTATTACGTAGTACGTAGTACGTGTTTAAGGTTTAGGGTTTAAAGTTTAAGGATAATCATTAATCTCAAATAAACATTAAACTTTAAACCCTAAACTCTAAACTCCTCCCACGCCTCACGATTCACGTCTCACGATTCACGCCTCACGCTCCTCACTTGATGAACGCAATCAATCCCAGGCTTATCATCAGTCCATGGTTTCTGCTTTTTGAGCTGATATCGCTCACTAACTGTTCGTCGGGGATTCCGTCCAGATTGAGGTCACGGTCGGTATCGGTGCGGATATTGTTCTTCTCATACCGGTACTCGTAGCCGGCACTGATATCAAGCCCTATTGTTGATGACAACATTCTGGTGAATCCGATTTGTAGACCGGCGCCTGAAAAAAAATTGCCCTTACTTTTTCCGGTATAGGATTCGCGGTAAGTGCTGGTATAGCTAAAACCTTCGGTGCGGCTCTGCCCGATGCCCGCGTCGATATTGACTTGTCCATAAGGCAGGTATTTGCCGGAACTGCCCAGGTAATGCCTCGCGAATACTCCCAGGCCCCATTCCGATACACGGTCTTCTTTTTTCCGGAAGGTAATATTGTTGGCAGCATCAATGTATTTATCGTAGCGAAAGCCCGCCAGCAGTCGCGCGCCCAGCAGGGTTTCGTTGGAGATAAAATAACCCAGCGAAGGCGTAAGGCGGAAACCGAGGGAGTTGGTGCTGGAACGATAGCCCGTGGTGGGCGATTGTGCAGAGTAGTCGGTTTCGCCCGCATCGAAAAATAAGCCACCCAGGCTGAATCCCGCCACTCGCGTGCCTTTGGTAAACTGGCCATTACTTATATGGGGAATGAGCACTATCCCGATAAGTGCACAGATGATTCGGTTCATAAAAGGTATGATTTGGTGTAATACTGTAGAGAACAATGCATCCAAAGCCGCCCGGGTGCCGGAAGCCTGCTCATAATCATCGAAAATAGGGGCAATTCGTGAATTCTGCGTTGGGCAATCAGTGGACTTTGCAGCATTTTTAATTAAAAAAGCCAATTTTGGAAAAATGAAGTTTTCCGTTTACTTTTAAAACAGAAACCAATTCACTGCCAAAACAAACTATATGAGAAAGTTCAGTTCCCTCTCCCTTCTCGTTCTTGCTATCAGCTTTTTGGCCAGTTGTACAAAGGAAGGTCCTGAAGGACCGATCGGTGCTACTGGTCCGCAAGGCCCTCCCGGTGCACCCGGCGCCCCCGGCGCTCCCGGAACACCTGGTGCCGGTATCACAACCTACTCAGCCTGGTACACTACAGTTACTGCCGACTGGGTTACGGCCGCTCCGCTTGGACAATACACTGCATCCTTCCGCTTCGATCGTAACGCTCCCGGCATTACACAGGCCATTATTGATAATGGCGTGGTGCTGGCTTACGTAAAGAACTGGATTGTATTCGGTTTCCCTCGCGCTACCGAAACCGCTCAAATGCCTTACCTGGCTGATATTGATTTCATGGACTATTATGATTATGTCATTCCTGCTCCCGGAACGCTTCGTCACCTCTACAAATCACTGGCGGCCTGGAGTGCAAGTGATCTGGCTGGAACGCAGTTCCGCTATATCCTCATCTCAGGCAGTGTTGCCGGAGGCAGAGGTGTTGACTCGGAAGTTACCTATGGAGGTTATACGCTCGATCAATTGAAAAGCATGAGCTACGAAGAAGTGGCTGCCGCCTTCCAGATTCCAGAAAACGGTTCCAATCTTCCATAAGTCTGTTTACCATACAGGAAAATGCCGGCTTCCCTCGGGGGCTGGCATTTTTTATTTCAAGGCATAATCAGGAGGATTGCGTAAAATTGCCGACAGCGAATCGTACCCCTTCCAATTGCCAGCACATGTTTTTTCGCAGATCAAACCATAAATTGTAAACCTTAACCAAATTCACAAATCCACAAACCCACAAATCAACAACAACTATCATGCTCGTCCACTTCTCCTACGATAAGGCACAGGTTATGCAGGCGCTCCGCTATCATTTTATCAGCAGGCCGGAGATTCGTACCATGATCATTATCGTGAATTTATTTGCGCTGGGATCTATCATTCTGTATGCCATGAAATACATTACCGCATTCGCTTTTCTGATCGGTTCCCTGCTTTGGATTGTGTTGATGATCAGTTTCTGGTTTATTCTTCCCATGCTGGTGTACCGAAGGGCAGAAACCTTTCGCCATTCTTTTTCCATGAACTTCGGCAGCGAGCAGTTTACGCTTGAGCATCAAAATGGTCAGCGCTCCTGGCCCTGGAAGGCATTGAGCTATTTTATGGAAAGCCCGAATTTTTTCCATCTCTATTTCGATAGCCGTTCCTTTTTACTGGTCCCTAAATCGGGCTTGAAAGACTCGGATGAAGTGCAGCAGTTGAGGCATTTGTTGGCGGAGAAAGTACGGAGGAAATGAAAGAGATTTTGAGTATTTTCCGGCAAGTGCTAAAAGATTCATTTTCAGGATTCTTCAGATTAATCTGTTGTTCATAGTGGAGTGAATCTTAATATTTTCGCAAAAAAAAAGCTTAGCGAAAATTATTTCACTAAGCTTTAATATTTAGGTTGATAGTCAAAAGTTTAAGCCAATCATATCGATGATAATAACATACTCTAAATTATTAATTATGAGTTATAAGGCGGATTTATTGTTGATATAAAATGTATACCTCATAATCATGAATTTATCCTCTTGAAAAGAACATATAGTGCAACGATAATAACTAGAGAGTAGTATAGTATCAGTTTGTGGGGCTTCAAATTGGTGTCAGATATTGATTTGTACTTCGATAGCGATTCTGGCTTAAATAAAAGGTATATTATTCTCAGTAAATGAACAGTTATTGTAATAATCAGGAATAATCCAATTACTATATCTGACATTCTTACCATATAGTTATTTAAAATGATTTCTTAAACCCAATCTAGACATATTGCGACATCTACAATTAAAAAGGCAACTGAAATCCCCCACAGGGTCCTCCTAGCTATTTTTCTTAAAGCGCCAAATACGGTCTTTGGAGATACACCGTTAACAAAGTCATTATAAATAGATTGCATATCGCTTATCCCTATGGCACCGGTAACTGCTGCTACAAAACATGAATATGGGTCACTAGCCCGTAGAAGAACTGAGTCAATTGAAGTAATTCCATTTTCAACACCAAACTCGCACATTCCTAATACCATCATAGTAGATGGTGATTCTAAGTATTCAGCACGAAGATTGACGTTATATTTTAAACCAATGGCTTCAGCAATATTTTTTGCGTAAGGTAAGAAAAACTCTTCTACGGCCAAAGTATCTCCAGAATTTTGTATTGCTTGAAGTTGCACATAATCAATGCTTTGTAGGATTGTTGTAACTGGCATAGCTTGAGAAACTCTTCCCGAATTAACACCATTGTAATTCAAAGTTTCAGCGGAGAAGTCCTTAATTGCAGCTGAGTTATCAGGAACTTCATTGCTTTTGCTACAAGAATTTAAAAGGAAAACAATTACTAATGCTGTTGTCAAAAAATGTGTTCTAAAGTTTTGAATTTTCGTTTGCATAGTATTTTTGGTTTTTGAATTGCTAAAATAAATTATCATGAATATATTGTTTTAAAAAGCATGAAAAATATTTTAATTTAATGGAATTCTAATTTCGCTTAAGTACTTTACCTTATCATTAAATATGTGGTAGGACTTAGGTGTATTTTTTTAATTCTTTTCAGAAGATTCAATATTTCTAAGTTTTTACAATTTAAATTAGCCAAGTGAGAGATAGTTAATTGTGTGTCGAGAGGGGGCTGCTGTATACGGCTTTTGTCCACAAGGGGTTAGATTTAATCTAAATACCCTCCCGATTAATTGATCATAAATCATATTATAGATACTGCAAAATGATCTATGATCATTATCGTGAATTTATTTGCGCTGGGATCCATCATTCTGTATGCCATGAAATATATCACGGCATTCGCTTTTCTGATCGGTTCCCTGCTTTGGATTGTGCTGATGATCAGTTTCTGGTTTATTCTTCCTATGCTGGTGTACCGAAGGGCAGAAACCTTTCGCCATTCTTTTTCCATGAACTTCGGCAGCGAGCAGTTTACGCTCGAGCATCAAAATGGCCAGCGCTCATGGCCCTGGAAAGCATTGAGCTATTTCATGGAAAGCCCGAATTTTTTCCATCTCTATTTCGATAGCCGTTCCTTCCTTCTTGTTCCCAAATCAGGACTAAAAGATTCGGATGAAGTGCAGCAGTTGAGGCATTTGTTGGCGGAGAAAGTGAGGAGACGTTGAACGTTTTACGTAGTACGTATTACGGAGGGTTTAAGGTTTAAGGAATTTACAGTAGGCAAAAGAACGTATAACGTAATACGTAGTACGTTATACGTATTACGTGCTCAGGATATATGTGATACCTTAAACTTTAAACCCTAAACTTTAAACTGAACTTACTACGTATTACGTAAAACGTACTACGTAATACGTAATACGTTATAGCTTTTTCTCCATTATAAAATGCGGAATCGTTACCTCCATAAATTGTTCTCCTATAGTCCGGTAGCCTACTTTTTCATAGAAGCCCACGGCATTGGAGCGGGCATGCATGCGGATATGTTTGAAACCTCTGTCGCGGGCGATATTTTCGGCAAAATTCATTAAGGCGCGGCCAATTCCTTTACCCTGCAGGTCGTTGAGCACGGCCATTTGCCGTAAGCGGGCTATGCCGGGTTTTTCTTCCACCAGCATGCAACAGCCCAGGATTCTTTCCTCTTCAAAAGCCGCAATCAGCAAATTATCTTTTTCCGCTTCCAGTTCGTCTTCCGTGAATCGCAGGCCGAGGGGTTTGCGCAGGATATCATCCCGCAACTTCACCATCTGCCGGTATTCCGCCGTGCCATGATCTATGATTTTCAGTGCCATTTAGTTTGGGTGTGCCTTGAAGGCAAACAAATTACAAATATCCAACCACACAGCCAACGGGGAGCAAAAGATAATTTTACCATAAAACTCAGGTTAATATTGGTATTATCCCTTAATTTACAATTCATTGGGTGAATTCCGGAAAAAATGCGCTTTCCGATGTTGGTTTACTCAAAAAGTATATTTTTGCAGCCAATAACTAAATTTTTACGACATGTCAGACATTGCATCAAGAGTTAAGAAGATCATCGTTGACAAACTGGGTGTTGACGAAGCGGAAGTTACCAATGAAGCTTCCTTCACCAATGATCTGGGTGCCGATTCATTAGACACCGTTGAATTGATCATGGAATTCGAAAAAGAATTCAACATCTCCATCCCCGATGAGCAGGCTGAGACCATTACTACCGTAGGTCAGGCCGTAGCTTACCTGGAAGAGCACGCAAAATAAAGCCTCTCTCTTTGCTATCCTCTATTGGGCGGCAAAGTGGAATGGACAAGATAAAAAACCCGCCTTCATCCTGTTACTTCGTACAGTGAAGGCGTTTTTTTACTTAGCCCGATTCCTGTTTGATTATCCAATAACGAAAGAAACGGCATTATGGAACTGAAAAGGGTTGTTGTTACCGGTATGGGCGCTTTGACGCCGCTGGGAAATTCTATTGACGATTACTGGAATGGACTGGTGAATGGTGTATCCGGTGCGGATATGATCACTTTATTTGACGCCAGTAAGTTTCGCACCAAATTCGCCTGTGAAGTCAAGAATTTCGACCCGGTACAATTTCTCGATCGCAAAGAAGCCCGCAAGATCGACCGCTTTACGCAGTTTGCGCTGGTCGCCAGCGATCAGGCCATGGCCGATGCCGGTCTCAACAAAGACAATATCAACCCCGACCGCATCGGGGTGGTGTTTGGTAGCGGTATTGGCGGACTGATTACTTTTCAACAGGAGGTAACGGCTTTTGCGCAGGGTGATGGTACACCCCGTTTCAATCCCTTCTTCATTCCCAAAATGATTCTGGATATTGCCGCTGGCCAGATCAGTATGCGGCATAATCTGCGTGGTCCCAACTACGCGGTAGTGAGCGCTTGCGCCAGCAGTACCAATGCCATCATTGATGCACTTACCTTGCTGCGTCTGGGTAAGGCCGATATCATTGTGACGGGCGGAAGCGAAGCAGTAATCAGCGAAGCAGGTGTGGGTGGGTTCAATGCCATGAAAGCCATGAGCGAACGCAACGATGATCCCAAAACTGCCAGCCGTCCTTATGACAAGGATCGCGATGGTTTTGTAATGGGGGAAGCTTCGGGAGTGCTGGTCCTTGAAACGCTGGAGCATGCACTCGCACGCGGCGCGAAGATCTATTGTGAAGTGGTAGGCGGCGGTGCCACAGCCGATGCCCACCATATCACCGCTCCCCATCCGGAAGGACTGGGTGCGAAAAATGTAATGCTCGCTTCCCTGGATGACGCGGGAATGAAGGCGGAAGACATCGATTATATCAATACACATGGTACCAGCACCCCGCTGGGGGATATCGCGGAAGTAAAAGCCATACTCGATGTATTTGGTGAACACGCTTTCAATCTCAATATCAGCGCAACCAAAAGTATGACCGGGCACTGCCTGGGTGCAGCAGGTGTAATAGAAGCCATTGCCTGTATCAAGGCCGTGGTGCATGATGTGGTACCTCCCACCATCAATCATTTTACTGATGATCCCGACCTGGATCCGCGGTTGAATTTTACCTTCAACAAAGCGCAGCAAAGAACCGTCAATGCCGCGCTGAGCAATACTTTCGGCTTCGGCGGACATAACGCCTGTGTGATCATGAAGAAGTTCAAAAATTGATTAAATTTTCGTAGCTTGACTGCTGTGGCGTTTCTAACTAACCTTTTCAAAAAGCACTCCGGCTCCGCATTCAAAAAAGAGCTGAAAAATATCCTGGGGTTTCAGCCGAAAAATGTTTCGCTGTACCGCACCGCCCTCACACATCGTTCGGTGCGCGAAGGAGCCGATCAAAATAATGAGAGGCTCGAATACCTCGGTGATGCCGTGCTAAGCGCCCTCATCGCCGACTATCTCTTCAAAAGATATCCCTATCGCGAAGAAGGTTTTCTCACTGAAATGCGCAGTAAGATGGTGAATCGTTCTCAGCTCAATGAGATCGCGGTTAGAATGGGACTGAAGAAAGTTACCCTTTACAACAAAATGGACAGCTCACTGAAAGTGAGCCAGATTTTTGGGAATACACTCGAAGCCCTGGTAGGTGCCATTTATTTGGATATGGGTTATCGGAAAACCGCCAAATGGGTACACAAGACCGTCATTCAGCCCCACATGTTTATGGATGATCTCGAAATTCTGGAGATCAATCACAAAAATAAACTCTATGGCTGGGCCAATAAAAATGGCAAAGTGTTAGAGTTTGAAACCCTGAACGAAAAACTCGAAAATGGTCGCCGCCTTTTTACGATAGCGGCCGTTATTGATGGCAAAACCATTGCCGAAGGAAAAGCATTCAATAAAAAAGACGCATCGCAAATAGCTGCACAGGCGGCAGTGGAGAAGCTGGGAATTGTGAATGCGGATAGCCTGGTTGATCCGGGAACGTAATACGTTGTACGTTTTACGTATTACGTTTTTTTGGTTTAGGGTTTAGGGTTTAAAGTTTAATTGTTAGCGTTTAAACTTTAAACCCTAAACCTTAAACTCTAAACTATATTACGATTTATAAGACGTTGACTTTTTTGCAGTAATCATTTATTTGCGTTCATCTGCGCAACTAATCTGCGCAAATCTGCGGGAAAACTCTACTGAACGCTTAAGCTGTTGGAAGTGCTGAATCCTTTCCCGCAGATTTTCGCAGATTCCTATGCAGATTGCCGCATATTTTTTCCCTGCCAATTTTCAACGCACAGCCTTCCCACCTTCAAACCTTAAACTTTAAACCCTAAACCTTAAACTAAAAAACGTACTACGTAAAACGTATAACGTACAACGTCTCACCTCTCCGCACAAATCTCCACCAACACTCCATTCGTAGATTTCGGATGCAGGAAACAAACCCATTTATTATCTGCTCCTGCTTTCGGTTCTTCGCTGATGAATTGAAAGCCGGCTTCTTTCAGTCTTTTTATTTCAGCATGAATGTCGTTTACGGCAAATGCTATATGGTGAATGCCTTCTCCTTTTTTTTCGATGAAGCGGGCGATCACGCCATCGGGGTCTGTGCTTTGCAGCAGCTCTATTTTTGATTCACCGGTTTTGAAGAAGGCTGTTTCCACTTTTTCTGATTCTACTTTTTCTTTCTTGTAGCAGACCGTATTCAAGAGCTTTTCATATAGCGGTATGGCGGTGGCCAACTCACGTACGGCAATGCCGATATGTTCTATCTTTTCCATAATCAATAAGGCGTTATTAATGCGCCGACCTCAGGCAAAATAGAACCTTTTGGGTAATTTCGTAGCTAATGTGCCGCTAATCCTGTTGATATGAAAGGAATGCCCGTTTATTTGGATCATAATGCCACCACCCCATGCGATCCGGAGGTGCTGGAAGCCATGTTGCCTTATTTCACACAGGCTTTTGGTAATGCGGCCAGCCATAGCCATGCCTGGGGCTGGCAGGCACGCGAGGCGGTATTGGTAGCCAGGGAGCAGGTGGCGGCAGCCATTGGTGCCACGGAAAGAGAAATCGTATTCACTTCCGGCGCCACGGAGGCGGTAAACCTGGCCATCAAAGGTGTTTGGGAAACCTATTCGCAAAAGGGGAATCATATTATCACCACATCCGTTGAGCATCATGCTGTTCTCGACACCTGTGCCTGGCTCGAAATAAGAGGGGCCGAAGTGAGCTATCTTCCCGTGAATGAAAAAGGGTGGGTGGAATTCGAAAAGATTAAGGAGGCAATCCGCCCCAGCACCATATTGATTGCGGTGATGCATGCCAATAATGAAACCGGCACCCTGATGCCGGTGGAGGAAATTGGCCGCATTGCGAAGGAACAAAAGATCATCTTTTTTTGCGATGCGGCGCAGTCGGTGGGAAAAATTCCGGTGCAGGTAGATGAGATGGGCGTTGACTTACTGGCTTGCAGCGCGCATAAGTTTTATGGTCCTAAAGGCGTAGGCGCTCTCTATGTACGGCGCCGAGATCCCCGGGTCAGCCTCAGCGCACAAATCCATGGCGGCGGACATGAACGTGGCCTGCGCAGTGGCACCTTGAATGTGCCGGGTATTGTGGGTATGGGGCATGCCGCGCAGTTAGCGCTTAAAATGATGGATGCGGAGACCAGTAGACTGATTGCCTTACGCGATGAACTGGAAACGGCCATACTGTCAATTGGCGGCGTACTGCTCAATAGTGATCCTTCCCGGCGTTTGCCCCATGTGGGCAATTATTCATTCGAAGGAGTACAGGGAGACGCGCTGCTTCGGGCATTAACCCGCGAGCTGGCTCTTTCCTCAGGCTCTGCCTGCACATCGGCCCTGCCCGAACCCAGCTATGTGTTGCGGGCCCTGGGCCGCAGCGATGAGCTGGCCAGCGCCGCTATCCGCATCGCCCTGGGCCGGTCTACCACGGCAGAGGATATCAGGCATGCACAATCAGTAATTCGGGAGAATGTGCTAAAACTTAGAGAACAAGGACATTATGTAGCCGATAATTCCGGCATTTGATTTAACAGGACCAAAACGCCAACCCTTTGTATCTTTGCGTGTTAATCAACTAAAGTGAAATAAGATGGACTTCAAAATAGATAACGCCATATTCGTGAGCGACAAGGCACGCGAAAAAGTGCAATCCCTCATGAAAGAAGCCGGGAAAGATGGCCCCGATTATTTTTTGCGCGTAAGCGTGGTAGGAGGCGGCTGCTCCGGCCTGAGTTATAAAATGGATTTTGACAATACCTCAAAACCCAATGACCAGGTATTTGAGCACAATGGTTTGAAGATTGTAACGGATATGAAGAGCCTGCTCTATCTGCTCAATACCACCCTTGAATTCTCCGATGGGTTGAATGGGAAAGGATTTGTCTTCAACAACCCCAATGCCAGCAGAACCTGTGCCTGCGGCGAGAGTTTTGCTGTTTAAGCTTTAAAAGACCTGTAAGGTATCATAAACCTTACAGGTCTCTTCTTTTTTTGCATGGCTATGCTTTCTTCGCGCCGGGTCGGGCAGGCGGCGGTGGGGGTGGAGGAGGTTCAGGCAACTCCCCGTATTTAGCTTTGAATTTTTGGAGTTCTTCAGCGTTGTCCAGGTTATACACTTCTTTTGTCTTGTCTTTAAGGGTAACGGTTACCTGGTTGTTCTGAATATGCAGTCCGCGCACATCTTTGTTTCTTTTCATGAAGGCATCATCCGATTTTTTCACAGGTGCGGGCGGCGCTTCCTGAACGGGAGGGGGAGGAGGTGCTTTTTCCCTGACCAATACTTTCGGAGGCGCAGGCGGCGGCGGAGGCGGGGGAATATCGCCTTTCTGCTGGGCGCCGGCATAATGGCTCGTTACGAGCAATAGCCCGGCGGCAATCAGTGTCTTTTTCATAATTCAGTTTAGCCTTAGATGGAATGGTACACGGATTCCATAAAAACTTTCAAAAAAACTGATGGCTGGCATCGAATCAGGGATTGTTTCCGTTTACATGGATCGGCCTTTCCGGCAATATCATTTGCCGTATATTAGCAGCTTATATGTGGTCCGTTTGTAAAAAAGAGCTGGGACAGTTTTTCAGCAGCCTCACCGGTTATATAGCCATATTGGTTTTTTTGGTGGTGAATGGCCTGGTGCTGTTTGTTTTCCGCGATAATATTTTTGATTATGGTTACGCCACGCTCGATCGCTATTTTGAGCTGGCCCCCTGGGTACTTTTGCTATTGATACCGGCTATTACCATGCGCAGTTTCGCGGAGGAATTCCGTACTGGTACTTTTGAGATTCTGCAAACCCGTCCGCTTAGCCGCAGCCAGATTGTGGGTGGAAAATACCTGGGTAGCTTTATCGTGGTATTGATTGCCCTTCTTCCCAGCATTCTCTATTATTTTTCCATTCAGTCGCTGTCTTCGGGCGCGGGTATCGATAAAGGGGCCACGTTGGGTGCTTATATTGGTTTATTTTTTCTGGCCGCTGTTTTTACGGCAATCGGCATTTGTGCCAGCAGCTTTACCAGCAATTCGGTAGTGGCCTTTATTCTGGCCCTACTGGCCTGCGCACTGCTGTATTATGGTTTTAATGCCCTTAGTGGTTTAACAGGTGAAGCAGGCGGACTGGATTATTATACGGAAATGCTGGGCATCGATTTTCACTATCGCAGCATCAGCCGCGGTGTAATCGATAGCCGGGATATTGTTTATTTCCTGACGGTGTTGTTGTTTTTCCTTTATCTCACTCACCGAAATCTTGAAAAGAGCTGATATGGATTTTGTCCGGAAAATATTAAAGCATCGTTTTGGATGGGTACTGGTACTCCTGGCAATGGTTTTTATCAATGTGCTGGCTTCCTCTTTTCATCGGCGTATTGACCTTACCAGCGAAAAACGATTTACACTGAGCCCTTCAACCCGGGCAATTTTGCAAAACCTGGAGGAGGAAGTGCAGATCAACGTGATGCTGAAGGGCGATTACCCGGCTGGCTTTCGTAAACTGGTCAACAGCATCGAAGAGTTCTTGAACGATTGCCGCGATATCTCGAAGGGGAAACTGCGTGTCAGCTATTCGGATCCGCTTAGCGGACTGGATGATACCACCGCGCGCTATACCATCGACTCCATTCAGTATTTTTTTGACATAAACCCCTTCACGCTGGAAGCGCCTTCGAAAGTGGGCGACGAGCTGCGACAGAAACTGGTTTTGCCCGGCGCAATCATGAGCTATGGCGACACAACCGTGGGAGTCAATTTCCTGGCGGGCATGCGGGCTTATGGCACGGAAGCGGAACAATTGGCCCAGTTGTACAATGATGTGGAAGCGACGCTGGAGTACAAGATCGCCAGCAAACTTGAAAAACTCACTTCCCCCAGAAAGCCCCTGATTGGTTATGCACTGGGCCATGGGGAAGCCTGGGGTTATAATGTGAACGATGCAGTAACCACGCTGATAAAGGAATACTATTTCGATACCGTCAATATCGCTACGGAGCCCTCGATTCCATCGGAGATGGATGTACTGGTGATACTGAAACCGACAGAAAGATTTTCGGAAGACGACAAGTTCAAGATCGATCAATACATCATGAATGGAGGGAAAGTGTTTTGGATGATCGATAATATGTATGCGGAATTCGACAGTCTATATAAAACCGGAGGCTTTACCGCATTTGACCGTGGACTTAACCTGGAAGATCAGCTCTTCCGCTATGGAGCCCGTATCAACCAGAATCTTTTGCAGGACATGCAGAGCGATAAATTGCCGCAGCTTTCGGGCGATCAGCAATCGGGTATGCAGCAGCGCCTGGTTGACTGGCCATTTTTTCCCGTGCTGAACGGCACCAATCATCCTATCAGCAAAAATCTTGATGGGGTGAGGGCCATGTTCCCGAATACATTAGACACCATTCGCAGTCCAGGTATCAGGAAAACTTTTTTGCTGAAATCATCCGCCAATGCGCGGGTATTGCCAGCGCCGGCCATCATTGATTTTGAGTTCATGAATATAGCGCCGGATGTAAATGAATTCCGCATCAGCGATACGGCGGTGGCAGTATTGCTGGAAGGGCGGTTTACATCAGCATTCCGTAACAGGGTTACCAGCGCACAGCAGCAGCAATTGGCGGCGGCGGGTCAAAGTTTTGTGGAAGAAGCCAAAGAACCCACGCAAATGATAGTGGTAGCCGACGGGGATATAGCCATGAACCAGTTCAGCCAGATGAGCGGCCCGCTCAGCATGGGCGAAAATTTGTTTACCCGCTATGTATTCGCCAATAAGGAGTTTTTCCTGAACAGCATTGAATACCTCATCAATCCCAATGGCGTTTTGGAAACCCGGGCAAAGTCATATACCCTTCGCCTGCTCGACCCTCGTAAAACGGAAGCGAAACGCAGTACCTGGCAACTCATCAACCTGGCCCTCCCCGTCGTGCTTGTGCTGGTAAGTGGAGGCGTTTTTCAGTATGTGAGGCGAAGGAAGTATGGTGGGAAGAAGTAATAAGTTTTAAGTTGTAAGTTCTAAGTAGGGCACTCAAAGTAGTTTTAGCAGGATAACTAAGCGCCGCACCTTAAAACTTATAACTTAAAACTTACTACTTACAACTTCTCTATCTTTGTACTTTATACCCAAATGACACCTGACCAGATCACCTACCTCGTATTCGGCATTGTTCTCGTCCTGGCCCTTGTATTCGATCTTGGCTTGTTGAGCAAGAAGAATCAGAAAGTCAGTTTAAAACAGGCGCTTTATCAGACCTTTTTCTGGGTGGGCCTCGCGCTCTCCTTTTTTGTGTTTATGTGGCTGGAGAATGGCCAAACCCTGGCGCTTGAGTACCTCAGCGCCTACCTGATGGAGTGGAGCCTGAGTATCGATAACATCTTCGTCTTCATCCTCATCTTCGCCAGCTTTGGCGTTAAGGAAAAGCACTATGGCCGTGTGCTGTTGATCGGGATCCTGATGGCCATTGTGTTCCGTATCATATTCATCACCGTTGGTGTGGCGCTGGTGGATCGTTTTCATTGGATACTCTATATATTCGGGGTGTTCCTGGTGTACACCGGTTACAAAATGTTTACGGCTAACGAAGACGAGGAATTTGACCCCCAAGACTCCAAAGTATATCGCTACCTCAAGCGCTTTATTCCGCTTACCACCCACGATGGCGATGGGAAATTTGTAGTGCGCGAAAACGGGAAGCGCCGCTATACCAGCTTATTTGTGGTGATCATTATGCTGGCGGCTATTGACCTCGTGTTTGCACTCGATTCCATTCCGGCGGTGATGGGTATATCGCGCGACAAGCTGGTAATTTATACCTCCAATATTTTTGCCGTACTGGGTCTGCGTTCCCTCTTCTTCCTGCTTCGCGGGGCCGTCAGCCGGTTCGACTACCTGCAACAGGGCATCGCCATCGTGTTGGTTTTTATCGGCATCAAGATGCTGGCCGAGCATTGGATCAACGAATGGATCGATAAACCCACCCAGGTATTCATATCCCTGGGCGTTATCATGGTAAGTATTTCAGGTTCCATCTTCTATTCTATCTTTATCAATAAGAAGGGATTGCCGGATGATGTGGAGGAGGGGAGTAGTAAGTAGTAAGTAGTAAGTAGTAAGTAGTAAGTGGGGAGTAGTAAGTAGGAAGTAGGAGCAGTTAATGAATTGTATCTGCGAAAATCTGCGTAAACATCTGCGAAAATCTGCGGGAAACGTTTCAGCACTTTAAACAGCTTCAAAGTACCGAAGAGTTTCCCGCAGATTTATCCGAAGATGGATGCAGATAATGGCGGCTGGAAATACTATCAATTATTTCGGACTTGACTTATACAGTTCAACATATCGCCCGCATTTTAGGATTGAAGGGAGATTTTCCTGATCAGCCTGTAACCGAACTATTATTCGACAGCCGCAAGTTGCGCCATCCGGATACCAGCCTTTTTTTCGCGCTGAAGGCTGAACGTCGTAATGGACACTTCTATATTCCCGAACTCTATCGGCTGGGCATGCGCTGTTTTGTGGTGAGCGATGATGTTGCAGAAAACAATTACCCCGACGCCGTTTTTCTGAAAGTGGAAGACACGCTTCGCGCGCTGCAGCAGCTAGCGGCCTGGCATCGCAGTCAATTTAATTATCCGGTGCTGGGCATTACCGGCAGCAATGGTAAAACCATCGTGAAGGAATGGCTCTATCAATGCCTGCACCGGCATATGCGCGTAACGCGAAGTCCCAAAAGCTATAATTCACAAATCGGGGTAGCCCTGAGCCTCTGGCAAATGGACGAAAGCCACGAAATGGCGCTCATTGAAGCGGGTATATCGGCCCCCGGCGAAATGGCCCGACTGGAGGAAATGATTCGGCCTGATATCGGTATCCTCACCAATATTGGCGAAGCACACGATGAAGGCTTTGAAAGCAAGAAGCAAAAGATACAGGAGAAATTGAAGTTATTTGATCACTGTCCGATCCTGATCGGGCGGCATCAGGACCTGGCTCCTTATCGTACCCAACTGGAGACCGGCCGGCAGATCATTACCTGGGGCTGGCAGGGGGAGGGTGATTGGACGGTGAAGAAGCTGGAGAAACATAGGCAGGGCACGCGGATCCTGCTTTGCCCAGGTTCGGGCGAATACGAATGGGAGATACCTTTTTCGGATGATGCTTCCATCGAAAATGCTATCACCTGCTTTATTGCCCTGCAGCAACTCGGAGTCGCTTTTGAAGAAATTCGGGAGAGTATGCTGCAACTGCAGCAGGTAGATATGCGGCTGCAACTGGTACAGGGCATTAACCATTGCCATATCATCAACGACAGTTATAGCGCCGATCTCAACTCACTCCGCATTGCGCTTGATTTTATGCAGCAGCGTGCCGGAGAAGGACGCAAGACGGTGATACTTTCTGACCTGCAACAGAGCTCGCATAAGCCAGAGGAGCTATACCCGCAAATAGTTGACCTGCTCCGCCGCTATGGGGTAAACCGATTTATTGGTATTGGTCCGCAGGTTGAAGCCAGCCTTTCAAAAGAAGCCACGGCAACAACGGGTCCCGAGATCATGTTGTTTTCTGCAACATCTGATTTCCTGCAGCAGATGAAATCGCATTGGTTTCGCGACGAAACTGTGCTGGTGAAAGGATCAAGGCTATTTGCCTTTGAGCAGATTGTGGGGCATCTCGAATTGAAAGCCCACCAGACTGTGCTGGAGATCAACCTGAGTGCGGTGGCGCAGAATGTGAAAGCCTACCAGCAATTACTACGACCTGGCACAAAGATAATGGCCATGGTGAAGGCTTTTGCCTATGGCAGTGGCGCGGAAGTGGCGGGTTTATTGCAATACCATAAAGTAGATTACCTGGGTGTGGCCTATGCAGATGAAGGAGCGGAATTGCGCCTGGCGGGCATCCATTTACCCGTGATGGTGATGAATCCCGAATGGGCGGCATTTGATCAATTGGTGGAGAATAATCTGCAGCCCGTACTGTTTTCGATGCAGATGCTGGATGCTTTTGAAGCCTACCTCGAAAAGTCGGGAAGGCTCAAATACCCGGTGCACCTTGAAGTGGAGACGGGTATGCATCGGCTGGGATTCGCGGAGAAAGAATGGCCCGAGTTGGCCAGAAGAATGGCCGAAAGCCCCTATTGCCAGGTGGAATCGGTATTCTCGCATCTGGCCGCCAGTGAGGATCAGGAGGAAGATGCTTATACCTGCCAGCAGTTTGAAAAGTTTTTGGAAGCGGCGAAAATGATAGGCGATGCCTTGCCATACCCCATCCTTAGGCATCTGTCGAATACCGCGGCCATCAGCCGCTGGCCCGATTTGCAACTGGATATGGTGCGACTGGGCATTGGAATGTATGGAATGGATAGTTCAGGTCAGTTGCAGGATCGACTGTTGCCGGCAGCAACATTGCGCAGCAGCGTGGCGCAGATCAGGGAATTGAAGGCGGGTGATACCGTGGGCTATAACCGAAGGGGGAGGCTGGACCGCAATACAAGGATTGCCACCGTTAGAATTGGCTATGCCGATGGCTTCCCCCGCAACCTGGGCTGGGGTAAGGGCGACATGTGGATTCGCGGGCATAGGGCACCCGTTGTGGGTTCCGTTTGCATGGATATGACCATGCTCGATGTGGGTCATATTCCCGACCTGAAAGAAGGCGATGATGTAATCGTTTTTGGAAAGGAGCTGAGCTTGCAGGAGATGGCGGAAAAAGCGGATACGATTCCCTATGAAATTATGACCGGTATTTCCCAACGCGTGAAGCGTGTATATTTTGAAGAATAGCAGGCATTTACATACTCCTTGCCGAAAGCCTCTGCAAGCCGTTGTATCAAGCATTTCGTCCTATATTTGTGACTAAACCCCCTGTAAGTGAAACGAATTCATGTAGTACTGATCATTGCCCTGATTATCATCGTTGACCAGGTTTTGAAGATCTGGATCAAAACCAGTCATGGTTTTGGCGAAATCACCCAGGTGATGGGGCTGGATTGGTTTAAGCTTTACTTCATCGAGAATGAAGGCATGGCCTGGGGCTGGAAATTCGGGGGTGAATGGGGGAAACTGATTCTGACTCTTTTCCGTTTGGTAGCGGTGGTATTTGGTACCTGGTACCTGGGGAGAATCATCAAACAACAATACAGCAGGGGATTCATCGTATGTGCCGCTCTTATCTATGCCGGTGCGCTGGGCAACCTGATCGACAGCATGTTTTATGGTTTGATATTCTCCAAGAGCGATTGGGGCGTGGTGGCTTCCGCTTTTCCACCCGAAGGCGGCTATGCCGGTTTTCTGCATGGTAAAGTAGTGGATATGCTTTATTTCCCCATCATCAAATCAAACTTTCCCTCCTGGGTGCCCTTCATCGGCGGTGATGAATTTGAATTTTTTAGTCCCATCTTCAACATAGCCGATGCGTCAATCTCTATCGGCGTGATTACCCTTCTCATCTTCCAGAAAAAATTCTTTCACAAAGCAGGGGAGAAGCAGCAGGAAGCCCTTGACGTGAGCAGAGAGAAAAGTATAACGTAGTACGTAATACGTAGTACGTAATACGTATTACGTGAGTTATAAGTTATAAGTTTTAAGTTCTAAGTAGGCGGGTTAAACCTGTTTATCAGCAATTCACTATACTTCGATAAATAAACAAATCCCCCAATACCTAAATAAAAACTTTCAACTTTAAACTTTCAACTTTAAACTCTCAACTCACAGTTTCACCACGTGCACCACTTCCTGCATTCTTTGCTCGTTTCCGTTCATTTCAATTCTTAACACATAGTTGCCTGCGGGCAGGGATTCCTGTACGGGAATATTGAATTGCTGGCTGCCGGGTTGCAGCATCAGTGTTTGGGTAAACTGTATTCGACCCATCATGTCGTATAGTCGAAGCAGTGCTTTTCCGGCTATCGGGCTTTGCATACTGAATTGCAGCCTGTCGCGGAATGGGTTCAGGGGTGGTCCCATCTTGAACACATTATGGGTTGTATTCAGCAGCAGGGTGCCTGAATAGGATGGTTTACTGCCTTCGGCCTTCATATAGAGCCGGTAATAGCGGGCTGTTCCCGGGTTGTTGTCGGTAAAGACATACTGCCCGCTACCTGATGCAACAGTTCCGGCTTCTTCGAAATCCGTTCCATTGGTACTCCGCTGTATATGATAAACCGTTCCCGGGTCTTCATTGGCGGCCGTCCAGTTCAATACCACGCTTCCATCTATTCTTTGTCCGGAGAAGCGTAAAAGGTTTACGGAAAGGGGCGGCAGACAATCGAGCACATTCACGGTAACGATATTGGTATTGTCGGTATAGAGACAGTTTTCTGCCGTAAGGTTGCCACCGCTGGTGGCCGTAATCAGGCGGTACAGGTCGCCGGAATCAGCGAGTGTGGTAGCTGAAGGCGGCACCGTGTACACCGAAATATATTCATAGGCACTGCCATTCCAACTGGGGCTGATGGGGCCAATGGTACCTGTTACATCACTCCAGGAGGCTCCGTTATCGGTACTGCGTTGCCATTTGTAATAAGTGTAGTTGTCGAAATAGGAACGCACGGTATCTTCCAGCCTTAGTGTTCCTCCCTCGCATACATTGGGTGTAACGGATGGCGCATAACTCATATTGGGTAAACAGGTAGATACCGCGATATCATCAATCGCCCAGTCATTACCACCACCACCCGGCGCGTTGTTGCGGATGGTAACCGTGGCCGAAGTTTGTCCAGCTCTGGTGCGGAATACAAATCCCTTTTTCACCCATTCACCTGAGTAAGCAATTTCGCCGGTGGTATAAAGGTCTTCTCCATTGATCTGAAAGGTGAGATTGGGCTTTACACCTGAAGAGTCGTTACCCGGCGCGGGTGTGAACCCGGTTTGTCCCACGCCTTTTCCCGTGGAATCGCAACGACATCTGCGGCATATATTGCGAAACCAGGCCGAAAATTCATAATAGGTTTCTTCGCAGAGGTTGCTGATATTTTGCGTAAAGGCGCGGTTGGTTTCGTAGCTGGCGTTGATGATTACGGCATATCCATCGTTGGTGGGTGGATTACCCTGAATGGGGTCGGCGGCTCCGGTATGGTCGCCAATGATATCCCAGATGGTGAATACCCGTGAAGAACTGGGATATGCAATATTTGGATTGGTGCTTCCATCCGCACTGGTGCGGTTGGCCAGCCCGTAGTAGTTGTCGTTGGGAGCATTGGCGCCAAAGTTCACAAAGGTATAGGGCGCCGGCACAAAGGTTGTGCCTCCCGCCCGGTTCTGCGTAAGTCCGGATCCGAAAGTGCCTCCGCTTTCACCGACCACCGCATTGCCACCGATAGAGTTGGTACAAAGCCCCAGGTCTTCGGCAATCCGAATGGCATAAACAGGGAAATTGGAAATTTGGTCAGTGGAACTGCTGCCTACACGATATCGGAAATTGCCAGCCGAAAGGCGAATAAGGCTGTCAATAGCCACTATGGTTGGATCAGATTTCAGTTGTATTCGGTAGGCATACATGCGGATGCATGTATTGCCAAAAAAGGAAGGCATAAAGTAGTTGCCACCCCAAAGCCTTCCGGCACCGGCAGTGCCGGTGCCTTGCGTAAGTACGTTGGCCTGACCGGCCGTATAACCGATATTAAAGCGCAGTCGACCACTCGCGAGATCAATATGCGCCGAGTCGCCATCAACAGAACCAGGTCCATCCTGGTATTGATATTGAATGCTGCCCTCATTGGAAAGCATCCTTAATGTTCCGGGTATGTAATCAAACTTGGCGAGATTGATGGTATCGTTGTAGCGAACATAGTTCAGCCTATTCGTGCTGTTGCCACCAGTAACGGCTATTGTAGCCCGCACTTCAATAATATCGCCAGGGAGAAATGTGCCGCCATTGGGACGGCTGATATTGACATAGCTCTTTCCTGTACGCACGGTTTGCGCAGCGGCGACGGTGGGCAGGATTAGCGCCAGGATCAGAAAATAATTAAGGTGGTAATATTTTCTTAATCCCGACAGGAAAAGAACGGGTAAAGTTGTTTTCATGTGTATTGGATTAAAGAAAATCGTCGCCAGTAAAACTAAAGGTAAACGAAGAGCCCTGCAATAGTAGAAAGACTGTAAAAAATAGCGTGCTATTTCAGTAATAAATGTGGAATACTGCAAATTTTAAAGCCGCCTCAAGGGCGGCTTTAAAATTTAATTTATTCGTAATCGCTAAACCATTCTTTCGAATCCTGGAAAACAATCGGAGGCGGCTGCGTGCGTAGAGCCACGGTCTCCGCATGGTCCTTATAGGGATTTGCCATGGGGTACACGCGCAAAGTGCCCGCGCTTTTTTTGTGGCCGGCTAATAGTGAACGCAAATAAGGTGATTGGGGTGGATTCGATGAAGGCTTTTGCATTTCGGCTTCCACGGCTTTCAGCGGGTAAGCAGAAAAGTAACGTGCTTTGAGAGCAGAACTCTTCATACGATTCGGATTTTGGGTGACGGATAATGATTTCCATCAACAAAATAGACGGGAAGCCATGCGGATGCAAGTATTTGGCATAAAAGAAAAGGGGATATCGTAAATATCCCCTCAAAATACCCGTAGTTGTACGAGTAATGCGATTCTTACTTCAATTCACCCACCATATTGCCCGGCACCACCCATTCATCAAATTCCTCTGCAGTGAGATAGCCCAGTTTGATGGCCATTTCTTTCAGCGTAGTTCCTTCTTTATGTGCTTTTTGGGCAATTTCTGCCGCCTTGTAGTAGCCGATTTTAGGGTTCAATGCCGTTACCAGCATCAGCGAATTGTTCACATGTTTGCGGATATTGGCCTCAATAGGTTCAATACCCACGGCGCATTTGTCGTTGAAGGATACGCAGCCGTCTGCGATCAGTCTTGCGCTGTGTAGAAAATTGTAGATCATTACGGGTTTGAACACATTGAGTTCAAAATGTCCGGTAGCGCCGCCAATGTTGATGGCGACATCATTACCCATTACCTGTGCGGCAATCATGGTGAGCGCTTCGCACTGGGTTGGGTTTACTTTACCGGGCATGATGGAGGAGCCGGGCTCATTGTCGGGTATAAAGATTTCGCCGATGCCGCTGCGGGGGCCGCTGCTCAGCATACGGATATCGTTGGCGATCTTCATCAGGCTCACCGCTACTGTTTTCAATGCGCCATGCGCTTCCACAATGGCATCGTGCGCGGCCAGGGCTTCAAACTTATTCTCTGCCGTTACAAAAGGCAAACCGGTAAGATTGGCGATATGCCGGGCCACATTTTCCGAATAGCCTTTAGGCGTATTGATGCCCGTTCCCACCGCGGTACCACCCAGCGCCAGTTCGCTGAGATGGGGAAGGGTATTCTTGATCGCCTTCAAACCATGATTGAGTTGGGAAACATAGCCACTGAATTCCTGTCCCAGTGTAAGCGGGGTAGCATCCATGAAATGGGTGCGACCGATCTTTACCACCTGCATAAATGCACGGCTTTTGGCTTCTAGTGTGTCGCGCAGTTTCTCAATACCGGGAATGGTTTTTTCAATCAATATTTTATAAGCCGCGATATGCATGGCCGTGGGAAAAGTGTCGTTACTCGACTGCGACTTGTTCACATCATCGTTCGGGTGCAGGAATTTTTCTTTATCGGTAAGCTGGCCGCCATTCAACACATGCCCGCGATAAGCGACTACTTCGTTTACATTCATATTACTCTGCGTACCACTTCCGGTTTGCCATACCACCAGTGGGAAATATTCATCCAGCTCTCCCGACAGTATTTCATCGCATACCCGGCCAATAAGGCCCGATTTTTCTTTGGGTAAAACACCCGCTTCAAAGTTGGTAATAGCGGCAGCTTTTTTCAGGTAGGCAAATGCCCGAATAATTTCTTTGGGCATACGATTGATATCCTGTGCGATCTGAAAATTCTCAATGCTGCGCTGGGTCTGGGCGCCATAATAAGCGGTTTCTGGAACCTTCACCTCGCCCATGGTGTCTTTTTCTATTCGATACGACATAGATGAATGATTTGGTGCCGCAAAGGTAGGGAAAAGCTGAATCGTGAATCGTGAGGAAGTTTAAGGTTTAGGGTTTAAGGTTTAAGGTTGAAGGAAGGGCTGGAATTGATAAATGGTTTCCAAAAAATCTGCGCTTATCTGCGTAGTAATCTGCGCAAATCTGCGGGAAACGATGCCTGCACCGCCAATAACTTCAAAGGACAAAAAGGTTCCCGCAGATTTTCGCAGATTTTTCCGCAGATTTCCGCAGATATTTTAGGATTCTTTTTCAAACCAACTTTTAATTCCCAGCCCTCCTTTAAACTCTAAATGTTGAATAGCAGGACATCGTTAACAGTTTATTAGTGGTATCGGTGTAGCA
>JBIQMS010000031.1:0-59941 GCA_044463125.1 Terrimonas ferruginea
TAGGGCGGTGTACCGGTGAATAGCCGGGTGGTGGCTTGCCACCAACAGAAAGTGCCACAGAAAATTACCGTCCGCCTTTGGCGGATAAGGGTGAAAACGTGAGGTAAGAGCTCACGGGTGTTGTCGGTAACGGCAATGCCGGGTAAACCTTGCACGCTGAAATGCCACGTATACCCCGGTTCAAGGGAGCGCAAGCTCCGGCGAGGTGAGCGGCCCGTTCACTTTCCGAAAGGAAACAGGGGAGGGTAGGCAGCTTGACTCCGGCGGGTAACTGCCGGCGCAGATAAATGATGACCATCCCGCTTTGCGGGATACAGAATCCGGCTTACAGAATCGCGGCCAATGCATTAAATGATGCCGTTTCTTATCCATAAGAAGCGGCATCACCCTTTCAGGGAGTTTCCGAGGTAACCTCCCAGTTCCATCAACCAGGCAATCCCCAGGTGTACGATGAGGCCGCCATAGATCTGCCGGCTATGATAGGAAACCACCCCCAGCAAGAGGCCGCCAAAAAAGGAGCTGATACATTCACCCAGAGGCTTTCCGAAATGAATAGAACAATAAAAGCAAGCCATCGGTAAAATGCTATCTTTTCCCAACCATTTGGCAAAACCAATCACCATAAAGCCGCGGAAAAAAACTTCGATGGATACAAAATCCGATCCATAGCCCAGTTCGAAAAACAGGGAATACAGGAAGCCCGGCTCTGCGGATTCCGAAAGGGGCCATACCTGCTGCAGTTTGGGGTAGGTTTCCAGAAAATCGGCCTGCGTGGAGGCCAGCGCTATCAGAGGTGTCATCAACAGCAACATTATCAGATAGGGTTTCCAGTTGAAGCCCTCCCTGCGGAGGCCCAGAAGTTCGCCTGGTCGACCCATACTGCGGGTCAGTACCCATAGTACAAGTAGTAATACCATCACACGAAGTGGCCAGTACAATACTTTATTCCAGTAAAGATTCCATTCCTGATTTTCGGAAACAGGTATATAAGTATCTAACCCCACTTTTAGCGCAAACCAAAGCGGCGCCAACCACAATAGAATTTGTACACCTTGTTTCAGAGGAGCTTTCTTCTGCGCCAGATGCAGACCCAATACCGGCCAGAAAGCCAGCGCATAAACAATGGCTGGTGAAAAATAGGGTGACAGGGGATGATCGGGCCATAGATAATAAATACGTCCTTCCAGGTCCCAGGTATAGTTCAGGTAGATTAAAATGGCGATCCAGAGTGCGGCAATCGTGAGGAGGCTTTTATTTATCTCTTTGAAATATAGCCGTATATAGCCAATCATCTGTTTCATTAGAGGGGTTGCATCATTTTTTTTAAACTGCCGTTAAACTTCCGGATTCCTTGCGCATCCAAGATAGCGTTATTCACTTCCATAACCCTAAAAGTATAGCCATGAAATTTTTTAGCATTCACCAAATCAAGGCAGCCCTGACGATGCTTTTTGCCGCAGCCCTGCTTTATTCCTGTCAGAAATCGAACAACCCCGAGCCCGAGCCGCTCAATGAAGAAGAAAGCACACAATTTTCCTCAGAAGCCATGGAAGCCGATGCCAGTTATGATGATATTCAGGATATCGCCATGACTGCCGCTGGCGAGGAGGAACTGGAAGCGCAGGGTCGTGGTAATGATGGTGTGCGCGTGTATGTATTCGCTTATCTGCGCCTGCGAATCGGCCAATGTGCGGATATAACCGTTACACCCGATGATGGTTCCTATCCCAAAACTGTAACCATCGATTTTGGAAACGGCTGCCGCGGTGCCGATGGCAAATGGCGCAAAGGAAAAATAGTGCTTCACTATACCGGACCTATCCGCCGCTCCGGTTCCGTTCTTACCATCACGCTGGTGGATTTCCAACTGAACCGCGCGAAGATCGAAGGCACGAAAGTAATCACGAATATGAGCGCTAATGGCAATATCAAATATACCGTTCAGGTATCCGATGGTAAAGTTACTTTCCCCAACGCCCGAGGCTATGCCTATGAGCAATTGAAATATGTGAAGCAGGTGGCCGGTGGCGCCACGGATGAGCTCCGCGATGATGTATATGAAATTGAAGGTCGCTCGCAAACTACTTTCGCCAGTGGCGTGAAAGTGACCCTGAATACAGAGGATGCGCTGGTGAAAAAACTGGCATGCCCCTGGGTAAGCGATGGTACCCTGAAAATTAAGATCAATGACAGAACGCTTGCGCTGGATTATGGATTCCCCAATAACGGCGACTGCGATAATAAAGCCCTGCTGAGCTGGAACAGTGGACAAAGCCAGCATATCGTGACCCTGCCATAAACCAGGCCTTATTCTTTAGCTTTGCCGCATGCGAAAAATTATTTTTTCTCATGCGGCAATTTTTTTGGGTCTGCTGTTGTTGAGCTCCTGCAGTTGGCTGGGACGGCTGGGCAAGCTGCGCCCCATCAGTTTAAAGTTTCATGATCAGTACCGGATACCGGCTGATCAGCAATATGAGCAGACATCAATGCGCGGACTATCAGGTATTGATTATAATCCTGAAGCAGGTTCCTATTACCTGATTTCCGATGACCGTTCTTTACAGCAGCCCTCTCGATATTATTCGGCTGATATCCGGCTGAATGGATACCGGATCGATACCGTTATATTCACCCGGGTAGATAGTTTGAGGACCGACCAGGGCAATATTTTCCCGCCGCGGACTGCGGATCCTGAAGCCATTCGATTTGACGGGCTTTCGGGATTCCTGGCCTGGAGCAGTGAAGGGGAAAAGATCATTCAACCTGGAAGGGAGGTATTACAGCAGCCCTTTATACGCCTGATGAACAAAGGCGGGCTGGTACTCGACAGCTTTCGTGTGCCGCAACGTTTTCAATATTACGCCTACGAGAAAGGCGCTCGTAACAATGGCAGCCTTGAAGCCATGAGCTATACACCCGATTTTCGCCAGCTCTGGCTCTGCATGGAGGAACCACTGTATGAAGATGGTCCCCGCATTGATACTGCCGACAACAACAGCTATCTTCGGCTTTTTGGGTTCGATCGTTTTACGGGCAAACAGGTCGGTGAGTTTGCTTACCAGGCCGAAAAAGTAGCATTTGCAGCTTCCCCCGCTGATGCATACCGAATCAATGGTGTATCGGAAATCCTCTTCCTTGATAGTACACGCTTCCTGGTAATGGAACGATCTTTCAGTACGGGACGGCGCAGTTGTACGGTTCGGATTTTTTTGGCCAACCTGGCAGGCGCCACCGATATTACTGGAATGGAATCACTGGCTCTCCGAAAGGATATTCAGCCCGTTTCTAAAAAGCTGTTATTCGACTTTAATGTATTGAATCGGCATATCGATAACCTCGAAGGCATGTGCTGGGGACCTGAATTACCCAATGGGCACCGATCGCTATTGCTCATTTCAGACGACAATTTTTCGGACCGTCAGGAAACCCAGCTCTTTTTGCTGGAGCTGGTAGAATAGCGGCCTTTACGTTCATCATAAAGGCGAGGATTTTGTGGCATAAATCAATTCTGTTTTCTATATTCACTGCATTAAGACTTACTATGCGAATTGTTCCATTCCTGATCAGCGCTTTGGTAACCACGGCGTTGGTATATGCCCTGAACCGAAGCTGGGGCAGCGTACCCCCACTTGGCAAATTTATGAGCCCCCAACAGGGCTTCTGGCGAAATGCCGAGCCTGCGGATTTTGATTTTGGAGGCGAGTTGTCGTTTAAGGCATTGAAAGGCGAAGTGAATATTTACTTCGATGAAAGGCTGGTGCCGCATGTGTTTGCGGAGAATGATGATGACCTCTATTTCGCGCAAGGCTACCTGCACGCACGGTTCCGTCTTTTCCAGATGGATCTGCAAACCCGGGCCGCGGAAGGAAGGGCCAGCGAAATTGCCGGACCTGTAGCCATTAATTACGACAAAGAGCAGAGAAGGCTGGGTATGCGCTTTGCCGCAGAGCAGGCATTGAAGGAGATGGAAAAAGATCCTCAATCGCAGGCAGCCTACACGGCGTATACGGCTGGTATTAATGCTTATATCAGTACACTTACCGAGAGCAGTCTGCCGCTTGAATACAAGCTGCTCGATTTTAAACCAGAGCCCTGGAGCAACCTGCGTACTGCACTTTTGCTGAAGATGATGGCCAAGATGTTGTCGTCGGGAACAGAATCGGATCTGCAGCAGACCATCGCCCGTTCGCTCTTTACGCCTGAACAATTAGCGCAGATTTATCCCAAAGCCCATGATTCATTAAAGCCGATCATACCGAAAGGGACGCCTTTTGCAACTCCCGGCTTTACGCCGATTGCACCCGCAGATGCGGATTCGGTCTATTTCCGCTCACAAGCGGCAATCGGGCCTTTGGAAAAGGACCGACCCGACCCGGGCAATGGCAGCAACAACTGGGTGCTGTCGGGTTCACGTACGCAATCCGGCTCACCGATGCTGGCCAATGATCCGCATTTGGAACTGTCGCTGCCATCCATCTGGTATGAAATGCAATTGCAGGTGCCGGGCAGCAATGCCTATGGCGTTAGCCTGCCGGGAAGCCCCTTCATCATTATTGGTTTCAACGACAGCATTGCCTGGGGCGTTACGAATGCCGGAAGGGATGTGAAGGATTATTTCGAAATCCGTTTTAAGGATGAGTCGAGAAAGGAATATTGGTACAATGGGGAATGGAAGGCAGCCGTCCCCCGCATTGAGGAAATAAAAGTGAAAGGACAGGCTCCGGTGTACGATACGGTTGCCTATACCGTTTTCGGCCCTGTTCAATTCGACAATAGTTTTCAACTGGAAGGCCGGGAAGGCGGCAGTCTCGCTGTGCGCTGGATTGCCCATGAACCCAGCAATGAGGGACGTACATTTTACCAGCTCAATCGTGCTGCCAATTATGATGACTATGTGGAAGCGATCAGCAGCTTTCAATGCCCGGCTCAGAATTTTGTTTTTGCTTCCAAAACGGGCGATATAGCCATCTGGCAGCAAGGTAAATTTCCTGTGCGCTGGGAAGGCCAGGGGATCTATCCCATGCCGGGGCAGGATTCTGCTTACAATTGGCAGGGATATATTCCACAGGAGGAGAATCCGCATTCCTTAAATCCGGAGAGGGGTTTCCTGGAAAGCGCTAACCAGCGACCCGTGGATAGCAGCTACCCCTATTTTATCCCCGGAGGCTATATAGCGCCACGCGGGATGGCCATCGAAAAATTTCTGAATGGCATGCAGGCGGCCACTGTACAGGATATACAAAGATTGCAGAATAATTATTACAATATTCAGGCAGAGTTGTTGCGTCCAACATTGCTGAAATTTGTGGATCGCGCGCGGCTCGATGCAAAAGCCGCAGAATACCTCGCCGCCGTGGAGAGTTGGAACCTGGAAGCCGGACCTGCTTCTGTGGGGCAAACCATTTTTCAGGCATGGTGGGATAGTCTTGATCGGGCCATCTGGCAAGATGATTTGATTGCCGGTGACCAATCTGCCTCCTGGCCCGAAGACCAAACCACTATCGAGTGGCTGATGCGCGACAGTACCAGTATGCCTTATATCGATGATCGGTCAACAGAAAATGTAGAATCACTTACCGACCAGGTAACCCAAGCTCTCCTGAAAGCTACGGTGCATTTGCTGGAGTTGGAAAAAGAAGGCAGGCTGGAATGGGCGAAGTACAAGCGTCCCACGATCTATCATTTACTTAAGCAGAATTTATTGCCCTTCGCACGACAGGATTTGCCGGTGGGAGGCAATGGTAATATTATCAATGCCATGAAGCATAGCCATGGTCCCAGTTGGCGGATGATTGCGCACATGAGCCCTATTACCGAAGCGTATGGCGTATATCCGGGTGGACAGCAGGGCAATCCCGGCAGCCGCTTCTACGATAATTTTATTGACACCTGGGTTAAAGGTGAATATTATCCTCTGTGGATAATGAAAAAGTCGGACGCGATCGACCGCAAAGTGAAATGGACGCTGACGATGCGGAAGGGTGAATAATTAAACATGTAAAAGATTTAACAGCATCAACATGAAATTTATCGTTGCTACATTATTGACAGCTTTCCTGGCATTTTTTGGGGGTCTTTATTTGCCATGGTGGAGCCTGGTAATTGCAGCCTTCATCGCGGGATGGTTGGTTTATCAATCTGCCTGGCGCAGTTTCCTTGCCGGATTTTTGGGTCTTTTTCTATTGTGGTCCTTCCTGGCCTGGTGGAGCGATTCAGCCAATGAAAGCATTCTTTCTGCACGCATTTCCCAATTACTACCCGGGCCTGATAATGCATTATTTGTCATCATCCTCACCGGCATCCTTGCCGGCATTCCGGCAGGTATGGGAGCGTTGACGGGACATATTTTACGTAGAACGTAGAACGTTATACGTTGTACGTTGTACGTTTTACGTTTAGGGTTTATGGTTTAATTGTTTAATCGTTTAATTGTTTAATCGTTGAATTGTTGAATCGTTTAATCGTTTAATCGTTGAATTGTTGAATCGTTTAATCGTTTAATTGTTGAATTGTTGAATCGTTTAATTGTTGAATTGTTGAATCGTTGAGTTGTTGAGTTGTTGAATCGTTGAATTGCTAACCTGCTTGTCGCAGTATCTCTGATGAAGTATGTATTTCGCCTCCCGAAGGGAGGCCGTGTGGGTAGAAAGTATGCTGGCTCGGTACGCCTCCCGAAGGGAGGCTGTGTGAAAGCTGAAGCTAAGAGACTGTATTCACTACAAATTATTTCTGCCAATGCTCTGCGTTGTTGAAGACAACTGGCAATGATGATATGCGTGATTTCACACTGCCCCCCTTCGGGGTGCGGTAATTAAATTACGATTTATGCTACCCACACACCCTCCTTTCAGGAGGGCCTACCGCCAAATTTCTCTTTCTACTATTGTTTACGAATCTAGATTTGAATAAAATGAAGCTGCATAGAAATCGAAAAGATTCAAAGCCCCCGACGCTGCGTAGCTTATGAGCACTGCATAATTTCCCTGGCTTATTTCGCCTCCCGAAGGGAGGCCGTGTGGGTAGAAAGTATGCTGGCAGGACATGCCTCCCGAAGGGAGGCTGTGTAGAAGCTGAAGCTTAGAGACTGTATTCACTGTAAATTATTTCTGCCAATGCTCTGCGTTGTTGAAGACAACCGGCAATGAAGATATGCGTGGTTTCACACAGCCCCCCTTCGGGGTGCGGTAATCAAATTACGATATGGGCTACCCACACACCCTCCTTTCAGGAGGGCCTGATACCCGATTTCTGTTTCAATAATACTTTACAAATTTGGATATGCTGAAAATGAAGCGACAGGATTGATGGGTTGCATCGCCTCCCGAAGGGAGGCCGTGTGGGTAGGAAGAATGCTGGCTCGTTAGGCCTCCCGAAGGGAGGCTGTGTGAATTGCGGACATTGCATAATGTGTCAAAAATGGATGTATCCGTTATTGGCGACCCAAAACGTAATACGTATTACGTACTACGTACTACGTATTACGTATTACGTAAAACTCCCTACTTTTGCATTGAAATTTGGTTCAGCCTGCAACTGACCAATTATTGAATAATTTCCCGCTACTGCGGGATCAAATTTCAACAAATGCCTTTACACAACCGCGTCTCCCGCAAGGAGCTGAAGGAGCGTATACTCCTGGACCCCACACCCCGGTGTACCATTTCTTTTTATTGCTATTTCCCCATTGAGGATCCCCAATCTTTTCGTGACCATTGGTATCGCGATCTGTCGGAATTGGGTGTATTAGGCCGGATTTATGTTGCCGATGAAGGCGTAAATGCGCAGATCAGCGTACCCAGGGCGAACTTGGAGGCTTTACGCAATTATCTCTATGCCCATGAACCACTGAATGGTCTTCGACTCAATATTGCGGTGGATGACGATGGCAAATCGTTTTATGTATTGGACATAAAAGTGCGGAAACGAATAGTGGCCGACGGTATTGAGGACCCCGATTTCAGTATGGAAAGGAAGGGCCGTTATGTGAATGCAGAGGAGTTTAACCGCCTCACCGATGACCCCAATACCATCGTGATTGATATGCGCAATCATTATGAGTTTGAAGTGGGCCATTTTGAAAAAGCGATTGAGATTCCCAGCGATACTTTCCGGGAACAATTACCCATGGCAGCGGATATGATGCAGCCGCATCAGGACAAGAATATCATTATGTATTGCACGGGAGGAATCCGTTGCGAGAAGGCATCGGCCTATATGCTCCACAAGGGTTTTCAAAATGTGTTTCACCTCGAAGGGGGCATCATCCACTACACGAATGAAGTAAAACAGAAAGGCCTGTCGAATAAATTTCACGGAAAAAACTTTGTATTTGATCAGCGACTTGGAGAGCGCATTACGGATGAAATTATCGCGAACTGCCATCAATGCGGAAAACCTGCCGATACCCACGTAAACTGCGTAAATGATGCCTGCCACCTGCTCTTTATTCAATGCGAGGAATGCAAGGTCGCCTATGAAGGCTGCTGCAGTACCGAATGCCAGCAGGTAATTCACCTGCCCGAGGAAGAGCAGAAAAAGATCAGGGCAGGAGTGGACAAGGGTCGTAACGTTTTTCACAAATCGCGGCAGCGGAAAGCCGTTCAGGGGAAGTAATCACCTGAAAATCAGATTTTTTGCTTTTTTACGCCATTTCCAAACCGGGTAAATGCTTTCTGCGTATATATATGCGTTCATACCTGAATCCTTTCCTCTGAAGATTCCATCCGATCCCATCCCTACGAAAGCCGTTTGTTAACCAACGCTTCCGTACTATGACTTTTTTCACCTGGCTCAAGAGCCTGATCACGGCTATCCGTCGGATCGGCTATCACGACTTGCTGGACGAATATGAGCGTCGCAAGCTCGGCATATTCAATCTTCTCAATTTTACGGCTTTAATCTCAGGTATTCTATTGCCCATTGTGGGTTTAATAGACCGCCATCAGCTTCCTGCGCTGGCCTGGATGGTAGCCTGCTCGCCGGCTATGATCAGTATGCTGGTGCTTTACTGTAACTATCGCCGCCGGTTTGAATTGGGACGGATGATTTATTTTTCCCTTTACCCCGTGATGACCAGCCTGGTTTATGCGGCGCGGATTGATGTGGGCATCGAGCTTTTCTTTCTGCTTTATGGCGTACTGTCGGTTTTCTTTTTGAAGCGGATCGTGAATGTCATCTTAGCTTTTGCCCTTTCCATTTCCTGCTACCTCGCCGTATTTGTTATCTGGAACGATTACGATTTCCGGCTGATTGAAGCCAGTTATGCATTTTATTTTCTCAATCATCTCCTGGCGGCGGTTTGTATTTTCCTGGGTTTGTACCTGATAAAAAAAGAGAATGCGCGCTACCAGGAGGGGATTCTTTCCAAAAACGTGCAATTGAACGCCCAGAATGCAGCCATTGAGGCACAGCGTAAGGAAATTGCGGACAAGGCGGCATTGCTGGAGAAGCAGACGCAGGAATTAAAGGAGCTGGATGCATTGAAGAATAAATTGTTTTCAGTGATATCGCACGACCTGAAAACGCCTATTTATGCGCTGAGGAATCTTTTCAGAAATGTGGAGCAATACAATTTGCCCGCAGAAGAATTGAAAATGATGGTGCCAGATGTAGTGAAAGATCTCAATTATACTACGGGCCTGATGGAGAACCTTCTCCAATGGGCCAAGAGCCAGATGCAGTCGAACGCTGTTCATCCGCAACTGCTCGATCTACAGGAACTGATTCGCGAAGTGGCGGCCCTATTACGCCTGCAGGCTGAATCGAAAAAAGTGTACCTCGAGTTAAAAGCGGAAAACCCGGTATATGTCTTCGCCGACAAGGACATGATTAACCTGGTACTCCGCAATCTGTTGTCGAATGCCATAAAGTTTACACCGGAAAATGGTCGCGTTTGCCTCGGTGCCCAATCGGGCCAGGAATTTGTGGAAGTATTTGTGGAAGACACCGGCATGGGTATGAGTCCTGAGGCGCTCGAAAAGATCAATGGTCGCCAGTTCTATACCACAAAGGGTACGGCCAATGAATCCGGTACCGGTTTGGGTCTGATGCTCTGCAAAGAATTTCTGACCAAAAATGGAGGAAAGATGTTCGTGGAAAGCGAGCCGGGAAAAGGAAGTGTTTTTTCCTTTGTGTTACCGCAAGCCTCCTGATCGCTCTGGCGAATGTTGAATTAGGGTTTCTTAATCCACGCAAAAGATACCGGCTTCCCAATTGATATACGGTTGCCCGTATCCTGCAAAGCTCCGGTAGCCGCATTGTAAGCGAACAACACAACCTGGTCACTGTTCTGATTGCCCACCAACAGGAATTTTCCAGTCGGATCAAACTGCATATGACGCGGTGCTTTACCTCCGGTTGGTTGGTGACCTCTTAGCGACAAGGTTCCCTTTTTCGGGTCGATCCGGAATATGGCGATATTGTTGTAATCAGCACGATTGGATACATAGAGATAACGTCCATCAGGAGAAACTCGGATATCTGCGCTACCCGCAAAGTTTTTTTGCCCGGGCGACAGGGTTGAAAGACGCTGCAGCATTTTTAAGCCATTTTTTTTCCATTTATACACCACCACCGTACCGCTGAGCTCTTCCACGAGGTAGGCAAATTTTCCGGCGGGGTCAAATGTCAAATGCCGCGGTCCTGAGCCGGGTTCCACCTGGATGGTTTCTGTGCGGGATGGGCTGAGCATTTGGGAGGCAGGATCCACTTCATAGGGCACCAGCTTATCGATGCCCAGATCAGCCACCCAGAGCTGTTTGGAATCGGGTGTAAAAACAGTGCAATGCACATGCGGTTTTTCCTGTCTGTCTTTGTTGATGCTGCTTCCGCTATGGGGAAAACTGCTGGCTTTCCCCAGGCTTCCATCGGAACCAACCGCAAATGCCGCCACATTTCCGCCAGTGTAGTTGCCGGCGACAACCATTTTTCCAGAAGGGTGTACAGCCACATAGCAGGGATGGTCGCCTTCGGTACTTTGGGTATTGATCAGCGACAATTTTCCTGTTGAAGCATCAAACGAGTAGGCCGATATCTTTCCACCACCGGATTCCCTTCCATCCTCATGTACGGCATATACAAAACGCCCATCCGCACTGGCGGCGATATAGGAAGGATTGGAAACTTCCGTGACACTCAGTTCCCTCGACATTCCCGTTTTTGTGTTGAAAGAATGAACATAAATGCCCTTGCTTTTTCCACCGGTATAGGTGCCGGTGAGAAGATAGTATTCGTCCTGCGCATGGCATGTAAGGGTTAAGAGGAGGAGAGGGGTGAGGAGGAATTTCATTGTAATGTTTTACGTTATACGTTTTACGTAGTACGTTTTTTTGAGGGTTGAAAGTACGAAGTTAAAATTGATATGGGTGTGAAAATGGCTGCAAAATATGAATCGGGTGTACTGCATCCCCTTGCTATCCCAGACTGCGTAGACCAGTACTCCCTATACCTCTTACCTATTACGTAATACGTACAACGTAGAACGTAAAACTCATATTAAGATTTCCTTTACCATACTTTAACAAGCGTTAGCTAAACGCGGTGCAGGCTTTGCCGTCTTATACCTAAACGGATCGAAACCAGGTTTACTTACTTAAAATGGAAGATTATGAAACGGACCATTACACTCGGAAGCCTCTTGGTATTGTTTACCATCATTTTGGCCAGTTGTACACGCCGCGGCTATTGGGGCGGCGACGATACAGACTACTGGATGAATAAGGAAAACGGTTTTGTTGTGTATAGCGACAACTACTGTCCTTATATGGTGGTGGAAACTTACTATGGTTATACCATCATCCGTCATACAGGTGGGCTGGCACCCTTTGAAGGCGACGAAGTATTTGGCGACCTGAGCCGCTCCGGCTATCGCGATTTCTTCAACTATACCGATGGCAGTATTTTCAGCGGGCAGGTAACCGACTACTGGCTCAGTTATAGTGAAGCGCAATACCTGATCGATAATCTTTGCTATACATATGGCAGGGGTGGGGAGAAGAAACAGATTAAGCAGGGGCTTTACAAAAAAAGATAAGCAATAAAATATTCATAAGGACGGCGAGCAGTACTGGCCATAATTCTCCGAAATGGATTGGATTATGGCCAGTTTTTTTTGATAATGATATTTTTGCTTCATCCTACTTGTCGGAAGAAGCAATATTGGCTTTTGAAAAAGAATCTTTCAAGTCCACAATTCAAACAAAATTCTGATACATCCAAATTCTCAAATCCCCCAAATTCTCAAATTCCCAAATCCCTACATCCTCAAATCTCCAAATCAACTAATCCCCTAATTTCCCCAGCGCTTCCATAATCCGCCTATAAGTTTCTTCTTCGCTAAGTGATTCGGGTTGAAAAGGCTTGCCGATCACTTTTTCATACAATTCAATATACCGGCCTGAAATGGTTTGTACCCACTCGTCGCTCATTTCCGGAACGGTCTGGCCTTCCTTGCCCATAAAATTGTTGGCGATCAGCCATTCCCTTACAAATTCTTTGCTGAGCTGTTTTTGGCGTTCGCCCTTTTCCAACCGCTCTTCGAAGCCATCGGCATAGAAATAGCGACTGCTATCGGGCGTATGAATTTCATCCATTAGGTAGATATGATCGCCGATTTTGCCAAATTCATATTTGGTATCGGCCAGAATTAAACCTCTTTTGGCGGCCAACTCGCGTCCCCTGGCAAATAGTTGTAGTGAATAGGCGGCCAGTGTTTCCCATTCCTCCCGGGTTGCCAGCCCCTGGGCGATGATTTCATCCGGTGAAATATCCTCATCGTGGCCGGCTTCGGCCTTGGTGGAGGGGGTGATGATAGGTTGGGGGAAAAATTCGTTCTCCCGGAGGCCATCGGGCATAACAGCGCCGCAAAGGTTCCGGCCTCCGGCCTGGTAAGTGCGCCAGGCATGTCCCACCAGGTTGCCGCGTACGACCATTTCAATACGGAAGGGTTGGCAGCGGCGCCCGATCGACACATTGGGGGCGGGAACAGCCTCAAGCCAATTAGGACATATATCGCGTGTTGCTTCCAGCATATGGGCCGCAATCTGGTTCAGTACCTGGCCTTTAAAGGGTATGGGGCAGGGGAGGATGACATCGAAGGCGGAAATCCGGTCGGAGGCGAGCATTACCAGCCTGTCGCCGATGCTGTACACATCCCTGACCTTGCCCCGATAAAACCCGGTTTGACCGGGAAATTGAAAAGTAGCCATAAGCGAAGGTAAATTGCCGGCAAAATTACCGGATTTATCATCGGTTCAAGATTTCAACAATTTATTCTTTTTCCTTAAAAATTAAATTTTTAGATCAAATCGACAATCCTTATTTTTCCATTATATTCCAAAACTAAAACTGCCTGAATATGAGAAAAGGCTTTCGCTTCCTGGCTGCGTGGATTTCTGCCAGCCTACTTTCGATTGCTGCATTCGCCCAAAACATTACAATCTCCGGTACCGTACGAAACAGCGCTACTTCGGAAGTAGTACCTGCCGTGTCGGTGCTGGTAAAGGGTACCAACCAGGGTACCTTCACCAATTCGGATGGGCAGTTCAGCCTCACCGTAGACAAATTACCCGTAACGCTTGTTGTTAGTTCGGTTGGTTTTGAACCGATAGAGTTAAATGTTACTGACCCACAAGCCAGTATTGAAGTCAGCTTTAAGCCGGCCAGCACATTGGGCCAGGAAGTTGTGGTTGCCGCTACGCGTACACCTACAAGGATTCTGGAATCGCCTGTAACGGTTGAACGCATGAGTAGTACAACCATTCGTAATCTTCCGGCCCCCAATTATTACGAAGCCATCGCCAACCTGAAAGGGGTGGATATGCATACGGCCAGTCTTACTTTCCGCACGGTTACTACCCGCGGATTCGTAAGCAGTGGTAACACGCGTTTGAACCAGTTGATTGATGGTATGGACAACCAGGCTCCCGGCCTCAACTTCTCCGTAGGTAGCGTAATCGGACCTACTGAGTTGGATGTAGATAACGTGGAACTGTTGGCTGGCGCCTCGTCCGCGCTTTATGGTTCGGGTGGTATTAATGGTACCCTGCTCATCAATAGCAAGAATCCCTTCAAATACCAGGGCCTGAGTTTTAATATCAAGCAGGGTATTATGCATGTGGATGGCAAACAAAGGCAGGCAGCGCCTTACTATGACTGGTCGCTGCGCTGGGCCAAAGCCATCAACAATAAATTTGCCTTCAAGATATCTGCAGCACTCACAAAGGCCAACGATTGGGAAGCCGATGACTACCGCAACAAACAACAGATTGGAGTATTGAGTAGTGTTGTGGGCGGCAACAGGCAAAATGATCCCAACTTCAATGGTGTGAACATTTATGGTGATGAAGCCAGCGCCAATATGTTGCAGTTTGCTTCACTGGTTAGTTCGGTGGTTCGGTCGAACCCGCTTTCTCAGGCTTTCGCGAATTTTGCGAGCAGTGGCGGTACTACCGATATTGGTGTGGTCGCCAATTCTATATTGGGAACAAACCCCACCAGCGCTCAATTAAATGGTTTTTTTGCGAACCTGGCAGCCTTCGCCAATAATGTGCCGGGACTCACTGCAGCACAACGGCAGGCCTATCTTTCCGCCATGCAAGGTTTCGTGCCCATCAACCTGGGTCTGACCAATGGCACGATTCCCAATCAGAATGTATCACGCACAGGATACGAAGAAGAGCATCTTGTAGATTATAATACCATCAATGCCAAAGTAAACGTGGGTCTGCATTATATGCTGACCAACAATATTGAGGTGAGCTGGAATACTTATTTCGGTACAGGTACTACCGTTTACACGGGGGCTGATCGTTATGCCCTGCGTAACCTGCGCATTGCTCAGCATAAGCTGGAGTTTAAGGGCAAGAACTGGTTTGTGCGCGGCTATACCACGCAGGAAAATGCGGGTGGATCCTACAATGCCACGGCATTGGGCGTTTATATCAATGGCCAGTGGAAAGACAACCAGACCTGGTTCACCCAATATGTGGCGGCCTTCTCCGAATCACGTCGCCTGGGTGGCACTAATATGAGCGATCAGAACGCGCATATCAACGCCAGGGGAGTGGCCGATCAGGGACGCTACCTTCCTGGTACTCCTGCATATGAAGCGGCGAAAAAGCGTGGTCGCGAAATTCCCATTTCGCAAGGAGGCGCCCTGTTCCTCGACAAAACAGATCTATATGCAGGTGAAGGCCAGTTGAACCTTTCCGATGCATTAGGATTTACCGATCAACTGGATGTTGTGGTTGGCGCACAATGGAAGCAATGGGCGTTGAACTCAGAAGGTACACTGTTTGATGATGGTGGAGGAGTGATCCGCATTAATGAAACAGGTGGTTATATCCAGCTTCGCAAAAAATTGTTTGATGATTTCCTGACGCTGAACGTGGCAGGACGCTATGATAAGCAGACCAATTTTGAAGGAAAGTTCACGCCCCGTTTCACCGCTGTGTTCAAAGTGGCCAAGGATAATAATATCCGTGCCTCTTACCAAACAGGTTATCGTTTTCCCACCAACCAAAATCAGTATATCGACCTGCTTACTGGTGCTGGTCTGCTGATTGGTTGCCTGCCTGAACAACAAACCAAGTATGGTTTGAACGGAAACAACCCAGGCTATACCGCCGCCAGTGTGCTGGCCTATCGTGCGAGTGGAAACCCTGCCAACACCAATTTGCTGGTACAGGCCACCTATCGTGAAGTGAAACCCGAAACCGTGAATTCATTTGAATTAGGTTATAAGGGAATTCTGGGTGGCAAGCTTCTCCTCGATGCTTATGCTTATTACAGTATCTACAAGAATTTCGTGGCAACTGTAGGCGTGGCACAGTCCGGTACTGCAGCGCCTTCACCCACCGATTTGTATTCACCCTTCACCACCCGCAACGTTTCGTATGTTCAAAATGCAGCAGAGGATGTGAAGGCGGTTGGTTGGGGTATCAGTGCGGAGTACCAGTTACCCCATAACTTCAATTTGTATGGTAACCTGTTTAGCGACGAGTTGCAGGATGTACCCGCCGGATTTGTTTCTTTCTTCAACGCACCCAAATACCGCTGGAACCTGGGTCTGCGTAATGATAACGTGTATAAAGGTGTGGGCTTTAATGTGGTGATGCGCTGGCAGGATAATAACTTCTACGAAGGTACTTTCGTGAGTGGCACCCTGCCCTACTTCACCTGGGTGGATGCGCAAATCTCCTATCGCTTACCCAAAACCAAGAGCGTATTCCGCATTGGTGGCACCAACCTTGGCAATAATTATTATCGCACAGGTTTCGGTAGTCCCTATGTGGGAGGATTGTATTATGTGAGCTATGGGTACAATATCTTTTAGGTAGTACGTTCTACGTTTTACGTATTACGTTTTTGGGTTTAGGGTTTAGGGTTTAAGGTTTGAGGGGATATTACTGAAAGATCGTTGGTGAAAATGGTTGGAACCCTTTACCAGTAATAGTTTGATCAAAGCTTAGTGAAATTAGTTTCACTAAGCTTTTTTCGTTGAAGGAAAGAACTCAGAAAAGCTTGCGGGTTTGCGTTCACCTGGATATATCACTGGTGGATATTTATAAGCATAACAAAGACAAATGAGACTTTGAGGTAGAACATCACAAAAACGAATAAAGGCCGCCTATAGACTGCCCAATAACCTTAAACCCTAAACCTTAAACCCAAAACCAAACGTAATACGTAAAACGTACAACGTATAACTCATCTCAGCCCCATCACCGTTTTTCCCAACAAATGTCCTTTGTGCCATAGTTCCAGTACGTAGTTCCCTTTTTGGAATTCGGGCACGTCGAGTGTGAAGCTTAGGGATTTCAGTTCATCGCGGGTGTAGTCGAAGCGGACTTTGCGGGTGAATTTGCGGCTGCCTTCGCTGGTAGTCATTTCGCCGGAGTCCCAGGCGGCATTTTGCAGCACTTCCCGGTTGGGTTGTATAATGCTGACGCTGATTTCGGCATTGGAGAAATCCTGCACTTTATTTTGAAGAGTGAAAGATACCTGTAGCTTTTCAGCTTTCCGGGCAAGAGATGTTTCCACTTCTTTTTTTGAGCTTTTTAGGTCAATCGCTGCCAGCTTGATGTCGTTGGCAACAAATAGTGTAGCTAACTGTATTTTTTCCGCCAGGCTGGCGTTTTCTTCACTTAGTTGCCGGATGCTTTGTTCCAGGTTACTGGCATTTCGGCTCAATTCATCCAGAGTGCGGGTCAGTTGGTCTTTCTCCGTTTCCATTCCCGCTTTTTGGGTTTCCAGTTGGGCTACCTGCTGCTGCAATTCCTCAATTTTTTTTCGGGCCAGGGCCATGTCGCCGCCCGATACTTTTCCTCCTTTGCCCAGCAGGTTATTGATCTCCCCACGCAGCCGCTCAATTTCGCGCATCCGACCCGAAAGTGACTTTTGCAGGGAATCGGCTCGCTGACGGGTATAGCTAAGGCTACTATCAGTATATAGAAGCTGCCGGTCCAGTTGCTGAATGGTGGAGGAGAAAATAAGGGTTAGGGAATCCTTTATGGCATCGGCCACTGCGGCGGAATCCTTAACCAATACCTCATGCCGCTGCTGGCTGTAGCGGGTCTTATCGTATAAATGGTAAGACCAGGTACCAACGAGGCCGATGGATAGCAATACCAGCAATAAAGGTTTGATGTCGCGCATAAGGGTTCGCAATAGGCGGAAGGGTAAGATAGTAAATAAAGTTTTACGTTGTACGTATTACGTAGTACGTTCTACGTATTACGTAATACGTTCTTCTTTTGGTTTAGAGTTTAAGGTTTAGGGTTTAATTAGTCGGGCTCTTATCGTATAAATACTAAACCCGAAACCCGAAACCCCCAGCCGTAACTCTTAAACGTATTACGTAATACGTAATACGTAATACGTAATACGTAATACGTAATACGTAAAAAAAACCGCCTCACCCTTCGGGCGAGACGGCGTGTTGCAGGAATGCAACTGCTTTTTAACCGAATAAACCACCTTTTTTCAGGGTTCTGATGCCTTCACCAATTTTGAACCCGTTATGATAAACTTCAATTTTATAGTCACCGCGTTGGAAATCTTCCTGGCGGATGGGGAATTCTACGCTTTTGCGGGTACCCTGCTCGTATTCAACGCCCACTTTTGTAGTGAACTCACGGTCGCCATCCATACGGGTACTCAGGGTGCCTGAACCCAATTCGGTATTGGTTACCACTTTACCATCGGGGGCCGTTACCATGATATACATATCGGCGGGACCGGAACGTGCAATACGGTTTTCGATGTCGAAAGAAACAACCAGCTTATCTACGCGCTTGGCAGTAGTGGTAGTTCTTTCTTTACCGTTTTTCTTCTCGTTCACCGGAGTGATCTGAATATTGGAAGCGCTAAAGGTGGAACCTACATCAACGGTGCTGGCCAGGGCTTCTTTCTCTGTGGCCGAAGTTTGCAGATTCTGCTCCAGTACCTGCTTTTCAGCGCTCAGTTGCATGTTGTTGGCAGAGAGCTCCTGGTTTTCACCAGTCAGGCGGGCTACTTCAGCTTCCAGTGTGCCAATTTGGTTGTTCAGGTTATTGATCAGCTCCTGGGCACGGGCCAATTGGGCTTTGGATGCGTTGCGATCGTTAAGGATCCGGCGGATTTCCGCCTTATCCGATTCGATCTTCTTCAAAAGTTCGTTATTCTGACCCTGCAGGTTGTTGTTGGCACCGGTAAGGGAGTCCAAACGGAGCTGGGCATAATCGAACTCAGCTTTCAAGGAGTCGCGTTGCGACATATAATTTTCAGCGAGGTTTGTTTTTTCCTGGATTTGTTCGCTGGATTTATTCTTATCCCAAAGCAAATATCCCCAGGTGAGCAACAGACCCGCTACCAGTAATCCGATTAAAAGGTTTTTGTTTCCTTTTTGCTGCGGCTGATTGGGCTCATTGGCCGGCGTTGCGGATGGATAATTTGTGTTTGTCATAACTAAGAAATTTTAGTTCAATGTTAGGTTTACTGTGGATGGATTTTGTGTGATTGTTGGGTTAGCAACGGCCATCAAATCCGTTTGATGCGGATAGTTCCGAAAACCGTGCCAGAAAATGGAAGCGATGATCTGCATCAAATTTGAACGGCTTTCCGAAAAGCTTATAGGATTTTGTATATTAGCGCTTTATGTCGGCAGAAAAAATCATAGCAGAGTGGAAAAAAGGCCAGTTCAAACCCGTTTACTGGCTGGAAGGGGAAGAGAGTTTTCCGATCGATCAACTGGTGGATTATGCCGAAAACCAGATACTCAACGAGTCGGAAGCATCTTTCAACCGAAGTGTTTTTTATGGCCGCGACAGCAACTGGGCCGATGTAATTAATGCCTGCCGCAGGTATCCCATGTTTGCCGAAAGGCAGGTAGTGATCCTCAAAGAAGCGCAACATATGCGCGACATTGATAAGCTGGAAGCTTATGTGGAACAACCCCTCAGCTCCACCATTTTCGTGGTTGCGCATAAGGATAAGAAGCTGGATGGGAGAAGTAAGCTGGCCAAGTTGCTGAAGACAAAAGCAGTGGTGCTAACAACCAAAAAGCTCTATGAAAACCAGCTTCCCGAGTGGACCCAGCAACTGATAGCTGCCAAAGGAATGCAGATACAACCCAAAGCCCTGGCTTTGCTGGTGGATCATATTGGGAATGATCTTTCGCGTATCAGTAATGAGGTGGAAAAGATCAGTATTAACCTGGGCAACCGGAAGAATATTACGGAAGACGATATTGAAAACTTTGTTGGGGTAAGTAAGGAATTCAATGTTTTTGAATTGCAGGATGCCATTGCCCGTCGCGATCTTGCGAAATGCCTGCGGATTGTTCAATATTTTGAATCGAACCCCAAAGCCGGCTCCATACATATGGCGCTGCCATCGCTATATAGTTTTTTCAGCAAGGCCTATATGGTAAGTGGAGCGGGCAGCACGGATGAAAAAGCCATCGCATCTGCCCTCGGTGTGAATCCTTTTTTTGCGAAAGATTATATCCGGGCCTTCCAAAGCTTTGGCCCTCAGGGCCTGGAAAGGGTATTACTCCTGTTGCATCATTATAACCTGAAGAGCCTGGGCGTTAACAGCCCGGCTGTGGGCGACGGCGAGCTCCTTAAAGAAATGATCTGTAAAATGCTGGCCTAAAGAATTAATTCCCGAATTGCCAGCCCCGGTGTAGATTGCAACCAAATTCACGGTCTTCACATCTCAATACATATACTAAAATCACATGAAAACAAGAATCCTGGCGGGCCTGGCCCTGCTGATGCTGGCATTAACCAGTTGCGAAACTACCAAGGAAATCACCATCAATGCCGACGGTAGCGGCGAATATTCCACCAGCCTTGATATGAGCTCACTGATTGGCATGGCCAAGATGTCGGGTGGCGAAGGCATGGAGGAACTGGAAGACAAAAAGGTGGATACCATGATGTCGATAAAAACAATAATCGACAGCCTGGACGGCATTTCCCCGGAAGATAAAGCCCTGGCCGGAAAAGGAAGTCTTCAATTGAAGATGGATATGGATAACGATATTTTTAAAACGAAAGTTAGCTTTCCATTCAGCAATTTGGATGAACTGGTGCGGGTTGATAAAATCAGTGGCAAAGCCTCTACCAATGCGATGATGACCGCCATGTCGGCCGGTAAAGAAAAGATGGGCGATATGGGCGATATGGGAATGCCGGAAGGAACGATCGACGATTATTTTGTGATGAGTTTTACGGAGAACAGCATCAGCAAAAAACTGAATGCAGAAAAATATGCGAAAATAGATGAGGATGAGGGCATGCAGGCCATGAAGGAAATGGCGGGTCAGGGTATGACACCCTCAAACACGGTCATTATCAAATTACCGAGACCGGTGAAGAAGGCGGAAGGGAAGGGCATCACGGTTTCAGAAGACAAAAAGACTGTAACGATTAAGGAATCCGCCGAAGACTTTCTGGAAGATGGGAAGAGTTTTGAGTTTCTGATTGAATACTGATTTTAAAGATAAACCTGTAAGGTCTGAAAGACCTTACAGGTTTTTTAATAAATCAAGGCTGGCGACTTTATCCCTGTCCATCTGCGCAATTAAGTCCTGCAGCGAATCGAACTTTACCTCCGCACGGAGGTATTTTTCTACAAAGACCATCAATTGCCGGCCATAGATCTCTTCGGCAAAATCAAAAAGATTAACCTCGATAACCCTTTTTTTGCCGTCTACCGTGGGTCGAAATCCAATACTCATCATGCCACCCAATAATTTTTGCGGCATGCGTGATTGTTCTTCCTCCAAAAGCGCGGCCCTCACCGCATAAATACCGTTGGCGGGAATAATTTTTTCTTCATCATTCACCCGGATATTGGCCGTGGGATAACCCAATTGTCTTCCCAGTTTATCGCCATGTACCACTTCGCCACTGAAGAAAAATGAATAACCCAGCAGGCGGTTGGCATCGCTGAGTCTTCCTTCCAGCAAGGCTTCCCTTATCCGGGTGCTGCTGACGCCAGTGGCATCCACTACATGTCGGGGAATTTCCAATAGCTCGTAATGGTATTGTGGCGCCAGTTGTTCCAGCAACTTGTAGTCGCCCAAACGGCCTTTGCCAAAACGATGGTCGTATCCAATGATGATGGTATGCGGGTGAAAAAGTTTTACCAAAAAATCTGAAACATAGGCTTCGGCATCCTGGTTGGCAAAAGCATCTGTGAAGGGTACCACCACCAGGTGGTCAACACCAAGTTGATCGAGCAAGAGGGTTTTCTCCTGCAGGGTGTTGATCAGCCTTACACCCAGTATGGTGCTGCTCACCACTTTCCGGGGATGCGGATGAAAAGTGATGATTACCGATTCCCCATCTATTCTACGGGCCTCCCTTACCAGGCCCTCAATGATCTGGCGGTGGCCATGATGCACACCATCGAAAGTTCCGATAGTAATGACGGCGTTTCGAAAGGCAGGCAGATGGGCGGGATCGGTATGTACTTGCATAGATTGGGGGGCAAAACTACAGGGAAAAACCAAAATTTCCCTGTAGTTTTGCCGCTTAATTCAGTTCATGAGCCTTTACGCAAAAAGAGGGGTTTCGGCCCAGAAAGAGGAAGTGCACGCGGCCACCCGCCATCTCAACAAAGGATTATATCCCAAAGCATTCTGCAAGATTTACCCCGATGTGATGGGGGGGGATGAGAACTGGGTGAACCTGATGCATGCCGACGGCGCGGGCACCAAGAGCATACTGGCTTATTTGTACTGGAAGGAAACGGGCGATATATCCGTTTGGAAAGGCATTGCGCAGGACGCCATTGTAATGAACCTCGACGATCTGCTTTGTGTGGGCATCTATGATCAATTGCTTTTTTCCTCCACCATCGATCGCAATAAAAGCCTGGTACCGGGCGAAGTGCTGGAACAGATCATCAATGGCAGCCAGGAATTATTTGATCAGCTTCGCGAGTTTGGCGTGAATATCACCTATATGGGCGGGGAGACCGCCGACGTAGGCGACGTAGTACGCACGATTGCTGTGAACGGCACCATGGCCGCCCGCTGGCCCAAGAGCAAAATTATCAGCAATGAAGCCATCGCTCCGGGGCAGGTGATAGTGGGGCTGGCCAGTTTCGGACAGGCCAACTATGAGACGGAATACAATAGCGGGATTGCGAGCAACGGACTTACCAGTGCCAGGCATGATATGCTGGCGAAATCCTATGCGCAACAATATCCCGAAAGTTTTGAAAACAGTCTCGACGATTCAGTCGTTTATATCGGGCCCAACAAAATGACCGATGAAGTGGATACACCCGCGGGAAAGATGCGCGTAGGCAAATTACTCTTGTCGCCAACCCGCACTTTTGCACCGGTGATGAAGGCTCTGCTGGAGAATAATTTTAACGACATCAAAGGGCTTATTCATTGCAGTGGTGGTGGCCAAACCAAATGCCTGAAGTATTTGCCCGACCAGGTGCGGGTGATCAAGGATAATCTTTTTGAAGCTCCGGAAATTTTTCAGATGATACAAAAAGCCAGCGGCGCCGACAACCGGGAAATGTATCAGGTATATAATATGGGAACGCGGCTGGAGATTTATACAACTGAAAAAGCGGCGTCATCAATCATTGAAGTCGCCGAATCATTTGGAGTGGCAGCCCGCATCATCGGCCGCACAGAAGCGGGGGAGAAGGGGTTGGAAATTGTGTTGGGAGATGAAAAAATAAACCTGTAAGGTCTGATAAACCTGTAAGGTCTTTCAGACCTTACAGGTTTATAAAAAGCTTCATTAGTTTTTGATAAGCTTATACGTCAGTCCCTTATTTCCTTGCATCAGCACCTGCACAAAATAAGTGCCCGCCTTCAGGGTATTGGTCGCTACCGAAATGGTATTGTTCCCTTTCACCAGGTTTATATTTTTCTGCACATCTGTTGATTCACCGGCGACCGTAACAATCCTTATCGTGGCAGGTCCTGCCTGCTCGGCATTCAACTGAATGGTACATTGCTGATTGGCAGGATTGGGGTAAAGAATGCCCTTGCTGGCTGATTGTTCTGAGAGTTCACTGGCTTTTTCTTTCAGCATTAATACAGGTCGTTCTGTCTCCTCTTTTTGCACCAGGAAAGTAATGGGTTGTGTACGGTAGGCCCTTACCACTTTCCCATTCTGCTGCGCGGGCTCCCAACCGGGTCCTGATTTGATGACTCGCATGGCTTCCTCTTCCATTCCAAAACCATGCATGGTTAATGGCGCGAGCTGGCTGATACTGCCATCCTTTTCAATGATAAAACGAATCTTCACGGTATACCGACCCAGTGGCGCATTGTTTTTAACAGCAATATTGATGTCGAGGTTTTTTTCCAGGTGCTTGCGCCAGGCTGCCTCGCCACCTTTTGGCTGTGGATTCTGCTCCACCTGGTCAAATAAGGGCTCCTGCCTGCTGTTATTTTTTGAATAACCCACTACCACTACTTCATTGAGTTCATCGGTCTTGCGCGCTTCGCGAAGTTCAATTTTATCGGCAACAAGTGTGGCTCTTCCTTCCACTACAATCTCCTGCAAGGGTTCTTCCGAGCGGCTCACCCGGTACTTTTTGGCCGGGACTTCCTGCAACTGCACTTCCCTTGCCGGTTCTCCTTTCCGGCTGACCAAATAGTTTTTGGTCGGTTTGCCCTCCAATACCACTTCTTTTAGGTCAGCCGTTTCATGTTCTTTGGTAGTGATACTAACGACACCATTGGTGCCCTTTTCGCCATACAAATTTGTCGCGGTTTCTCCTTTCAGAACGTTGATGGATTTGATCCTTGTGGGACTCAGTGTATCCAGCTTGATTCTTTCACTGGGTTTTACGATTTCTCCATTAATGATAAATAGTGGATCCGCCTCGCCACGTATGCGAATTTTAGTAACATCCTGCTTTTCTTTCTCGGACACAGGCTTCAATTCAACATTTTTTTCGCGAACAGGTTCCAGAACCACATTTTTTGCCTTAGGAGGTGTGGTATCAAAATCCATGACCCCATTATTAAGTTTCATGGACGGAGCTGACTCCACATTTTCCAAAAAAGGAGGATGGGTTGAAGCGGGTTCTGCTGGACGAGATTTCACTTTAAATGCTACCAGGCCCAGCACCAGCACCGCCAGGGGCAGTGCCAGTACTTTGCGCAGGTAGCGATGGCTGGTTTTTTGAGAATTTGTAATCATGGCTATACGTCTTTTAATTTGACTGTGAAAAAAAGGATTGACCAGTCGGTGGCGGCTTTGCAGGGCCTGCATCAACAGGAATTCTGCATAAGCCCATTTCTCTTGCTCACGCACGGCAAATTCATCGGCCAGGAATTCATGAATGGCCCGCAATTCTTTTTTGATCAGGTGGAAAAATGGATTCATCCAAAGAATGGTTCTTACTATTTCCATCCCCAACACATCCCAGCTATGCCGCTGTTGAATATGGAATATTTCATGTCGGAAAATCTGTTTGCCACTTTCCGATTCCAGCGCGATCTTCTTATCCCAGAACAGCCAGCGGAAGAAAGTAAAGGGTGTACCTGGCTCTTCGGTATTTACAAAGTGAATGCCCTCCAACTTCTCCACCCGGTGTCTTTTCAGCAATCGGTGTATCTGAATAAAGGAAACCAGCAGTCGCATTGTGAGCCAGCCACCAACGAGAGCATAGAGCCAGGGCAAAAGATCCCAAACGGAGAAAGGGGAACTGGCAGCGCCACTGACTACAAACTCTTCCCCCTCACTGCTCCAGGGAATGGTCTGCAATCCGCGCAATACGGGCGAGGAGGCCGCATCAGAACCACTGAAGTAAACGGGGATCTGCAGAAAGGGTACCAACAAACTGATGACAACGGCCGACAAAAGATAGAAGCGATTGTACTGATGAAATTCCCTGTTGCGCAGGAAGAAATGATAATAAGCATACAGGATGCCGGAGGCGACAATCACCTGAAGCAGGTAGATAAGCAAGGCTTTCATTTCTTACGATTTTGTTGTTTACGGATCTGCTGCAACAGTTTCTCCAACTCATCCACTGAAATATTATTTTCCTTTACCATAAAGGATACCACATTGGAAAAAGAACCTTCGAAATACCCCTTCACCAGGTTGCGCATACTGCCTTTTGAATAGTCTTCCTTGCTGATAAGCGGGTAATACTCATGTTGCCGACCTATTACGTTGATGGCAACAAATTCTTTTTCCGTAAGGATTTTTAACAGGGTGGCTACGGTATTCTGATGGGGTCGGGGTGTCGGCATTGCTTCCACAATTTCGCGGAGAAAAGCCTTTTCCTGTTTCCAGAGTGCCTGCATTACCTGTTCTTCGGCTCTTGTAAGTGTCTTCATGTTCTGATATTGTAAAACGAACCTACAACTAATAATTTAGTTTTCCAACTAATTTTTTAGTGGAAAAGGGAATGACTAATATTCCACTTCCCACTCTCCCCATCTTTCCGTTATTTTGCAGCAAAGTGTTTGACTAATGGCTGAACCGATTATAGAGATACAACATGCGAATATTTACCAGGGCAATAACCTGATTCTGCAGGATGTGAACCTGACGGTGAACAAAGGGGAGTTTGTGTACCTGGTGGGTAAAACGGGTACCGGGAAATCCAGCTTATTAAAAACGCTTTATGGGGAATTGCCCCTGAATGAAGGGGAAGCTACCGTGGCTGGATTCAAATTAAAGGGTATGAGTTGGCGACAGGTGCCATATCTACGCCGAAATCTGGGCGTGGTGTTCCAGGACTTCCAGTTGTTGACAGACCGTAATGTGACCGATAACCTGAAGTTTGTGTTGCGTGCCACAGGTTGGACCGATACCAAACTGATGGAGGAAAAGATACAGGATGTGTTGGAGAAAGTTGGATTAAAGGCGAAGGGTTTCAAATTCCCCTTTGAGCTGAGTGGTGGAGAGCAGCAAAGAGTGGATATCGCGCGGGCGTTACTCAATTCACCCAAGCTCATCCTGGCGGATGAGCCCACTGGTAATCTGGATCCGGAAACTTCTGACGAGATCATGAACCTGCTGTTTCATATCGCCCGTGATTTCAATACCACGATCCTGATGGCAACCCATGACTACATAGTGGTGCAAAAATATCCCGCTCGCCTGATTAGAACGGAGAGGGGAAAAGTAATCGACAATGCTACCATAACCATCGAGTAAGTTCGAGGGTATTTTTTTCGTTGTTGAAGGTTTGGCCCAATAATCGTTCCCGGAGCCGGATTTCTTCTTCCGCAAAGGGTTGGTGATAGAGTTGTGCGATGATGGAAGCGAAAGCATTGGCACTATCTCCAATATGGCAGGCATCTTCCAGACCCGTTCCGGCCACCATCGGTTCATTCACCACGCAATGTCTTCCCTCAAAAAGCACATGCAATAGTTTCAGACGAATCCCTGTAATATGTTTATTAAAGCAGGGTAGTACATGTATATGTGCTTTTCGTACCAGGTCATCCATCTCCGCGTCGGTAGGGTCCGCCACCAGGCAGGTATGCTGGCACAAATGCGCGGCCTTCTGCAATTGCAGGCTGGGCTTCTTGCCGGCAACGACAAACGGATAGCGAACTTTGGTAAATACTTTTCGCAAAAGCCAAAGCGCGGCTTTTTCATTTTCAGGAACAGACAGGTTTCCGTGATAGAGACAAAGATTCCCCTGGCCCTCGGCACTGATTACTTCCTGCCAGGAGGGAAAAGTGGAGAGGTAACGCGCGTTGGGCAGGTGAAACTCGTGCTGAAACACTTCTATATCGTTTTCCGATACGCAGGCATACACGCAATCTTTGGGGAGCTGACGGCTGTATTTGCGCAGCAACCGTGATTCATTCAGGAAGTAGATCTTCTTCATCAAATTACTTTCCGAACGCGCCAGTTCCCGGTAATAGCGGCTTTCTTCATTGTGCATGCGTACCACAATTTTGCGATCCTGGTACCGCAGCTTTTGCAGAATGCCCGTGCAATGGATTCCTTCGAGCAGGATGGGGTGTTGGTCTTTTTCCAATTCAGCCACCAGTGCATCATTCATTCGGGACGACACAATAAAGGGTAGCCGGAAAGAAAATCCCTTATGAATTTTTTCCCGCTCATATACGTGAATGCTTTCGCAAAACTGGTTCAGTTCGTTGGGTGTACCCCTGTCGTTGTAGCTGAAATAATGCAGGTGGATCCTGACGCCGAGGTGATGAAACATCCGGATGCGGTTCATCATATCAATGGCTCCACCATAATCGGCGGGCCATGGCACATCCAGGCATACAATATGTAAATGGCGGCTCAAAGGGTAAAAAGGCTATGATAAATTTTCAATAAGATTTTCTCTTCTTCCTGCCAGTTCCATTGCTGGCGTTTTTCCAGGCAACGGGTTTGCAGGGCTGTGTACAATTCCTTATCCATCAGGAGCTTATTCATGGCGGCAGACAGGCCCTGCGGGCTAAGGTCACCGGTGAGTAACGCAACGGCCCCTGAATTGTTCAATTCCCGGTAAACGGGATAGTCCACACAAACCTGTGGAATGCCTGCCTGAATATAGTCGAAGAATCGATTGGCCAGGGAATAATAATTGCTCTTGCCTGTGGCTTCAAACAGGGTGATGCCAAACCAGGCATGTTGTGTAATATCCCAGAGTTGCCGTGGCGCTATCTTGCCGAGGAATTTGACTTTATTTTCCAGGCCATGCTCTTTCACCAGCGCCTTTGCCTGCTGTATAAAATTCCCATCGCCGGCAATCCAAAGCGGAACGGGCACCTCCTTCATGGCGGGGATCAGGGTTTCAAAACTTCTTCCGTGGTTCACCGCCCCCTGGTAAAGAATGTATTTGTCTTTGGTGCTGGGTATGTTGAGTTCCCGAAGCTGCGGAAGATTTCTTACTACTTCATATTGTACACCGTACATCCGATGAAACTCATCAGCGATGGGTTGATTAACAGTGTAGCCAATTTTGAAATGAGGGACTGTATATTTTTCCAGTCTTTTCCAGAACCTATACACTCGTGGCCTTTGTACAATCTCCTGCATCTCACAAAAAAGTTCATGCGCGTCGTAAACTCTTTTCTTTCCTCGCAGAAACGATACCAGGTAACAGGGTAGGATGGTGTCCAGGTCGATGGCACATACCAGGTCCATTCGACAAAAAAGCAGGTAGAAAAACAAGCGGAGGTTGTATTCGGCATAAAAGCCAAAGCCCTTGCGGAAAAAGCAACGCAGTCGCACCTGCTCAAAGGGCTCTTCCACTAATTCGGTAGCTCCTGCATGTCGGCAACCTACCAACTTAACCCGGTATCCCGCCCGGCTCAAAGAGCCGCAAATGCGGATCATGCGTTGGTCATAAACCAATTGATTGGTAACGGTAAATACCAGCCGCGGAGGGCGCGTTGCATTCTGTGGGCGTTCTCGCATGAATGGCTGGCAAAATAATGAAAAAGTGTTACGTTGTACGTTTTACGTAGTACGTATTACGTTGGTTTAGGGTTTAGGGTTGAAGGTTTAAGGTTGAGGGATTAAACTTTAAACCTTAAACCCTAAACTCCAAAAAAGTACTACGTAAAACGTATAACGTAATACAACTACTGCATCATTCCCCCTTCCATTCCACCACTCGCGCCTTCCCTTTCGCCCCGCATATTTTTACGCTTGAAGAGATTGGGATCGAATTTGCCAAAGCGCCAGTTGAAGTTGATGCGCACCACTTGCGGATCACGACGACGGAAGGCGTCCTGAATAAAAAATGCCGATTCGGAATAGGAATAGGTCCGGCGTGTGCGGAAAATATCGTTCATGTTCACGGATACAGATGCCTGACGGCTCTTGCCAAATTCATAGCGAACCGCAATATCCACACCATAGTTGCTGCGGATAAATCCCTGCGATGCCATGGCGGGTCCGCCAAACATAAATCCACCTCCGCGGCCACCACCGCCACTTCCGCCCGGAGGAAGAATGGTTTTGGATTGATAGTCGCCTGATAATTGAACACTGATATTGTGTGGCAATTTGAAATTGTTGTTCAGCTTACCAAACCAGCTACTCAACGCATCCTGATCAGCCTGGCCGGGCGCATCAATTTCTATGTCCGACATATAGAGGTTGAAATTGGTGGTAATCTCCCACCACTTGGTAATACGGTTGCGCGATATCAGTTCCAACCCGGTTACATAGCTCGAGTTGGCATTGATATAAGTATTCAGGATCAACTTTTCACCGGCTGTTCCGCGTGCAGAATCCTGGAAACGGGTAATCAGGTCTGTAGTCCTTTTATAATAAATAGAAGCGATGAAATTGTCGCGGTTACGGAAGGTCTTTTCGTAAGAAAGCTCAAAAGAATTAGTAAACTCAGGGCTCAGACCCGGATTACCCCTGCTGGGGTTCAGCTTATCCGATGAGTCGGTGAAGGGAGTAAGCTGCCAGAAATTAGGACGGTTGATTCGGCGGCTGTAGTTTAACTGCAGTCCCTGGCTATCGTCGATTTTCTGGGTAAGAAAAATACTGGGGAAAAGGCTGACAGGAAATTTGATGTCAAATACCTCGCCCGTCCGCAACAGTTTCCCCTGGTAGTTGCTGCTCTCGGCACGGAGCCCTAATTGATATCCGAAATTTTTCAACTGGCTGCTATAAGTAACGTAGGCTGCATACACATTGTCTTTGCCTTCGTACTCAATTTGTGAAGCGGGTTGCAGGATATAGCTGCCCGCCTTTTCTTCAAAAAAGGCACTGCTGCTGCTATTGTTGCGGATTTGAGCACGCAAACCTGCTTCAATCTTCATTTTATCGCTGATGGGATTAACGAAATCCGTTTGAACCACCAGGTTTTCGTTGGAGCCCGCAATCTGCTGTAATTGTGCGTAGCGTCCGATCAGACCATTATTGCTCAGGTCGATGGTGTCGGTAACGATATTGCTGTTGTTGTTGTTACGGCTCTTGTTATAGGTAGCGTCGGCCGTCCACTCCATACCCGCTTTAGGGAAATTATGTTTGAAACTGATGGTACTGCCGAGGTTGCGGAAATTACCGCTCACATCCGCCGCGCGGTTATAGAACGAAGTATTACTTCCCTGCGATAAAGTATCCACCCAAATATCACTGTTGGTGTTGGGATTAAATGAACCCCTTGCAAAGTTGGCGGCGATAGAGAGCGTATTGCGGTTGCTGATAAAATAATCAACACCGGCGCGGCCAAAACCAAATTCACCCAGCATGATGGATTTGTCGAGCTGAAAGAGTTCGGTATTAGGATTGTCGAAAAGGTTGGTACGCGTGGTGCGGCCATTGCTGATCGACTTGCGCTGCATGTACATACCGCTGGCGAAAAAATTCAGCTTTTGCTGCCGGAGGTTGATATCACCGCCAAAGCCTACGCGAGCGCGGGAATCAATATTGGCACGAAGGCTTCCATTATAACCCACTTTCTTCTCTTTTTTCAACACAATATTCAGGATACCGGCCGTACCACCGGAAGCGTCGAATTTGGCCGAAGGGTTGGTGATCAGTTCTACCGACTGGATAGCATCGGCGGGAATCTGCTCCAGTGTAAGGTTGCTGGGGCGGCCGTCCACAAAAATCTGTGGCGCGTTATTACGCATGGTTACATTACCGTCAATGTCCACATTCAGGGAGGGGATATTGCGCATAACATCAATCGCGGTACCGCCGGCCGATACAATATTTTTCTCTACGTTGAATACTTTCCGGTCGATGGCCAGTTGCATCGTGGGTCTTTCAGAAGTAACGGTTACATTGCCCAACACTTTTTCTTCGATCTCCACTTTTATATTGCCCAGGTCTTTGTCGAGGGCGCCCATCATGGCGCTCATATCGCCACCGGGTTTGAAGTTGAAACTAACGGGAATTACCTTCTCCTTAAATCCGATTGCCGAAATTTTGAGGCGCAGCGGACCGAAAAGGGGGACATTTTCCACACTGAAATCGCCATTGCTGCGGGTAAGCATGCCTCCTATAATGACCTCCTTGCGCTGGCGTGTGGCACTGTCCATACGGTTGCCCAGCAATTGAATGGATGCGAATTCCACGGGTTTGCCGGTAATCGAATCAACGATTTTTCCATAAATACGACCCGTGGGGGCATTGGCGCCACCCCGGGCGGCACCCGCCGAAGGGAACTGTGCGAATACTACCTGGGTAAGGATCAATGCAATAAAAGCAGTAAATAAATTTTTCATTTGAAAGATTGTGAGCATTAGACGCCTCAGTCAGGATAATCCTGCTGACAGTGCCGTGACATTGGGATGAAAGGTTGTTAAACGCAATGAGTGGAAACTGGTTCGCTAAAGCGCTGATTTTTGAATCAGGAACAGGACGGCTGCCATCACCAGGCCCAATACCATAGCGAAACTGTACAAAGCCCTGAAGACGGGTTGGAGTGTCTTGCCAAGGTTTTGGCGAATTTCCTGATCGCTTATGGACTGCAGTCGGTCAAGTACCAGAGTATACACGGGTATCTCTTTTTGCAGGTTGCCCGCATATTGACCAATCACGCGGGGAAAAAGCTTTTCTATTTCGCTGATAAAAATTCCTTTAAGGCTGGTAATTGTTTTATCGCCGATAAACATGCTGATCATGGGCATTTGTTCCTTGAGGCGGTTGCGAAGGAAATCGTCCATATGATCCTCAATCACCGGCTTCAGTTTTTCAAAGTTTTCCGGTTTTGTCAGTTGCTCTTCCAGTCCTTTCATTTGTGCAAATTCATCGGCTGCCTTTTGCGCAAGGGCTTTTGAAAGAGCTTCGCGATAGGCTGGTACCAATCCCTGCAGGCGGAAGCCGGGCAGCGAAACCGGTTTGGCAGGTTGAAACAGATTCCATCGAATCAGGCTCACGAATAGCAGTAAGGAAAGAAGTGGAAAAAAGAGGACAACTATTTGCACGGTGGATGGTTTTATTCCAATAAAAATCCCGGCTGCAATTTACCGCAACCGGGAAGAACAGGGTGGCTAACCGGGCTCGAACCGGCGACCCTCAGAACCACAATCTGATGCTCTAACCAACTGAGCTACAGCCACCGTTTTGTTGGGAGTGCAAAAATAGAGGAAAAACCAAAAAGTAAAAAAACAAAAAACAAAGTTTGGCTTTTAAGCCGCCCTTATTTGGTTTTAAAATGCCGGAAAACCGCTTATCAAAAACCACTGTTAAAACTCCCTAAGGGCAAGAAAAGCAACTATTTTACGTTAATTTTGATACATGCGTCAAGCCTTAAAATATGTACTCCATATGAAGCGACTTCCTATCGTGATCATGATGATTGTGGCGGGTTCTTTCCTGGCATTTCAAACCATGGGAAAAGGGCATTCCACGCCTCCCAACAAGTATGAAGAGATCCTGCGCCTGGTGGGTGAAATGTTGCGTCAGGCACACTTCAATCCCAAAGACATTAATGATGATTTCTCGAAAAAGATTTTTGACAAATACATGTCGGAACTGGACCCTGAAAAGAACATGTTCCTGGCTTCCGACGTCAACCAGTTGGATACTTCCTACGGCCGTAAGATTGACGATGAAATAAAGGGTGCACCGGTACAGTTTTTCCTGGCCACGGGCAAAGTGTTTAAGCAGCGCATGGAAGAGGCGGCCGCTTTGGCCAACGAAATACTGGCCCAACCTTTCGATTATAAAATCGATGAGCGTGTGCAACTGGATGGTGAGCAACTCGACTATGCTGATAGCAAGGCAGAAATCAGGGAACGCTGGCGCAAGAAGCTGAAATACCTCGCACTCGAGCGTTATTCAGAACTTCTGGATATTCGCGAAAAGAATAAAGGTCAGAAAGATTTTGTAGTGAAGACCGATGCGCAACTGGAAAAAGAAGCCCGTGAAAAAACACAGAAAGTAATTGACCGGCTGTTTGAACGCTTCCGCCATAAGTTCAATGACGACGATCAGTTCAATGTATTCGTGAATGCCATCACCACTACTATGGATCCGCATACGGAGTTTTTTCCGCCGGTGGACAAGCGTTATTTTGATGAGGAGATGAGTGGCCGCTTCTTTGGTATTGGCGCCTCCCTGCAATATGATGAGGGGAATATTAAAATTGCCAGTATCCTCACCGGTAGCCCCGCCTGGAAATCGGGTGAATTGCAACCCGGCGATGTTATTCAAAAAGTGGCGGAGGGTGATGCGGAACCGCTGGACCTGACGGGCTATGTAGTAACCGACGCGGTGAAAGTGATTCGTGGGAAAAAGGGTACCGAAGTTCGGCTGACAGTCAAGAAAACCGACGGTTCCATCAAAGTTATCAGCCTGATCCGCGACCAGATTGTGCAGGACGAGACCTTTGCCCGTAGCGCTATTGTTAAGAACGACAACAGTAAGATTGGGTACATTTTCCTGCCCGAGTTTTATGCCGATTTCGAAAATCCCAATGGCGCACGCAGCTATGTGGATGTGGCACGTGAAGTGGAGAAGTTGAAAGAAGAGAATGTGGACGGCATCGTGATTGACCTCCGCAATAATGGCGGCGGCTCACTCTATGATGTGGTACAGATGGCCGGACTCTTCATTGAGGAAGGCCCCATTGTACAGGTAAAGGATAAGGACAACAGGCCGCAGGTTTTGCGCGATAAAGACAAATCGGTTATGTACAGTGGTCCGCTGGCGGTAATGGTAAATGAATTCAGCGCTTCGGCTTCTGAAATCTTTGCGGCCGCCATTCAGGACTATGGCCGCGGCGTGGTTATCGGTTCCACTTCCACTTATGGAAAGGGTACGGTGCAACGTAATATCGGCCTGGATAGCGAGCGTGGTTTCTCCATGTCGAGCGCCGACCTGGGCACAGTGAAGCTGACCCTGCAGAAATTTTACCGCATCAACGGAGGCTCCACGCAGTTGCGTGGCGTAAATTCCGATATCGTATTGCCCGACCAGCTCGAATACCTCAAATTCCGCGAGAAGGATAATAAGGACGCGCTGGCCTGGGATGAAATCAACCATTCACCTTACAGCGCCTGGAATTCAGGCTTCGATCTGAATGTTGTGAAAGACATCAGCCGTTCCAGGGTAGAGAACGATTCCGTATTCAATGCCATCCGTAAACACACCGAATGGCTCGCCAAACACAGCGACCGCGAATACAGCCTGAAACTGGATACCTACCGGAAGGAGCAGAAAGAATTGCGGAGTGTGTTTGCACAGATGGACTCTTTAACCCGGCTTCGCCAGGAGCTCAATGTGGCCGCACTTTCTACGGAAACAGACCGCTGGGCCGATGATAAAGCCAAGCAGGAAAGATTCCAGAACTGGCTGCGCAACCTGCGCAAAGATATTTACCTCGACCAGGCCGTGAAAGTGGTGGATGATATCATCAACCAACAAAATCTGGCCAAAGCCGGACAGGCGACGAAAGGGGAGGAGAAGGGGAAGAAAGCGTTTTGAGTTATACGTTATACGTTTTACGTTTTACGTTTTACGTTTTTGGGTTTAGAGTTTAGGGTTTAGGGTTTAAAGTTTGAGATTTAAACATTATATATTGTGCCAACCTTGAGAAGTTGGCACTTCTTAATATTCTCAATTTATCTACGCGAATCTGCGTTTTGATCTGCGCCAATCTGCGGGAAATGCTTCAGAACTTTGAACAGGTCAATAGTGCTGAAGCGTTTCCCGCAGATTGGCGCAGATTTGTTCCGCAGATGAACGCAGATTTTTTGTCCATACCAATTTTCAATTACCAGCCTACGATCATTTAAACCCTAAACCCTCAACTTTAAACTTAATACGTACTACGTATTACGTACTACGTATTACTTCACAATAACTGCTCCCATCTGTTTGGTCAGATCAATTTCCAACTTTTTTAGATGTTCATGGGTTTGGTGAAGCATGGCATACTCTTCCGGTGTATGCGGTTTTTCCATGTCCTGCTGGTTTTCGTGTAGCATCCTCTTTATTTTCCGGAGTTTGAGGTAGTTTACCGCTGAGCTCACGATTTCAGAAGTGCGGTCTTCTCCCATTCGGGAGAATTGCATCAGTTGGTGGTCATTACCCCTTGCAAGGGTTTGAATAAAAACTTCGTAAGGCTGCTCGAAGAGCGCTTGCTGAAACCCGGTACTTTGTCCATAACGCTTTTTCCAGTATTCGCTTTCTTCATACGGGAAATTGAGCAGCGAAACCGCAAAAGCGCTGAGTTGCTGATCGGGGTGATAAACGAAGTATTGCTTATCAGCTTTTGAAGGGTTGTTGTGTATAATATCGCGATAGGCCTGTATCAGGCGAAGCACATCTGCGTTTTCCATCAGCGATTCATCCACCATTTCTTCCAACACATATTCCGCTACCATTTTCTCCTCATTGAAGGAGCGGCTTCCATATTCCAGCAATACACGTGCTACTTCTTTTTCCTGCAGGTCTTCTTTGAAGAGGATATTAAAAGTGGCTTCATCATAATTGCCCGCTTCGGCCTGCTGCACATTTGCCTGCACATCGGGCTGTGCGGCCTTACGCTCCATGGCGCTGATCCGGTCGCGGATGAATTTATTCACCAGCACGTGCAGGCCCTGCTCATCAATGCGCAACATTTGGGCACATTGCCGGATATAATCCTGCTGCTTGGTAAAATCCTCCGCCTTGTTGATGCGCGAAATGGTCTCGGCCATCCGGTTGACCAGTTCCGCCTTTTTGGAGCTGTCGTTACCGGCATCATTCAAGGCAACTTCCAGTTGGAAGAAAATAAAGTCTTTCTTGTTTTGCTGAACGAATTCAACAAATGCAGGAGCACCCACTTTGCGTACATAGCTATCGGGGTCTTCCTTATCGGGGATCAATACCAGTTTCACATTCAATCCCTCTTCGAGGGCCATATCCAGACCGCGCAAAGCCGCTTTCACACCGGCCGCATCGCCATCGTATATAATGGTGAGGTTCTTGGTATATTTTTTTACCAGCCTCAATTGGTCGGTGGTAAGCGAAGTGCCACCCGAAGCCACCACATTTTCAATACCCGCCTGGTGTAGCGACAATACATCCGTATAGCCTTCCACCAGCAGGCATTCATCGGCTTTGTCAATTGCCTGCCGGGCAAAATAGGAGCCATAAAGGATCTTACTCTTTATATAGATTTCATTCTCGGGCGTATTGATATACTTGGGTGCCCGGTCGCTGCTTTTAAGAATACGCGCACCAAAGCCAAGGACCTTGCCGCTATGATTGTGTACCGGAAAAATGACACGGCCCCGGTAATTGTCCAGCCATTTTTCGTTTCGAAAAATGCTGAGTCCCGCTTTTTGCAAAAGCTCGGGATTGTATTGTTTGGCAATGGCCGCTTTCGTGAAGCTATCCCAGGATTCGGGACTAAAGCCGAGTTCAAATTTTCGAATAATGGCTTCGGTAAAACCGCGCTCTTCAAAATAGCTCAACCCGATTTGTTGTCCCTCCTCGGTTTCAAAAAGTTGCTGTTGGAAAAAATCGCGGGCAAATTGGTTGATGATATAGAGGCTATCCGCTGTCTGGTATTGTTGCCGCTGTTCATCGTTCAGAAATGTTTCCTGAATCTCCACCCCATATTTTTGCCCCAGCCATTTCAGTGCGTCAACATAACTGTACTTTTCATGCTCCATCACAAAGCTGATGGTATTGCCACTTTTGCCACAGCCAAAACATTTGTAGATTTCCTTGGAGGGAGAAACGGTAAAGGAAGGCGTCTTTTCGTTATGGAAAGGGCAAAGACCCAGGTAGTTGGCGCCTCGTTTTTTCAACTTCACAAAACCACCTACCACATCAATGATATCGATACGGGAAAGGATCTGCTGTATGGTCTCCTGGGGAATCATGCAGCGACAAATGTACGATGGACAGCCTGAAAGGCGAACCCAATTTTAACCTGGTTGGATGTCAGGCTTTCAACTTAAAATATTCCTGAAAATAGGATGCAGGCTTCAGGTTGAGCCATTCGGCACGATTACGGGCCAGGTCATCGTATGTAAAGCCAGCTATCTGTTCCCGAGTGAAGTGTAATTGTTTTTCCGGTTGACCATAGGTCACCACACCCAAACCATGGTCGCAGTCGAGCACAAATACGTTGATATCGCCACGGGTACGCAACTGAAGAATCGCTTTCCATACATCGCCATTCCACTGGCCCGAGAAATTTCTCGCCTTCCATTCTGCGAATGAACAGGCTGCTTCAGGGGTTTGCGGGTTGCAGTCGTGCATCACGATCACCCCATTTTTTTGCAGGTAGCTCAGGGTATTCTCTACATCCCGAAGGGCGTAATCAAATTCATGCATGCCATCAACCAGGGCAAGGTCAAGCTGCCGACCCTTCAGGACTGAAGGGGCATCATCGCGGAAAAAATCATCGCTGGTTTTACGAAAATAGCGATTGAAGAAGTTATATGGGTTCAGGATGGTCTTCAGAATCTTCCTGCCGGTTCTGAACCGAAAATCCGGATCCACCGCCAGTTTGAAATTACTTTTCACGCGAAAAAAGATATGCCCGTTAAATACCCCGATTTCGAGGTAATTTTTCAAGCCTTTTTCGTGCATCAGTTGCTGTATAACCTGCTGACGGTTCATGTGTGTGTGGTTTGAATAATAGGCCGTTTGCGATGGCCGGCTGCGAAAATAAGGTAATTGACGAACTGTTTAGTCAACTCCTTCGCCCTAAAACCCAGTTACACAAATCTATATCAGGAAATACGCAGTATTTCCTGATATAGATTAAACCCGGAGGAATTGCCTGGGTCTGAAAGCCTGGTATCCCTTGAAAAATAATTTAAACCCTATTAACCACACTACCATTAACCTTTCAACTTTTTGCTATGAAGAAAAATCTATTGGCTCTGGCCTTCATCTCCGCGGGCCTGCAGATGCAGGCGCAGAGCGGCATCGACAGTACGGGTTTGCCCGGCGATCAGTTTAGCCTGCAGGGCGCTTTGGCCCTGTTCAAGGAGGCGGATAGCCCGGAGGCATTTGAGAAGCTCATCAATACGGCGTCCAAATCGGTAAATAATCTCGACCTGAATGGCGATGGCGAAACGGATTATGTGCGGGTGGTTTCGAAGATGGAAAAGGATATGCATCTCTTTGTTTTGCAGGTTCCGGTTTCTGAGTCCGAAAGCCAGGATATTGCCGTAATTGAATTGGAAAAAACGGGGGAAGAATCAGCCGTCTTACAAATCATCGGCGATGCAGATATTTATGGGGAAGAGCTGATAGTAGAGCCGGATGGAGGCGAAGAAGATAAAGCCATAGTAGTAAATGAAGAGGAAGCATGGGCTTCCGGGCCAGCGATGCCGGAATACGTTTTTGAAACGCGCAGAATTGTGGTAAATGTATGGCTTTGGCCAACGGTCCGTTTTGTGTATGGTCCGGCTTACCGTCCATGGGTTTCGCCCTGGCGCTGGCGCCATTACCCGGCCTGGTGGAGACCCTGGCGCCCTCTTGGCTGGCAGGTTTGGCATCCGGCCCGTTTGCGCTATCACCGGCATTTTGTTATAACGCCCACACACCGGGTGGTAAGGGTTCATCGCATCTATACACCCCTCAGGGTGAGTTCGGTAAGTGTTCGTACCCGCCATGCAGTTACCGTCAATAATTACAGGGTAACCCGCACCCGAACCACGGTTACCGGCCCCAGGGGAAATAAAGTGACCCGTACGAAAACCACCGTCAGGGGCAAACAGGGGAAAGTGAAAAGGGTAAAAACCCGTCGCGTTCGCTAATTAGGATCGTTTCAATACATCATACACTTTCTACCACAAAGCCAGCCTTAAGGCTGGCTTTGTGGTAGAAAGTGCGTAAAAAAAGCTGGCATTTCCGGGAAAATGGTGTTAAATTAGAACTACCATCCAACACCCCAGGGAAAATTTGAGAGTAACCAATTTATTCACTCTAAATTCATCACCCATGGTTCAGGTTGAAATCTCCCAGCTCGCCGCCGAGTGCAATTCCTGGAGAGAAGCACTCCGCGGCTACCGCGAAGAATTCGCAAAAGACAAAATCAAACTCCAGGACGTAACCCGCCACTCCCTCAGCAAAGACCAGCTCCAGGACGTTGAGCATCTCCAGAATCAGTTTCACATCCAGCTCATCAACATTCACGATCTCAAGCACGCGATCAAGGCACACCATCGAACGATGGAAATGGAATTATCGGCACACAAGGGCCAGCTCCGGGAAGAAACCCTGGCCACACACGAAAATCTTTTTGAGCAGTATCAGCAATTGGAAGGCATGCTACTGGAACTCCGTGGCGAGTTCAATTGCTTCCTTTCTGCTGTCTAAAACAGCAGGTGAGGGTCGGATTACTGAATGAACGTGAATGCTTTCTTGTTTCTGAAAGTAGATCTCAATTTACGCAGTTGTTGTGTCCGACATTTTGTTATTTATCCTGACGGGATCGTAGTGCCTGCGTCCCGCCCGTCATTCATTTCTCTACACTTTTAAAAACGATTGCCATGCCTGAATTTGATACTTCACATGTAAAAAATATTGTCTTGCTCGGCCATGCCGGCTCGGGTAAGACCAGCCTGGCGGAATGCATGCTCTTTGAAGCTGGGCTTATCAGCCGTCGCGGCAATATTGCCGACCGCAACACTACCGGGGATTATCACGAGTTGGAGCAGGAGCGGGGTAATTCCATTTTCAGCAAACTCCTTCATACTAAATGGCGGGGCTATAAGATCAATATCATTGATACGCCCGGCTATGATGATTTTGCCGGCGAAGTGCTGTCGGCCCTACGGGTGGCGGATACCGGTGTGATGCTTCTCAATGCCGTGATGGGCGTGGAAGTGGGTACCGATGTAATTTGGGAGTACACCGAAAAGTTCCGCACCCCGATGATTTTTGCGGTGAATAAGCTCGATGATGATGCGGCCGATTTCGACAAAACCGTACGCGAAGCCCGGGCGCATTTTGGCAATAATGTGGTAGTAGTGCAGTATCCGTTGCAAACAGGCGCCGGCTTTCATGAAATCATAGATGTTTTGCGGATGACGCTGTATAAGTTTACCGATACCGGTGGCAAGCCGGAGAAATTACCAATTCCTCCGGAGGAAAAGGAAAAGGCGGAACAATTGCATAAGGAACTGGTGGAAGCCGTTGCCAGCAATGATGAGGCTTTGATGGAAAAATATTTTGAAAAGGGCGAACTGGATGAAGATGAAATGAAAGCGGGGCTGAAGAAAGCCATGATTGCCCACGACCTGTTTCCTTTGTTTTGTCTCTCGGCCGAACGCAATATGGGTAGTGGCCGACTGATGGGCTTTATTGATAATGTATGCCCCAGCGCCAACGAAATGCCGGCCCAGAAAACGAAGAAAGGCGGCACACTTGCCTGCGATAGCAACGGACCCAGTTGCCTGTTTATTTATAAAACGGTGAGTGAACCGCATATCGGGGAATTATCATTTTTCAAAGTGTATTCCGGCATTGTAAAGTCGGGCATGGAACTGGAAAATGAAACCACCGGTGTTGTTGAGAAGATCAACCAGCTTTTCCTGGTGGAGGGCAATAAGCGTACGGCCGTGAACGAGCTGGGTGCGGGAGATATTGGCGCTACGCTGAAGCTGCGCAATACGCATGTGAATAATACCCTGCATGCCAGGGGGCAGAGTATAGAACTGGAGCCTATCGTATTTCCGGCGCCCAATCTCACGATGGCCATCGAGTCGCTCCGAAAAGGGGAGGAGGAGAAATTGTCGCAGGCGCTGCATGTATTGCGCGAGGAGGATCCCACTTTCCTGGTAGAAGTTTCTCCTGAACTGAAGCAAACCCTTATCCATTGCCAGGGCGATATGCACCTGGCAGTTGCGAAATGGAAGATTGAGCACAATCACAAACTGGAAATAAAGTTTGTGAAACCAAAGATCGCCTACCGTGAAACCATCCGGAAAATGGCCGAAGCCAGTTACCGGCATAAGAAGCAAAGTGGCGGTGCAGGGCAGTTTGCGGAAGTGTTTATGCGTATTGAACCCTGGTATGAAGGTATCCCCGATCCCGCCAACCTCACTGTTCGGGGCCGCGACGAGTACAATCTCGACTGGGGTGGCAAATTGATTTTCTATAACTGTATTGTCGGCGGCGCCATCGATGCCCGCTTTCTGCCTTCGGTTCTGAAAGGGGTAATGGAGAAAATGCATAATGGCCCGCTTACCGGCTCTTATGCCCGTGATATAAGGGTATGTGTGTACGATGGCAAGATGCATCCGGTTGACAGTAATGATATTTCTTTCAAGATTGCCGGCTTGCAGGCATTTCGCCATGCTTTTCAGCAGGCTGATCCGCAATTGCTGGAACCCGTTTATCAGGTGGATGTGCTTTGTCCGGACGACCTCACCGGCTCGGTGATGGGCGATCTCCAAAGCCGCCGTGCCATGGTGGAGGGTATCGACAGCGAGGGGCATTTTCAAAAAATCACCGCCCGCGTTCCGCTGGCGGAAATGGACGGTTATTCCTCCTCACTCCGCTCCATCACCCAGGGAAGGGCCAAATTCAGCATGCGCTTTCATGCCTATGAGCCCGTTCCGTATGAGCTTCAGAAAAAGCTGACGGAGGAGTATGGAAGGATGGAGAAGGAAGAAATGGCTTGAGACGTATTACGTTGTACGTTTTATGTTTTACGTATTACGTAGTTTTAAGGTTTAGAGTTTAGGGTTTAAGGTTTAATTATTAAACCCTAAACCAACGTATTACGTAAAACGTAATACGTAATACGTAATACGTAATACGTATGCCTTTTTCCTCACCATTTTTCCGTTTTTTTCCCATGGTTTTCCCATAGTTACCACATTACCTTCATGGCATCACAGGGGCCCGTGATCCGGGGAAGCCGAAAACCGGCTATTGAACAGAGTAGGCACCCAAAATTGAAATGCCATGAAAAAGATCTGGTATCGTGTGTTTTCAGTAATTGTATTGCTGGGGGTATGTAGTATTTATTCCCCTGCCCAGGACCTGCAGCATGACTACGGGCCAATCGCCGCTATGCTTTCCCCGGAACCCGGCCGGCAGGCAAAGCTGGTGGATATTGTCCTGGAATCGGATCCCCTGATGATCAAGGCTAATAGTGAAGAGCAGGCCGCTCAATTTCTGCGAGACAAAAATCATAAGATCATTGATTATCTGGTTCAACGTTATCCGCAGTACGGAGTGCCCGATGTGGATGTAAACGATCCGGCCACCACCTGGTTTGGCTTGATTTGCGCGATGTATGAGGGCGTGCATTTCAGGCCATTGAATGAAATGATTGGTACTGCAAAGATTGCCGATACTGGATTGCCAGATTGGTTTGAATGCTCCCTGAATGTTTTGGGATCAAGTTTGGGCATTAGGGAAATTATCCGGGACCTTGGTGCATTTTCTTATGGCACTGCCTGGAAAGTCGTGAAATTCTTTGTCAAGAAATACATTGGAGGTTGGTTAGGAACAGCCGTTGCACTATACAACATATGGAATGAATGTTTCTAGCTAAGTATGTGTGATTCATTGCATGAATTGACAGGCTTATGAACCGTAATGCTGGAAAAAGAATCAATTAAACCATCATATGGATCAATTTTTCAAATACGCACTTGCAATAATTTGTGGGTACGCTTTCCTGGTCTACACAGCAAGATTAATTAAGCTTCTTTTTAATCCTGGGTTTCTTCAGCATAAAATGTTCGACTTTCCCCAGGATAAGTTGCGAAAGGCATTGCTTTTAATCAGCGCTATGTTGATTCTGTTGTCCACAGTATTACTCAAACTGGGATATATATGATCGAAAATTCTTGGAGTTAATTGGCTGGAATCACTTAGAGACTCGAAGCGAAATCGAAAGGATAATTTTATTAGCCCTTTCAAATAACAATAAAAACAATCAACCCGTCTATAGTTATAAAGATAGACGGGTTGATTATAAGTCTTTAGACTTGCTGGTTGTTGCAGAGAAAATTAAGTATCAAACTTCACACATTCCTTCAATTCCTTCTCGGTATAGGAAAGTCCGTATTGCTTTAATACATCATCCGGAACACCATTCCATTTATTGGCTTTGTTACCTGCATAGCCCAGGTCCTTTATTCCGATTTCTGAAGTATAGTAACCGGTGGCGGTCAAATTCCGCATCAGGTTAAAAAAGCTGACGCCCTGCTGCATCTCAGGAGCGGCTTTGGCCGGGTAGGCTATTAGGTCCACCATCTCAATTTGCTGCTCAGGGCTGCAATCTTTGAATGGTTTTTCGAATCGTAGCAGGCATTGCAGGTCGAGCCAGCGCAATCCTCCGCGCATGGGAGTTTGATGCTGTGGCATGTCTTTTACAATAAACTCGATGAATTCCGGAACCCTGGCTTCCGAGGCGCTGCCGCCAAACTCATCCTTGGGAATAATGATATCGCCCAGTACGGTGATGGTGGCCATTTCATGGGGCGTGAAGAAGGCATCCATGGCCAGCAATTCTCTTTCCCGTTCCCGCTCCGCATCATAGCGGTCAATCTTCATGCCTTCCAGCGGGTCTTTGGCTTCCGTTTTCTTTTGATCGGAAGTGTTGCAACCTGCCACAATAGCGCCGGTGGCCAAAGCGCCACCTGCCAGTAATTTCAGGGATTTTCTGCGATCCATAGTTATTTTTTTAGGCCTGCGCCAGTGATTCAGAGATTTTGTTTTTTCTTTTGGTCGATGATGTACTCGCTGGCACGCATCGAAAGCGCCAGGATGGTCCAGGTGATGTTCTTGTCGGCCTGCGATACAAACTGCCCTCCATCCACACAAAACAGATTTTTGCAATCGTGGGCCTGGCTCCATTTATTCAGCGCCGAGCGTCGGGCATCGTTGCCCATGCGCACGGTTCCCGCTTCGTGAATAATTTCACCCGGTTTGGAAAGGCCCCAGTTGTTGCTCGCGTCATCATCTCCACCCCAGGTAATCACCGCGCCCATATTGTGCATGATTTCCTTGAAGGTCTCCTTCATATGTTTGGCCTGTTTCACTTCATGGTCGCTCCATTTTACGTTGAAGCGCAAAACAGGGATACCGTATTTGTCCACCACGTTGGGATCAATTTCGCAGTAGTTCGACTCGAGCGGAATGGCTTCCCCACGACCCGCCATGCCCACACTGGCGCCATAGAAGAAACGATAGTCTTCCTTCAGGGAAGCGCCGTAACCGCCCGCTTCTTTTTTCTTGCCGTTAACGACATATTTTCCATTCATGCTTTCGATCCCGAAGTTGAAGCCATAAGCGGGTTGGCCCATACCACCCCAGTATTCGATATGGTACCCACGGGGGAAGTCGAGCTTCTTATTGTCGAGCCACCAGGGGGAATAGATATGCATGCCACCCACGCCATCTTCATTGTATCGCTTGCGGCCAAACAGGGTAGGGAGGTAACCACCCAGCGCGGCGCCGGTGCTATCGTGCAGATATTTACCAACCACATCGCTGCTATTGCCGAGTCCGTTGGGATGTCGCTGCGATTTACTGTTGAGCATGATCCGTGCCGATTCGCAGGCACTGGCTGCGAGAATCACCACATCGCCGGTTACCTGGTATTCCTGCATATCTTCCTTACTTACGTACGATACTCCGGTGGCCAGCCCTTCCCGGTTGGTGAGCACTTCACGGGCCATGGCGTTGGCGACAATATCGATATTGCCCGTCTTCATGGCCGGATAGATCAGCACATTCGGTGAGGAGAAGTCAGCCTTATAGTAACTGCAATTGCGTCCGCATTGGGCACAAAAAGCACAGGCACCCCTCTCGGGACTGCCCGCCAGTTGTTGCGTTAGGATCGAAAGTCGGGAAGGAATCACACGCACACCTGCCTGCACAGCCGCATTCTTAATGAATAATTCGTGCAGACGCGGCTTTGGCGGTGGCAAAAAGATACCATCCGGATCATTATCCAATCCTTCATTGGTGCCAAATATGCCTATCAACTGGTCAACGCGGTCATAGAATGGCTTTACCTCATCGTAGGTAATGGGCCAGTCATCACCCAGTCCGTCAATACTTCTGCGTTTGAAATCCTTGGGTCCAAACCGAAGGGAGATCCGACCCCAGTGGTTGGTGCGCCCACCCAGCATACGCGAGCGGAACCAGTCGAACTCGGTGCCTCCCGCTTTGGTATAGGGCTCTCCTTCCAACGCCCAGCCACCGTAACTGGCGTCAAAATCGCCAAAAGGACGGAGTTTGGTGCTGGCCCCCCTCCGGGGAGAGTCCCAGGGATTCAGAAACTGTGTAATGTTCTTGGTGGGATCATAAAGAGGACCTGCTTCTACTATACATACTTTCATGCCGGCATTGGCCAAAATATATGCCGCCATGCCGCCGCCCGCTCCGGAGCCCACTATGACAACATCATATTTTTTTGGATTCTTCTTAATCTGTAAATCGCCCATGTTTGGTTTTGTATTGTGAGTGGGCAATTTACAAAGAAATGGAAAACGGGAAGCAGAAGGGGAGCTATTAGTTAGAAGTTTTAAGTTATAAGATGTGGATCGTGAGGCGTGAGACGTGAATCGTGAATCGTGAGGCGTGAGGCGTGAGACGTGAGTAGGAAGTAGTTAGTAGATAGTATCTGCGAAAATCTGCGGATAAATCTGCGATTATCTGCGGGAACTGCTTCAGCGCTTTAATCAACTTCATAGTTCAGGAGAGTTTTCCCGCAGATAAGCGCAGATTGTTACGCAGATGAGCGCAGATAAATGATTAAGGCAGAAAGTGTCGACTTTTTTTAGGACGTGACAGAGGCATGAGATTAGAGAGGAACTATCCATGGGATTTTGTAACTTACGTACGTTTATGGTGGTGGATTGCAGATTTTTTTTTAACCTAGCCATGGACTCACCAACCGAAACTTAAAACTCACGATTCACGATTCACGCCTCACGATTCACCACTCACCACTCACTATGCCCGCTTACAAACTTACCATCCTTATGCTACTCGCATCCAGTATGCTCTTTTCCTGTTCCGATAAAATGACCTTTGCCGATTATCCGGTGTATGAGGGCGATGATCTTGGTCTGCAATATCAAAGTAATCAATCCAGTTTTCGGGTTTGGGCACCCACAGCCGAAGTGGTGGAGCTGCTATTGTATCGTGAAGCAAATGGAGGAGAAGCTGCCGAAAGGATCACGATGCAAGAAGCGGAGAAAGGAACCTGGCAGTCGAAAGCGGACAAAGACCTGAATGGATGGTTTTATGTGTATCGTGCAAAGATTGATGGGAAATGGATGAAGGAAGTACCCGACCCCTATGCATTCGCAGTGGGCATGAATGGAAAAAGATCAGCCATCATCGACCTTGGTCAGGCAGCTCCTGCCAATTGGGAAAAGGACCTGGCTCCCGATGGTCTGCATCCGGTTGATGCTTTAATCTATGAATTACATGTACGCGATGCCAGTATTCATTCTACCAGTGGCATTACTGCCAAAGGGAAATTTTTGGGCCTGGCGGAAACGGGTACTATCAACGCCGCAGGTCTTTCAACCGGACTCGACCATATCCGCGAATTGGGTGCAACGCATGTGCACCTGCTTCCCTTTTATGATTTTTTGTCGATTGATGAATCGAAGCCGGAAAAGCCACAATACAATTGGGGTTATGAACCGCTTAATTATAATGTACCCGAAGGTTCCTATTCAAGTGATGCCGTTGATCCATCTGCGCGGATCCGTGAGCTCCGTGAACTGGTGATGCGTTTTCATCAAAACGGCCTGCGCCTCGTGATGGATGTGGTGTATAACCATACCATGCTCACGCAGGACTCCTGGTTCAACCAATTGGTGCCCGGCTATTATTATCGCCAGAATGAGCAGGGCGAATTTTCCAATGCCACCGCCTGTGGTAATGAGATTGCGAGCGAAAGACCGATGGTGCGAAAGTTTATCCTCGAATCGCTTGAGTTTTGGATGAAGAATTATCATGTGGATGGTTTTCGTTTCGACCTGATGGGCGTTCACGATATAGTAACCATGCAGGAAATAGAGAAAAGACTGAAGGCGATAAATCCACATGTACTGCTCTATGGCGAAGGTTGGGCCGCAGGTGAATCACCACTGCCGGAAAAGGAGCGGGCTTTGAAGAAATATGCGACGCAACTGAATGGCATCGCCGTTTTCAGCGATGATATCCGCGATGGGATTAAAGGAAGTGTTTTTGAAGAAGAGGATAGGGGCTTTGTTTCAGGAAAGCCAGGCATGGAGCCGAGCATCCGCTTTGGTGTGGTGGCTTCCTGCCCGCATCCGCAGGTCAACTATCAAAAAGTAAATTATTCGGATACACCTTATGCTAAGGATCCAGGCCAGGTGGTTACTTATGCGGAATGTCACGACAATCATGTGCTTTGGGATAAGCTGGCGATTTCTGCAAAAGACAGGAGCGAGGCTGAGCGGATAGCCATGCATAAACTGGCATTGGGCATCGTGCTCACCTCGCAGGGTATTCCTTTTCTGCATGCCGGCACGGAATTTTTGCGCAGCAAGCAGGGTAACGAAAATTCCTATAATGCCGGCGACAGCATCAATGCCATCGACTGGAGCCTCAAGACCAAAAACCAGCAGGTTTTTGACTTTGTAAGGGCGCTGATCGAGTTGCGAAAAGCGCATCCTGCTTTTCGAATGCGAACGGGGGAAGCCATCCGCAATGGCATTCAGTTCCTGGATTCACAACCGGGTACGGTGGCCTATACAATCAATGGAGCTGACCATGCGGATGAATGGAAGAAGATCCTTGTAATTTATAATGCCAGTTCCGAATCGCTGGAATTCCCCATACCGTCGGGCAAATGGGCGCATCATTCCCTGCCGGGGCAGGGTCAGATCAGACCATCTGCCAGTCAAAATGTTTGGTTGCCCGGTATCGGGTTATACCTCTTCTATGCAGTGGACTAAGCGCACGGAATTGCTGATACCCAGGGCTTCACAAATAAATAACAGGAATTCTGAAATTATAGTCTATATTTGTGTTTCTTAATGTTTCGCTCTTCCAGTCTCGTAACGGTTCTCACCTCAACGGCCTGATGGCTAAACGTAAGGCAGGTAAAGTATCGGACCTATTCTGATAGCCTTACCTACAAATCAAATTTTCAAAAAATAATTTTGCAGACCGGCTGTTCCGGTTCCGTACTGGCATATGACAGGGTCTGCCTGATCAAAAAATCGCACAAGTGTTATTTACAGATTTAGCGTTGATGGAGCCCCTCCTTCGCGCGTTACAGGAAGAGGGTTATACAAACCCCACCCCGATTCAACAACAAGCTATTCCTTTTGTATTGCAAAAAAGAGACCTGCTCGGTTGCGCGCAAACCGGTACCGGTAAAACGGCCGCATTTGCTTTGCCGCTATTGCAGTTGATGTCGCAAACAACAGGCAATGAATCAGCCAATGGCCGGAGGCCGATCCGGGCGCTTATTCTAACTCCAACCAGGGAACTGGCCATTCAGATTGAAGAAAGTTTTAAGGCCTATGGCCGTCATCTTTCGTTGCGGCATGAAGTTATCTTTGGAGGCGTGTCGCAAAGCAAGCAGGTAGCCGGGCTGCGCCGTGGAGTAGATATCCTGGTAGCAACACCGGGCCGATTGCTCGACCTGATGAACCAGGGACATGTTAGCTTAAAAGACATTCGTTATTTCGTGCTCGATGAAGCCGATCGCATGCTCGACATGGGATTTGTGCAGGACGTTCGCCGGATTATCGCCCGCCTGCCCGAGCAAAGGCAAACCCTATTTTTCTCGGCTACCATGCCACCGGAGATTCAGCAATTGGCGGATATGCTGCTGCAAAACCCGGCAAAAGTGGAAGTAACTCCCGTTTCTTCTACCGCCGATACCATTCAACAGCATATTTTCTTCACCGAAAAACAAAACAAAGCGCAGTTGTTGATTCATCTGCTGAAGGATCCCCAAATACCCACAGCGCTGGTTTTTACCCGAACAAAATTCGGTGCTGATAAAGTGGCAAGAGCGCTCACAAAAGCGGGTATTCGTGCTGAAGCCATTCATGGCAACAAAACGCAGAATGCACGTCAGTACGCACTTAACAATTTCAAGACCCGCCGCTCAAGAGTACTCGTAGCTACGGATATTGCAGCGCGTGGTATCGATATCGACGAGCTCACCCACGTAATCAATTACGACCTGCCCAATGTTCCAGAAACCTATGTGCACCGTATTGGCCGTACAGGACGTGCGGGGGCAAATGGGATCGCCCTATCATTCTGCGATTTCGAGGAAAAGATATATCTCCGTGATATCGAAAAACTGATTCGCAAGACAATACCCGTGGTAAAGGATCATCCCTATGATGTGCCCCTGATGCATTCAGTACCTCAGGCGCAGCCTTCGCCCGCCATGCATGGTCATCTGAATATGCGACGCGGTGGATCACGCAGAGGCCGAACCTTTATGCAACGCTAATCGATCTTATAGTATATAAAAATCCCGCATGGCGGGATTTTTTTTTGATATGTCAGGCTCGACAACTATTTTGGGGAACAAATTCTCTGAAATGATGAAGTCTATATTTTCGCTATGCTTGTTTTTGATAAATTTCAGTTTGCTTGCCCAGGTAAAGTTCGAGAAAGGATTTATTGTAGATGAATCGGGTCAGCGAAAGGACGCATTTATACGCAATATTGAATGGGCCAATAATCCCTCAAATTTTCAATATAGCCTCACGGAAGGCGGGGAAGTGCTGAAGGGTAGCCTGGCGGATATCCGCGAATTTGGAATCGGAGAGCAGCTCTGGTACATTCGGGCAACAGTGAAGGTTGATCGGTCGAGCGACCGGGTAGCCAATTTGAGCGTATCGCAGGACCCTGAATTTAGCGAAGAGACTCATTTCCTACAGGTGCTTGCCGAAGGGAGCAAGCGACTCTATAGCTTTCAGGATGGAGATCTTCGAAGGTATTTCATGCAGACCGGCGCGGGTGAAATTGTGCCATTGGTATGGAAAAGATACCTGGATGGAACCCGGGTGGCACAAAATCCAAAATTTCGTCTCCAACTCATGGATTCCCTGAAATGTGCCTCCATCACCCAGGATCAAATCCTGAAAACGGCCTACACGGGAAAAAATCTTCAAAAAATTTTTCATAGCTACAATACCTGCATGGGGGGCAAGGCTATTGTATATGGCAGGAAAAGCAATGCCGGAGGAGACTATAATCTTAGTGTACGTGCTGGCATGGCCATGACAAATGTTAAGCTGAATTACGCTCCGTACTCCAACACCAATCATGAATTTGACAGCAAACTAACGGCAAGATTTGGAGTGGAGATGGAATACGTGATGCCCATTCTTCGAAATAAATGGGCAGTCATCTTTGAGCCCGGTGTACTATTCTATAAAAATGAAGAAGAATACCGAACCAACCAGATTGCCCGGATCAATTACACGTCAATCGAATTGCCGGTTGGCATCCGATATTATTTGTACCTGTCAGACAAGAATAAACTGTTTTTCAATGGCGTTTTCAATCCCAGTTTCGCCATTAATTCCACCAAATTCTTTACCAGCACAGGTGAAGTAGAGGTGAAGCCCGAACCCAATCTTTCGTTTGGCGCAGGGCTTCAGGTGGCGAGTCGTTTTTCCCTGGAAGTTCGCCATAACTTGAACCGTTCACTTTCCTCTAAATACGCTGCCTGGGATTCCAAATTTGGAAGCACGGCGCTCATGTTGGGTTATAAGTTGTTTTAGGCGACAACTTATCAATCACCGTTACGAGTTTGCCGATAATTTGTACTTAAGGGAAACAAGACCTGAGTCGTAGGTTTTTGTTTCCATGAGCTGCAAAGGTACGCGGCCTTCCACACCAGTAAACAGAGGTTTGCCTGCTCCCAAAAGAATGGGATGTACGGAAAGCCAGAGCTCATCCACCAGGCCGGCATTAAGCAGTGATGCCGTGAGTGCCGACCCGCCAAACAGCCAGATGTCCTTACCTTCCTGCTGCTTGATATACCGGGCTGCCGCAATTGTATCGCCTGAGAGCAGGGTGGCTCCTGGCTTCACTTCACGAAGGGTTTGCGAAAAAATGTACTCATTCAGAGAGGGCTGACCGGGAAACTCGCCGACTTCCCCCATTTTCTGCACGAGCTCATAACTTTTACGTCCCATAAAAACGCTGTCCACTCTTTTAAAAAACTCTGACATGCCATAGTCCTGGTCGGTAAAGCACCAGTCGAATTCGCCATCAGGCCCTTCAATAAAACAATCCAGGCTCACCGCAAGGCCAAGAATGATGTTGCGCATAATAATGATATTGGGTTAAGAATAGGAGCGCCGAAATTAAGAATTGCCGCAAAGGATTGGGCAGATTTGGGAGCAATGGAAGAAAAAGGGGATGAATGTGTTCAGGTAGGGGCAAAAAAAGAGGGATAGAGAACTATCCCCAACTTTTTGACAGGAGTGAATCGGATACTCCATGTCGAGCTTAAAATAACCTAAACCTTAACCATCAAAATGTTCAGAGCCTTAACTCTTAATTCGTTTGAAACCATCAGTTCCAACAGGTTATTGGATCGTGAGGTTTTTCATGGCTGAATGATAGTGCAAAGATGCATCGAATGCGACTGCCGGAAAATAGAAGAAGGCCGTATTCTGATGTACGGGAAATTTCGGAGATCTTGTAGTTGAAATTCTACAAGAATCCACTTATTGGAATTAGCGTATCGGTGGATTTACCTCCCAAATAGTTGCAGGTATCTGCTCGCTTTTCTATTTTTAAACGCTATGAGACGATTTCTATCAGCGACTATACTCCTTTACATGGTCGCAACTTGTCCCACGATGGCTCAATTGCAGGTGTTTAAGGACAACAATGGGAGGTTTGGTTATAAGGATTCCAAAGGAACAGAAAAAGTGGCTGCCGTGTATGATGCGGCCATGCCTTACTATATGGGCAAAGCGGCGGTTACAAAGAATGGAAAAGTAGGCATATTGGATGCAGAGGGCAAAGAGTTGTATTTTTTTGACGAACTCTCGCGGTTTTCGGGACAAATTCTTTATGCCCGCAAGGGAAACCTTTACGGGTTACTCCATAATACCACCGGCAGATTATTGGTTGAACCGGTCTATGACCAAATATCGATCTGGATAAGCAGCCTGCCTTCCAGTTTTCAAATAAGGCGGAATGGCAAGATGGGGATCATGGACGCCAAAACCTATAAGGAAATTTTGGCTCCTGCCTATGACAGTATTAAACGAGCTCCGCTAAGGGGTGAATATTATTATCTCTATCAGAATGGGAAATTCAGAATAATGAATACTTCGATGGAGATTCTCCCGGGTAGTTATGACGCTATTTGGCGGCAGGAGGATAAAAGTGATGTGCTCCGAAATGGCCGGCATTGGTACTATGTCAGAAATGGCAAACTTGTAGGACTGCTGGATGTAGATATGCGCGTTATTCTGCCAGCGAAATACAATGGTATTGAGCTTTCGTTTGAGAAAAATGGAATTTCAGTGGTGCATTTGCAGGGCAAAGTTGGGGCGGTGAATGACCGGGGCGAGGAGATTATTCCCATCATTTATGATAAAATCAGCTTGTTCAATAATGATGGTATTTCCGCGGCATCACTAAATGGCAAATATGGCTTTATTGATCGAAAGGGTAATACCGTGATTCCGTTCGAATATGAATTTGCATCCACCTTTAGTGATGGGTTGGCTAAGGTAAAACTTAAAGGGAAAGTGGGGTATATTAATCTCGACAACAAGATGGTCATCGCCAACCGATATGAGGATGGAGAAAGTTTTTTTAGTGGTTTGGCGCCAGTGAAAAAAAAGGGTCGGTGGGGCTTTATTAATTCAAAGGGAAAAACAGTAATTCCATTCAAATATAAACTCGCCACCGTATTCTTCCTGGGATCAGCCACGGTTTGGGAAGACAATGGCAAATCGTACCGGATCGACAAAAATGGTAAAAGGCTGAATTAATTCAGCGCGTTGATTCGGCCAAACAAATGCCGGAAGCAATTCCAGGGGGTATTGCCATTATTGTCGTCGGAAGCATTATAATAACCCCGCAGGAAGGGCGTTGCGCCCGACCAAACTGTTTGCACCATACCCAATAACCTTTCACGTACCTGTGGGGTGGCATTTTGGCGGAAGCGCAGCATATCCTCCAATTGAGCAAGGGCTATATCGGGTTTTCTCCAGGGACAGGTGAGCACCCGAAATCCTTTCATTGCAAAATAGATAGCGGTGGCATCCGGCCTTTCATAGTGCCAGTCGCAGATGACCACATCCTTCGGTATTAGGTCAATGGCACCATGGGTATTGTTGTGGCTGGCTTCCCACATGCCCAGGCCGGTAGTATAGCCATCGAGCAGCCTGTCGCCCCATATCCACAATTCACGGTTGCGGCTCTTGAGGTGATCTCGAATACGCGTTACTTCCTGGGCAAAAATTTCGGCTTTGTCTTTCCCGGCGCAGCGGGGGCAGCGGGAATCGCCGATGTAAAACACTTCATCGAGGCCAGCATGAAAGGCATCCGTTTCAAAAACATCACAGATTTCATCCACCAGCGCGAAAACTACTTTGTGCACACCCGGATGCTGGGGGCAATAGCTTTTGCAATAAAGACTGTCGGCATTGGGCCATTTATATTCGGCGGGCATCTTCACATGAGGTGTTTCATCAAACTCCGGATAAACCTTTAGCAGGTTGCCCAGGGTACCGGCCCATGACTGGTGACCAAACAGATTGATTTGTGGTATCACACGAATTCCATTTTTGCGGCAACTGGCAACGATTTTCTTCACGTCGCTTTTCGAAAGCGCCTTATCATCTGCCAGCTCCGGGTGAGAAGTAAACTGATAATTGTAATCCACTCGAAGTATCAGGGTATTCACTTTTTGTGGCGCCAGTTCACGATCAACAAACAAAAGAAAAGAATCAAGTCCCTCTACCGAAGGGGCGGCTATACAAAACCCGCGAACAGGAAGCAAGCTATCCAATTTGGTTTGTGCGTTGAGTGTGCCACTCCAATAGAGTAGTACATACAATATTAGATTCCGCATCATATGGCAGTTAGGTCAATTAAGTTAGACAATATGCCTAAATATAACGGAAACAGGGTGAATGATGCCAGTCAAAAAACAGAAATTAGGGCGTCTTTTTCTGAAGTATTTGATAGCTGATTGATCTAAATATGCAATCTCCTCTTTCAACGAAATTGGGGATTTTCAAAAAACAGAAAAGTTTAGTTGTAACTAAACCGGAATATGGCTAAATTTGGATTAAAAAGAATAACCTGTGTTAGAGGCAGGCAAAAATTCTATCAGCTTACTATCAACGGATTCTCTGATTATCAAGTTCCTATATCTAAAGACCAGCAGGATGAGAGACAATCAGGGATGCTGGATTTATTTGAATCCACGCTCGAAAGAAGATACAGAAAAGACCTTGTGAAAATCTATGCTTACATGAATATGGTAGCTAATAACGAAGCTGTGCCTGGAACAAAATATCATGAATTAAAAAGAGAAAAGAAAGACTTATTCCCTGATTTTGAGTTCAAGAGTGGTGATTTCCGAATCTATGGAGCAAAACTACCGGGCTCGAAAGTTATCATGCTGGCGGGATTTAAGAACATGCAAAAGGCAGACATAAGAAAATTCAGGTCTTTGAAGACGAAATTTTTTGGACAATTAAATCAGGAAAAAATATGAACCACGTAGAATTATTGAAAAGTCCCGAATATTGGTTGGCATATATGCAAAACAGCCTTTTCAATTTGATGGAAAGCTATAGGTTGAAAAAGAAGTTGAAAAAAAAAGATTTAGCAGCGGAATTTGGAGTGACCAAAGGATATATATCCCAAATCATGAATGGAAATTTCGACCATAAAATGAGTAAGCTCGTTGAACTTTCGCTTGCATGTGGCAAAGTACCCCAAATAATATTTGTTGACCTTGAGGAATATATAAAAAACGACTTGGCGAGCAAGTCGGATGGCTCACAGCAATATGACAAGACTATGCATTACCCTTTAACCCTCAATTCCGAAAGTGCTGCCGAAGTTGCAAGAGAGGATAATCCAGACAAAGACTGAAAGCAAGAGACCGGTAGTTGTTTATGTTTTACTTGCAGCTACTTTTTTACAGAAACCTTCGTCTGGCATCGACCATTAGCACCCGTTGCGCGCAGAATATAGAGTCCCGAGGCAAGGCCAGCCAGTTCAATTCTTTCTATTGCGGTTGATTGGCCAATTATCGATTGCTGAACCAGCTTTCCAGTGAGATCCAGTATTTCAATACGCAAGCTTTTCCCCTGCCAGCTTGCCGGCACCTGCATTTGCAGGGTTTCGCGGGCAGGATTGGGGAAGACAGCAATATCTGCCTTTGTATTGTTGTTTGCAGCATATACCAACTGAACGGTTGAATAGCTGTAGCTGCCATCACGGTTGATCATTTTCAATCGATAATAATTGGCCGCATCCGATTTGGCATTGCGGTCGCGATAGGCATAGGCCTGGGTCGATCCCCGCTGTTCGCTTCCAAACAAGGTAGCAATGCTGCTGTAATCGTTGCCATTCCAGCTTCTTTCCAATACATAGTGGCTAAACTGGCTGCTTTCTTCACTGGTCCATTGCAACAGGGCGAAGTCCGATTGCCATTTGCCGGTAAACTTCTGCAGTTTTACGGGAAGAATAAACCCAGATTCGTTACAGGCCAGCACCGGGCTATAGGATGCGCCGCTGAGGATGGTACCGTCCGCGCCCATGGTTGCGCCATTGGGTGTGAATTCTGTAACATGGGCCGAATAGGAGTTGCCATTAGAACCGCCGGCTACCGAACAGCTTAGTCCGCTGTGGCTGGTAAGTATGAATCCGCCACCTCCACCTCCACCCGGTCCTTCGGCTTCGCCGGAAAGAGTTAATTGGTCGCCGCCCTTGCCACCATTAGCCGCAAGGCTGATACCGCTGATTCCTGTATTGCTGAGTACAGCAATAGCGCCACCTGCACCTGCGCCACCTGCGGCGTCAATATTTGAACCCTGTGTATTGAATCCATCCTGTCCATGTGCCATGATTTGCCCGGAGCCTGACACCTGCCCGAGGGCCTGAATATAAACGATCCCGCCGCCGTTGCCTCCATTACCCGAAGAGTTGTTGTTGCCGTCACCAGCACCACCGCCACCGCCGGGAAAAAGGCGATTGCCGGATGAATAGTCCAGCGGGCGGCCACCAAAACCACCTACAATTTGTCGTTTATCACCACCCCATGCATTCTGGGAAGGACCCAGCGTAAGAGCATCCTGATTGCTATTGGAAAAGGAGTAACCGCCTCTACCACCGCCAGCGGAAATATTGCTGGCAAAATCGGCAAATTCCAGGTTCCAGGCATTTGCCCAGCCGGTACCGGAACTATTCTTGATGCCTGTACCATTCCAGGGCAGCAAAGCACCTGAAAGGCCTGCGTTGGCGCCACCGCCTCCACCTGCGTTATGACCATTACCACCGCCACCACCATTAGCGGGTGCACCACGTCCATTCGCTCCATTGAGATAAGTATTATAATCGATATCGTTGCCGGCAATGCTTTCACCTTTGGTGGCAGCCGAGTTGGTCGTTGTAGTACGATACAAAGAAATCACGGCGCTACCACTGGGTGAGCTCTGCGATTTATCGTCCACACCACCGCGAAAACCTAATGAGTTTGCGGAAATGATTCCGTTGATGGTAACGGTACCTTCAGCCTCTATAGCCACAATTCCTCCTGTTTCGCCATTCCAGGGTAAACCGGTAATTGTTGCGTTGCTGCCGATGCTCAGGTCCTGAAAACGTGGAACCCTTACCACCTGCGCGCGGGAACGATTGCCAACGGTATAAGTATTACTGAGATTTTCACAAAGAAGAATGGTATTGCCGCTCACCTGGTACACTGTCCGCAATTCATAAAGGCCTGTGTTCTGATAATCGGTAATGCTGCCGTAGCTCGCATTATCGGTCGTAACTATATCCGCGCCCTGCATTTGAATAACCATAACCAGGTCACCTTTACCCAAAGCGTCGTTCTGGTAGGGGTTCGCGCTATTGGTAAAACTGTAGCTGCCCGACAATTGGTTGATGTCCGCCACGGTAAAGCTCAGAGAGCCAGAAGCCGCGGTTGACGCCAAAGCTGTATAGCGATTGAAAATATACTGGTTATTGCCGTTGTAGGTTACATTGCCGTCCCGGCCTTTGAAATCCTGAGCCAGACAGGTTACTGTTGCCAGCAACAAGAGGGATAAAGAGAAGATAATACGGCCAAAGCCGGTATAGGGTAAAGTTGTTTTCATCATCAGGTATTACGGATTATCAATGCGGGCTGAATGCACTTGCGTATTTTCAGCATCCGGGTGTAAAAATATACTTAGGATATTTCCCATGCAAGCTTTTTACGTAATTTTTCGGATTGATTATCGTATTTTCTGCAAAACTGAATTCCTTCCATTTTCATTTTCGTTCTATTTGCTTGCAAATCATCTTATTCAACAAACGGGCGTGCAAAAATTTCGACATTCGTATTTTTACGAGTCTTTCGTAGAACTACGATCGTTTACAGGTTGAGTTCCTATTCAGAATTCTTGTTATTCTTTAAAACAACATGGCTTGTAGCGTTTTTGCTACATCCTATTACGTGTAGAAATGACATCTTAATAATAAGCTCTACTATTTTTTTCCCTATAGTGGGATCGTTCCTTTGTTGTGGATCAGGTACCAATTAAAACTAAACTGCAATTAACCGATCAACCAACTATGGGAATGCGTCAACTCAAAATCACGAACTCAATAACGAATCGTGAATCCCCCAGCCTGGATAAATACCTCCAGGAAATTGCCAAAGTAGAAATGATTTCACCGGAGGAAGAAGTGCGGCTTGCCGCGCTGATTCGGAAAGGCGATAAGGCGGCTTTGGACAAACTTACAAGAGCCAACCTGCGCTTTGTGGTTTCAGTAGCCAAGCAATACCAGGGTCAGGGCCTTTCCTTACCTGATTTGATTAATGAAGGTAATCTGGGCCTGATAAAAGCGGCCCAACGTTTTGATGATACCCGGGGCTTCAAGTTTATCTCTTTCGCAGTATGGTGGATACGTCAGTATATTTTGCAGGCGCTGGCTGAGAATTCCCGGATTATCCGCCTTCCCATTAACAAAGTGGCATTAAGCAGTCGGATTCACAAAACCCAGACTCTGCTGGAGCAGCGACTGGAGCGCGCCCCGAGTATTGAAGAAATTGCAGAGGAAATGGAAATGGAGGTCAACGATATTCGCCAATTGTTGCAGCAGAAGCAAAATCATGTAAGCCTCGATACGCCTGTAATGGGAGAGGAGGAAGACGGCTCTTTGATGGATTTACTGGAAAACGACTCAGCCGACAAGCCGGGCGGTAAACTCCTGCATATGGATTCCCTTCGCCTCGAGATCAACCGATCCCTGAAGGTTTTGAACCCAAAGCAAAAACTTACTATCTGCTATTATTTTGGAATTGATGTAGATCACCCGATGAGCCTCGAAGATATTGCCCGCCGGATGGATCTTACACCGGAGCGTGTGCGACAGATCAAGGATAAAGCGTTAACCATCTTGCGTACTACCAAAAATACACATGCTTTGCGCAGTTACCTGGGCGCCTAAGGGTTGGGGCCGGTTGCAATGGGTCGGTCCTGTCGTGACCATTCGCTCCATGACCCTGTATAAAGAGCCGCGCCATGTATGCCAGCTTCTTCTAAAGCCAACAAGGTATGGCAGGCGGTAACACCCGATCCACAGTGTACAATGATATTTTCTGAGGGCGTATCTCCCAACAGGTTCCCATACTTTTCCCTTAATGCCTCAGCGGAAAGAAATTCACCTGCTTCGTTCATGTTTTCAATGTAGGGAATATTGATGGCGCCGGGGATATGTCCGGCCACCAGATCAATGGGTTCTTTTTCTCCGCGGTACCGAAATCCCTCTCTTACGTCAATAACTTTATAACTGGGATCTTCAGCCATCCGGGCCACATCCTCAACAGCAACGGTGGCGAGTTGCCATTCCTGCACCGGATATGCTTCAAGCGGATGCACATTCTCTTCCGTATTACTGAGCGTAAAACCTGCGGCAAGCAGCGCGGGTAGTCCGCCACTTACAACCTGCACTTTTTGATGCCCCAGGCTCCTCAACATCCACCAAAAACGGGCTGCCGCATTGGCGCCGCCTTTGTTGTCGTACACAACTACACGGGTATCGGGATCAATTCCGTTGCTCCCCAGCCATTCTGCAAATTTTTTTGCCGGGGGTAGGGGATGCCGGCCACCCTTTGAAGCATCCGGCCCAATATCTGCCAGGTCTTTTTCCAGATCGGCAAAAAGAGCGCCGGGAATATGGCCCTGTGCATAAGAAACGCGGGCATCTGGTCCCGAGCGGGCGTCGATCCAACAGATGCCAGTGGCGGATAAGAGATCTTTTGCGTGAACGATGTTTTGCATGTATTACGTTTTACGTATTACGCCTGCCTGCCGGCAGGCAGGTAGTACGTTTTTGGTTTAAGGTTTAGGGTTTAAAGTTTAAGGTTG